>CABYUJ010000005.1:0-86531 GCA_902522155.1 uncultured Alphaproteobacteria bacterium | reverse complement strand
TATAAAACGAATATCTTATAATATTCATTTTCTTAAAAAAAACTTAAGAAAGTATTTAATTAAGTCAACATTTTATTTATATTAACTTCTTTTCATTGAATGAATCAAATTGAAATAATTTTAGGCCCAACTAACACTGGAAAAACATTTTATGCTTTTGAACAAATGTTTTCCTTTAAAAACGGTGTTTTTGGTTTCCCTTTAAGGCTTTTAGCAAGAGAAAATTATGATAAAGCATGCAAACTTTATCCAATAAATCAAATTGCATTAATAACTGGAGAAGAAAAAATAATCCCTTCAAATGCGAAATATTTTTTTTGTACAGTCGAATCAATGCCAGATGATTTTTTTGAATTTGTATGCGTAGATGAAATTCAATTAGCCTCTGACTATGAAAGAGGACATATTTTTACTCAAAGACTTTTACATTCTCGTGGAGAACAAAAAACTATTTTCCTTGGCTCTCTTACTATGGAAGAGATTATTAGAGAGTTAGTTCCTGAAGCAAAAATAATTTTTAAAAATAGGTTTTCAGAATTAAATTTTATAGGTCATAAAAAGATTCAAAATGTAAAACCAAGATCTGCAATTATTGCATTTAACTTAATTGGACTTTATGAAATAGCCGAACAAATAAGAAGCTTAAAAGGGGGTGTAGCTCTGGTTGCTGGTGCACTCAGTCCCAAAACAAGAAACTCTCAAGTAAAATTATATGAGGATGGAGAAGTCGATTACATTGTCGCCACTGATGCTATTGGCATGGGATTGAATTTAGATATTAAACAAGTCTATTTCTCTGGTTTAGAAAAATTTGATGGAAAATATATCCGACCCTTGAATGATATGGAAATAGGGCAAATAGCTGGAAGGGCAGGTCGTTATACAAAATCAGGATATTTTGGGACTACACTCGGGGCAAAGTTTACAAATCCAGAGTCTATACAAAATATACAAGCCCACAAATTTGAAACTGTTAAAAAAATATTTTGGAGAAACCATCTTCTTTCATTTAAGTCAGAATATGAATTAGTAAACTCTTTAAAAAAGAAATCTGATAATAATCGACTAATTCTAAAAAAAGACGCTGAGGATCAAAAATTTTTATCAAGGTTTTTAAATGATAATAAAAAAAATTATAAATTTGATAATCCAGAAACTTTGAAACAATTATGGGACGTATGTCGAATACCAGATTATCAAAATATTTCAGATGAAAAACATGTTGAACTGTTAACTAAAATATTTAACGAGCTCATAAAAAATCAATGGGTATTTAGTGATAAATTTTTAGACAAAGAAATTTCTTGCTTACAAAGTTATAACGGTAGCATTGATGATCTTATATACAACTTAAATGAAACTAGAACATGGCTATACATTACCAATCAGAAACATTGGATTAGTAACTCTATTTGGGTTGAAACTGTTAAAAATATTGAAAACAAACTGTCTGAGCAGATACATTTAAGCTTAATGCAAAAATTTGTTGATAAAAATAAAAGCGAGTTGATACAAAATTTAAATATCAGTGAAAAAAATATATCTTTAACTGATAATAGATATGTTAAGATAAAAGAAGAAAAAATAGGAGTTATAAAAGGTTTTAAAATTTTTTTTGATGAAAAATATAAAGATATTTTAAACAACAACTACCATAAAATAATTAAAGAACAAATTTTCCCGTATATGTCTTTTAACGTTGATAATTTTATAGCAGCACCAAACGAAAGCTTGTTTGTAGACTCAAAAGTTGATGAAAATGGAAATTTTCAAAATTTATATCTTAAATGGGGGGATGCAAATGTAGCAATATTCAAAAAAGGGAATGATATCACACATCCTATTTTAGAACCAATCATAGACAACTTACTAGTATCACCTGATCATATTAAAAAAATTCAGGAGAAAATTCAAAAATGGTTCGAGGAAACTTACCTCTCGAAGTTGGATTTATCGGACAAACTAAAAAAATTTAATTCTAAACCTGAGGAAAGAAGTTTTATTTATAAGATTATTGAAAGCCAATATAATCTTTACCAAAGAAATATATTGGATGAATTTAAACTGATTGATGAACCACAAAGAAAAGAAATTCATTCCCTAAATTTTAGATTAGGAAAGAATGTTATATTTAATTCTGAATTAATCAGACCTGAATACATGAAGTTAAAGTTTTATTTATGGAATTTGTATAATAATGAATGTTTAAATATTGATGAGTACATACCAAAAGATGGCAATGCAACACTTAATATTCACAATAAGTTAAATGAAGAACTATTAACTTTCTTAGGATTTATTTCTAAGAATGACTTATTAATCAGGCTTGATATTTTTAATGAATTTGAAAAACAATTATTTAAAAGAGAAAATAGAGGCCCTTTCTCACTTCCTATGGATTTATCTAATCTTTTGGGAATTAAAAAAGACAAATTAATTAATATTATAAAAAGTAGATCTTTTAATATCCAAGAGGTAGCAGAAAATGATTTAATTATTTCTAAAAAGATTAATTCTAATAAGACATTAGAGTTAAAACAAAATAAAAAAGTATTGAAAAAACCATCAAAAAAAGTAAAAAAACTATCATCAAAAAAACTATTTAATAATCCTTTTGACCAATTAAAAAATATAAATGTTAAATAAATTCTTCCAATCATTTGATGAAAAGAGGGTTAAAAACGATGATCACTCTTTTGAGTCAGATTTGTATAATCTTATTTACGAAATTATTGTTGCAGATCACGAGATTTCAGAACAAGAAATTAATTTTGCTTCTGAGTTAGTAGAGTTTTACTTTAAAATACCAATTAAAAGTAATAAAGAGCAATTTACTAAATTAGCTAACCAACAACATTTTAACACTGACTTATCTCAGTCCTCTTATAGACTTAAAACTTCGCTTAGTTATGAACAGAGAATGGATGTAATTTTAATTTGTTGGCAAGTTTTAATGGTGGATGGCAAAGAGGATCAGCTTGAGGTTTCTACTGCGAGAAAAATATCAACGTTACTTGGCCTAGAAGATAAAGATTTCATATTGATTAGAAATAGAGTAAAAGACAGCATATGACCTACCTAGTTAATGATAAGTGTATCAAGTGTAAATATATGGATTGTGTTGAGGTATGTCCTGTGGATTGCTTTTATGAGGGTGAAAATATGCTTGTTATTAACCCTGACGAATGTATTGACTGCGGAGTTTGTGAACCTGAGTGTCCTGCTGATGCTATTATCCCAGATGACTCGGACGATGGCACAAAATGGTTAAATGTAAATGAAAAATATTCACAAATTTGGCCTAATATAACCACTAAGAAACCCCCCCCTGCTGATGCAAAACAGTGGGAAGGGGTAGAAAATAAATTTGAAAATCATTTCAGTGAAAAAGGAGGTGATTAATGCCAATTAAAAAAAAAACTACAAAAAAAAAAGTAACAAAAAAAATCTCAAAAGTTACAAAAACAAAAAAAGTTGAAGCTAAAAAAAAGTCAGCTGCCAAAAAAAAACAACCTGTAAAAAAAGTACCCAAGAAAAAAGTTGCAAAAAAGTTATTAAAGAAAATAGTAAAAAAAATTGTTATTCCAAAAGTTCCTAAGATTAAAAAAGTAATAGTTCCACAAGAATTTAAAGCAGGAGAGAATATTGTTTACCCTACCCACGGCGTAGGAAGAATTCTGACAATAGAAAAGTTCCAATATGATTTAGTCGAAGAGCAATTATATGTAATTCAATTTTTTCAAGACAAGTTAACAATCAGAGTTCCCTTTGCTAAAGCAAAATTAATAGGTTTAAGAAATATTACTAGCAAACCATCTATGACTAGAACACTTTCTGTTTTAAAGCAAAAGCCTAAAATTAAAAAGGCAATGTGGAGTAGAAGAGCTCAAGAGTACGATCAAAAGATAAACTCTGGTGACATAAAACTTCTTTCGGAGGTGGTTCGTGATTTATTTCGAAAAGATGATCAAACTGAGCAGTCTTATAGTGAGCGTCAGATGTTTCAGGTAGCTTTTGAGAGATATACTAGAGAATTTGCTATATCTTCAAATTTAAAATTTGACCAGGCATCAACAAAAATACTCGAAATTTTAAATAAGAGATAAATTAATTGGTTTCCTCTTCGTTTTTATCAGTTGGAATATCAATACTTATATCTTCTGCTAAATTATCTGCATCCTCAGTCTGAGTTTCAGTTGCTTCTGTATCTTCAATAAGTTCTTTCAATTCATCGTTCTCTTTTGTATTTTTTGTTGTAGAGGCAACAGTTATTCCTGCCTTTCTTCCTCTTTTAGGCTTAGTGATATTTACAGCTTCTATGGATTTACCACATTGAGGACACTCCAACTCGTCTTGATAAAAGTCATAATATTTAGCACCACAATGGGGACATGTTCTTTTATGGCCTAAATCTATTTTTTCTTGTTCCATTGTGGCGAGTTTTATACATTATTATTGTAATTTATACAATTTTTTAATATGTTATCGCTTCACTATGGCTGTACCTAAAAGAAAGACTACTCCTTCAAAAAGGAATATGAGACGCTCCCACCATAGAGCTGGAACACAACTTTTTGCTGAAGATAAAAAATCAGGTGAATTGAGAAGGCCACATCATATTGATTTAAGTACTGGTATGTACAGAGGTAAACAAATAATTATAAAAAAATCAAAAAAAGAAAAAGAATCTGAGGATCAAGCACCTCTAAATACTGATGAGACAACAAAAACTATTGAAGCCCCTACTGCTAAATAATTAATTTCTTATTATCTTATATATTGAACTTTCAGAGAAGCTTTGTTGATAAAGCTTTTTTTTTAGCTCATCTGTTCCCAATTTTGATAATTTTTTTCTTAATATGAATCGTTTTAAAATATCTAGCTCTAAGTCTGGATTTTCTAATATTTTTTTTGATACATATTCGTCAATCAAGCTTTGATCAAAACCTTTTTTATAAAGTTTATTTTTAATTTTTCTTATGGAAAATAATGATTGTTCATAATAATGAAATACAGTTTCAATAAAATGTCTCTCATTAATAATCTTTAAATCATCTAATTTTTGAACAATATTTTCAACTAGTTCTTTTTTAGAGATATTTTCTGGAAAAATAACTTTTTGATAATTTTTTTTATTTCTAAGTTTTCTTTCTAATATTTCGAAAATTTTTTTTTTTGTAGCTGGATATTTACCCAAATATTTTATAGCCTCATTGAAAAGAAATTCATCGGCTTTTTTTTTCATAATATATATATACTCAAAAATTTAAGTTATATCGCGAAAAATTCTTTCATTTTGTTCAAGAATACATTTTCATCAATAAAGTAATCTGAGTCAAGATTACTTTGATTTTCTTTTTTATCAGGTTTTCCTATCAATTGTAAATATTCAAGTTGCGATGCAATTGCAAATGGACCTGATACATTCATACGGTCAAGTGGAGGTGCTAACTCTAAAAATTTTGCACCTTTAGGCATATTAATAAAAAAATTAGAATTTGCACCAGCTGGTGAAATTAAATTTCTTGTTTGTCTACCTAAATTAATTTGTTCATCAACTGATAAAGCTCCAATATCTATAAATTCAAAGTTATATTTTTTGGCAATGTTAAATAATTGCATTTCATTCATAACTTTACGCCATCTAGCTGTGGATCTTGTTATAAAAACATTTAATTTACATTCACTACTTAAAATTTCATTACATCCAAGATTTTCTCTAATATATTTAAATGAATTTGGAGTCCACCATAATTGTCCATTTAATGAATGCCAAGGCATTTGCGGAATAATTAATTTTTCGACATTCAATAATGTCCCACTATTTAAAATTTTAATATTTTCTCTAGGGATATTGAAATATTTTAAAACTTCAAACTTTTCATGGTCAATTGAGTTATTAACAATAATATGGCAATTTTTATAACTTGATTGACAATAATATAATCTTGAAAGGTGGTTAAATAACCAATGTCCGTAGTTCCAATGTGAACCTAAAAATATACCCTCACTAATATTTTCCTCATTAATGAAATCAAAGTAAATATTTTTGTTCTCATATTTAATACTTTTTTCAGACTCATGAAAAATTTTGTCGTTATTCCTTACATTAAATACAATATTATTAATTGCACAAATATTTTTTTTGTTGAGTATTAAGTTAGACATTCCAAGTATTTTGGCATCAGTTACAAGATAATTTGATGGAATCCTAAAGTTCTGAAACGGATTTGAGTTTAAAGGTTTTAAATTCATTTCCTCATTATAATTATCCACGTCAACTTTTTTATAAGCTACATTTGGATCGTTAATTAAACTTACTTTTATTCTATCCATTAGTTTTTTTTCTATTATGAATTGATCTAACAAAAATACTCGTATCTATTAAAATTAATATCACCAAATTTTTATACTCTTTAATATCTTTTTTCATATATTTTTAATATGTTATTATTTTATGAAAAAATTTGTTAATTTACTCAAGAAAAGTATTAAATTGTATTTAGTTTTGATTAGGTAATGCGCTTGTAGCTCAGTAGGATAGAGCACCAGATTCCTAATCTGGGGGTCGCAGGTTCGACTCCTGCCAAGCGCGCCAAATAATAAAAATCTAATTTTTTTCGTGTAAAAAATCTAAAAGTTTTTCTAAATATTTTTCATCAACATTATATGCTTTTTTATAATGATCGATGCAATAGGGTTTCGTTGGAATATTTTGACAACCACAATAGTGAAACCCCTCTTCTAGTGGGTCGCCGATTGGCCATTGACATGATTTAAAGTTTCCAGTTCCAACAATACTCTTTTTAAAGCTGAATTTTTCTCTTCTTCGAACTGGCTCTTTTCTGACAGTATTTTGAGATGATGAATTATTGGTTTCCCTATACATAGTTACAGAAGAAAATTGTTGGTTTTGAGATGATTTTTTTCTGGAGTTTTGTCTTCGCTCTAGACCTAGTCTGAAAGCCTTACCGATGACAGCATTTTTAGTAAATCCAAGCTGTACACCAATTTGACTAGTAGCAACTCCCTCATTCCAAAGCTTTTTTAGATCTTCTACCTTTTGATTATTCCAGGACATTTTTATACCTACTCTATTTAGTTCCTTTAATGGGTTACTTTATACTATATATAGTAGTAGTAATCTAGCCTAAAATGATTAAAAAAATGTGAATAAATATGAAATCTCTTAAAAATTTAAATTTTGAAAGTATCCAAAATGTTGGGATCAGAGTCGATTTTAATGTTCCCATTGATATAAATTTTAAAATCACAGATAAAACAAGATTAGAAAGATCAATGGAGACCATCAATTTTATTAAAAACAAACAATGTAATATTTTCCTTATATCACATTTTGGAAGACCAAAAGAGAATTTCGATGAGAAGTATTCTTTTTTAAAATTAATTGAGCAGTTCGAGGAAATATTAGAGATAAAATTAAATTTTATTAGTTATGAAAGTTTTTTAAAAAATGGTCTCAATCAATTAAATATTACTAAGCCATCAATAAACCTTTTAGAGAATATAAGATTTTTTGAGGGAGAAATAAAAAATGATTTAAGTTTTAGTAAGTCCGTTACAAATGAATTAGATTTATATGTTAATGAAGCTTTTTCTGCCTCTCATAGATACCACTCATCAGTCAACCAAATGGTAAAAAACATTTTATCAGCACCTGGTTTTAATTTTGAAAGAGAAATTTTAGCAATAAATAATATAAAAAAATCTAAAAAGAAAAAACTAGCAATAATTGGTGGTTCAAAAGTTTCAACTAAAATAAAAACACTTCTATCTTTAACATCTACTTGCACAGATATTTTTATTGGAGGTGCAATGGCTAATAATTTTTTTAAATACAATAATATAAATGTTAGTAATTCTTTAATTGAAGAAGGATCAGAAAGTATGATTGAAATGATTTACAATTCTGCAAAATCAACTAATTGTAAAATCCACCTTCCATCAGATGTTAAACTTGACTCTAATGAAGATATATTAGTAGACGAACTTCCTATAAGTTCGGATTTTAAAATCTTAGATATATCGTTTTCTTCACATGCTATATTAGAAAAACTGATAAGTAACAGCGATATGATTTTGTGGAATGGTCCAATGGGAATGATTGAAGACAATAAATTTTCGAAGGGATCAATAAATTTAGCGCACCTCCTTGCGAAATCTTATGCAGATGTTGTCATAGGTGGTGGAGACACAATTCTAGCAATAAATATGGCTGAGGAAAAATTTGAAAGTTTTTACTTTGTTTCAACAGCTGGCGGTGCTTTTCTTGAGGCGCTTGAGGATAAAGAATTACCCGGAATTGAAGCCCTTATGGCTGATTAATAAAATGTTTCTTTAGCAATGGAATTTGAATTATTGTAAAGACAATAGTAATTCCCATTATTCCAAATACTTTAAAATTTACCCAAACGTCAGTTGTTTGAGTCCGCCAAACTATTTCATTTAAAACAGCTAATAGAATAAAAAAACTTGACCACATTTTATTCATTAATCTCCAACCCTCATCAGTCAATTTTAGTGACGAGTTTAATAACAATTTTAAAACAGGTTTATTAATTAATGTACTTCCAATCAAAACTGCAGCAAAAAGAGCATTTATAATTGTTGGTTTCATTTTAAAAAATATCTCATTTTTTAGAAAAATACTTAAACCACCAAAAACTACTAAGATAATTGTACTTACTAACATCATTGTTGAAATTTTTCTTTCTTTGAAATAGATGGCTATAAGGGAAATAAATGTTGCAACTATTACAGCAGCAATACTTAAATAGAGATCTTTATCTGATTTATAATAGACTGCGAAAAAAACAATTAAGGGAAAAAATTCAAAGAGTTGTTTCATTTTATATTAGTCTATCTAAATATTCTTCAAATTTAAACTCTCTTAAGTCATTCATGCCTTCGCCATATCCTTCAAATACTATAGGAATATCAAAATCATTTATTATTGTTAGAAGGGCCCCATACTTGGCATTAGAATCTACCTTATTTAATATAATACCATCTAAAGTGATATATTCTTGAAAGCCCTCTATTATATGTTTTGATGCAAGGCCAGTATTAGCATCTAATGTCAAAAAAGCCTTAGTCAAATTAAATTGTTCAGACTTTTTTGAAACTATATGTGAGATTTTTTTTAGCTCAGCCATTAAATTTTTGTTGTTATGCTGTCTCCCAGATGTATCAACAATAATAACGTCACTCTCTTTCAGATTATCAATACCTTGAAAAATAACAGCAGATGGATCTTCATTATTATTACCCTTATAAATGGGCACTTCAAATTGATTTGTGAAATGTTCAAGTTGATCGATTGCGGCAGCCCTAAATGTATCTGCCGCAATAACAGCAGGTTTCAAGGCATTTTTTTGAAATAGATTTATAAATTTACCAATAAATGTTGTTTTTCCTGAGCCGTTATTCCCAGAAATAATATATAAGCTTTTATTTTGAGGAGAAAAACCACCAAATTTTTTTTCTTTGAATTTTGTAAGCAGTTCATCTTTAATAACTTTTTTAACATCCTCTTCATATGATTTATTTTCTTTTATTTTTGAAATTATTAAATCAGCAAATTTTGGTTCCACACCATTATCAAACAAAAGATCCTCTATCTCATCTATATTTAAATTCTTTTGAAAGATTTTTTTTAAAAAAAACATTAAACCCTAATTACTTCTCCAACGGGTACACCTACTAATGGTATTTTATGTTTGATATAATTTTGATCATATCCAATAGCTAATCCTGAATTTAACTCTTCAATAAGTATCTCCCTTGGTAATGAAAGTTGGGATTTAACTTTTTTCAAAATTAATTCGCCAAGATTTCTTAAAATTTTTGCTCTCTTTTTAATAATTGATTTAGAAACCTGAGGCATCCTTGACGCAGGGGTATTTTTTTTTGGAGAAAAAGGAAATATGTGGAGGTGCGAAATTTCATTCTCTCTTAATAGTTTGTATGTATTTTCAAACATCGTAACTGTTTCTGTAGGAAATCCTGCAATAATATCTGCACCAAATGAAATATCTTTTCTAATTTTTTTACAACGATCAACAAATTGAAATACATCTTTTGAATTATGTCTTCTTTTCATTCTTTTCAGTATCATGTCATCACCAGACTGTATACTAAGGTGAAGATGCGGCATTACTCTTTGATTTTTTAGCACTTCATTAAAATTTTCATCAACTTCAACACAGTCTATTGAGGAGAGTCGAAGACGTTGTAATTTGGTTTTATCTAAAATATCTAAAATTAAATTGCTCATGTTATATTTGTGATCAAAATCGCTCCCATAATCTGATATATCAACACCTGTCAAAACAATTTCTTTGACACCATTTTCTACAACTCTTTCCACTTCATCAATTAAGTAGAAAGGATCAAAACTCCTATTGTTACCTCTACCAAAAGGAATAATACAAAATGTGCACCTATGATTGCATCCTTGTTGGATTACAAGGCTTTCTCTGATGTTAAGGTTTTTATTATCTAAAGATGGGCGGATATCTTGAGGAGAGTCAAATATGTCTTCTTTAAAATCTACTCCGAGTTCTACATCAAGTAAAGATGTCCAAGTTTCTGATTTCAGTTTACTTATATTATCAATAACTTTATCGACCTCAGTCATTGATGAATACTTATCTGGAGATATTTGTGCAGCACAACCTGTCATTACAATTTTTTTATCGGGATATTCTTTTTTAATTTTTCTAATAGTTTGTCTTATCTGCCTCTCAGTCTCATTTGTGACAGCACAAGAGTTTATAACAACCATATTTTCATTATTATTTGCTAATAATTCTTCAATTTTTTTTCCTTCAAAGTTATTTAGTCGACATCCAAAATTAACAACTTTAGACATTTAAATATTAATCGATGATTGATAAACTAACTCTGCAGGGCCTTGAAGGAATACCATCTTGTCCTTAATTTCTGTTTTTAATACTGATCGTTCAGTAACCACTTCGATTCTAGAGGACACAAAGTCATTATGATTTAAAACAAAAGCAGTAGCACAAGTTCCTGAACCACATGCTAGTGTATGCCCGCCACCTCTCTCCCAAAATAATACTTTCACTTTAGATTTTTTTAATATCTCTACAAAAGTAATATTAGCTTGATCAGGAAATAATTTATTTTTTACAAGTAAAGGCCCTAACATATTTAATTCAATTAGATTTAAATTCTTTACTAATACTACACAATGAGGGTTTCCAATATTTGCCCCCATTATTTTTATTAACCCAGGTATCTTTATTCTTTTAATTTGAATACTTTGAGAGTCCGTTTTTTTTGATAAAGGAATTTTTTTCCAATCTAAAGTTACTTCCCCAACATTGATTTTGTATTCATTTTGAATTTTCTTACCAAAATGTAAAAATTTATGAGTTTTAATGACTGCCTTTTTAACTTTTTTTACTTCAACTAAATATTTGTAGGCACATCGCAATCCATTCCCACAATTTTTCCCAAGTGAGCCATCTGAGTTATAAAATGTAACTTGATAAAATGAACTGATTTTTTTTAGTAGAATTAATTGATCGCAACCTACCCCAAAACGCCTGTCGCAAAGTCTTCTGATAACCTTTTTTGACTTTCTAATGAAATCAACGTTTTTATCCACAATAATAAAGTCATTTCCTGCTCCTTGAGCTTTCATAAAAGGTATTTTCATAGACTAGCTATAGTGATATAAATTCTTAACTAAATAAAGGAAAAATTAGTCGGCCGATGAGTATCATTCGCCGATTTTTTTTATTTTTTAAATGTTAGAAAATATTACAAATAAGATTACTGGAATTTTTCAAGGTCTCTCTAATAAAGGGGCTATAAATGAAAAAGATTTAGAGACAACCTTGCGAGAGGTTAGAGTTGCTTTATTAGAAGCAGATGTCTCTCTTAAAGTATCTAAAGATCTTATTAAAAAAATCCAAGAAAAAGCACTTGGCCAAAAAGTAATTGAAAACGTCCAGCCAGGACAACAAATAATTAAAATAGTAAGTGATGAACTAACAGAAATACTTGGCGTTCAAAGTAGCGAGCTAAATTTTAAAAATAAACCCTCAACTTTTTTAATGTGTGGTTTGCAGGGTGCAGGTAAAACAACATCAATTGTAAAACTTGCTCATTACTGTCAAAATTCTCTTAATAAATCTGTAGCACTTGTGTCAACAGATTTAAGAAGACCAGCCGCTATAGACCAACTTCGTATTTTATCTCAAAAAAATAATATTCAGTTTATTGAGCCAATAAATGAAAATATAAAAGATATTGTCAATAATGCTCTTGAACAAAGTAACAAACTTTTATCGGATGTTTTAATAATAGACACCTCAGGTCGAATTAGTACAGATGAAGAATTACTTTTAGAACTTAAAACAATTCATGATCTAGCAAAACCACAAGAGAATTTACTTGTTTTAGACTCAATGATGGGTCAACAAGCCCTGAGCGTTGTAGAGTCTTTTAACTCCACAGCACCACTTACTGGATTTATATTAACAAGATTAGACGCAGATCCAAGAGGTGGAGTTGCACTTTCAGCAAAATATCAAACTGGTTTGCCAATTCGTTTCTTTGGATCAGGAGAAAATATTGAAGATTTTGAAGTTTTTCACCCAGAGAGAATAGCTTCTAGAATACTTGGTATGGGAGATGTTGTTTCATTAGTTGAAAAAGCACAAAAAGATTTTGATCAAAAAGAAATGGAAAATCTCCAATCTCAGATGGTGAGTGGAAAATTTAATATGAATGATCTTTTAAAACAGTTTTCTCAAATGAAAAAAATGGGCGGAATGTCCGGACTAATGTCACACATGCCAGGTGTCAGCAAAATTAAAAATATGATGGAGAGTGGAGATTTTGACGAAAAAGTCATTGATCATCAAATAGCAATTATTTGCTCAATGACAAAAGAAGAGAGAGTTGATCCTGATTTACTAAAAGCTTCAAGAAAAAGAAGAATTGCAACAGGGTCTGGAAGACAGGTACACGAGGTCAACAGGCTTTTGAAACAATTTGAGCAAACTAAAAAACTTATGAAACAAGCTCAAAAACCGGGTTTTGCAAATAAAATTAAAAGTTTATTAGGCGGAAACCAAATGCCAACGATTGAATAAATACAGAAGGGAGAAATCATGGCGACAAAAATAAGACTAGCAAGAGGAGGTTCAAAAAAAAGACCTTTCTATAGAATTGTGGTTGCAGATGAGAGAGCACCAAGAGACGGTAACTTCATTGAAAAAATAGGCAATTTCAATCCAATGGTTCCCAAGGATCACAAGGAAAGAGTAATGCTCAGCAAAGAAAGAGCTGAACATTGGCTTAAGGTTGGAGCTATGCCAACAGAAAGAGTTCAAAAAATTCTCTCTGAATTAGGAATGATGGAAGCTCCAAAAATAACTGAGAAAACAAAAAAACATTTACCAAAGGCAAAGGCTCAAGAAAGAGTTAAAGCGAAAGAAGAAGCATTATTAAAAGCTACTGAAGAAGCAGCTAAAGCAGAGGATGAGAAACCTACTGAGGAGGTAACTACCACTGAGGAACAACCGCCTGTCGAAGAAACAGCAGCTGAAAAACCAGCTGAAGAGGTAAAGACAGAGGAGACTTCTGAGCCGGAGGAAAAGAAAGAAGAAGCTCCTGCAAAAGAAGAGCCTAAAGAGGAAGAGGTTTCAACTGAGGTTTCAGAGGATAAACCCGAAACTAAAGAGTAATTACTTGTGACTCCCTTTGAGAAGCATTTCATACAAGTTGGTGTAATTGGCAGACCTAAAGGAACTAAGGGTCTGCTAAGATTTCATAGTTATTTAAATGACGATCGTGACGTAAATCAATTTAAAAGATTTTATTTAGATAATGAAAAAACTGTTAACTTAAAACTAGTATCTTTTGATAAAAAAAGCCCACTTATAACAATCAACGAAATAAATAATAGAACAGAGATTGAAAAGTTTATTAATAAAAAAATTTTTTTAAAAAAAGAACAACTATCACCAGTTAAAGGAAATGAATATTATTTCCACGATCTAGAGGGGCTTGAGGTATTTGATAATAAAGACCAGAGAGTTGGAGAAGTTGCTTCAGTTGTAAATTTTGGTGCAGGGGATTTATTGGAAATATATTTTATTAAAAGTAAAAAAAAGGAATTTTTCAGATTTACTGAACAAAACTTTCCATTCGTAAATATTAAAGAAAAAAAAATTATAATTAAAAATTAATGTTAAAATTTAATATCCTTACTTTATTTCCAGAAGTTTTTCCTGGAATTTTACAACATGGCTTGTTGGGCAAAGCTCTGTCAAAAAATCATTTCGAAATCAATACTATCAACATAAGAGATTACAGTGATTTATCTGCGAACTCTGTTGATGATAAACCATTTAGTGGTGGTGCAGGTATGGTATTAAGACCTGATATAATTTCAAAATCTATCGAAGCAAACTTTAATAAAAATGAATTAGATAGCTGTATTAAAATATGTTTTTCTGCCAAAGGTAAAAAACTCACTCAAAAAAAATTAACTAATTATAATTTAAATAAAGATTTTATTTTACTAAATGGTAGATATGAGGGCATTGACCAAAGAGTAATTGATTATTATGAATTTCAAGAAATTTCTGTGAGCGATGTCATCTTAAACGGAGGAGAGATAGCATCATTATTATTTATTGAGGCGTTAATGCGACTCCAACCTGGTGTTCTTGGAAATAATGATACCCACACTATTGAGTCATTTCAAAATGGACTAGTTGAACATGATCAATTCACTAGACCAAACCCATGGATAACCCCTGATCATTCAGAAATAGAAGTACCTTCCATACTCGTGAGTGGTAAACATGCTGATATAGATCTTTGGAAACAACAAAATTCGTTGGAAAATACTAAAAAAAATAGATCAGATTTATTTAAAAACTATTTAAAAAAAAACAAAAATGAGTAGAATATGCCGCTCTGATACCACCCATATATTAATATCGGATGGAGCACACAATGAATGAAATTATAAAAAATTACGAACAATCACAAATTCAGCAGATTTTAAAAAGTTCAAAGGTTTCAGACTTCGCGCCAGGTGACACTGTCAAAGTTAACGTTAAGATTAAAGAAGGAAATAAAGAGAGAGTGCAAGCATTTCAAGGTGTCTGTATTGGTAAAAAAAATAACGGTCTTAATTCTTCATTTACTGTTAGAAAAATTTCTAGTGGTGAAGGCGTTGAAAGGGTTTTTCCACTTTACAGTAATGTTATCGACTCAATCGAACGTGTAAAAGTTGGTGATGTAAGAAGAGCCAAATTATATTATCTAAGAGGTTTGTCTGGTAAAAAAGCAAGAATTGCAGAAAGAACTGACGGTCGATCATATGATGATAACCAATTTGTATCCACAATCGAAGATGCTGAAGAAAATAAATCAGATACACCTGTAACTGACGAAACACCAAAGGAAGAAGCTAAAGAGACCAAAACAGAGGAAACTTCATCTAAAGAAGCCCCTAAGTCTGAAGACAATTCTAAAGAAGAAATTAAAGAAACTAAATCAGAGGAATCATCACCACAAGAAGAACCCAAAGTTGAAGATGAGCCAAAAGAGGAAAAGCCTGTAGAGAAAAAAATAGAAGAGGCAGAAACTAAAAGCTAAAAGTATTATCTTGAGCAACCAAGGCCCAAAAACACTTTTTGATAAAATCTGGTCTGAGCATCTTGTCGGTCAAAGAAAAGATGGGACTAATCTTTTATATATCGATCGTCATTTAGTTCATGAAGTAACTAGCCCTCAAGCTTTCGAAGGATTAAAACTATCCAATCGTCCCGTTCATAGACCAGAGGCTACGATAGCTGTCGCAGACCATAATGTTCCTACTATAAATAGACAAAATATTGAGGACCCACAAAGTAAAATTCAAGTCGAAACTTTAGCAAAAAACACTAAAGAGCATGGAATTCAATATTTTGATTTAATGGACCAAAGACAAGGTATTGTTCACATCATTGGTCCTGAGCAGGGAATTACCCAACCGGGCATGACGATTGTCTGTGGCGACAGTCACACGTCTACCCATGGAGCTTTCGGAGCTCTCGCTTTTGGTATCGGAACAAGTGAAGTTGAGCATGTTCTGGCTACGCAAACAATTGTTCAAAATCCTGCAAAAAATATGAGAATTTCGGTCAATGGTGAACTTCCTTTTGGAGTGAATTCTAAAGATTTAATCTTGTACATAATTGGAAAAATTGGAACAGCTGGGGGAACTGGTCATGTCATTGAGTATGCTGGTTCATCTATCATGGGCCTTTCTATGGAAGGCAGAATGACTATTTGTAATATGAGCATTGAAGCTGGCGCTCGCGCTGGATTAATTAGCCCAGATCAAACAACTTTTAATTATATAAAAGGTAGACCTTATGCTCCTGGAACTGAACACTGGGATCAAGCAGTAGAATACTGGTCATCTCTTCCCTCAGATAATGATGCAAATTACGATCATGAAATAGTTATAGATAGTTCAGAAATTGACCCAATGGTGACATGGGGAACTAGCCCTGAGGATGTTGTGTCAGTGAAAGGCACGGTGCCAAATCCAAGTAGTGCTAAAACAGAAAATAAAAAGAAAAGTATTGAAAGATCACTTGAGTATATGGGTCTTAAGCCCGGAACAAAAATTACAGACATAAAATTAGATAAAATATTTATTGGCTCTTGCACAAATGGTCGAATTGAGGATTTAAGAAAAGTTGCATCTATTGTTAAGGACAAAAAGATTGCTTCACACGTTCAAGCAATGATAGTACCAGGATCAGGCTTAGTTAAAAAACAAGCAGAAGAAGAAGGAATTGATATAATTTTAAAAGATGCTGGCTTTGAATGGAGAGAGGCTGGATGTTCAATGTGCCTTGGTATGAATCCCGATCAATTAAAACCAGGTGAAAGGTGCGCATCAACTTCTAATAGAAATTTTGAAGGTAGACAAGGTCGAGGTGGTAGAACTCATTTAATGAGTCCTGAGCTTGCTGCGGCATCTGCTATTACTGGAAACATTTCAGATATAAGAGATTTTACGTAAAATGGATAAGTTTCATTCTTTAAAAGGTATCGCAGCTCCTTTACCAATTGTTAATATCGATACTGATATGATCATCCCAAAGCAATTTCTCAAAACAATTAAAAGAACTGGTCTTGGTGTAAGTTTGTTTTATGAGATGAGATATGATAACGATGGAAACCTCATTAAAGATTTTGTTTTGAATACATCTCCTTTTGATCAGTCAAAAATTTTGGTTGCTGGTGATAATTTTGGTTGTGGATCAAGTAGAGAACACGCCCCTTGGTCTCTTAAAGATTTTGGAATAAGAAGCGTAATTTCAACAAGTTTTGCAGATATTTTCTATA
Organism: uncultured Alphaproteobacteria bacterium; assembly: GCA_902522155.1. Lineage (GTDB taxonomy): Bacteria > Pseudomonadota > Alphaproteobacteria > HIMB59 > HIMB59 > HIMB59. The sequence goes on along the minus strand of CABYUJ010000005.1, from coordinate 69,113 downwards.
ATAATTGCTTTCAAAATGGAATTTTACCGATAGTTGTCAGCCCTGAAAACCTCGATCAATTAATGACAGCAGCTAAAAATCAAATTGAGTTCACTATCGACCTTCCGGAGCAAATCATTAAAGCTGGCAATCATTCAATCAATTTTGAAATTGAAGAATTCAGAAAAGAAAGACTTTTGCAGGGATTAGACGATATTGGCATTACCCTTGGTTACAAAGACAAAATTAATGCTTACGAAGAGGATAAAAAAAATAAAAAACCTTGGTTATTTAAAAAAAATTAAATGAGTTCTAAAATTTTAGTTTTACCTGGAGACGGCATTGGTGTGGAAGTTGCAGATCAAGCCATAAGAGTAATTGAAAAATTAAATGAGCAAGGTCTTAATGCAAGTTATGAAAAAGATTTAGTTGGAGGCGCTTCATATGATGTTAATGGCGAACCTTTAACTAACTCTGTTTTAGAGAAAGCAAAAAATTCAGATGCTGTATTATTGGGAGCAGTTGGTGGATCAAAGTGGGATGACGTTGAAAGATCAAAAAGACCAGAAGCTGGGCTTTTAGGTTTGAGGAAAGAATTAGAACTTTTTGCAAATCTGAGACCTGCATTAGTTTTTGATGCTCTTGTTTCAGCTTCAACTTTAAAAAATGAAGTGGTAAACAATTTAGATATTATGATTGTAAGAGAATTGACTGGTGGAGTATATTTTGGTCAACCTCGAGGAATTGAAGACACACCAAATGGTAAGAAAGCGATCGACACACAAATTTATTACGATTACGAAATCGATAGAATTGCCAGAGTTGCTTTTGATTTAGCCAAAAAAAGAAATAATAAAGTAACATCTGTTGAGAAAGCTAACGTTATGGAAACAGGTGTACTCTGGAGAGAGATTGTGAAAGAAACTCATAAAGATTTTTCAGATATTACACTAGAAAATATGTTAGCAGATAATTGTGCTATGCAACTTGTCAGAAACCCAAAACAATTTGATGTAATAGTTACAGATAACCTCTTTGGAGATCTGCTGAGTGATTGTGCTGCTATGCTCACTGGTTCGCTTGGAATGTTACCATCGGCATCATTAGGAGAAGAAAAAAATGGCAAAAGACATGGACTTTTTGAGCCCGTTCATGGAAGTGCCCCTGATATCGCAGGTGAAGATAAAGCAAATCCAATAGCTACCATTTTAAGTTTGTCTATGATGTTAAAATATAATCTCAATAAACCAGAGTTATCTAACAAAGTAGAAAGTGCTGTCCAAAAAATTCTTTCTGAGGGTTACAGAACTGGAGACATTTACACAAATGAAGACCAAACTCTTGTTTCCTGTTCTAAAATGGGCGATTTAATAATCGAGAGAATTTAAGTTGGCTTCTTCTAAAAAACCTAAAATTGCTGTTGTCGGAGCAACTGGAAATGTCGGTAGAGAGGTTTTAGATATTATTGATGAAAAAGAAATTCAATATTCTGATTTAATTGCTTTAGCTTCTTCTCGTTCTAAAGGAAGCATAATTGATTACGGAGAAAACAAGTCTGTTGTAGTAGCAGACTTAGCTGAATATGATTTTTCTGATACTGACATAGCTATTTTTTCACCTGGTGCGAAAGTTTCAAGTGAGTTTGCTCCTAAAGCTGCTAAGCAAGGTTGTATAGTAATTGACAATACCTCACATTTTCGAACAGATCCAGATGTCCCATTAGTAGTCGCTGAGGTCAATCCTGAGGCGCTAAAAGACTTTAGAAAAAAAAATATCATTTCTAATCCTAATTGTTCAACTATGGGGATGCTAGTTGCGGTTAAACCTTTGCATGATCATTTCAAAGTTAAAAGAATTGTTGTTTCAACTTATCAATCAGTATCTGGTGCAGGTAAAGAAGCTGCAGATGAATTATTTAATCAAACTAAATCAATCTATGCAAATGAAGCAGTAGTGAAGGAAAAATTTACTAAACAAATTGCTTTTAATGTTATCCCGCATATAGATGTTTTCTTAGAGGACGGTCAAACTAAAGAAGAGTGGAAAATGTACAATGAAACAAAAAAAATTCTTGATCAAAACATAGAATTAACCGCAACTTGTGTTCGAGTACCAGTATTTATATCTCATTCACTAGCTGTAAACATCGAGTTTGAAAAGCCTTATAAAGAGGACCAAATAAGAGAAATTTTTAAGAAATCCCCTGGTCTGAAAATGATTGATTACCGTGCTGATGAGGGGTACGTAACTCCGATTGAATCTGCAGGTTTAGACCCTGTCTACGTTAGCAGAATTAGAAGAGACCCCACTGTTCCAAATGGTCTTAATTTCTGGTGCGTGTCTGACAATTTAAGAAAGGGAGCTGCTTTAAACACTGTACAAATAGCAGAAATCTTGATCAAAGATTATTTAAGCTCTTAGCTTTAAATCTTTTTTTTCTTTTTTTAGAACGTATTTTATTTTTTAGCAAAATATCATAAATATCATTCGTAACATTTTCTAGTATTTCTCTTGTTGTATTTTTTTTATAGATATAGTGAGCATATAAAGCTGTAGATTGGTCGCCAGCTCCATGAAATCTTTCTTTGAAATTTATGTAAGGTGTTTCTATGACAAAAATTTCTCTTTTATCACAAATAATATTTAATATTTTTTTATTTTTTGGAATGCTTCTTATTAATACTTGACTATTAAACTTCCTCGTAAATGATTTGAGGTCAGTTATGATCTCGCTAATACTATAGTTTTTTACATCTTTATTATTTAAGTATGACCACTCAAAAAAATTTGCTGATATATATTTAACTTTTGTTATTACTTTTTTAAAAAAATTTGCAACGTTTTTTTCTACATATAGACCTATTCCTATATCTCCCATTACAGGGTCTAAAACAATTCTATTTTGCACATTAATAATTTTACCAATCGATTTTGAAATCTTTGAGTTGGGTGTGTAGCCAATAATTGTTAAATCATTTAAGCTTAATTTATATGTTTTCCTGACTTTATTAAAAATTACCCATGGATTTAAACTGTTGTTACTGATTTGAAGTGTGCCCTTTACAGCTTTATGAGATGTTAAAATTACAGTCGGTATCTCATAAATGTTATAACCTTTGTCACTTAAGATAGATCGAGCGGCATGATTTCCAACTTTATCATTTAAGACAGTAGACTGAATACTAACTATATTCCTCATATTTTATGTATCTATTTCTTCAAAGGTTGTCATTGTTTCCACAATAATATAAAAAATACGCATTAAGAATTTTAATTAAAGGAAATAAATATGACTTTTGAATTACCAAGCTTACCTTATGCAAATGATGCTTTAGCTCCATATATGTCATCAGAAACTCTTGATTTCCATCATGGCAAACATCATCAAACATATGTAACAAATTTAAATAATCTTGTTAAAGACACCGTTATGGCAGACTCTTCTCTTGAGGAAATAGTTGTAAAATCAAGTAAAGACTCATCGATGGCAGGAATTTTTAATAATGCAGGTCAACATTGGAACCATATTTTATTTTGGCAATGTATGAAACCCAATGGGGGAGGCTCTATGCCGTCCGAATTAGAAAGTAGAATTACATCAGACCTAGGAGGGATTGATCAATTCAAAGAAGCTTTTATTCAGGCAGGAACAACTCAATTTGGTTCTGGATGGGCTTGGCTTGCCATAGATAATGGTAAATTAGTGGTCACAAAGTCACCTAATGCTTCTAATCCTCTAGTTGATGGGATGAAGCCAATACTGGGATGTGACGTATGGGAACACTCTTATTATATAGATTATAGAAACAAACGACCTGATTATTTAAAAGCTTTTTTAGATAGCCTTGTAAACTGGGAATTTGTTGCTTCTCAATTAGATTAAATATTAGGGCTGCTTATAAAAAAACAGCCCTATTTTTTTTATTTAAGCTGATAAAAGTTTAGAATTCGTATTAACTTTTATTTTTCTAGGTTTTTGGTGTTCAGGTATTTCTCTTTCAAGATTTATACTTAACAGACCATTATTTAAATCAGCCTGTATAACTTTTACAGTATCAGCTAACTCAAACTTTCTCTCAAAATTTCTGTTGGCAATTCCTCGATAAAGATATTCTGATTTATTCATAGTTTTATCTTCACCCATTTCACCTTTAACAGTCAAAAGATTACCCTCTTGGGATATATCTATTTGGTCCTCACCAAAACCGGCGATCGCCATGGTAATTTGGTAAATATTTTTGTCATGTTTGACGATATTATAAGGTGGATAAGAAGCACCTTTATTGTTTGTAGAAAAGACGGTATCAAAAAGTTTATCAAACTCATCGAAACCAACTGATGATCTCCATAGAGGAGATAAGTCAAATGTAGTCATAATTAACCTCCTTAAGCGTTAATTGTTAATTGCAGTTTTTGAACCTGCGTTAATAAAGAAATTCCAAATGGCAATTTCTATTACTATTAATTTGGGATTTCAATTTTGAATTTCAAGACTTTCAAATTGACTGTTGGATCATTTTTTTAGATGATAGGCTCCTTTAATGTATTCAATTGTTGCAAATAAGCCCGGTGATACAAGCGTTCTTCAAAGGAAAAGTATTGAGCTCACTGACCTTAAATCGAATGAAATTTTGATTAAAAATAGAGCAATTGGAGTAAATTTTATCGATATTTATTTTAGAGCAGGATTATATCCTTGGCCTGTTGACAAAGATCTTGTTTTAGGCTCCGAAGGTGCAGGTGAGGTTGAAGCTATAGGCCCTAATGTTACAAAGTTTAAAAAAGGGGATCGCGTAGCATATGCGCAACCTAATAATGCATACGCAACACATAGAATGATATCAGAGGATCTCGTAGTTTCTATCCCAGATAGCATATCTTTCGATCAAGCAGCCGCATCAATTCTTAAAGGACTAACAGTAAAGTATCTTGTTTGTGACAGTTATAACTTACAAAGTAATCATGAGGTATTATTTCATGCTGCGGCTGGAGGCGTAGGATTGATCGCAGGCCAATGGATAAAAGACATTGGTGCAAAATTAATAGGTACAGCTGGTAATTCAGATAAATGTGAGTTAGCAAAACAAAGAGGCTTTGACGAGGTTATAAACTACTCTGAAAAAAATTTTTTAGATGAAGTATTAAAAATCACAAATAACAAAGGCCTTGACGTGGTTTATGACAGTGTTGGTAAAGATACAATGTTTCAATCATTTAAATGTTTAAAAAAACATGGGATGTTAGTTAGCTTTGGTCAATCATCTGGACCATATAAAGACATTCAAATGACAGATCTAGCATTTGGTTCTTTTTATTTAACTCGACCTACACTATTCCATTTTTATGCTAATAGAGAGTGGCTTGAAATAGCTAGTCATAAATTATTTGAGATGATTGCAGAAGATAAAATTAAATTGGATAAAATTACAAAATATGATCTTGATAATGTTGCTGACGCTCATACAGATATGGAAAATAGAAAGACTTCGGGATCTATTGTCCTAAAGATTTAACTTCACTAAATACTTCTTTTAGAGTCTTCTCTAGAGTATCAAATATTATACCCATCTCCTCCTCTGATGTAATAAAAGGGGGACATAAAACAATTGATGGGCCAAGAGGTCTACATATCAAACCATTTTCAATACACTTATTAGCAACACGCTCGCCAATGGATATCGAACCATCGAAGGGTAGTTTATTTTTTTTATCTTGAACCATCTCTAAAGCACCCATAAGTCCAATGCCGCGAGACTCTCCTATGAACTCTAAACTTTCAAAGTTCTGTAAACCTCCCATAAAAATTGGCTCAAGGTATCTAACATTTTCAATCATTTTCTCATTAATTATAATATCAATTGCTTCTAGTGCTAGGGCACAGCCTACAGGGTGTCCACCGGCTGTGAAGCCATGAAAAAATTCCTCTGCCTCATAAGAAGCATCCATCATTTCTTTTGTCATTTTTTCTCCCAAAATAACTGCGCCAAGTGGAAAGAAACCTGATGTGATACATTTAGAGGCAATAATTATATCGGGATCAATATTGTATGTTTGAGATCCCCATAAGTTACCAGTTCTACCAAAACCACAAATTACCTCATCAGCAATAAATGGAATATTGTATTTTTTTAAAATTTTTTGAACTATCTCAAAATATCCCTTTGAGGGAGGGATCACACCACCTGCCCCCATAACTGGTTCTGCAAAAAAACCTGCTATGGTGTCAGGTCCCTCTTTTAAAATCAAATTTTCTAAATCTTCACCCATTCTTTTGGTAAACATTTCCTCACTCTCTTTTTCTAAGCCATATTTCCAATAATGAGGACAGGCTGAATGTATAAAACCATCTAAGGGTAATCCAAATTCACTATTGTATGGTTTTCCTGTCATCGAAGCAGAAACAGCTGTTACACCATGATAAGAATTTATTCGAGTAATTATTTTTCTTCGATTGGGATGTCCTTTTCTTTTATTAATAAACCATAATAATTTTACAGTAGTGTCATTAGCTTCAGATCCTGAGTTTGTAAAAAAAACTTTACCATCCTTGAAAGGAGATATTTCAATTAATTTATCTGCAAGTTCTACAGCTGGTTCAGATATTCTTCCAAAAAAAGCGTGGTAACCAGAAAATTTTTCATATTGTTTTTTTGCTGTTTCAACCATTCTGGGATGATCGAAACCAACCACAGAATTCCATAATCCTGAATTGGCATCTAAATATTTTTTTCCATCTTGATCGTAAACATATATCCCCTTCGCTTGGTTTAAAACAATAGGACCAAGTACATTTAAATTTTTAAGATCGGTAAAGCCATGCAAAACTTTATCTGTATTAATCATTTAATCTACAACCTCATATAAATTTTCTAAAATTGGAATATTTCTAAATGGTATATCCACTAATTCTGTATCAGCGAGAAAATATCCAATAAAAAAGAAGAATATCATGAAAATTAACTTCAACATCTTTAAAAAGGATAATATAGAAATAAAAAAAGGGTTAGAACAATTTGTCCTAACCCTTTAAGAAAGAAGTGGCCCACTAAGAAAAAAGCCGCTTCTGTAAGGCTGTAAAAAGAGAATAATCTCTTATTTTTGATTATAATTACGGGTAAAAATAACATCAAGAAAATTGAAATAACCACAATATATAGAATAAATTAGATCTATATGCTACTAAACTTAGTTAAATCAGAAAATGAGCATTTTTAGATTCCTAGATAATATTCCGACTGTTTTTTTCACAATTATTTGGATTGGATTACTCTGTGCAATTACTTTAGGTGCACCATATATTTTTATTGAAGACATAAAAATTCTTATCACAATTAAAGACAATGAATTATTTTCAAATTTTTCAGAGTTTTTAAATCCACATTTGATATTTCTAAATATCGCATCAAAGCTTACGATTTTTTTTGGTTTTAAAAATTACTTTCTATTTAGACTACCGAATTTTATATACTTAGGATTACTAATTTTTGTTACATATAAAATTATTAAATTAAAATTTTATGACCTCAATTATTTAATGCCTCTTACAGCAGTGATGTTAAGTGGCACAATTTTAATTTCAATGACAACCATTGATGGTTCTCTTATTTCAGGCTTGGTGACTTTATTAATATTCTATTATTTATTAAAAATTTTTGATGATGAAAATTTTTATAATGTATTTTTTTTTATCTTATTTAGTTTAATTGCATTAATTCTCAATAATTTCTATTTTGTTATATTAATAACATTTTTGATATTCATAAAATTATTTAATTTAAAACTAGAGAAAAAAAAACGTCTTAACTTAATTTCTTATCTAAGTTTTATTTATATATTTTTTTTAGTTTTTCTTATTATTCAGGGTATTAATAAAACAGATTACTATTCCATACTTAATTTCGATCTAAATATTTTATTAAAGAAACTTTCAAAGAGTATTATTTTTTTACTACCTTTATTAAGTTTGCTTATTATTTCTATTTTTTATAATGGTATAAAAAGAATTAACTGGAATAAGGAATTGATTATATTCCTTTTTTCAATAATTCTTTGTTGGTTTATATTTATATTTTCTAATAAATTAAATATTTCAATTTTAATCTTTTTATTACCAATAATGTCAATTTATATTTTTAGAACACTAGAATTTGTTGAATTAAAATGGTCGAAAATAGTTTTAGTTACACTTTTTTTTATTCCAGCGGGTATAATTTATTTTGATACCTCCCTTTATCACAGTACTTCAGAGATACCTCAGATGAATTACATTTTTTATTTAATGATAATTTTAGTATCATTAATTAATCCAGTTTTTTCACTGCAAGAAAAATCCTTAACTACAGTATATAAAACTATCTCATTTTCTTTGATTTTAGTTGTATTTTTCGCTTCAATCTTTTTTTATTCACAATATAAGAATAAAACATTGAGTCCTGTTATCTATGATACTTTAAAAAATGATTTAAATTGTGATATAAAAAAATCCGAATTTATATTGGAAGAAAATTATCCACTAGATTTAATGTTATTTTTTAGTGACAAAGTGAAACCAGACTATTTTTCAGATTGCCAAATAGTATTAAGATTTAGTTCCCTTGATAAAATGCCAATAGAAGATAGTGACTCAATAAATAAAACCATACTCGATATGACAACAAAATCATACATTAATATCAATTTTAACAAATTATGACTTTCTTTAATCAGTTAAACTCGCAAGAAAAAAGAGTAAGTATTTATTTGTTAATTGGAGCCTTTTTTTTCTTGTTATTTGATTACTCAATAGCTTCATTTTTTAACAGTATTAATCATCAAACAAAGTCTCTTTTTGGAACACTTACTCACTTTGGTGATTCTATATACTTTTTTGTACCTACTATTTTAATTTGGGTATTAATAAAAATTATTAAAAGTAAAAATCAGATTTTAGAGACTGTTAGTGACATTAGTCTATTAATTTTCTTAAATATTTTATTAAGTGGTTTAGTTACACAAATATTAAAACATATTCTTGGAAGACCAAGACCAGTTTTATACAGTGGTTTTGAGTTAAAATCTCTAGATATAATACAATTTGACCCAAAGTGGCATTCTTTCCCATCAGGTCATACAGCAACTATTTTTGCTTTTATCTTTTGTATGATATTTCTGTTTCCAAAAATCAAAAATATATTGATAACCATTGCAATTATTATTGCTTCAACAAGAGTCATAGTCGGTGCTCACTTTATTAGTGATATTTTTGGTGGCACACTTGTTGCATATCTTTCAACAATATTTATCTCAAAAAAATTTGCAGATAAAAACAAGCTATTTACATGGGACAATGACAAATTGACTCCAAACAATAACGTTGAAATGATTTCAAATAATATTGCCAATTCTTATCAAAAAATTTTCTCTCTTTACTTGAATTTTAATTTTTATTTCAAAACCCTAACCATAACTCTCCTGCTTTCTATAGTATTTTTTATATTTCCCACTTTAGATATCACTGTTAGTGGTCTATTTTTTGGACAGGACGGCAAATTTATTGCTTCCGAGTCTGACTGGTTTATTTATTTTGTCCGTAAAATGCTTTTACCTCTCATGGCTTTATTAGTTTTTTTTGTCCCCATAGCTGCTGTTTTAAAACAAATTTATTACAAAGAAAAAATTTTAAATATTGCAGTTAGAGAATGGGTTTACTTGTTTTCTTGTCTCATTATTGGAACAGGTATTGTTGTAAACTCTATTTTTAAAAATTTGTGGGGACGTGCAAGGCCAAATGACACCATTCAATTTGGAGGAGAACAGCCATTTACCATTCCATGGTTAAATGTTGATTATTGTAGTTCCAATTGTAGTTTTGTTTCAGGTGACGTGTCTTTTTTTACGTTATCTTTGGCTTTACTAATTATATTCAATAAAACTTCATGGAACACATTTGCTTATGCTTCAATTCTTTTAATCTCATTATTAAGAATTATGGAGGGTGATCATTTTTTGAGTGATACAATTATGAGTTTTATAATTACATATGTAATAATTAAGGGGCTTAATGATATTTTTAAGAATTTTCCAGAGGATCTAAATTTAAATCAATTAAAAAAGCCCGCTTGGCTATCTCGAAAAAATTCCAATTAAAATTCATTATAATTTTATAACTATAGATTTATATGTTACTGTATATTGTGAGATCTTATTTTAGTCTATTTGTAGTTATTTTATTTCACCCATTTTTATTATTCGCAGATGATTTAATTCCCGAAAAATTCCATGGTACTTGGAGCAATGATTGTTCAAAAGAACAAGATGTTTTTATTATCACTGAAAGTAGCTACTTCAATCTCTATGAAAGTCAGGATGAAATAGACGAGTATGCGTATTTCTACCTTCAGTTTTCTGACTCAAAGACATATAAAGATTGGATTTATCTGGATGGAGAAATATTTGAATTTAAAAATGTTTTTATGAAACTGAATGACGATATTTTAGAAGTTGTATTCGAAGAGCAAGATAATCTCGATGGATCCTTCGATTTTTTGAATAATACAAACAACACTTTTACATATGCTAAATGTGATAACACCCCTGCTAGTTTAACTCTATTATTTGGAGAGGTATTATCATATATGAATTCAAAGGCATCTTTATCCTGTTCAAATTTCTCCAAGAATAAGGGAGAGTGCTTTGAAGATATTTTTAGTTTTTTAGATGTCTCTGGTAATAAAGCACTTTCAAATGCTGAGATTAATAGAGCTTCTAAACTTTTAGTTTTTTTTAGCACAATAAATGGGCAAGAGTTTGATGAGGCAGGTCTGTTTGGAATAATTTCTAGTTATGCTATCACCCCCTTGATTACTAAAGTTATTTTAAATAATTTTGATTTTGACAACAGTGCAGATCTCACACTAGAAGAAATACTTCAAGACAGAGAGGGTTTATTTGATTTAGATTTTAGTGAAAATGATCAAATAGAAATAGATAATCAAAAAATTAATGAACAAATTAGGGACTTCATTAACAAACTTCAAGGTTTAGGGAGTTTTTTATAAATTAAACTGGCGGTTCCGCAAGGATTCGAACCCTGACTAAATGATCCGAAGTCATTTGTGCTATCCGTTACACCACGGAACCAATTATTGATTTTATTAACTTTTTAATTAATTCATAGAGGATATATTTTTTTAAGGGACAAATATGGGACATTAGAGATATAATTTTTCCAATGAAAACTCTTTTAACCTTGTTGTTATTTATTTCTAGTTTGAGTTGGGGGTTAACTTTTAGTGGAGGTAAAGAAGTTGGTGGGAATTCTGTGATACCTTCAAATACTTTTCAAATTGAACTTACAAAAGACCCAAAAGTAGCTTTTATTCATACTGACGAAATAGCAAGAGCTGGAAATAAAAGTCAGAAATTCACTTTAAGCCATAATAGTTGTGGTGCTGAGGAGGGTTATGACGACTGTGTTAATGATGCTCAAAGAACTGAAAGAATGCCAGAGTCGATTAGCCATGACGTAGGTGATGTCGTTTATTATGGTCTAAGTATTTTTCTCCCCAAGGACTTTAAATCTATACATCCTGCAGTAGTTTCATTAGGTCAAGTTAAATTAGAGGGATTACATAAACCTATTTGGATAACAAAGTTGAGAGAAAATTATTTTACTATTGTAACAAGTTGGAACAAGACAGAGTGTCGTTTAATCAAAACAAATGAAATGATTGGAAATTGGACAGATTTTATAATTAAAGCAGATTATTCAATAAAAGGTTTGGAAAATAATAATTATTTCGAGGTGTGGGTTAACGACAAACGAAAATGTCTTGATAAAAAACAAATTCTAACTCAAAAAGCTTTGAATAGTAAATATAAGGACAAAAAAAATAAAATAAATCTCAGATATGGAATTTATCAAATAAAGTTAAGTGAATGGTTTAATAAAAATAAAACAAAAGAACCTCAGGGTTTAGAGGCCTACGATGAGGGAGAATTAAGAGGTGGTTCTGAGCATGGTGAGATGAAGACTATAACTGGTTCACCATTTAACTATGACTGGGGTATAAAACTTCCAACACAAGTTATTTATTTTGATGAAATGAGAGTGGGTTCAACAAAAGAAGAGGTTGATGTTTCTTTAAATGATGAACCCGTAGACTAGTGAGAAGTCTCTTAGTCCTATTGTTATTTATCCCTAGTCTCTGTTTGGGCTTAACATTTAAAAATGGAGAACAAGTTGGAAGTTACAAGGGTATTGGTTGGCCAACTATTGAAAAACATGGATTAGATGCTGGTAAAGATTGGAGTCAAAGCATCGACACTGAATTTTCAAGACTTGGTGAATCATCACACAAATTTGAGTTTAGAGCACTTGATTGTAAAGACTTTGATTGTGAAAGGGGAAAATTTAAGGGTTCTTTTGGAAGAACTGAGACTTTTATAAATACAAAAGAGAGAGGAGAAAATTGGTATGCATGGTCATTTTTTATAGACAATTCTGAGCTTACTTATTCGTCAACTTCTCATAAAGAAATTGACAATCATTTAATTCAATTTGGACAAATGAAATTATCATATGAAAATAAAGTTTTTCCTCACTGTAGAGAAAATGGTTCTGAAAATGTTTTTATATTTCAATATAAAAAAAAATTTAAAGGGTTAGCCATTAATAGAACGCACTGTACAAAAAAAACTGTTGTAGAGACTGATGAGATTGCAACGGTAATTCCAGAAAATATTTTATTTAACCAATGGCATGATGTAATTATTCATGCAAGTTGGGGCAATGATGGATTTCTAAAACTTTATATCAATGGAGATTTAAAATATGCTGAAGAGGGCTTTATAACTAATATTTATTCTTACAATGGAAAATCTTACGGACCCTCTTTTCGATATGGTATATATCAAAATAATGCTCCTAAAGGTTTTAACGGTAAAATCACAGCTTGGTATGATGGAATTGCTAGAGCAAAAAAATGTACAGATAAAAATTTTTCTGAATTGTTAAATGACTTAGGGTACTCATGTGACTCTATCACAGACTATAATAATCAGGTTATAAAACCTACTTTTATCCAATATCAAGATTGATAAAACTAGCAAGAACCATGGAGTAAGTTTATATTAGAAAGATGACAACTTTATCTAGCTCTATTTTTTACATACTAACAGGATGGACTTGTGCAATAAATATATACAAATTCTTTTACCAAAAAAAATTAAAGGACTCTCAAAAACAAGATGGGCAAAATCTAGCTCAGCTTAATGAAATGAAATCACATTTTAAAAAGGCAGATAAACTAGGTAAGATTTTTTTAACACTTTGGTGTTTATCTGCAGTATGGTTTTTCTACAATTTAAATGCGTAAGTTATAAAGAAATGATTAACCCAACTTTCGATAAAAAAGAACATTCAAAGTGGGAGTATAGAATTTATACCCAATATTTAGATGATGAAGAATTAAAGTCGGAAAATGACTGGCTTAACAAAGGTGGAAAAGAAGGTTGGGAGTTGGTCAATGTAATTAAAGATAAATCTGATATCCCTTCAAAACACAAAATGATTTATTATTTTAAGAGAGAAAAAATATCTTAAGTATTTTCTATAATAGGTATTTAATTTAATGAATGAATATAGATATTTAATATTTGGAATAGTTATAATTATTATAACTTATATATTGTATTTAGGTCTGACTACTTAATGTTCCAATACAACTTCAAAATATATTATGAAGACACAGACTCTGGTGGAGTTGTATATTACGCAAATTATTTAAAATTTATTGAAAGAGCCCGTACTGAAATCATCAATAAATTGGGATTTACACTGAATTCTTTATTGAAAGATCACGATCGACTTTTTTTAGTAAAAAAGATTGAATGTGATTATATTGAGTCATGCAAACTAGAGGATCAATTAACTGTTAGAAGCAATATTTTGTCTCTTAAAAACGCATCATTTGAGCTCGAACAAAATATTTACAAACAAAATAATATTATTTTTAAATCAAAGATTTTGATGGTTTGCGTCAATTCTCAAGGAGCCCCAAGTAAAATACCAGAGGATCTTCAAAGATTAATGAAAAACAAAGATGGATAAGTTATTTGAGCCAAGTAGAAAATTTATTAAATCTACAAATCTTTATAAATTTCAGACCTATTTAGAGCAAAAACTCTCTAAAAAATTTTTAAATTATAACAAGCTTTGGTTATGGACTAATAAGAACCCTGGTGAGTTTTGGGAGTCTATAGTTGGGTACTTTAATATCGACCTTGAGAGGAAAAAATTTTTTAAAGCTTACAAAAAAAAATCTTTTTGGAATTCAATTTTTTTTGATAACAGTAATCTTAATTATTACGATTTAATTTCTAAAAATAATTCATCAAATTTGGCCATTGAATTTATTGGAGAAAACAAATTCAGCGAAAAAATTATTTATAGTGATTTAAATAAAAGAATTAATGCATTAAGCAATTTTTTTAGAGATAAAGGCATTAAAAAAGGTGATGTAATTGTTGGATATCTGCCAAATATACCTGATACAGTAATAAGCTTCCTTTCTGCAGCAAAAATTGGTGCAGTTTGGTCTTCTTGCTCTGCTGACTTTGGAACACAAGCAGTGATTGACAGATTTTCCCAGCTTAAGCCTAAGCTTTTAATTGTTGCTGACTATTATTTTTATAACGGCAAGAAATTTCAATATTCAAAAAACTTAAGAACATTAAAAGCAAATTTAAATAATCCACTAATTTTAAAAACTAGCTATCCTTCAAAAAATAACACTTCTGAATTAAAAAAAATTTACAATCAAAAAAAATATTCAAAACTAAATAAAAATATATCATTGAGCTTTAATCATCCGCTATATGTATTATTTTCTAGTGGAACGACAGGGCTCCCAAAGTGTATTACGCATGGCCACGGAGGCTCACTCCTTCAACATTTAAAAGAACTAGCATTACATACAAATGTTAAATCTGAGGATAAAATGCTTTTCTTAACTACTTGCGGGTGGATGATGTGGAACTGGACAGTTTCAAACTTACTACTGGGTTCCTCAATCGTTCTTTATGATGGCTCCCCATTTTATCCAAATATAAATCGAGTTATAAATATTACAAAAGATACTAATTCAACAATGCTAGGTGCGGGAGCAAAAGTTTATGAAACTATCCAGAATAATTATAAATCAAATAAAAAAGATATTTTAAAAAAAATTAATTGTTTTATATCAACTGGCTCTCCTCTAAGCCCAGATACTTTTAAGTTTATTAATAAAAGTTTAAATTCAAAATCTTTTATACATTCGGTGAGTGGCGGTACAGACATAGTTTCATGTTTTATGTTAGGAATACCAACTTTACCTGTCTATTCAGGTGAAATTCAAGGACCGGGCTTAGGCATGGATATTGATGTTTTCAATGATAATGGCAAGCCAACCAAAAAGACAGGTGAACTCGTTTGCAAGACCCCTTTCCCCTCTAAGCCTATCTACTTTTGGAATGACAGATTGAATGACAAGTATAAATCCGCATATTTTAAAAAATTTCCAAAAATATGGTCTCATGGAGATTATGTGAAAAAAACCAAAAATGGAGGTTATGTAATCTTTGGAAGGTCAGATGCTACTTTAAATCCAGGCGGTGTCAGAATAGGAACAGGTGAAATATACAGTTGCTTACAAAAATTTCATTGGATCGAGGACTGTTTGGCAACAGGTTATTTGACTAAAAATGATGAAAAAATTGTCCTTTTTTTGAAATTGTTAACCACAAAAATTAATGTTGATTTTAATACAATATTGAAAAAACACCTCAAGACATCGCTTAGTCCAAGGCATGTTCCTTGGAAAATATTTATAGTCAATGATATTCCAAGAACAAAAAGTGGTAAAAACTCTGAAATACTTGTCAAAAAAATTATCAATAATGATAAAGTGCAGAACTTGGGATCGTTGGCAAATCCTGAGTCAGTAATTGAATACAGAAAGATAAATATTAATGAATGATGTTTTTATAATCGATGCAGTTAGAACACCCATAGGAGCTTATTTAGGTAATTACAAAAAAACTGAATCAGTAGAATTAGGAACCTCTTGTCTCAAAGAATTATTTGATAGAAATAAAACAATCAATACTAAAGAAGTTGAAGGATTAATTTTAGGACAAGTATTAACAAGTGGACTAGGAATGAACACAGCAAGGCAAGTTGCACTAGGTTCCGGAATGCAACAGACATCCTTTGCTTATGTAGTAAATCAAGTTTGTGGAAGTGGTATGAGAGCTACAATAGATGGTACATCTAAAATTTATTCCGGCGAGTCAAATTTATTAATTGTTGGTGGTCAAGAAAGTATGTCCAGGGCACGCCACGCGTATCTGAGTAGAACTGGAGAAAAAAAATTAGGAAACAATATCTTTATAGACACTTTAGTTAACGATGGCCTAACAGATGCTTTTTCAAAAGAACATATGGGCATAACAGCTGAAAACGTTTCAAGAAAATATAATGTTACAAGACAAGACCAAGATCAATTTGCTTATCAGTCTTATCTAAAAACCTATAAGGCAATTAAAAACAATTACTTCAAAAATGAATTGACAAAAACACCTCTCAAAGATGAAGTTCGAAAAGATACGACTTTGCCTAAATTAAGCCAATTAAAAGCTGTTTTTAAAAAATCTGGAACAGTTACTGCTGGAAATGCTTCTTCATTAAATGATGGTGCTAGTTTTTTGGCTTTAGCTTCTGAAAAATATGTAACTTCAAACAAAATTAAACCAATAGCAAAAGTACTATCTTGGGCATCCTCGGCGGGTAATCCTGATTATATGGGTATTACTCCAATTACAGCTATACAGAAATTAATGAAGAAAATGAGTGTAAATATTAACTATTTTAATTTGGTTGAGGTCAATGAGGCGTTTGCTGCAACTTCAGTTGCTGTTCAAAGATCTTTAAAGATTGATCCAAGTAAATTAAATATTGCTGGGGGCGCTATCGCATTAGGACACCCTATTGGCTGTTCAGGTGCAAGAATTATCACAACCTTGTCTCATCAACTTAGAAGAACAAAACAAAAGTTTGGTGTTGCAAGTATGTGTATTGGTGGTGGTCAAGGTTTAGCAATTGCTATTGAAAATTTAAAATAAAAAATCTAAGTGAGTGTTTCTCTTAAAGCAGCCATATTTTTATGTTTTGCCTCCTTATTTTGGTCAGGCAATTTTATAGTAGGAAGATTATCCTCAGTTGAGGAATTAGTATCACCGCTATCATTATCTTTTTACAGATGGGTAATTGCTTTAATAATTTTAACTCCCTTTTGTTTAAAAAATGCTTTAGTCGACTTACCCCTTTTAAAAAAACAACCAGGAATGGTTTTTTTGATCATTTTAACTGGTCCAACACTATTTAACACATTAACTTATATTGGTCTAACAGCGACAACTGTTATTAATTCTTTATTAGTTATTTCGACAACACCCATGTTGATAATCCTTTTAAACAAATTGATTTATAAAAATCAAACAAATTTGTTTCAAATGTTAGGTGTCATTTTATCTCTTATTGGTGTTAGTTATGTTATAACAAAAGGTAACTACCAAAATATATTTGACTCGAAATTTTACTTTGGAGATTTATTCATCTTACTAGCTGTTATATCTTGGGCATTGTATTCAATATTTCTGAAAAAAAATGAAACAGGTGTTTCAGGATTTAGTTTTTTATATTTATCATTCGTATTTACAGTAATCTTACTCTTACCTGTTTATTTGTATGATATTATAATTCAAAATAATTTCATAACATTTGACTACAAGACCTTATTAGTAATTGGCTATACCGGAACTTTTCCCAGCATCTTGTCATATATTTGTTGGAATACCGGGGTGGCTTTAATTGGCCCAAATAAATCAGGCCCTTTTCTTCACTTAATGCCTATTTTTGGTGGAATTCTTGCATATTTAGTCTTTCAAGAAACACTACAGAGTTATCATTACGCTGGAATTTTATCTGTGATTGTTGGTATAATGATAGCTAATAAAAAATAATTAATTATTTCTTAATTTAGGAGGGGAATATTTATGGCAAAAAAGAAGACTAATAATAAGACCATGAAAAGAAGAAATTTCCTTAAAGGTGCAGGTGCTGCAGCACTGGGCGCCGCAGCAGTTTCTTCATTTCCAGCACCAGCAATATCAGGTGGACACATGGAATGGATTGCATGTTCTGCTTTTGGTAAAGCAGGAGGTCTTGGTAAAGCAATAGATAGATTTGCAAGTTACGTTAACAATGCTTCTGATAAACTAAAAATTACTGTTTATCATGGTGGCGAATTAGTACCACCACTTGAGTCATTGGACGCAGTAAGATCTGGAGCCGCTCAAATGGCTTATGGTGCAGGTTATTATTGGACAAACATTAGTATGGCTCCATCTTTTTCTGCAGCTTTACCTTTTGGTTTAACGGCTCAAGAACAAAATGCATGGTGTTACTATGGTGGAGGAATTGAAGCAGCAGACAAAGCTTATAATGCTATCGGTGTAAAATTTCTTCCAATGGGTAATACTGGAAACCAGATGGGTGGTTGGTTTAATAAAGAAATTAATTCACTTGCAGACTTTGAAGGTCTAAAAATCAGAATGCCTGGTCTTGGTGGAGAGGTATTAAAATCTTTTGGCGCTAATACAGTTCTTTTGGCTGGAGCGGATGTGCTTCCATCACTTGCCTCAGGTGCGATTGATGCAACAGAATGGATTGGTCCTGCTGCTGACCTAGGTAAAGGATTACACCAAGCAGCTAAGTATTACTATAACCCAGGATGGCATGAGCCAGCAACTATCTTAGATTGTTCAATAGATATGTTTGAGTGGGAAAAACTTGATGACGCAACTAAAGAGCTAGTCACAATCGCAACTAAGGCAGTTAACATGGAAGTTCTATCTATGTTCCAAGCTGCAAACGATAGTTCGTATCAAAAACTTATTAATGAGCATGGTGTTCAAATGAGACAATTACCAGATCCAGTTATGAATGCATTGGGTCAAAGAGCAGGAGAGGTTTGTAGCTCAATAGCAGCGGAAGACCCTGTTTCTCAGGCTCTTTTCTCACATATTGTTGAATTTAGATCATCAATTCTGAGATGGACAAATACATCTGAAAAAGAGTACATGAGAGTAAGAAGTCTCCCATTTACTTATCCATCAGCATAAATATAAAATTAAAATCATCCCCGATACCTATTCGGGGATGATCTATCTATCAGAACATTTTATTTGGCAACCAGGTTGCTATTTCAGGATAAAAACCAACAATTAATATGGCTAATACCTGAATTCCAATGAAGGGAATTACCCCTCTGTACATGTTTCTAGTTTTAATACTACTTGGGGCCACTCCTCTTAAAAAAAATAAAGAAAATCCAAAAGGAGGTGTTAAAAAACTAGTCTGTAAATTCAGTGAAATAAGAATACCTAACCATAAGGGGTCTGCTCCGTTTGCAATTAATATTGGACCAACTAATGGAACGATGACAAAAATTATTTCGATATAGTCTAGGAAAAAACCTAATAGAAAAATCACTATCATTACTAAAATGAGTGCTGCGTAAAGCCCACCAGGTAGAGTTCCAAGAAAATGCTCTATCATTTCATCACCACCAAAACCACGAAACACAAGAGAAAACATTGAGGCACCAATTAAAATTACAAACACAAATGAACTAAGTTTTACAGTTCCTAAAGCTGTCTCTTTAATATTCTTGAAATTTAATTCACCCTTTAACAGTGCAATTATCGCAGCTCCAACAGCCCCTACTGATGCAGACTCTGTGGGGGTAGCTATTCCAAATAAAATTGAGCCTAAAACTAGCACAATAAGAGTTATGGGAGGCACAACTGATTTAGCAGCTTCAATGTATATCTCAGTTCTTGACTTGGTAGTTTCAACAGGTGGACAACTTAATGGGTTTATTCTAGCGTATATGAAAATAAAAATTATAAATAAGACTACTAACATCAATCCAGGTAGAATAGCACCAGCAAATAAATCAATTGCTGTAACCGGATCTGGAGCTAAATTACCAACTAACATCGCTGCTTCTTCATTTGCGCCCTGTAAAATTGTTGCAAGTAAAACCAAAACAATTGAGGGGGGTATTATTTGTCCTAATGTACCAGCGGCACAAATTGTGCCTGTGGCTATTTTTTGATCATAGCCAGCTTTCATCATTGAGGGTAAAGATAACATTCCCATTGTAACAACTGTTGCACCAACAATGCCTGTTGATGCAGCTAACAACATACCCACTATTACAACACCTATTCCAAGACCTCCTTTTGTGGTCCCAAAAAGTTCACCAATTGAATGTAATAGTCCGGCTGCAATTTTTGTTTTTTCTAACATTATTCCCATAAAAATGAATAGGGGCACAGCCACAAGGGGCTCATTAATCATTGTTCCAAAAATGCGTTGAGGAAAAAATCCTAGCATTCTGAAATTAAATATTTCCAGAGCATCTCCTAAAAATCCAAACAGAAGAGCTGTTCCAGCGAGTGTAAAAGCAACGGGAAAACCGAAAAGCAATAACCCCAATGTTGTTACAAACATTACAATTGCTAAAATTTCAGGACTAATCATGATTTATTATCAGACAAATGATAGTTTGAAAGTGTTAGTATTGATTTAATTACATTAGAGACTAATTGAAGAAATAAAACTAAACAAAACCATAGTATTGCACTTTTTAAAATATATAAAGCAGGCATACCGCCCGCTTCTCTAGAAACCTCCCCCATTAAAAAAGATCTATATACAAAGGGATAGCTGTAATTCCAAATAATATATAAAAAAGGTAAAAGTAAAAAAATATTTCCAAATAGATCAACAGTGGCTTTATATTTTTTTGATGCCTCTCGGTAAAAGACATCTATTCTGACATGTTCATTAGCTAAATAAGTAAAACCAGCACCCAACATAAAAACAAAACTATGAAGCCAAACATAAACTTCTTGCATCCATATAAAACCAATATTGAACCCATATCTTAAGACGACAACAGTGAATACAACTATGACCATAGAGAAAACAAAAAAAGCACATAGATATCCTATGATTGTATTAAATCGATCAATAAATTTGGATAATTGTGCCAAAGCAGACATAGCAGCAGATTATATATAGACAATTAACATATTAAAGAGAGTATATTGATAGGTCGTGGTGCCAACTTTATATAAATAAAGCTTTCTCATGCGGGGTGAGATTCGGCACATTTAAACAAAATGTTCACGACCTGATTGGATTTTAATTGAATATAAGGCATTTTCAGAACCTTAATTTCAATGAATGGGTAATTTGATTAACATTTTTTCCACAGCCTTAATTTATTCATGTAACGCATGAATTAATAAAATAATAGTTTTTTACTATAAGACATTTTTAAATATATTGCCTTTCTATGGCTCCAATATCACCACATTTGCAAATATATAGACCTTTTTTAACAATGGTATTTTCTATCTCCAGCAGGATAGGAGTAATTGCATTTGCTTTTTCTTTGCCTTTTTTTGCAATTTGGT
The DNA here is from genome assembly GCA_902522155.1 of uncultured Alphaproteobacteria bacterium. GTDB lineage: Bacteria > Pseudomonadota > Alphaproteobacteria > HIMB59 > HIMB59 > HIMB59. The sequence continues at coordinate 47,564 of CABYUJ010000005.1, read as the reverse complement.
TAGGAAGCTTAAATTTTCTTCCTCAACTTAATCAAGTATTAACATTGTTGATAAACTTGATACCTATAAAGCTAATATTTGTCTTTTGGTTTTTTATCTTTAATCATCATTTGTTAAACGGTTTTAAATATTTCTTATGGTCATTTTCAATTGGAATGGATCTTAAAAATGTCTACTTAGTGACATATCTCATTCTAGTAGCAAATATTATAATGACTTTGATTTTTACTTGGATGATATTTTAATGAAAGCTTCTCAAAAGTGGAAAATAGAAAGAATTTTATATCTAGCGTTAATTCCTATTAGCTATTGGTTTATTTTATTTTTTTTAAGTTCTTACTCCGATGTAAATTCTCTAGTTATCTCATTATCTACTTCTACTAATAAAATTTTATTATTAATTTTTTTTATCATATCAATGCTTCATATTAGAATTCAACTGGGCAAAGTTTATGAGGATTATTTTCAATTAAATAAAATGAAACTTTATTCTTTAATAACAGACGGAATTATTGGTATTTCCTTTTTCCTCTTTTTACCGGTGTTATTTTTTTAATATGAATTATACAGATCATAAATTAGATGTAGTTGTATTAGGTGCTGGTGGAGCGGGCTTGAGAGCAGCTTTAGGGTGTTCTGAACAAGGCCTTAAAACTGCATGTGTCTCAAAAGTTTACCCTACAAGAAGTCATACTGTTGCGGCTCAAGGTGGAATTGGAGCTGCCTTAGCTAATATGGGCGAAGACAGCTGGCAGTGGCATATGTTTGACACTGTAAAAGGCTCAGACTGGCTGGGTGATCAAGACAGTATTGAATATTTATGCTCAAATGCAGTCGACTCAATTGTTGAGCTTGAACATTATGGTATGCCATTTTCAAGAACAGATGATGGTAAGATTTATCAAAGACCTTTTGGTGGCCATATGACAAAAAATGGTAAAGGCGAGCCAGCAAGCCGAGCTTGCGCTGCAGCTGACAGGACCGGCCACGCATTACTCCATACTCTGTATCAACAAAGCCTCAAAAATGACGTTGATTTTTATAATGAATATTTCGCTATAGACTTACTAAAAGATGATAATGATACAATTTGTGGTCTTTTAGCAATTAGTATAGAGGACGGATCATTGCATCGTTTTATTGCAAAAATGACAATTCTAGCAACTGGGGGTTATGGAAGAATTTTTCAATCCTCAACAAGTGCCCATATTTGCACTGGTGATGGAGCAGGCATAGCGCTGAGAGCCGGTCTTCCTCTATCTGATATGGAGTTTATTCAATTCCATCCAACAGGAATATATGGTGTGGGTGTTTTAATTTCAGAAGCAGCTAGAGGTGAAGGAGGTATTCTTAAGAACAACGAAGGCACAAGGTTTATGTTAGAATATGCCCCGAACGCAAAAGATCTTGCTGCTAGAGATGTCATATCAAGATTCATAAGCAAAGAGATTAGCGCAGGTAGAGGATGCGGACCTAACAAAGATTATATAAATCTTCATTTGGAACATCTTGATGCTGATATGCTTGCAAAAAGATTACCTGGTATTTCTGAGTCAGTTAAGGCCTTTTGTGGAAGAGATATTTCAAAAGAGCCAATCCCAGTAATTCCAACTGTTCATTATTGTATGGGCGGAATTCCTACAAATTTTAAAGCAGAGGTTTTGAAACCAAGTGACTCTAATACTGAAGAAGTCTGTGAGGGACTAATGGCTATCGGAGAAGCTGCATGCGCTTCAGTTCATGGAGCTAATCGACTTGGAACAAATGCTTTAGCTGAGCTCGTAGTTTTTGGAAGGGGTGCAGCAATTCAGGCCGGCCAAGTTATTGATACCAAAGAGTCATTGAGAACCCCATCTTTGTCGCAAACAAATTCTATCATAGAGAGATTAGAGTCCATTAAAAGTAACAAAGGAGATGTTTCAGTCGGTGAACTAAGAGAGAGGATGCAAAAGACTGTTCAAAAAAGATTTGGTGTTTACAGAGAAAGTGAAACTTTGAAATTAGGCAACGATGAATTAGCCTCGATGTCACAAGATTTAAAACATATTAAAGTTAAAGATCAGTCTGATGTTTTTAATACAGATTTAGTTGAAGCTTTAGAACTACATAATTTAATGCAGGTTGCTGGAAGTGTTGGTGTTTCTGCTGAGCAAAGAACTGAAAGTAGAGGTGCCCACGCTAGAGAGGACTTTCCAGACAGAGATGATGAAAATTGGTTAAAACACACTCTTTTTTGGGGAGATGTCACTGATTATAAAGTCACCCATAGACCAGTGAGAATGACTACACTGAGTAATCAAATCTCTGTCATCCAACCACAAGTAAGGGTTTATTAAATGGTACAACTTACTCTTCCAAAAAACTCAGTTCCAGTTAAAGGAAAATCTTATTCCAATGTCGATCTCATTGACGAGCAATCTCAACAAAATCATGATATCCGAATTATAAATGTTTATAGGTGGTCTGGTGATGAAAATACCCCTCCTCAAATCGATCGATTTGAAATTGATGTAGCTAAAGCAGGAACAATGGTTCTAGATATATTAAATAAAATAAAAGCTGAAGTTGATCCAAGTTTAACTTTTAGAAAATCTTGTAGAGAGGGTGTTTGTGGATCATGTGCAATGAACATAGATGGAGTAAATACACTTGCATGTCAAAAACATATAGAAGAGTGTTCGGATGAAATAAATATTTATCCTCTTCCTCATATGAAGGTTTTAAAAGATTTAGTAGTTGATTTAAAAAAAGCATTTGAACAATTTAAATCTATAAAACCATGGTTAAATAAAAAGTCCCCAAATAATAAACGTGAAAACTTACAGTCAGTCGAAGACAGAGATAAATTAGATGGTAAATGGGAATGTGTTATGTGTTTCTCATGTAGCACTTCTTGTCCTAGTTATTGGTGGAACGAGGATAAATATTTAGGACCAGCTGTATTGCTTCAAGCAAATCGCTGGATACAAGATAGTAGAGATGAAGAAAAAAAAGAAAGGTTGAATGAATTAGATGATAGTTTTAAACTATACAGATGTCATTCGATTATGAATTGCACGAACTCTTGTCCGAAAGGATTAAATCCAGCTAAAGCGATAGCTGAAATAAAACATGAAATATCCAAAATGGATAATAAGTGAATAAAATATCACTAATTGGTGCTGGAAATATTGGAGGCACACTCGCACATTTATTAGCTTTAAAAAAACTCGGTAATATAACACTTATTGATGTTGTTACCGGGATGCCTCAAGGAAAAGCTTTAGACCTTAGTCAATCATCAGCAGTCGAAGGTTTTACAGGGTCAATAGAAGGTACCAATGATTTTTCAAAAATGAAGGGATCTGACGTTATCATCATAACTGCTGGCTTACCCCGTAAACCTGGAATGAGTAGAGATGATTTACTTGAAATCAATGGAAAAATAATAAAAAAAATTGCACTAGATATAAAAAAATATGCTCCTAAAGCATTCGTTATTTGTATCACAAACCCACTAGATGCGATGGTATACGTTCTCCAGAAATATTCCAAACTACCCAAAAATATGTGTGTGGGTATGGCGGGAGTATTGGACTCCTCCCGAATGAAATACTTTTTATCAGATGCTTTGAAGGTATCCGTGAATGATGTTGAAACATTTGTATTAGGAGGCCATGGAGATGACATGGTCCCTCTAATTAATTACACAACAATAGGAGGTGTCCCTTTAATCGATTTTATAAAGCTTAAAAAATTCCCTTATTCAAAAATTGAAAAAATAGTCGATCGAACAAGAATGGGCGGTGGCGAAATCGTGAAGTTATTAAAAAATGGATCAGCTTTCTACGCACCTGCTAGTTCAGCAATTCAGATGGCAGAAGCTTTTTTATTAAATCAAAAAAAACTTTTACCTTGTGCTGCTTATATCAATGGCCAATATGGCCTAAAAAATATGTATATGGGAGTCCCTACAATTATTGGAAATAAAGGAATTGAAAAAATTATTGAGGTAAAACTTACAGCAAAAGAGAAATTAATGTTAAAAAAATCTGTCAAATCTGTGCAGGGTTTAGTATCAGCTGTTGATAAGCTTTTATGATCAAAAATCAAATGACATCTTTATTAGATAGGCGTATACATAAACCTATTAATGAGATCTTATAATTCATTTCTCACAACTAATAATGCCTCTCAAGTAATAGCGATATATAGAGATTATATAAAAGACCCAAGTCTTGTTGATAAGAGCTGGCACGAATTCTTTAAAGCTCTCGCTCCTGAGGAAATTTCTATTCTAGCTGACTATCAAAAAATAAATTGGTCACAGACCTCAAGAGACATTGATTTTAATCAGATTTCTCTTGATCAGGCAATTACTGACTCTCTTCGACTTGTAATGATGATAAGAGCTTACAGAGAGATAGGGCACCTTATAGCTGATCTTGACCCTTTAGGTTTAATGGCAAAGAACAATCCATCAGGTTTAGATCCCGAGTATTACGGTTTTCAAAAAAAAGATTATGATCGAAAAATTTTTCTATTTGGATATTTAGGATTTCAGAAAGCTACTGTACGTGAAGTTTTTGAAAAACTTCAAAGCATCTATTCTGGCACCTTGGCAATTGAATACAAACATATTCAGTCCGCCGAAGAGTACAAATGGCTGAAGGATAGAATAGAAGAAAAAAAAGACATGCAATTAACCCCTAGGGGTAAAAGAACAATCTTGGAGAGATTAATTACAGCAGAATATTTTGAAAAGTTTCTAGACACAAAGTATAGAGGTACCAAAAGATTTGGACTTGAAGGAGCTGAGTCTACAATACCAGCGCTTGAACAGATTTTAAAAAGATCCTCAGAATATGGTGTAGAAGATTTTTCCTTTGCATGCGCCCACAGAGGAAGACTAAATATATTAGCTAACATAGTAAAAAAACCTCATGTTCAAATTTTTGGAGAATTTATCCACGGAGGCGAGAATGCCCTCAGTGATCAGGGCTCTGGTGATGTTAAATATCATTTAGGTGCAAGCTCTGATAGAAGTTTTGGAGGTAAGATTATTCATGTGAGTATGGCAGCTAATCCCTCTCACTTAGAAGCGGTAAATCCAGTTGTAGCCGGCAAAATAAGAGCTAAACAAACAATCATTCAAGACAAAAATAATACGAAAGCTTCAGGTCTACTAATTCATGGAGACGCAGCAATTGCTGGACAAGGTATTGTTGCTGAAACCTTTACTATGTCACAATTAAATGGCTACAGAATTGGTGGATTAATTCACTTTATTATTAATAATCAAATTGGATTTACAACTAGTCCTCAATATAGCCGATCTGCACCTTACTCTTCAGAGATAGGAAAAATTGTTCAATCCCCAATATTTCATGTTAATGGAGATGACCCAGAAGCTGTTGTTTTAGCCTCAAGAGCTGCAACGGAATTTAGAAACACATTCAAAAAAGATACGCTTGTCGATATGTTTTGTTACAGAAAACATGGACATAACGAGGGTGACGAGCCCTCTTTCACTCAACCATTGATGTATCAAACCATAAAAAAGAAAAAAACAGTTGCCAGTATTTATGCAGATAAACTTATAAGCCAAGAAGTAGTAAATACAAAACAGGTAGACTTCATCAAAGACAGAATATGGTCTGATCTCGAGAAGAAATTTGAAAAAGCAAAAAACTATAAATTAAAAACAAAATCTTGGATGGGTGGACAATGGAGTGGATTAAGTCTTGCACCAAAAGATCCACTTAGAAGAGGTAGAACAGCTGAGTCAGAAAAATCCTTAAAGGAAATTGGCACAAAAATTTCACAAATACCTAAAGGATTTAATCTTCATCCGAAATTAGAAAAATTTAATAAATCTCGATTAACTTCAATAAAATCAGGAAAGAATATTGACTGGTCTTTTGCTGAGGCTTTAGCATTTGGAGCATTGTTAAAGGAAGGATATAGAGTGAGACTTGCAGGTCAAGATTCTGGAAGGGGAACTTTCAGTCAGAGACACTCAGTTTTTTATGATCAAAAATCAGAAGAGAGATATATTCCACTCAATCACATTGCTAAAAATCAAAAACAGTTTGAAGTAATTGATAGTTTTCTCTCTGAATTAGGTGTCCTAGGTTTTGAATATGGTTACTCATTAGCAGACCCAAATACTTTGGTTTTATGGGAGGCCCAATTTGGAGATTTTGCCAACGGTGCCCAAATTATTATTGACCAGTTTATTGCTTCAAGTGAGAGAAAATGGATGCAAATGAGTGGATTAGTCATGTTATTACCTCATGGTCATGAGGGTATGGGTCCTGAACACTCCAGTGCAAGAATAGAAAGATTTCTTCAAATGGCAGCAGAAGATAACATTCAGATTGTAAACTGCACCACTCCTGCGAGCTACTTTCATGCTTTGAGAAGGCAAATACATAGAAATTTTAGAAAACCATTAATAGTATTTACTCCTAAATCCACACTGCGCCACCCAAATAATGTATCCTCTATTAGTGAATTTACTGGACGCTCATCTTTTCATCGCCTTATTGAAGATGAAATCAAAAACCCAAAAAGGATAATTTTCTGCTCTGGAAAAATATTTTACGAATTAGATGATTTTAGAACAAAGAATAATATTAAAGATGTAAAAATAGTTCGTATTGAGCAAATTTATCCATTTCCATTTGATGCCATAGGAGAGGTTATATTAAAACATAAAGAAAGTGAGATTTTATGGGTTCAAGAGGAGCCAAAAAATATGGGAGCATGGAGTTTTGTTAAAAGTCGTATTAGACATGTTTTAGTAAAAAATAATTTAACCAAAAAAGTTCATTATGTTGGAAGACGCCCTGCAGCAGCTCCTGCTACAGGCATATCAAAAAGACATAGTACTAATCAGCAACTAATCAAAGAATTAGCTCTTAAATCATCACTAAAACGTGTTATAAAAGAAAGAAGTGGTGTCAGTTTTATGAAATTTAAAAATTTACCGAAAGAGTAATGAAAAACATAACAGTACCTGAGCTTGGAGAGTCAATCATTGAAGGCACGCTTACATCTTGGTTGATCAAAGAGGGAGATAGCTTTGAGCCTGGCGATAATTTAGCTGAAATTGAAACAGAGAAAATCACAATTGAAATTCCTGCTCAAACCTCTGGAAAATTAACAAAGATAATAACCCCGGAGGGATCTACTGTGAATGTTGGTCAATCTATTGCTGAAATATCAGAAAATACGACTACTGAACAAAAGCCCAAACTAGAGACAAGTCAAATCGAAGAAATAAATGTAGAAAAACAAACAATTGACCCATCTAATGTCTCTAAAGTTAGCGAAAATCAAACAAAAACTCCAGCTAAGGTAGTTGATCTCCCAAACTTCGACAAAGATGACTCTACGTTAGATGAAAAAACTATCCCAATGTCAAAATTAAGGCAAACAATTGCCAGAAGGTTAAAAGAAGCTCAAAATACAGCTGCTATTCTCACAACATTTAACGAAGTCGATATGTCAGCAATTATGTCTCTTAGAAAAAAAGAACAAACAAGTTTTCAAAAAAAACATGGTGTGAAACTTGGTATTATGTCTTTTTTTGTTAAAGCCTGCACAGAAGTTTTAAAAGAAATACCAGAGATTAATTCAGAAATTCACGAAGATAAAATAATTTATAAAAACTACTTTGATATAGGTATTGCAATTGGATCTGAAAAGGGGCTTGTTGTTCCAATAATTAGAAATGCTGGAGATTTATCAAATGCAGAAATTGAAAAGTATATTATTGAATTATCTGAGAAAGCAAATTCAAATAAACTTTCCATGAGTGATTTATCAGGAGGAACATTCTCAATTACAAATGGAGGAATATATGGTTCTATGATGAGCACCCCAATTATCAACCCACCTCAAAGTGCTATATTAGGTATGCACTCAATTATTGATAGACCTATCGCTGTAAAAAAGAAGATTGTTATAAAACCAATGATGTATATTGCATTAAGTTATGACCACAGATTAATAGATGGTAAGCAAGCAGTAACTTTTTTAGTTAGACTGAAAGAACTGTTAGAAAATCCAAAAATTATTTAATTTTTTAGAATATTTTTTAAAACAAAATTTAATATGCCGTCTGATTTATAATATTGTAGCTCATTGATAGTATCAATTCTTAAAATACAATCTATTTTTATATTTCTCACATTGCTTTGAATAATGACTTCTAATTCTTGTAAAGGCTTCAGGTCTTCAGTAAGTTTTATATTTATTAAATCAGATGATTGAATATTTAAATCATTTATTGTGTGACTTTTAAGTTGTATAGGCAGAACTCCCATTCCAACCAAATTTGATCGGTGTATTCTCTCAAAACTTTCAGCAATGACCGCCTTAATACCTAATAACTTCGTGCCTTTTGCAGCCCAATCACGCGATGATCCAGTTCCGTATTCTTCTCCTGCAAAAACTACAACATTTTCAGACCTTTTTGCATACTCCATAGCAACATCATAAACACTCATTTTTTTCTTATCAGGTTCTAAAATTGAGTATCCGCCCTCAACGTTTGATAGAAGTTGGTTTTTAATTCTTATATTGGCAAAAGTACCCCTTACCATTACTTCATGATTGCCCCTTCTAGCACCATATGAATTAAAGTCATTTTGACGTATTTGCCGTTCCATGAAGTAGTTGCCAGCAGGACTGTCAACTTTAATAGCTCCTGCAGGTGAAATGTGATCTGTAGTAACACTATTGCCTAGAAGTAATAAAGGTCTTGCATTTTCAATTGGCTTAATCTCTTTATCATCATTTGATTGATTATCAAAAAACGGAGGTTTCTGTACGTAAGTTGATGAAGAATTCCAATTATACAGGTCTCCCGTAGAAGTATTAATTTTTTGCCATTCTTTTGGCCCATCTAAAGCATTAGAATATTGTTTTTTAAACATTTCAGGCGATACATTTTTTTCAACAGCATTTCGGATTTCGCTATTGCTAGGCCAAATGTCTTTTAAAAATACTTCATTACCATCTGTGTCAATACCAATGGGATCACTTGTTAAATTAATAAGTACAGACCCTGTTAAAGCATATGCTACAACTAAAGGTGGTGAGGCAAGATAATTAGCTTTAACATGTGGATTAACTCTACCTTCAAAATTTCTATTACCTGAAAGTACTGAAGCAACTGTTAAATCATTTTTTGAGATACACTCAGCAATATCTTTATCAAGTGGCCCTGAGTTTCCTATACACGTAGTGCATCCATAACCAACTAGATGAAAACCAAGTTGGTCTAAATATTTATTCAAACCGGATTTATCCAAATAATCAGTAACAACTTTTGAACCAGGTGCCAAAGAAGTCTTAACCCAAGGTTTTACTTGTAGACCTAATTCACAAGCCTTTTTCGCGACTAAGCCTGCTGCAACTAAAACATCTGGATTAGAGGTATTAGTACATGAAGTAATAGCAGCTATTACTACGTTACCATCTTGCATTTTATAATTGTGATTTTTAATTTCTTTTTCAACGGGTTTGTTTTTTGAAAATTCTTTAAAGTTTAAATTCACTTTTTCTAAATTAATTCTATCTTGAGGTCTTTTTGGCCCTGCTAATGATGCTTGAACATTTTCTAGTTGTAAGTGAACGGTATCATTATAATTACATGTGTCATCGGCCCACAAACCTTGAATTCTATTATATTTTTCAACAGTATTTATCAGATCGGAGTCTCTAGATGTCAACTTCAAGTACTTGATAGTCTCTTCATCAACTGCAAAAAAACCACATGTTGCTCCATATTCTGGTGCCATATTGGCAATAGTTGCTCTGTCAGCGAGTGATAAATTTTTTAAGCCATCGCCATAAAATTCTACAAATTTTCCAACAACTCCTTTTTCTCGCAGCATTTGAACTATTGTTAAAACTAAATCTGTTGCTGTAACACCTTCTTTCATTTTTCCTAATACTTCAAAACCAATAACCTCAGGAAGAAGCATAGAAACAGATTGACCAAGCATAGCAGCTTCAGCTTCAATCCCTCCTACTCCCCAGCCTAGAACTCCTAGAGCATTTACCATTGTTGTATGACTATCAGTTCCAACTAAAGTGTCAGGGTATAAGAAATTTTTTTCATTAATTTCTCTGCTCCACACCACTTGTGCCAAATATTCTAAATTAACTTGATGGCATATTCCTGTGCCAGGAGGAATAACTCTAAAATTTTTAAAAGCTTGTTGTCCCCATTTCAGAAATTCATACCTCTCTGCATTTCTTCCAAATTCCATATCTACATTTTTTTGGAAAGCATTTGGGCTTGCAAAATAATCAACCATTACAGAATGATCTATAACTAAATCAACTTGCGACATAGGATTAACTTTTGATGGATCTCCTCCATTTTTTGAAACAGCATCACGCATAGCTGCTAAATCTGCTACTGCAGGAACTCCAGTGAAGTCTTGCATTAATACTCTTGATGGAAGAAAAAATATTTCGTGTTTTTTTTCAGGGTTTTCTAATACATTTTCGATAAGATCTTTATTAACATCTTTTCCATCTTCTAATCTCAACAAGTTTTCAATAAGTATTTTTTTGGATTTAGGTAGATTTTTTATTTTGGGAAAATGATCTTCTAATTTTGATAAATTAAAAAAATTGTATTGTTTTCCATTATTTGAAAATTGATCTAGAGTATTAAAACTATCTACTGACAACATAGTTTTATTATAAACATTAATTAGTGAATTTATTTATGCATTATGCTAATTAATTATCTTTTAAATCTCTCTTTTAAAAGATCATATAACTTTTGCGAGTCATAACTAAGATCCCTTCCAGATCTTTTTATCAAACCTATTGTTCTTGTTACAGACGGATCAATTAAAGGTCTGTAAGATAAAGAAGAATAATCCTTAGAAATAGCCAACTTAGGGGCTAAGGTTATGCCAAGTCCTTGCTCAACCATATTCAATGCTGTTGGTATATGTCTAACTTCGTAGGCCCAATCTATATCTTCATCTTGCAGGGCTAGAGCATTTTCAATGTAAATTCTACTCCCAGAGCCTTTCCAAATTGAAATAAAATTCCTACCTTTGATTTCAGATATTTTTATTTTTCTTTTTTTTTCTAACTTATCCCCTTTAGGAAAGACTACTACGTAATCTTCCACAAATAAATTTTCAAAATTTATTCCAGGTTCTTGTTTGCCAGTAAAATTAATACCAAAGTCACATTCTCCCCCTAAAACACTATCAACAACATTATTGGATGACCTTTCAATAATTTGAACCTTGCATCTTGGTTCAATCTCTTTAAATTTTTTTAAAGACGAAAATAATATATTTCTTAGAGCTGAGTGAACTACTCCAATTTTAATAATCGAGGGAAAACTGTATTTTTCGTTAAGAGTTTTTGTTGCTGTTTTAACAGCCTCTATAATTCCTCTGGCACGGTCATAAAAGTTTCTACCAGAATAAGACAATTGAACTTTTCGTGTAGTTCTGTCAAATAAAGTAGTGCCTAATTCATGTTCTAATTTCTGAATTCTTCTTGAAAGAGCAGGTTGAGATAAATTCAAATTATTTGCAGCTTTTGCAAATGAATTAGTTTCGGTTAATTCTATAAATGCTTCTATATCACCAATCTCAATATTTATGCGCATACAACATAAATATCAAAATTTTTTTTATTTTCTATTCTTTTTTACAATTATTTTATTAACTGCCTTTAACCAACCTTGGTAAAGATATTTTACTTCTTTTTTGTGTAACTTTGGTTTGAATAATTTTTGACTTTGCCATTTTTTGGAAATTTCTTTCGTGCTTCCAAGCATTCCACTAGATAGTCCAGCTAAATACGCGGCTCCTAATGAAGTGGTTTCTGTAATCTTAGGACGATCACACTCTGATAATAAGATATTTGAGAGAAATTGAAGAAACTGTTCATTTTTTACCATGCCACCATCAACCTTTATTTTATTGATTTTTATTCCACTGTCTTTTTCCATAGAAATAATCAAGTCTTTCGTTTGATAGGCAACACTATCTATTGCTGATTTTACAAGTTCTGAAACACCAGTATTTCTTGTCATTCCAAAAATTGCTCCCCTAGCCTCACCGTCCCAATAAGGCGCACCTAACCCTACAAATGCAGGCACAAAGTAGATTTGTTGAGATTTGTCATTACTTTTATATAAATCCTCGGTTTCTTCTGCACTACTAATTACTTTTAATGAATCTCGAAGCCATTGTATCGCTGCACCCGCAATAAAAATTGAACCCTCAAGAGCGTATGTAGTTTTCCCTTTGATACGGTAGGCAATTGTTGTTAACAAATTATTCTTAGATATCTTTATATTTTTTCCTATATTCATAATCATAAAACAGCCAGTACCATATGTTGACTTTATAGAGCCTGGCTCAAAGCATGCTTGCCCTATAGTTGCTGCTTGTTGATCTCCAGCAATCCCCCCAATTTTAATTTTTGAGCCGAAAATCGAAGTGTAGCCAAATTCATCTACACTATCTTTAACCACAGGTAAAATCGATGCTGGTATATTAAATATTTTTAATAGGCTTTTAGACCATGAATTTTTAGTTATATCATAAAGCATTGTTCTAGATGCATTAGTAGCCTCAGTATAGTGTGACCTGCCCTCAGTTAACTTCCAAAGAATCCAAGTATCAATTGTCCCAAATAAAAGCCTATTTTCATTTAAAAGTTTTTTAGAGGATTCTATATTGTCGATAATCCATTTTATTTTGGTTGCTGAAAAATATGAGTCAATTACTAATCCAGTAATTTTTTGAATTTTTTTTGTATAACCTTTTTTTTGTAATTCTTTACAATAATTTACTGTTCTTCGATCTTGCCATACTATTGCTTTGTAAACAGGTTCTCCAGTCTCTTTGTCCCAAAGCACTGTCGTCTCTCTCTGATTTGTTATACCAATTGCAGATATATCTGTTGGTCTAATGTTGGATTTTTTTATAGCATTTTTAGATGTTTTTAGGACTGTTTCAAAAATCTCTTTAGGGTCATGTTCAACGCAACCATCTTTTGGAAAATATTGTTTTAACTCTATCTGATCAAATGAAACTATTTCAAATTTATTATTGAAAACTATAGACCTAGTTGAGGTAGTCCCTTGATCAATTGAAAGAATGTATTTACTCATTTAATTGAAGTACTATATATTAAGATACTATATATACTTTTTTAAAATATTTTCTAAAATTGCCAATTTTTCATTTGGAAATTTTATCCCTAATTTAGTCCTCCTAAAGAGTATATCTTCTGTAGTTCTAGCCATTTCCTCTTGAACGAGATATTTAATTTCGAACTCATAAAGATCCTCAAAAATATGTTCTCCACCATCCATAAAACTCTGATAATGTTGGTTTAAATTAATTATTTTATCTCCATATGTTTTTATTAACCTTTTTAAGAGTTTTTCAGGTATTAAAAAATTTTTATCTATAATCTCTTTTGCGCCGGGTAAAATCTCATTTCCAGTCCAAGATTTATTAGTAATTTTAATATATTTTGAAATTCTCTTTAACGCATGTTCTGATAATTTTCTGTAGGTAGTAAGTTTCCCACCAAAAATTGTAAGTATCGGAGCACCGTTATCATCTATCTCAAATGTATAGTCTCTTGTAATCTTCGAAGCATTTTCGTTTAAGTCTTCAACCAAGGGCCTAACACCTGAATACGTCCAAATAATATCATCTTCAGTAATTTCTTTTTTTATAAATTTATTAACTGATTTAATAAGGTAATTTTTTTCTATATCAGTTATTACAGGATTGTCGTAAGTTTTAACTTCATGATCTGTTGTTCCAATTAAAGTAAAATTATCCAGATAGGGTATTAAAAATATTATTCGTTTATCACTTAACTGTAGAATGTAAGCCTGTTCACCATCATATAGTCTCTCTGTAATTATATGACTCCCTTGCACATGGCGTATTTTCTTTTTAGATTCAATTCCAATAATATTTTTTAGTACATCTAAAACATAGGGACCTGAAGCATTTATAATAACTTTTGATTGTAATATCTCGCCATTACTTAAAAAAACTTCCCAATAATTTTTTTTTCTCACAACTTTTTGGACTTTTGAATTAGTGTAAATTTTAGCTCCTCTGCTTATGGCATCTTGAGCATTTAAGAGAACTAATCTAGCATCATCGACAAATAAGTCTGAGTATTCATAGCCAGTTAAGAAATTAGGTTTAATAGGATTTTCATTATAATCAGTACCTAAGTTTACCACTTTTGATTTTGGAAATGATATAAAACCCCCCATCCAATCGTAGAGCATTAGTCCTAAACGTATCAACCATGTAGGGCGCAAACTTGGAACATGGGGTAAAACAAATCTTATCGGTTTGGTAATATGGGGTGCTATTTTTCTAATCACCTCACGCTCTTTTAAAGACTCTCGTACCAATCTAAATTCGTAATTTTCTAAGTATCTTATTCCACCATGTATTAATTTTGTTGACCAAGATGAAGTTTTTGAAGCTAAATCTCCTTTTTCAATTAATGTAACTTTTAAACCTCTTCCGGCCGCATCTCTTGCGATTCCTACTCCATTGATCCCACCACCAATAATTAATAAATCTTGCAAAGCGTCTTAACCTTAAAGGAAAAAAAATAATTTTTTTAAATTTTCTATTTTTTTTTGTCAATTTTAATCAAAATAGTTGAAAAATTTATTGACAAATCGATCAATATTTAAATCTTTTATTAAGTAGTCATTTAAGGTTCTTGTATATTGAGCAACATGTGAATAGGATCTGTCAAATGACTAAAAATGAGACAAAAATTAGAAAACAGATAATAGAAGCTTGCCTTTTAATGGAAAAAAAGGGTTTGAATCAAGGTAAAGCGGGCAACATCAGCGTTCGATGGAAAGATGGGATGCTTATAACCCCATCTGGTATTTCCTATGAGGGCATGAAAGCCAAAGATATAGTTTTTGTAGACTCTAAGACTAAACCTCATGGAATATGGAAGCCCTCAAGTGAGTGGAGATTTCATTTTGATATATTAAAAGAAAGAAAAGAATTTGATGCAGTCGTGCACAATCATCCTGCTTATGGTACAGGCATGTCTGTACTAAGAAAGGATATTAAAGCCTATCACTATATGATTGCCTTTTTAGGTGGTGACACAATTAAATGTTCTACTTTTGCAGTTCCAGGATCACAGGAATTATCAGATGCAGCATTAAAAGCTCTTAAAGGGAGGAAAGCATGTTTATTAGCAAATCATGGTACAATTACTTGTGGTAAAAATTTAGATGAAGCAATGTTTCTGACTGAAGAATTTGAAATTTTATGTAAGCAAATTACTATTGCAAAAATAAACGGTAAACCCCAATTGGTCGAAAAAAAACATATGAAAAAAATAATTGAGGCTATAAAATTGTATGGTAAATACTAATCCCTCATTTTCTCAGGAAGACTTAAAATCTTTTAAAGATATTTCTTTCAAACTTGGCTCAAATAGCCATTTAGTACAAGCAGCAGGAGGAAATACTTCAGTTAAATCTGATGGAAGAATGCTTATTAAAGCATCCGGAACTTGGTTAATTAATTCTTTAGATAAAGATATTTTTGTTGAGGTTGATTTAAATTCCATTACTGAAAAAATAAATAATGGTAAAGAAGATAATTTTATAGATGATATAATATCTAAAAATAATTTACATCCTTCATCTGAAACTTCATTTCATGCATTAATTAAGCATAAATATGTTTTACATGTCCATTCTACTACAACAATTGCAAACGCAATTTCACAAAGTAGTGAGTCTGATTTGAAAAAATATCTCGATGAAGATTTCATTTTTATTCCTTACTGTCGACCTGGTTTTACTTTAACAATGGAAATAAAAAAACTAATTTTACCCTCAACTAACATATTAATTCTCGAAAATCATGGATTGATAGTTGCTGGTGATGATATTGAGGATACCTATAAATTGCTTGTAAAAATTCATAAAAAATTAGACTTAATCAGAAATAAAAAATTAGCCTTCGATTATTTAGAGGACACCACAAATATTGATGGTTATATGCATAAAAATGCTGATAAATATAAATTATTCTCAACACAGAATGAGAAATTATTCTCGCTTTTCTCTAAATCATTTTATCCAGATCACGTAATTTTTTTAGGCCCTGGCATACCTACATTTTTAGAAGTGAAAGAAGCAAACGAATTTATTCAAAATCTAAAAAGAAAGAATATCAATCTCCCCCCCTATTTAATTTTAAAATATAAAGGTCTTTTTGAAAACACTTTAGCTATTCCAGCTGCAAAAGAAATGATCGACTGTTTTTTGGAAGTTCTGCTAAGAATTGATTTATCAAAGTCTTTAAAATTTTTGTCAAATCAACAAGAGAGTGAATTATTGAATTGGGATATTGAGATATATCGTCAATCAATAAACTAATGTCATTTTATCTAGGAATTGACTTTGGAACGACTGGTGTCAGAACTTCTATAATTGATAAAAATAAAAAAGAATTAATTAATTTTTCTGTTTCTATTGACCATCCAATAAGTAAGGGGTCATTGGTTTATCAAAATCCAAGTTTATGGTGGAATGCATTAATCAAAAATCTTACATATTTAAAAACTAAAATTGAATTAAACAAAATTGAAAGATTATCAATCGATGGAACATCCGGTACAATACTTATAACCGATCATTCTGGTAACCCTTTAGATAATGCTTTAATGTATAATGATGCTTCAGCTGTAAAAGAGTCTAAGTTAGTTGAGAGTATATCTGATAACCATCCAATTGTATCCACTTCTACTAACGCATTAGTAAGGGCATTATCACTAATCAACAAACTTAAAAAAGAAAAATATAGGATACTTCATCAAGCAGATTGGATAGCTTGTAAAATAATTGATGATTATATGTATTCAGATGAAAATAATGCTCTTAAACTAGGTTATGATTGTATCGAAAGATCTTGGCCAAAATGGTTTGATCGGTTACCTATTGAAATGAATAGCCTACCAAATATAAAAATACCAGGACAGTCTATAGGCGAATTAAGAAACACCGAACTTATTGATTTAGGTTTTAGTAACAAAACCAAGGTTATAGCAGGCACTACTGATAGCATTGCAGCATTTTTAGCGACTGGAGCTAAAAATATTGGAGAAGCAGTTTCCTCTATTGGCACAACTCTGGTAGTAAAAGCTATTTCAAATAAGCCAATTTATAATAAGCATTTTGGGATCTACAGTCATCGTTTGGGCGAAAATTGGCTAGCCGGGGGAGCTTCCAATGTTGGAGGAAAAATACTAAAAGAACTATTTTCAGATAGAATAGAGGAATTATCAAAAGACATAGACCCAAATAATTTATTGAATTTAAATTTCTACCCTCTGGCACAAAAAGGTGAAAGATTTCCTTTTAATGACCCTAACAAATTACCAATTTTAGAACCTCGTCCTAATTCTGAGATAAAATTTTTTCAGGCTGTGCTTGAGGGTATAACTAATGTTGAAAAATTGAGCTACGAAAAGATATTTGAGATAGGTGGTAAATATCCTAAAACTATTTTCACAATGGGAGGTGGAGGAAAAAATTTAAAGTGGAATGAAATTAGAAAAAAAATATTAGGTGTGGAGCTAAATAAGCCTTTATCAAATGATGCTTCTTTTGGATCTGCTCTTATAGCGTTAGGAAATATTTTTTAAATGGTAAAAAAATTATTATCTCTTAAAGAAATTTCAGAGCATTATGATACTTATTATTTTGATCAATGGGGGGTTGTTCATGATGGAATAAATATTTTTAATGAAGCAGAACTAGTCTTTTCATATTTACAGTCACTAAATAAAAAAATTTATATAATTAGTAACTCAGGAAAAAAATCTTCAGACAATACTAACCGTTTGATAAAAATGGGTGCAAAAAATATTTTAAAATCTCATTTAATTACATCAGGAGATGTATGCCTAGAATACTTAAAATCTAAAAAGAGTCCTTTTGAAAATATTGGAAATAAATATTTTGTGGTTGGAACAGATTACCCCTTATTACAAAACACAACATTTGAAAAGACGAATTCTTTAGAAAATACTAATTTTCTTTTATTAACCTCTACTACTGGTCTTAAAAAAACTCATTTAATTGAGGAAATTTATACAAGTGCTATAGAAATGAAGTTACCTCTAGTGTGCTCAAATCCTGATATTCTTGGCGTTTCTGGAGAAAATATTCATCCCTCAACAGGAGACCTTGCAGTTAAGTACAAAAAAATGGGAGGACAAGCATTTATAATTGGTAAACCAAATATTGAAATTTTTCATTATGTTCAAGAGTTATCCAATAGTAATAAATCAAAAACTTTGATGATAGGAGACTCTCTATTTAATGATATTGCAGGCGCAAATAGCTTTGGTATAGACTCATTATTGATTACCTCTGGAATTCATAAAGAAGAATTTATGCAAAATATACCAACGAACGATATAATTGATAATATAAAATCAGATTTCCAAATTACTGGAAAGCCGGACTACATAATGGATAAACTTAAATGACTTTAGATTTTAGTGAATTTAAGAACAAAAAGATTATTGTTACGGGTTCAAGCACAGGTATAGGTTTTGAGACAGGCGTTGAATTTTTAAACTTGGGGGCTAACGTAATTTTTCATGGTAACAAATCAATTGCTGATCTTGAGGCTAGAATAAAAACTAAATCTCAAAGTAAAAATTTTAAAATATTCAAATCTGATTTTACAAATTTATCTCAAGTAGATAACTTTATGAACAACGCTATAAATTATTTAAATGGTCTAGATATATTAGTTAATAATGCTGGAACAATGGTAGGAAGATATCAATTAGAAACAATCAGTGAAAAAGATTTTTTAAAAATTTTTGATCTCAATGCCAAATCAGCATATTTTGCTACAAAAAGTGCGTGTACAATTTTCAAAAAACAGAATTATGGAAATATTATTAATGTATCAACTATCAGTGCAAGAACAGGAGGCAGTGCGGGGTCGAGTGTATATGCTGCGTCTAAAGCTTTTGTTTCAGGAATTACTAGATCGCTTGTTTCAGAATTATCACCCTACAATATAAGAATAAACGCTATATCACCTGGCACAATTACCACAAAGTTTCATGAACAATATTCTTCTCCAGAAAAATTAGAAGCCACAAGATTAAAAATACCAATGAAAAGACTTGGCACGGCAGAGGACTGCGTTGGGCCAATAATTTTTTTATCCTCACAGACAATGAGTGGCTATATAACAGGACAAATACTAGAGGTAAACGGAGGCCAATTCATTTCATAATGTCAAAAATATTATCTATAGGTGCGGGCGTTATGGGGACAGCTATTACTGTTCCTGCAGTTTCAAACGGTCACGAAGCAAAACTCGTTGGAACTAATTTTGATGAGGACATAATTAACTCAATTAATAAATACTCTTCTCACCCAAAACTCGGTATTAAATTAACAAATACGTCAGCAATCCGATTTAATGAAATGTCTCAAGAGGACATTAATGAATCTGAAGTCATTGTCGTTGGAATTAGTTCGTCAGGTGTTGATTGGTTCATTGATTTCATTAAAAATTTTAACGTTACGAATAAACACTTTCTTATCGTTACCAAAGGTCTGTATATTAACGAAAAAGAAGAGTTAGATATTTTCCCAAATAAAATTAAAAAACAAATTAATCAAGATTTCACTTTAACCGCTGTTACTGGTCCTTGTAAAGCAGTTGAGCTAGCAAAAAAAAATTTAACAAATATATGTTTTGTAAATCCTGATCTAGATATTGCTAAGAATTTATCCAATATATTCAAAAATTATTATTATGTAGTAAATGTACAGACTGACTTATTAGGCTCAGAGCTTTGCGCAGCTCTTAAGAACATATACGCAATTGCTGTTGGTTATTCGCAAACGTATTTTTCCAATGAAGAAAAAATCTTTAATCCTGAGTCCGCATTATTTTCACACTGTGTTAATGAGATGAGCCATTTTGTAAAATTAATAGGCGGTCTTCAAGAAACAGTATTTGGGCTATCTGGGATTGGAGACTTACATGTTACTTCAGGAACTGGAAGAAACGGTCTTTTAGGTAATTTATTAGCAAAGAACAGAACATATGAGGATATCATGTCTAAGGAATTAAAAGATGAAACTGTCGAGGGAGCACAAACCATTAGAGAATTAGACCATCTATTTAACAAACTGGTAAAACAAAACAAACTTCCAATTTTGGATAGCTTAGTGAGATGTATCTGTCAAAACGAAAAACTGCATATACCTTGGAATGATTTAAATATATAATTAATTATGCTCAAAAAAATTGTTATTGGTGCAGACCATTTAGGAAAAAATCTTAAAGATGAAATCAAAGAGCATCTAGAGTCTAGAGGTATTGAAGTCATGGATGTAGGGGTCACTGATGACTCACAAGTAGATTATCCAGACGTTGGTAAAACATTAGCTAAAAAGGTACAAGATAGTGAATTTGAAAGGGGAATTCTAGTTTGTGGAACTGGTGCTGGAATGGCTATTGTCGCTAATAAATTTTCAGGTGTGAGGGCGGTTTGTGTGAACGATGCATACACCGCAGAGAGATCTATTGCAAGTAACAATGCTCAAATTATTACCTTTGGTGCTTTGATTACAGGTGCTCCCAATGCAATTATGTATACAGATATTTGGTTGAAAAATAATTTTCAGTCTGAGAGATCTGGAAAAAAAGTTGATAAAATTAATCAGTTAGATAGCTAGTTTTTAGTTTAAAATTACAAAAGTTTTATTTAATAAAATTTTAAAATCTTTTCAAGGTAAGGATAAAGAATGAAACTTTTTTCATTCTTTGAAATTCATAAAGTATTAAGAAACTATTCTTTAACAGTTCCTAGAGTCAACCCCCTGACAAAGTGTTTTCTAACCATTAAAATCATAATAAATACTGGGATTATTGAGATTGTTGTAAAAGCAGCCATCATATCCCAACTAGGTATAGTTTTCATTATTGAGGCTTGAATCGGAATAGTCTTAATTTTCATTTGTCCAATCATTAATGCGCAAATAAATTCTGTCCAGCTGAATATTATAGATAAAATAAATGTGACAGCTATCCCACCTTTTGCACATGGTATAATTAATTTATGAAGAATTTTAATTTTACTAGCACCATCTATAAAAGCATTTTCATCAATTTGTTTTGGTACTTCG
The DNA here is from genome assembly GCA_902522155.1 of uncultured Alphaproteobacteria bacterium. GTDB lineage: Bacteria > Pseudomonadota > Alphaproteobacteria > HIMB59 > HIMB59 > HIMB59. Next base: position 26,326 of record CABYUJ010000005.1, on the reverse strand, counting down.
TCAAAAAAACTTTTTAATAAAAGAACTGCTAGGGGTAAATTTATAAATGTATGTATTAATATTAAACCAACATATGAATCAAGGAGATTAATTTTTTCGTAAACAAAATATAGTGGAATGGCAATTGATATTAATGGCATCATCCTTGCACTAAGAATTGACATTATTAATAAATTTTTATATTTGAAATTAGCTCTAGAAATATAGTAACCAGCATAAATTCCAATTATCAATGTTAGGGATGAAGATCCAATTCCTACAATCAAACTATCTAATATCCTTGATGTTAAATATAGCTCACCGTAAGAAGGATCAAATTTTAGTAATTTTGAAAAACCAAAAACTCTCTCATACGCTGAAAAGTCAATATCAAATAGGAATAATTTTGGTGGTAATGAAAAAAGATCAATATTATTTTTAAAAGAGGATGTAATTAGAAAAAATATTGGAAATATAAAAATTAAAGCAATAGAGAATGCTAGAGTTTTTCTAATCAAACTACTTTATTGTTTTACTGAGCCTAAAGTCAATCCTCTTACTAAATGTCTTTGAACTAAAAGTATAAAAATGAAGGCTGGTATAATAGCGGCTGTGCCTAATGCAGCCATGTTATCCCATGCAGTTCCAGTAGAAGTAACAAAAGATGTAGAAACCACAGGTATTGTTTTAAGTCCCGTTTGTGTGAGCATCAGTACAAAGATAAATTCTGTCCAACTAAATATAAAACAAAGCACAGCAGTTGCCGCTATTCCACCTATGGCTAGAGGCACTACTAATCTCCAAAATACAAAAAATCTCGTAGCCCCATCTAGTAACGCAGCTTCATCTATGTCCTTTGGAATGTCATCAAAAAAGCTTTTCATCAGTAAAACAGCAAGTGGGAGATTCATTAACGCGTGAATAATAATGATACCTAGATGCGTATCCATTAAGCCTATATTTTTGTATATAAAAAACATTGGTATTGCTACAGCAACTGGCGGCATCATCCTTGTTGATAAAATCCATCCCATAAAATGCTGTTGACCCTTAATAGGTAATCTTGAGAGAGAATATGCTGCTAGTATAGATATAAGCATTGCTATACCTGTAGAGCCTAAAGCAATAATGATACTATCAACAAGATTTGGCATCATATAAAAGTCTCCACCGCCAGGTCGAACAGCACCCATGTCTTCTACATAGAGAAAGCGTGAAATACCAAACACCTCTTCATAAGCAGCAAATGATACCTCAAAATCAAATAATTTCGGAGGTAGGGCAAAAATATCTTTATCCTTTTTAATAGATACGGTAATCCAGAAATATATAGGAAAGAAAAATATCGCAGCAATAAACCAACCTAATACTTGTTTAAATACTTTATTCAATTCCTCACCATTTTACTTTTGCAAAATGAATAAATGCATTTCCAACTATTAAAATTACAATTAAAGAAAATAAACTAATCGTTGCTCCGTAACCCCATTGAACAAAAGTAAACCTTTGCCACGAATATAAACTTAAAGTGTAAGTGGCTGTACCTGGCCCACCTGATGTTAAAACAAATACATAATCTACCATCCTCCATAGATCTATTCCTCTTATCAAAATTGCTACAGCAATAACTTTGTGAAGCATTGGTAGTGTTAATCTTCTAAAAACTTGAAAAGGTCTTGCGCCATCTATGACAGCTGACTCAAAAGGTTCACTTGGTAAAGATCTTAAACCAGCAACTAATATTAAAACCATAAAGGGAGTCCATTGCCAAATATCAACTATCATTACACCCCACAGGGCTAGTGTTGGATCTGCCAAAATTGTATCTTCAGGACCTATAAGCCCAACTGATTTCAAGAGCCATGGTATTAAACCATAATTAGCATCCTCCATTATTAAGAATATCATACCAGCAATTGCTGGAGGTATGACTAAAGTGAGAGTTAAAATAGATCTTATAATTCCAAATCCAGGGTCGTCGGAGTCAATTAGTAGAGCAATTCCCATGCCCAAAACTAGTTGAATTAATAAACACATAAATGTGTAATATAAGGACACCTTTAAAGATCCCCAGAATACCCCATCAGTGAATAGCCTTATCCAATTATCCCATCCCACAAAAAGTAGTGCCCTTTTTGCTGGGACAAACTCATGAAAGCTTAGGTAAATATTGTAAAAGAAAGGAATAATCGCAAATACTATCAGCATAGTTATCAATGGCAAAAGCCAAGGCAGAGAACTGTCAGAATTCATAAAACTTGGCAAAGAATAAGACTTTTGAGAGGCCATAGTGAGACTATACACTTAAATTTCAAAGAGTTTATTTTAAAATACCTCTATTTTTCTATTAGAAATTCTTAATGAAACTGAAGATTATTAAAAGAAGTCAACATAATAAAATAATATTTTGTGTATAACTATATTAAGCCTCTTGCTAAGAAACATTGTTTATGCAAAAATTTTATATCGGAGGGATATCATATGCGCGATATGTATAGAAAAATGCACCTTGCAAACATTGTAGGCAAGTACGTAAACGGTAATATGAAGAGAAGAGATTTTCTTAAAAATGCCGGTATGCTTGGCCTAGGAGCTGGTTGCTTGGGCACAATGGGAACTATGAGCAGAAAATTTATTCCTCAAGCTCATGCTGGTTCTCATGGAATAGAATGGAGAGGGGATATGATGGATTGGTTAAAAGATGTATCATCTCCTTTCAGAGGCCAAACAGTATCTTTGGCAACTGAGTCAACTCCTCCTTCTAATGCGATAAATACAACTTTAAAACCTTTCTTTGAGGAAGTAACAGGTATTAAAGTTAACATTGAGGTTTTACCTTTAGAGCAAGTTTTACAAAAACTAACTTTAGACGTTGCCTCTGGATTAGGAACTTACGACACTTATTACCTAGATCAAAGTTGGATGGCAGCCTTTAGAGGTGATGCAGAAGATCCTCGTGAGCTTTATGCAGCAAATCCTACCTTAGCTATGCCTAATTATAACTTTGACGATTTCCTAGGACCACTTGTAGATGGTATTTCCATGTACGACGGCACTATGGTTGGTGTTCCTTATGACATTCCTGTCTTTATTATGATGTACAGAGATGATGTTTACAAAGAGCTTGGACTAAGTGTTCCAAAAACATTTGATCAGTACATGAGTAATGCTCAAGTAATACAGGCAGCAAAACTTGGTCATTTAAACCCAGACGGAAGACCAATATACGGAACTAATGGTCAAATGAAATCTGGTCACTACAGCTTAGAGTGTGACTGGACTATGTTTGCCTGGGCTTTCGGTGGTTCAATTACCAATCCTGATGGAAGTTTTGCAGGTAATGATGCAAACGGTTTAGCAGGTATGGATTACTGGACAAAACTAAAAGAGTACATGCCTTCGGGTGTTACAAGTTGGACATGGGATGGTCAAGGACAGGATATCCTTCAAGGTGGTTCTGCTCAAACAATCTCATGGGGTGAATTCTTCCCATGGTGGGACTCTGATGAGTCAAATGTTCAAGGGAAAATGATGGCTGCAGCCTGCCCTGCTCCTGCGAGTCCTTTAAGATCAACAAGTGACTGTGGTTATGGTGAAATTCCAGGTGTTGCACACCAAGGTGGATCTTCACTAGCTGTTTCTAAATATTCAAAAAATAAAGATGCAGCTTGGTTATTTGCTCAATGGGCAACTAGCTATGAAACACAAGTCTATATCACTGCACTTGGTGGTGGTACTGGTCCAACTAGATCAGCTGTTTATGACGATGAGAGAGTTAAAGCTAATAATAGAAGCGGTAACGGTACAACTCGTCACCTAGATGTTGTTAGAGATGCTATCTTTAATGATATGGGGTCAGAACCAGATCTTCCTGAATGGGCTGACATGTCAAGCAACATGATACCTATTGAGCTTGGTAGGTATTTTGCTGGAGAATACGGATCAGCAAAAGATTGTTTAGACACTATTGCTAAAAACTTCAACAAAACTGTTGGGGTTTAATTAAAAAAATTAACTAGGGTGGTTTTAACCACCCTAGTTATGATGTGTTTGATAAAAATATGAAAAAACCTTTAGCAGTTATAACTGGTGCAAGTAGTGGTATAGGTGCCGCTACTGCAAAAGCATTTTCAAAAGCAGGTTACCCTACTTTATTGATAGCAAGAAGGCTGGATATAATGGAGTCGTTTAAATTAGAAAACTCAATGTGTAGAAAAGTAGATGTTCGAGATAGAGAGGCGCTTATAGCCGCTATACGTGAGGCTGAAAAAGAGTATGGACCAACTGACATGATTTTTAACAATGCTGGTGTGGCCAGACTTGCAGAAATAGGAACTCAAGATCCATCTGAATGGGATGAAATGATTGACGTTAACACGAAAGGTGTAATGAATGGAATTTATGCTGTGATGAGCGATATGAAAGCCCGCAAAGGTGGTACTATTGTTAATATGAGTTCAATAGCAGGAAGAAAAATTTATGAAGACCATACTGTCTATTGTGGGACAAAATTTTTTGTCCATGCAATATCAGAGAGTATTAGAGGTTATCTGTCACCGCATAATGTTAGAGTGATAGTAATGTCACCTGGAAATATTGAAGCGGAAGTTTTAAATGGAATTACCGATCCTAACACTTTAGAAGCTTATAAAAAAAATATCGAGAGAATTGGAGGAAGAATATCTCCAGATTATGTTGCAAAAATGATACTTTTTGCATACGAAATGCCACAAAATGTTATCATGCAAGAAGTGGTAGTGACACCTACAAAACAAGATTACTAAATGACACGTCTAGTTATTGGCGTCGACAGTTCAACACAATCAACAAAAGCAATTGCATGGGATGATAAAGGTAATGCGATCGCTGAGGGTAGATGTGATATTCCTTTAAACAACCCAAGCCTTGAAAAATTTGAACAAGATGTCGAGGATTGGTGGAAAGCTTTTTGCGTATCATGTAGTGAATTAGCTAAAAAAATAGATATGACTAAAGTTGAAGGACTAGCCATATCCAATCAACGTGAGACTTTAGCAAAATTAGATAAGTCAGGAAAAGCAGTTTACCCAGCCACAGTTTGGATGGACAAAAGATCTGTAGAGGAAGTAGAAGAGTTGAATTCTATAATGGGCGAAGGCCAAATTCACAAAATTACAGGACGTCCAAAAGATCCATGTCCATGTCTTTATAGAGTTTATTGGCTTAAGAAAAATGAAAAAAAAATATTTGATGAAGTTGCTTGTTTTGCAGATGTTCAAGCTTTTTTAGTTCATAGATTATCAGGGGAATTTAACACCGGTTGGATTAGTTCGGATCCTCATGGAATGTTTGATGTTGTCAATAAATGTTGGTCTAAAGATATATTGGAACATTTGAATATTGATGAATCAAGACTCCCTAAATCTTTCAAACCAGGAACCTGCATAGGCAAAGTTTCAAAGGATGCATCTCACCAAACTGGTTTAAAAGAGGGTTTAAGTATATTTGCTGCAGGGGGTGATGGGCAACTCGCTGGTCTTGGCACAAATTGTACAAAATCAGATAGAGCATATATCAATCTTGGAACAGCAGTTGTTTCAGGGGTTTGGTCCAAGAATTATAAAATTTCAAAAAATTGGAGAACAGAAATTGCTGCACACGGAGAAGGTTTTATAATGGAAAATGTTTTATTGTCAGGAGCTTTACTAGTCAACTGGTATGTCGACCAATTTATTTATGGAGATAGGAAAGATCCAAATTTTTTTAAAAACTTAGAAGAACAAATTAATAAAATACCAATTGGAAGTGATGGATTGATTTTACAACCATACACTGGTGGAGTAATGGATCCTTATTGGGACTCATATGCAAGAGGTATCATAGTTGGTTTAAGTATAAGTCACACTCCCTATCATGTTTATAGATCGATATTAGAGGGATTGACTTTAGACTCCGTTTTCAGAACTCAAAATATCGAAAAAGAAACAGGTATAAATGTAAAAGAATATCTAGCTATAGGAGGAGGGGCGAATAGTCCTGCATGGGTTCAAATGTTGGCTGATGCTTCTGGAAAGAATGTACTTATCGCAGACACTGTAGAAGCATCTTCATTGGGTGCTGGTATGATAGCTGCTTATGGCGCAGGTTGGTATAGCAGCATAAAAGAGTCCGCAGAAAACATGTCAGGAAAAACTCGTCTTATAGAACCTAACTTAGATAACAAATCAAAATATCAAGATTTGATTAATATTTACCAAAATGTTTATGACTCAAATAAATCAATTAATAAATCTCTTGTTCAATTTACTGAGAAATATAAATCATGACTGATTATAATGGTGTAATAAAAGACTTAATTGCAGGTAAATGGGTTAACCCTGAAGATAAAAGGAAATACGGGATCCCAATTAAAAAAATTGAAATAGATAAAAGCTTAGATGGTAAAGAGTCATTATTGATTTCTCAATTACATACAAACCAAAATCTTCTTATTGTAAGTGATCAATTTACACACAAAGCCCTTGGTTCAAGAATTTATAAAAATCTTCAAGGTAAAGTAAAAGCAGATGAGTATATATGGGAGAGTCCATCTTCGAGTATTGAAGGTGTAGAATTTTTAAGAAAAAAAATAAAAGATTACGATGGAGTTATTGCAGTTGGGTCAGGTACAGTCAGCGATAGTATAAAGTATGCAACTTTTCTTGAAAAAAAATCATACTCTGTCTTTGCGACCACTCCTATGAATGCCTATACGACAGGCACAGCCTCTATATCTTTTGATGGGATCAAAAAATCATTGGTTGCGCATTATGCACAAGGTGTTTTCTTTGATTTAGAGGTTCTCAGTATGTGTCCCAAAAGACTTACGGCTGCTGCTTTTGCAGATGTAATTTGTCGAACAACTGCACAGGTTGATTGGTTGATGTCTCATAAAATTTTAAAGACTAATTATCAAACAGCACCGTATTCTCTTTTAGCTTTATATGAGAAAGATATGATTGAAAGCGCTTCATTAATCGCAAAAGGAGATATAGAAGCCCTTGCTTTACTTACACGCATCTCTGCAATAATGGGATTAGGTACTTCATTTACACAGACAACACATGTGGGAAGTATGGGTGAACATGGCATTTCTCATTACATAGATATGTTTGCAAAAGACAACCATCCCGGAACGTCTCATGGAGAACAAGTAGGAATAGCAACTATTAGTATTTCAAAAATCCAAAATTCTATTTTAAATAATGATTCTCCACCAATAATAAAACCAACTCAAATACCTGAACAAGAAATTATTCAAAAACTTGGTCATCAAATGTTAGACACAATTCATGATGCAATGAAGACAAAAATATTCGATGAAAAGAGAGCAGAAATGATAAATAATTTTTTTCACAAGAACTGGCTCGAATTTGTTCAACCCCTAAGAGAGAAAATGTTAGACTTTGACATTATTTGGAATTCTATGGGAGAGTGCGGTGCATTAAGAACTCCCGAAGACGCTAAACTTGATAGTAATTTTTATAAAGATGCTCTAAGATATGCTAGGTTCATAAGAGATCGATACACTATTCTTGATTTAGCCGGGGATAGCAATCAACTAGATGGATTAATAAATGTCTGAAGTAGAATATATAAATATTAAAAAAAACTTTGGTTCTGTAGAGGTATTAAAAGATATAAATCTAAATATTGGTAATCAAAAATTTGTTGTTTTCCTTCAGGGTGTGGAAAGACTACTTTATTGAGAATGACCGCTGGATTAGAAACTATATCTAGTGGGGAAATTTCAATAGGTGGAGACATTATTAATAACATCCACCCAAGAGATAGAGATATAGCAATGGTTTTTCAAAACTACGCTTTATACCCTCAAATGAATGTCTTTGATAATATTGCATTCAGTTTACAGATCAGAAAAATGGCTAGCCAAGAGATAAAAGAAAAAGTTGAGTGGGCGGCTTCTGTATTAAATTTAACAGATTTTTTAAACAGAACACCAAAAGAGCTGTCAGGTGGACAAAGGCAAAGGGTTGCTATGGGCAGAGCATTAGTCAGAGACCCAAAGGTATTTTTGTTCGATGAGCCTTTGTCAAATCTTGATGCAAAATTAAGAGCTCATATGAGATTGGAAATTAGAAAATTACATAATCAACAAAATGCTACCACTATTTATGTAACTCATGATCAAATTGAGGCTATGACTATGGCTGACGAGATAGTGATTATGAACAATGGTATTATTGAACAAATAGCAACTCCAAATGAAATTTATGAAAAACCAAATAATTTATTTGTTGCCGATTTTATTGGCACTCCTGCAATTAATCTTCTTGAGGGAGTTGTAACAGATAAGAGTAGTATTAAATTAAAGTCACAGGACCTACCTCACTCAAAAAAAAATGTATCAAATAATCAAAATGTAGTTTATGGCATAAGACCTACTGACGTGAGTATAGATCCAAGCTCAAATATAAAAGCAGAGGTAGTTTTAGTTGAAACAACTGGTTCAGAGACTCATATAATAGCGATGTTAGATGATAATGAATTTAGAGTAGTTCAAAATGGTGGACGTACCACAATTAAAAATGGTGATGTCATTCCTCTTTCAATCAATATTGAAAAAGCACATTTATTTGATCATGCATCAACCAAAAGAATAGATTAATTTATTTAACTAGTTAGATGAAAAGTAAATATAACGAAAACGAAGCAAAATCTTACATCAAAAAATATGCAAAAAGAGGTGTTCCTAAAGACTTAGCACTTCGCATTTATACAACACAACTTTTGGGAAATGATCCAACCGTTGTTCTTCACGGAGGAGGAAACACATCTGTGAAATCATCATTAGATACCCTTCTAGGTAAAAATGAGGAAATTATTTATGTAAAAGGTAGTGGTAAAGATATGGGTAATATTGAGGAGGATGGTTTCCCTGCTTTAGAAATGAAAAATCTTCTTAGTATGAGAAAACTCATTGAGCTAGATGATTTTCAAATGGTTAATTATCAGCGTAAATATATGCTTGATACTTCTTTCCCAAATGCCTCTGTAGAGACTCTTTTACACGCGTTCCTCCCTCACAAATTTGTTGATCACTCCCACTCTAATGCAATTCTTTCACTTATTGATCAACCTAATCCAGAAAAAATTTGTAAACATGTATTTGGAGATGAGATGGGTATCGTTCCATACATCATGCCTGGTTTTGAATTAGCAAAAAAAGCCTCTGAGGTATTTGATAAAAATCCAAATGTAAAAGGATTAATTCTTTTAAATCATGGAATTTTTACTTTTGCGAATAATGCAAAAGAAAGTTACGAAAGAATGATTAAATATATTACTAAGGCTGAAAAAGAGCTCACAAAAAAATCGAAGCGCATTAGGATTAACAAATACGTTGAAAAAAAAATTAGTATTTCAGAAGTTTCAAATCTGATAAGGCAACAAATAGCCAATAAACGTGGTGATGATTTTGAAAGAAAGGTTGTGCATTTTAATAAACCAAAATTCTTTGACGAATTATTTTCGCATCCTAACTTAAAAAAGTTTACAAATCAGGGACCAGTAACACCTGATCATGTTATAAGGATTAAATCGAAGCCATTAATTATCGATTTATCAAAAGAAAAATCTAATAATTTAGAAAAAATCATAATTCAATCCATTGAAAATTTTAAAGAGAATTATAAAAAATACTTTAAACGTAATCATAAATATAACTCTAGCGCCTCAATGTTAGACCCCTATCCAAGATTAATTTTAGTAAAAGGTATTGGCATTTTTTCCACAGGGCCAACATTTAAAGATGCCAAAATAGCAATGGATGTTGGTTTAAATTCTCTCTCAGTGATTTTACAAGCTGCAAAGTTTGGAAATTTTAACTCTATACCTGAAAAAGAAATTTTTAGAATGGAATATTGGCCCCTTGAGCTTGCTAAAATTAAAAATTCATCTCAAAAACTTAAAGGACAGGTAGCAGTTGTTACAGGCGGCCTTGGGGGTATCGGTTATGTTACAGCACAAAAATTTAAAGCAGAAGGAGCAGATGTAATTATTATTGATATTATCAACCCTGAAAATATCAAACAGGATATAACCGGGATCAGTTATATAAAATGTGATATCACAAATGAAAACAAAGTCAGGGATGTATTTAAACAAATATCCTCTATTTATGGCGGTGTAGATATCCTTATTTCTAATGCAGGATTTGCTACTGTTGAGTCTTTGGAAAAACTCACAAAGCAACAATTTGATAAAAGTTTTGATCTTAACCTTTTTGCACATCACTATTTCGTTAAACACGGAGTTGAAGTAATGAAAAGGCAAAAAACCCGTGGAGTTGTTTTGTTTAATATTTCTAAACAAGCTGTAAATCCTGGAAAAAATTATGCTGCCTATGGTCTTACAAAAGCTGCTCTATTATTTTTAATGAAACAATATGTAACTGAGTACAGTGATTATGGAATTCGTTTTAATGGAGTTAATGCTGATAGGATTAGAAGTGGCTTGATGACCGATGATATGATTACAAAGAGATCTAAAGCAAGAGGTTTAACTACTAAGCAATATATGTCTGGAAACTTATTAAAACAGGAAGTTAAAGCAATAGATGTAGCAGATGCTTTTTATCATTTGGCTTTATCTTACAAGTCAACCGCAAGTGTAATAACTGTAGATGGTGGAAATTTAGAGTCTTCGTTCAGATAAAATTATCTATATACCCTTTTTAAATTAAGTCCTAACTTTTTAAATTTTTTTTTGAAACTATAGAATTCCTTATTATGTTTGGCAGAATTTTGTTTTAAAATTAGCTTTTGGTAGTAATGAACCATTTCATGACCAAGGATTTCTACGAATTCTCTAAAATTTTTAAATTTATTATGAATAGTTATTTTGTAACAAAATTTTGTAGCGTAGGGATTAAATTCAAATAGACCCAGAGCTCCATGCATTCTTCGTATTGTAATCTTTGGATTTTTGAGCCGATTATTAAAGATATGCTTATTTAATATTTTATAAATAGCTGGCACTTTATTTGGTTTAGGATTATATATTCTTTCTTCACCATAATGCTCTATGAGCGCTGCTAAGCTTTTTGTTCTAGGCATGAATTTCAATTTACAAATAAAGTTTATCAGAAAAAAATCAAGAAAATTTAGTTAGGATTCTTTCTCAAATTCTCTAAAAACAAAATGACCTCTTCATATTGATCATCAGGAATATCTTTGTAGCTGCAACCATACTTATCTTTAATGCTAAGTGCAATATGTGCATATGCGTTTCTACCCCTTGGATGAAAAGGCGAGGGCTTCAAAAGTGATTGAATTTCAACCCCGATTAACTGAACTTTATTCCAAATTTTTTTTCTATTATCTTCATTCAAAGCGATATTCCACCAGGAAAAAATATCTCTAGTAAAAATCTTATGACTGCAAACCCTATCCCACAAAAAATGATAATAGTAATTAATTGTTTATTCATCATGATATATAAGTACCAAATATGAAAAATTTTATCATTATTTTCTTTATATTACTGCCAAATTTAAGTTATGCGGATTTATTAGAAAAATTTTCTCTAGCCTGTATTTGTGACAAGAGTATCAATGCACTCAAGTATTTTGACTGTAAGCAAAAAGTTTCTGGTACGCAATTAGATTTATTAAAAGAGGAAAACTTAAAAGATAAAACTTATATATATAGTAGTTTTGATGAGAAAAAATATGAGCTTATCGAAAATGACCCCAATTTCATTTTTAATTATGAAACAGAAGATTATATATCTATCCTATCAATTAATAGTAATTTGGATTTAGATTTTTCAATATCTTACAAAGAATTCGATAAAAACTGGTCCTATGAATTAAAGTGTGTTTCTCTAAAAAAATAATGATCTTAATTTCTCTTGAATGATTAACAGAGTTTTTATAATACCTTTTTTTGTATCTTTAATTGGATTTGTGTTACTAGTTTCAATGGACTCTGTAATTAAAATTCTAGGTGACAGATATCCTATTTTGCAATTGTTATTTTTAAATGCATTGTTTTCTTTAATACCCTTAGCTTATTTCATATTTAAAAATCATGGCTTAAAATTTTATCAAAATCAAAATTATTCTTTTCAGATTATAAGAGGCATAGTGCATACGATAGGATTTCTTTGTGTCTTAAAAGGAGTACTGCTTCTACCTCTTTCAATTGTTTATCCTGTTTTATTCACTTCGCCTTTAATGCTTTTAGTTATGTCTCATTTTTTTTTGAGCGATGATATAAACACTATAAGAGTGATGGCAATACTGATGGGTTTTTTTGGAGTATTGATTTCAGCAGAAACCTTCGGCTCTAGCACTGTATCTATTAAAGGAGTTTTGTATGTATTTATTGGTGCCTTTTGTATTGCAGTTACTCACTTAATTACACGTAAATATAATTATTTAACATCTTCATATTCTGCAGCTTTTTTTAGCATGGCCGTAAGTGTCGTAATCTTTTTTTTTACAATAAAATTTCAGTTCGTAATAATGACATATAATGATCTGTCTTTATCCATTTTGGGCGGGCTATTTGCTGGACTTGGTGTTAGTGCTGTTATTTATGGATCCAGAACACTACCTTCTGCAGTATTTGGTCTAACAAGTTATTTTCAAATTATTTATGGTGTATTTTTAGGCTGGATTATTTTCAGTCAATTACCCTCCATATATAATTATTTTGGAATATTTATAGTTATACTTGCAGGTCTCCTTCTTTTTTACTTTGATAAGACCAAAAATGAGAGTTAGGGTAATGTTATCTATCATCACTCTTTACTTCATTTCGTATTTAATTTTTATATTCCCATTTGATGTTTTATCTACTTGGCTAGGTAATCCAACTTCACTATTAGAAGTCTTTATAACTACTACTTTGGTATTTTCTCTATGTCTTTATTATTTTAGATCAAAAAGCACAAATAAATTTATAAAAATTTTTGTTTATGAGGGATTTGGTATAGGCACGGTATCTTTTTTTTTAATATTACCTCTGATTGCTTTTGAATATCTTAAGATTGTAAGTAGTTACAAGCTAGCAATTTTTTTCTTTTTCATTCAAATCCCTACAATTATTTACGGATACATTAATTCAAAAAAGACAAAAATAAAAAAACTCTCATTAAATTCAGAACTGGTAGACAAGTGTTTTAAATTTGTTTTTATCAGTGATGTCCATATAGGTTCAAATCATCCATCGTCACTTAAAAAAATTGTATCTGAAATCATTAAACTAGATCCATCTTTTTTAATTATTGGTGGTGATCTAATTGATAGTAGTTCTTTTAAAATCGAAGATCTCAAAGAGTTTAAAAAACTTAACAAACCTATTTATTTTGTTACTGGCAATCATGAGTACTATATTAAAAACTCAAAAAAACATCTTGATGATCTTGATAGTGTTGGAATACAAACACTAAACAATGAATCTTTAAAAATTAATGGAATTAATTTAATTGGACTCTCAGATAACACAAGTGATAAATCAAAAATTTCTAGTTTTGAAAAACTTTTTCAAAAAGACTTATTTAATCTGTTGATTGTTCATAAACCCTCTATTTGGGAAAAAGTTTCAGCTAAAGCTAATTTAATGCTTTCTGGCCACACACATAATGGGCAGATCTTTCCTTTCAATTTTATTGTAAAACTTAAATTTCCTCATATTTATGGTCTTTATCAAAGAATGAATAACTATTTATATGTGAGCTCTGGATCAGCAACATGGGGCCCAAAGATAAGATTAGGATCTAACAATGAGATTGTCCAAATAAAATTAAAAAATTAACAATTTCTGTGATTGATGTAGATTTAATTGATGTTTTCTTTTTTATTTAAATTAATTCTTCTTTTCTTTTTTTTTACAAGTACGCTTTTTGCAGAAAGTCATATTTTGGAGCAAGAAAACTTTGAGGCTTGGCAATATACTTGTGTTTCTGAGCAAAATCAAAAAATATGTGATTTAAGAGAACTAATATTTGACTCTAATTCTAATGAAGTTGTTAGCTATATATCTATAACTATCAATCCTGACAATTTAACACAAATGCAAATAGCATTTCCTCATGCAGTTAATCTAAAAAATCCAATTAAATTACAAATTGATGATAATGATCCTCTTGATCTTAATTATGCGTATTGTAATCAAAGTGCATGTTTTGTTGCAGAAATAATAGGAGAAAATTTTGTAAATTTTTTTAAAGCTGGAAACCAAATTATAATAAAAGCTTTATTTCTCGATAATCGTGAAGCTACCATAACATATTCGTTGAGTGGTTTTACAGCAGGTTACAACAGACTATACTCATCAATTACAAATTAAGAGATTAATTTTTACTTAAATTAATTTTATTTCTAATTAACAACAAGCATATTAAAGATGGTATTACCATAATCGCAGTTATTATAAAGAACAATCCCCAATTACCACCTAATCCATCAACCATAGCACCTGAAGAAGAAGCTAGCAAAGTTCTTCCCGCAGTTCCAACTGAAGCTAGTAAGGCATATTGTGTGGCAGTAAAACTTCGATCAACAAGAAGTGATATAAATGTTACAAATGCAACAGTTGCAAAAGCTGCAGCAAGGTCATCAATGATAACTGCAAATGCAAATAGAACTTTCGAAGGTCCTACCCATGCCAGAATTGAAAATAGAATATTCGTAGCTGACATTGCTATTCCTGCAATTATAAGAGTTTTAATTATTCCTGATCTCATTGCTATAGCTCCCCCAATAAGTGTAAAAACAATGGTAGTAATCCAACCAAGTGCTTTTGAATAGACAGCTATATCCCCCTTAGAAAAACCAATTTCTTTATAAAAGACTAAACTCATCCTTCCTAAAAAGGCTTCGCCAATTTTAAATAAGAAAACAAAAGCTAAGATAGCAATTCCAATTCTAACTCCATTATTATTAAAAAAACTACTAAGCGGATTTGCTACAACATTATTTAAATAGTAAAACGTTTGAGAAATAGGGTTTTCTGCACCAAATTTTTTTATAAAAAATGAAAAAATATAAAATACAGCGCCAATTACAACAAAAGTAAGACCTCCGTTTGTAAACCATACTTTTTCGAAGAATTGCCCAATTAAAAAACATATTGCTCCAATTGCTATAAATAAATAACCTGCCTTTACAACACTTTCGATATTTGTATTAGATGCATCTGTATTTAAAATATTTTGAAATCTCTCTTTATTTGATTCCGGAATAAAAGATAATCCTACATTACATAAGACTATGATACCCATTAAAAAAATAAAAGTTACTTGCCAATATTGATCAACTCCTGAGTTTTCTAACTTTTCAGCAATCTCTAAACATACATAACCACCTAATTTAAATCCAGTCCACCATCCAACGACTGCCATTGCAGCTCCTGCTGCCATACTAGCTGATTCTTCTTTTTTAATTTGCTCAATTCTTAAGGCGTCTATTGTTATATCTTGCGTAGCAGATGATATTGCAATAGCTAAACCTACACCAATGATTAATGCCAAATTTTGAGTTGGTTCTAGGGCACTCCAAATAATTAAGCAAATTAAAATTACAGTTTGCATTAAAAGGATTATTGATTTTCGATGCCCTATTTTATTTGTTAAAAAAGGTAATTTCATTCTATCAATTATTGGTGCCCACAAAAAATTAAATGCATAAACACCAAATATTAACCCAGCCCATCCTATTGTACTTCTACTAAGCCCTTCTTCTTTTAGCCACAAAGACAAAGCGCTAGCAATGAGAACCCAGGGAAAACCACTTATTATACCTAACAAAAGAATACGTAACATTCTTATGTCATAGTAAGCACCAATTAGGGATTTTAGTTTATTCGAATCTACTGAAACTGAACTCATTAATGATTATGTTATTCTAAAAAATAATTAATTAAACTCTAATTGCTAAGAGAACTTAACCACTTGATTAAATCAGCTCTATCTTGGTCTTTTTTAATACCGTTATAATTCATTTTTGTGCCAGCTATATATTTTTTTGGCTTTAATAGAAATTTGTTGAGCTCTTCCACGTTCCAATCACCACCAAATGCTGCAAGTGCTCCGGAATATGCGAAGCCCTCTGCCGATCCTTTTTCTCTATTGACTATACCCCACATCGCAGGACCAGTTTTATTTTCACCGCCTTGAACATGAGTATGGCATGAAGCACATTTTTTAAAAATCTTTTCACCATTTTCCATACTAGCTGATGCCAGCATAGGTGTAATGTCTGGTAAAACAGCAAAAATATCAACATCTTCACTTACAGAAGGTGTAACACCACCTTCAGGTATTTCAATTTTGTATGCAAGCTCATCTGGAAACTCGGGGTGAATAGCCATATCAGAAACCTTTGAAAATACAGCAGCAAGAAGTAAGGCTAGTATTATTGCACCTAGAATTTTATTTGTTTCCATATTAAAAAGAGAAGTCTATGTTTAAAAATATACCACTTAAAACGGATTTTTGTCGCATTAATGAATGATACTCTAGTTATTATACCAATAAGATTAAAGGCATCTAGATTCCCAGATAAGCCATTTGCAAAAATTGGTGACTTACCAATGCTGCATCACGTTTATAATCGTGTAATTGATTTTACAGAAAATGTAATTTTAGCAATATGTGATCAAGAGGTAAAAGAGTACTGTGAAAAAATGGATCTTAAGTACGTTATGACAGATCCTAACCATCCATCTGGAAGTGACCGTATTGGAGAGGCATTAAAAAAATTAGGGGACGATACATATTTTAGATATGTTATAAATGTCCAAGGCGATATGCCATTCATTAAAGAAAATCATATTAATTTATTAAAAGAGAGACTTCTAAAGTTTCAAATGAGCACTTTAGCTTGTCCATTTGTAAACTTAAATGAAGCCAATAATAGTTCTAAAGTAAAAGTCTTAATTGATGATAATAATTGTGCTTTAGATTTTTCTAGAACATTACAAGATAAACTAAAGGTTAATAAAAATATTTTTCATCACATCGGTATTTACGGGTATCATCAGGATTTTTTGTCAAATTTTATCTCATTACCCCCTACCAAAAGGGAGCTAAGTGAGAAACTCGAACAACTTCGAATTATTGAAACAGATAAAATTGGAATTTCAATTATTAAAGAGGAGATTTTGGGAGTTGATACACAAGAGGATTTAGATAGAGTAAATCGATTAATTTATAAAAAATGAACAAAAAAATATCTTTTCAAGGTGTCGAGGGAGCGTACAGTCATCTAGCAGTTCAGGAGTTCTTTCCTGGGGCAGAACCGTTTCCATGTAAAACATTTGAGATTGCTTTAAATGAGGCTGAGATTGGAAATGTTGATTATGCAATGATTCCTATTGAGAACTCTGCTGCAGGGAGAGTGGCTGATATTCATAGATTGATACCAAAATCTAATTTGCATATTAACTTTGAACACTTTCAAAAAGTTGAACACAAGCTTTTAATTCATCCAGATAGTAAAATTGAAAATATAAAAAATATTATCAGTCATGAACAGGCCTTAGCACAATGTAGTGATAAAATTCAAAAATTAGATTTAGATATTTTGATTGGAGCTGATACGGCAGGTTCAGCAAAAAAAATCCAAGATGAGAAAATAATAGACACAGCTGCGATTGCTTCGAGTTTGGCAGGAAAAATCTATGGCTTAAAAGTTATGGATGAAAGTTTCGCAAACTCTGTTAACAACATCACAAGATTTTATATCATGTCTAAAAATGAAAACTTAGAGTTTGATGAAACTAAAACATACATATCATCCTTTTTATTTTCAGTTAAAAATACACCAGGATCTCTATTTAAAGTAATGGGGGGATTTGCGACTAATAATGTTAATATGATCAAACTCGAAAGTTATAATTATGGAGCTGATTTCGTAATTACACAATTTTATTGTGAAATTGAAGGACATCCTGAACAACAAAATACTAAATTTGCCCTTGACGATATGTATCATTATTGTTCAAAGGTTAGAAAATTAGGAGTTTTTGAAAAATCCCCATATAGAGTAAGACAATAACTTCATATTTCTATGTAATACTGTTATAAGATAATTTGAGAATTACATGGGCAACTTTTTATGCCAATCCGGTCAGGTTCGAAAGAAAGCATCCGTAACATAAGTGGTTGGGTCGTGTAATTCTCCTTTGAGTACATTATGAAACATCAATCAAATATTCTCGCATTAAAATACAGGCCTTTAAATTTCCAAGATCTAATTGGTCAAGAATATTTAGTTGAGACTATACAAAAATCAATAGAGCAAAATAAAATCCCAAATGCATATATTTTTACAGGTATACGAGGAGTGGGCAAAACAACAACAGCAAGAATTGTAGCAAAAATGTTGAACTGTACAGTTTTTGATAAAAATAATAATCCTGATTTAATCAATTGTGAACAAGCAAAAGCAATCACTGAAGATAGACACCCAGATGTCATAGAAATTGATGCTGCATCAAATACAAGTGTTGAAAATGCGAGAGAGATTATAGAAAATGTAAAATATAATCCTGTTTTAGGAAAATATAAAGTTTACATAGTCGATGAGGTCCACATGTTGTCTAAAAGTGCATTTAATGCTCTTCTTAAAACTTTGGAAGAGCCACCTCCTCACTCAAAATTTATATTTGCAACTACTGAGATTTCTAAAGTACCTATTACCATTCTTTCAAGATGTCAAAGGTTTGATTTAAGACGAGTTGAGAAGAAGACTCTATCTGATTTTCTTAAAAGCATTGCTAAAAAAGAGGATATAACAATTTCTAATGAGGCATTAAATTTAATAGTTAAAGCTAGTGATGGTTCAGTAAGGGACTCCTTAAGTATATTAGATCAAGCCAATGTATTTAAATCACAAAAAGAAATTCAAGTTGAAGAAATTGTTAATATGCTAGGATTTGCAAGGCAAGGTGATTTGTATGAATTATCAAAATGTATATTAGATAATAATTTATCAAAGCTAATTTCTATGCTTGACGATATGTATCAAAGAGGTTCAGAGACCTCTAAAATTATTGAAGATATGATGAATATAATAAATTGGTCATGCAAGTTAAAAATAAATCAAGAGCTTATTAAGGATGAATTTTTAACTGAAGAAGATAAAAATTTTGCATCCTATGTTATCCAATTTGATAGTGGCAAGTTAAATATTTTTTGGCAAAGTTTAATGAAGGGTTATGATGAAATTAAAATCTCGCCTCAACCTCATGCAACTCTAGAAATGGTGATGCTTAGGTGTGCTTTCTTGTTAAATGATAACCAATCAACAGAATTAGTAGAAAAAAAAAAGTCTGAAATAAATCAGAGTATAGTTCAATCCTCTCCTAATATTGATCAAGTAATTCAAAACAAAGTTGAACAAGAATCGCCAATTTCTTTAAAAGAAAAAATTGATATTCATCAGAAATTTTTTCAATTTTATGGAAAAAATTTCTCACCTCTTATGGCAGGAATTATTATTGAAAATGTTGAAATAATTAATTTTTCAGAGAAAAATAAAATATTACGACTAAATGTCTCTGATAAAAATTTTAACGGAAGCGAAGAATTATACAAAAATTTGGAAAATGATTACAAAATTGAAATGAAACTTAAAAAAGAAATAACAACTTTAGAGACAATTAAGTCTCTTTATAAAAAAGAATTAATTGACCAGGAGATGAAGACTGATGAATTTAAAAAAGTTCTTGCTAAATTTCCTAATGCAAAGATTATAGATATTGAAGAATTAGAAAGAGGTGATGGAAATGATGGGTAATATGGGCGGTATGATGAAAAAAGTCCAAGAAATGCAAGCCAAAATGCAAGAGATGCAAAAGGAGCTTGAAAATAAAACTGTCGAGGCTGAATCAGGAGGAGGAATGGTTAAAGTTACAATGAATGGTAAACAAATTGTTCAATCAATTGATATAGATCCATCGCTGTTATCTTCTGATGAAAAAGAGGTATTGGAGGATTTAATCAAAGCCGCACTCAATCAAGCTAAAGAAAAAGTCGAGGAAATGTCAGCTGAAGAAATGAAAAAAATAACTGGTGGGTTACCATTGCCCCCAGGAATGAAGATGCCTTTTTAAATTGTCACAAGACGAACTTCAAAAATTTATTAATTTAATTTCTAGGTTACCTGGAATCGGCCAACGCTCTGCGCAAAGAATAGCTTTATATTTGATAAAAAATAAACAAGAATTAATGTTACCCTTAGGAGAAAGTATAAAGGAAACGGCATCTGTTGTAAAAAAATGCACTAACTGCGGAATATTAGATGTGATTGTTCCATGTAAAATTTGTTCTTCAGAAAATAGATCAAAAACTACAATATGCATCGTTGAAGATATGGCTGATGTATGGGCATTTGAAAGATCTGGATATCATAAAGGTCTTTATCATGTTATTGGCGGTCTTTTATCAGCCTCAAAAAATTTTACAGAACAGGATTTAAATTTAAATAAACTCAAAGAAAGAATTAAAAATAATCAAGTACAAGAAATTATTTTAGCATTGAGTGCAACAATTGAGGGACAAACTACAGCCTTAGTAATAAAGGATAAACTAGAAAATCCAAATATTAAAATTACACAACTCGCATACGGTGTTCCTGTAGGAAGTGAAATTCATTATCTAGACGATAATACCTTAGGGGCAGCTTTAGAGTCGCGTAAAAACTTAAGCTAATTAAATCGAAGTAACATCTAAAAGTTTGATTTATTGTCTCTGATAACTGTATAAACTATATTAAAATCCATGTTGAAGCTTATTTATGCTCCCGATCCCATATTAAAAAAAGAGAGTGTATCTATACCTCAGGTAGACGATCATCATAGAGAACTTATAAAACAAATGTATGAGATTATGTATTCTGCGAATGGAGTTGGTTTAGCTGCTCCACAGATAGGTTTGAATATTCGTATATTTGTTTTTGATGCAGGCGCTAGAGATGAAGAAAAAAAACCTATCACAATGATAAATCCTAAAATTATATCATTACATGAAAATAAAGTTCCATATGAAGAGGGTTGTTTATCTTTCCCAGAGCATTTTGCAGAAATAGACCGTCCTGAAAAAATTAAGATAGAGTATCTTGATGAAGACAACTCAAAAAAAATTTATACATTTACAGGTTTTGAGTCTAGGATAATACAACATGAATTGGATCACTTAAACGGTATTTTGTTCGTTGACCATTTAAGTCGTTTAAAAAGAGACGTGATTATCAGAAAGATGAGAAAGTATAAAAAAGAAAAAGAAATAATTTAAATGAAAAAAAAACGTGTAGTTTATTTTGGCTCACCAGAATTTTCTCTTCCTCCTCTTAAGACCCTCTATCTTGGAGGATATGATATAGTGGGGGTTTACACACAAGAGCCAAAAAAAAAATTTAGAGGACAAAAAAAATATAACACACCAGTTCAACAATGGGCAGAAAGTCAACTTCTACCTGTTTTTACTCCCAAAATACTTGATGATACATCTTTGAAAGAATTTCAATCATTAAAGCCTGATGTCGCAATCCTTTTTGCTTATGGGAAAATAGTTCCACTGAATTGGTTAAACACTCCTTTAAATGGTTTTATAAATATACATGCCTCGCTTCTACCAAGATGGAGAGGAGCAGCACCTGTTCAAAGAGCCATTGAAAATAATGATAAAGAGACAGGTATTACTATTATAAAAATGAACGATAAAATTGATGAAGGTCCTATTTTAGTCCAGCAGAATATAGAAATTAATGATTTAACTGATGGTAAACAATTAATTGATCAAATCAGTCATGACTCTTGCTCATTGTTATATAATACATTAAAAAAATATTTTTTAGGTCAAATCCAATTAAAAGAACAAGATCATTCACAATCTACATATGCAAAAAAAATAGACAAATTTGAAACACAAGTAGATTGGGGATTATCTGCAAGTATAATTGAAAAAAAAGTAAGAGCTTTTTACCCATCACCAGCAATGTGGTTTAAATATAAGGGTCAGAGATTTAAAATTTTAAAAGCTAAAATATCTAACTTACAAGATGAAAAGGGCAAGATTATAAATTTACCTCTCACTATAGCATGTAAAAATAACAGTCTAGATATTTTAGAAATTCAAGCTGAAGGAAAGAAACCATTAAGCATTAAAGAATTTATTTTAGGGAATAATCAATTTCAATTAAATGCAATAATCGATAATGACTAATATAAAACTTACAATTGAATATCATGGTTTACCTTATTGTGGTTGGCAATATCAAAAAAATGAAAAAACTGTGCAAGGTGAAATAGAAAAAGCAATATTTAAATTCTCTGGTGAAAAAAAAACTATTCAAGGTGCTGGAAGAACAGATGCTGGTGTTCACGCTATTGGACAATGTGCCAATTTTGAGTTAGAAAAAAAATTCGATGACTATCAAATTCTAAGTGGAATTAATTTTCACCTCGGTACTGAAAAGATAAGAATTACTAAAGTTGAAAGTGTTGATAATGAATTTAATGCTCGTTTTACTGCTAAAAATAAAATTTATAATTATCAGGTTTTTAATAGTTTAGCCCCGTCAGTTATTGAGGATGATTTTAGTATACACATCCGTCAACCTTTAAATTTAGAGGCAATGCAAGATGCAATTAAACTGTTTATTGGTAAACATGATTTTTCTTCGTTTAGAGCACATGGTTGTCAAGCCAACAAACCACTTAGAACTATTGATGAGGCATCAATTGATATTAAAGGTTATAAAATTATTTTTGTATTCAAGGCACAGTCATTCCTTTATCAACAGATTAGAATAATGGTTGGATCTTTATTAGAAGTTGGATTAAAAAATAAAAATACTAATTGGATAAGTGAATTAATTGAAGCTAAGGATAGAAGCTTAGCAGGACCAACGGTCCCTTCAAAAGGCTTGATTTTAAAGGAGATATCTTATTAATATTCTTATTTACACACAATGTTTTGCTCCAAAAGTAGGCGGTATTGAGTCTGTAATGACAAATATAGCTCAACATGCATTTAACACACAAAATAAAGTAACAGTTCTCTCTGATGGATCTAAACTGTTTTCTTCAGATTTTGATAGTAAATGTAAGTTTGATATCCACAGATTTGATCAAATCAAGTTTCTTAGAAAAAGATTTAAATCAAGTTTTGCTCAGAATTTTTTAAACAGAAATAAAATTGATATTATTTTTTTTGATAGTTGGAAATCACTAGAGCTATTTAATAATACTACAGATATTAAAAAAATTTGTTTAGCTCATGGAAATGAAATACTAAAATTAAGAAATAAACAGAGAATTTTAAATTCTTTAAATAAAGCAGATTTAATAATCTATAATTCTCAATTTACTAAAAATAAAACATTTAAAAATTTTAAAAATTTAAAAAAATTTAATCATAAAATAATATATCCAGCTTTTATAAAAAAAATTTCTGAAAATAAAAATAATAAGAAAAAATATGATTTATGTACTGTAGCCAGGCTAGAATATAGAAAGGGGCACCATTTAGTATTTGAAGCAATGTCTATACTAAGAAATGAATATAAAATTATAATTAAATATGCCATTCTTGGAGATGGACCAGATTTATCAAGATTAAAGGATTTAGTTTTGAAATTCTCACTACAAAAGCAGGTAGATTTCATACACCACGATGTCTCAAGTGAAAAAATTTTTAAGAATTCTTCTGTTCATATAATGCCAACTATAACCACACCTGAAAGTATTGAGGGTTTTGGAATATCTAATGTTGAAGCAGCTTCTTATGGTTTACCTTGCATAGTCAGTAATAGTGGAGGAACTCCAGAGTCAATAAGTAACAATGGAATAATTGTAAAAGAAAATAACCCCAAACAACTTGTCAAAGCAATTATCGATATTTTTAATAAGTATAAAAGTTATAGTAGGAAAAGTTATTTATTTGCTAATAATTTTGAGTCAAAAAAAAAAATAAAAGAGTATTTAAATGCTATCTAAAATAGCCTCATAGCTTGTATCTTTTAATTCGCCTGGATTATCACAAATTAATTTTTCAACTTTAAGATTATTTATTATGATAATTGACCGAATTAGTCTTTGACCCATAAAGCTTTTTTCATGATTTCTTATTAATTGAGAAGATAATAAAAATTCATTATTTCCATCTGATAAAAATAAAATTTCTGATTCACCTAACTCTTTTCTCCACAAATCAAGGACGTAAGGATCATTAGTGGTCATGCAACAAATTTGATCAATTTGCTTTTCAGACATCAACTTTTTTGAACCTTTAATAAATGGAGGAAGATGTTGCATGTGACATGTTGAAGTGAATGCTCCTGGAACACAAATTATCATTGCCCTTTTAAATTTGAAGTTGTCGTGTAATCCAAAATTTTTTGTACCATCTGCCGAAACAGATCTTAAAGTAATATCAGGAATTAAATCTCCTTCTTTCAATTATCAAAAAAGTTTTCTAAAGTTTTATAGTAAATTTGTTCAGTCGTTTTCAGATCCTCTATAGAAACACACTCATTAACTTTGTGCAGGGTTTTGTTAATCGTTCCAAACTCGAAGACAGGACAGACCTCTTGCATAAATCTAGCATCTGATGTTCCACCTCCAGTATCTTGGCTAGCTTCTAATCCCGTAACATCTTTAATTGCTTTAATACAATGTTTTGTAAATGGATTATCGAAAGATTGGAAAGGCATACCTCTAAAAGTTAATTTCAATTTATACTTACAATTATTTTCAGAGCAAATCTTAGTCAAGTGTTCATCAAAATAGTTTTGTATTTTTTCTTGATCCCAGTTGTCATTAAAGCGCATATCACCAACAGTAATCAATTTTTCAGGTATTACATTCTTTGCCTTGTTATTTAAATTGATCTGAGTAAATTGCAGAGTGGATGGTTCAAAGTATTCTGCACCATCATCAAGTTTTTGATCATCAAAAAATGAGATAATCTTAGACAAACAATGTAGAGGGTTTTGAGCTAGCTGAGGATACGCAGCATGCCCCTGTTTTCCAATAATTTCAACTTGAACATCCACAGCTCCTTTTCTTCCAACTTTGATCTGATCACCGATTATTTTCTCAGAGGATGACTCAGTGGCTATTGACCCGTCTATTCTTATATTACTTTCTTTCAACCATTTTACGACTTTCTTTACACCATTTACGGAGTCTGCTTCTTCATCCCCAGTTATGATAAAACTTATTGTGCCATTAAAATCTTTATTTTCCTTAATAAATTTAAAGACACTTACCATGCTAGCTGCCGTACACCCTTTCATATCCTCTGATCCGCGACCATAAAGATATCCATCTTTAATTGTTGGTTCAAAAGGTGGAGTGTCCCAATCCTCTAAGTTACCAGGAGGCACTACATCAACATGACATAAAAAATTAAAATGTTTTCCATTGGTATTAATTGGACCATACGTAGCCATGATATTAATTACTTCGTAACTCCCATCTCCATCAAAGTTTAGTTGTTTTGTTGTAAAACCATTTTCTTCAAATACTACCATTAAGAAATCAAAAATATCTTGTTTTGCCGGGGTAACGGAGTCGAAAGATATTAATTTTTTTGATAGCTCTATTGTGTCTAACATTTTAATCTCTTAGTAATTCATTAACGGAGGTTTTTGAACGAGTTTTTTCATCAACCGTTTTCACAATCACAACACAGTACAATGATGCATCTCCTTTAGAACCCGGAAGACTACCCGGAACGACTACAGAATATGGAGGAACTTTCCCCATATAAATTTCTTTAGTTTCACGATTATAAATTTTTGTTGAAGCACCAATAAATACCCCCATGGATAATACTGATCCCTCTCCAACAATTACACCCTCGGCGACTTCCGACCTCGCACCAATAAAACAATTATCCTCTATTATAACTGGGTTTGCCTGCAAAGGTTCTAAGACTCCTCCTATACCTGCACCTCCTGAGATATGACAGTTTTTTCCTACTTGAGCACAAGATCCAACAGTAGCCCAAGTATCAACCATTGTTCCCTCATCTACATATGCACCCAAGTTAACAAAGCAAGGCATAAGCACTGCACTTTTTGCAATAAATGCTGATCTCCTTACAACACAGTTAGGAACAGCTCTAAAACCAGCTGATTGAAAATTTTCTGATTTCCAATCTTGGAATTTTGAGGGAACTTTATCCCACCATGCAGTAGATCCATCTTTAACGCTTGGACCACCAGTTATTATTTCCATATCTTGAATTCTAAAACTTAAAAGAATTGCTTTTTTAAGCCATTGATTCACATGCCAATCTTTTTCTATTTTTTCACATACTCGAAGCTTTCCCTCATCCAATAAGTTAA
>CABYUJ010000004.1:0-92366 GCA_902522155.1 uncultured Alphaproteobacteria bacterium | reverse complement strand
GCAAATTATTTATATGAGAAAGATAAAGTAAAAGTTCAAGATATGTTATATGAATTAAATACTATTCTAAATAAATACTACATGTTTTATAAAAAATGAAATTATTAACCATATTTGGAACAAGACCTGAATACATTAGGCTAAACATTTTAATCAATAAATTAGATAATCTTTTGGGAAAAAAAAATCATATAATAGTAGATACTCAGCAAAATTTTGACAAGTCTCTAAGAAATTATTTCTATAATAATTTTAAAATTAGAAAACCTGATTTTAATTTAAATTCTAAAGGATCATTTGCTCTGCAAATAGCAATAATATTTGAAAAACTTGAAAAAATTATATTAAAAACAAAACCAGATAAGTTTCTTGTATTAGGAGATACTAATTCAAGTACAGGTGCTTTCATTGCAAAAAGGTTGGGTGTAGATGTTTACCATGTAGAATCAGGTAACAGAAGCTTTAATAATAAATCTCCCGAAGAGTTGAATAGAAAATTAATAGATCACATTTCAGATGTACATATGTGTTACTCTGAAAGAAGTAAAGAAAACTTAATAAAAGAGGGTATTCATCCAAAAAATATATTTGTTGTTGGCAATCCTGTAAGTGAGGTTATAAATAAAAATAAAGATAATATCGAAAATTCAAAAATTTTAAAAAAACTAAAAATTTATGATAACGAGTATTTCATATCAACTATTCATAGACAAGAAAATGTAGATAATAATCTTAACTTAAGAAATATTCTTAATGCTTTTATTAAAATTTCATCTGTTACAAAAAAAAAATTTTTTTTAATTGTGCATCCAAGATTAAAAAAAAGATTAAATCAATTTAAATTAAATACACAAAATTTACATCTTATAAACCCACTTAATTTTTTTGATTTTGCCTTAATTCAAAAAAACGCAAATTGTGTTTTTACTGATAGTGGAACAGTTCAGGAAGAGTCCTCGATTTTGAATAAGAAATGTGTTGTTGTTAGAGAGTCTACCGAACGACTAGAAACTATTGAGTCATCAAATACTATCGTAAGTGGATTAGAGTCAGATATGATTTTTGATGCTTTTAATTTTGTAACAAAAAATTCTGGTATTTATTATCCACCAAAAGAATATCAAATTAATAATTTTTCGGATAGAGCACTTAATATTATTTTATCTAAGAAACCTTTGTAAATTGTCTACAAAATTATTAAATATCTTTTTCTTATTATATTGATTATTAAATAAATTTTGAGAGTTACTAATTTTTATATTAAGTTCATCTTCGCTTATATTAAGAGCATAATCAAATAAGCTGATGATGTTTTTATTTGCGTATCCACAATTATTTTTATCAATTAAAGCTTTTTGTGCTCCTAATGAATTTGTTATTACCAATAAATTAGATGCAATATAACTTATAAATCTTGATGGAATAATTGACTCTAAAAATAATTGTTTTGACGAATAGATAGATAATCCAAAATTACATTTTTTAAATACAAAACTCGTTTCTTTTGGTGATAACCTTCCATAGAAGATAAAATATTTATTTAAATTAAAATCTTTTACTTTTTTAATTAATAAATTCTTTTTTACCCCATCTCCAATTACGTGAATTTTAAAAATCTTTTTTTGAGAATTTAATATATTTTTTAAATCTGCTAATTTTGCAATCAATTCATTAATTCCTTGTGCCTCACCTATATTCCCAGCCATGACTATATTACATTCAGAATTATCAATTTTATTTTTTGGTGAAATAAAAATATCTTCAGTCCAATTTGATAAATATAAAATTTCTTTTTTTTTATTTGTATACCTTGTTACGTAATTTTCCATTTCTAAGTTTTGTAAGTATATCTGATCACAATTACTTAAAATAAATTTAGCAACTTTATCAAAAAAAAATGAAAACTTTTTTAAAAATTTCTTTTTGAGATAGAAAGACTCCGGGAATATATCTTGAATCCAAATTAATACTTTAAAATTTAATTTTTTTTTAAGTAATATGGCTGCTAATGCTTGAGTGAGAGGGCTAGTTGCTGGAATGAACACACAGTCAATATTATTTTTATATTTTAATAATTTAAAAAAACTAAAAACATTAAATGTTAAATAATTTAAAAAAAGATTTAATGAACTTCCATTTTTTCTAGGGTATGTTAGTACCCTTGTTATATTAATATTATTTTGTAAATCTTCTCTTCTTTTATTTAATCCATATCCATCATAAAATTTACCCTCTGGATAATTAGGTATTGAAGTAATTACATCTAATTTGTAGTGTTTACTTAATTTATCTGCTAGTTCATTTACTCTGAAATGTTCTGGCCAAAAAAATTGTGATAAAATAAGAAATGATTTTGGATTTCTATTACTCATATTTAATATTATGTATTATATCTTTTCTACTTGATATCGTTATTCTAGTAAAATCAGATAGTATTTCCAAATTAATTGGAATCATAGATTATCCAACTAGTAGAAAAAACCACCTAAAATCAACTCCACTTATATTCAGTATAATTTTTATTAAAAACTTATTGATATTTATTTATTTTTATAATTTATCAAGTTCATCAATAATTTTATCAATTATTTTATTTTTATTTATTTTATTTGGTATGTGGGATGATAAGAAAAATATATCTTATTTAGCTAATTTATTTATCACATCACTCATAATACTTCTCTCTTTAGAGATGTTTCCAGAATTAATTATTAATAAAATAAAATTTTATTATTTAAAAAATTTTGCTATTGATCATATTGGCATTTTTTTGACATTATTATGCTTATCTTTTATTCTAATCATTACAAATTGGTTTGATGGACACAATACTTTTTCTTCTTTTTTTATATTATCATTAATATTATTTTTTATTTTTAAAATAAATTTTTATGATGAAATATTTTTTCTAATTATATTATTATTTATTTCTTTATTAATTTTTACACCTTTTAATTATTTTGGAAAAATATTTATGGGCAGTGGAGGAATTTATCCACTATCTTTTTTATGTGGTTATTTATTTTTAATTTTAAATAATATTGGTCAAATCTATTTCGAAGAAATACTGAGTTTATGTTTAATACCTATTATTGATTTTTTTGTTGTAATTTTTAAAAGACTTAAAAAAAATCAAAGCATTTTCTTACCTGATAATTTAAATCATTATCATCATGTTATGAAAAATTATTCTTATAACTTGCGCATTTTAATCATTATTACACACTCATTACTAGGTTTCCTTGGTGCGTATTTCGTAGAATTTAATTTAATTTTTATTTTTATTAACGTTTTAATATATGTTGCTAATTATTTTATAACGATCAAAGGTATATTTAAAAATTCTCTTTTTGATAGATAATTTTACGGGAATTTAAGTTTGCTAAAATTGACCAAAAAATACAACTCATCCAATTATTAAAAAAGCTTTTTGATGGTAATAGAGGATCAAACAAAATTATTATAATAAACAATATAAAAATTTTATTTTTTATTTCTAACTCTTTATAAATTATTAATTTAAATATACTGTAAATTATTAGTATCAAAAATAAAAAGCTTACAATTCCTGCTTCTGTTAATACCTCTATATATTTATTGTGAGGGTGTGTTGAACATCTAAAATTTTTTTCAAAATTTCCATCATATTTATTATCACTACATATGTTTCTAAAATTTCTTACTCCTACGCCAAATAATTTATGATTATTAAATATTTGTATACTTGTATAATAATGTGCATACCACTGAGTTTCAGTAAAATTATAAATTTGTTGTTGTAACAAATTTACATTCCTGTCTAATATTATTTGAGGAGAATTTTTAATTACTATGGGCGTAGTAATAAATAGAACTATAGAGCCAATGACTAAAATTTTCTTATTTTTTTCTATTAAGAATATTAGAGAGATTATAAATAAAATTAAACAATAAATTAGAGAAGTTCTTTCTCCAGTTAAAGGAATTGTAAAACAGTTTATTAAATTTATGGATATAAGAAGTATAAATTTTTTATAATTAATCAGATATAACGAGATAAATATCGTTAATATAACTAAGTAAAAACCTGATCTAGAGTCATCAAATGGACCAGTAAGGCGCAATATATCTCTATCTATTTCAGTTGAAGTATATCTATATGACTTAAAACCAAAAATATCTTGACCTGTAAAATATTGAAATAATAAATCAAATATTATAAACAACCATAAAGCGATTAAAAAGTTTATAACTTTAGGTTTAGTCCCTAAATTAAAAATAACTGTCAATGCTATAAAGTATAAAAAAAAACGAAAATATATAACACCTTTAATAGAAAAGTCATAAAAATTTAATATACTCGAAAGAAAAATAAAAATAAAAAAAAATAAAATTATTTTTTCATTTTTTAATACATATTTTAATTGAGCTTTATATTGAAATAAAACGTAAAAAAAAACTATAATTAAACAGATCTCAGATAACCCAGGACTAATAATTAAACTTATAAAAAAAATAATTAAAAAGTTTTCTTCAATTGTTTTTTTAAGATTAAATATCATTTAATGGTAGCCTCGGGCGGACTCGAACCGCCACGGGAATAAATCCCACTGGATTTTAAGTCCAGACTGTCTACCAATTCCAGCACGAGGCCATATTAAAATTGTTAATCGAATCTAGATCATTACTTAAGTTTTTCAACACTTTAATCAATTTATATAGTCTAGATTATCTAAGATATTATCAAATTTTTTCTTTCCAAAAATTAATTCTGATAATAAATCATATTTCTCTCTCTCTAAAGAATAATTTGGTTTAAAGATATTTTTGTTTTTATTTTCCAAAATCTCTGTATAACCTTCGGGAATTTCATTTTCAATATTTTTCATTTCATTAACTGATAGAGGACTTAGCTGGATATTGAAATCTCTAAAAGCCTTTAATCTGACTTTTTCTTCAATTAAATAACACAAAAAACCTGAACTTTGAAAGTTATTTAAGTATGCACTAAAACCAAAAAAAGATATAGGTTTATTATCTATGTTATCTATAAAAAAACCTTTTTGATCATCCCAAATGTATTTACTTTTAGGAAAAAGTTTAAAACTTTTAAAATTAATATTCTTATACAGTAAAATACCATCACTAAATAAAGTATGATCATTCTCTAAGTTTTCATAAGAGTTGTAAACTTCTAGAAAATCATTATTCAGGATATTTTTATTAGAATTTTTGTATGTTTTTGCAAACAAATCAGCAGTTAGCTCAAAACTTAAGCTATTTAATTTAATAGAGGGTTGTTCTAAATGATATATAATTAAATCTATTATATTCTCTTTTATCTTAAAGCTCATTCCAAGACTATATTTAATTGGATTATATAATTCTGAAAATTCTTCAAAAGTTATTTTTTGATGATTGTCTTTGCTTAATATTATAAATGTATCTAAATCTAAAGGAAATATATTTCCAATAACTTCAATTTCATTATCTTTATAAAAATTTAAAACTGCATCAGGTATTTGAGTTTGATTTAAACTTAATTTAGCTAAATCTCTAAATTCGCCAAATATT
The DNA here is from genome assembly GCA_902522155.1 of uncultured Alphaproteobacteria bacterium. Classification (GTDB taxonomy): domain Bacteria; phylum Pseudomonadota; class Alphaproteobacteria; order HIMB59; family HIMB59; genus HIMB59. The sequence goes on along the minus strand of CABYUJ010000004.1, from coordinate 86,813 downwards.
ATATCATATTCATTTGCATTTTGATTAACTTGGCTAATTTTAAATTCTATATCATTAATTAAAGAATACTCACCGAGTGCATAATATAAGTAATATTTATAATCAATGTAATTATTTTCGATAATTCCAATATTCAATTCTTTTTTTACTAAACATTCATTAGCAATCGATTTTTTATGAAAAATAAATAATAAAAAAAAAATTAAGAGGACTTTTGAATTGTTTAGAAATTTCACTTAATTAGTTGGATTTAAACATTTCTTTATAAACTCGTTCTTCAATTTTATGATCATTATCAAATAATAAAGGTATTTCCATACCCTCGGACATCTCTATTTCAACAGATATAACATCTTTAGCTTCAATATGATCAGCATGAACAACTATTGGTCTTTTAGAAGGATTATTATTAATAATTTTAATCTTTGCATTATCTTTTAATAGACCTCCACGCCAATGTCTGGGGCTATAGGCACTTACAGCAGTTAGAGCTACAACATTACTTCCAAGTGGAATAATTGGTCCAGAGGCAGAGTAATTATACCCTGTACTACCTGCTGCTGTTGACAGTATTACACCATCGCAAACAAGTTCTTCTATTCTTACTTCATTGTCTATCATAATTTGAATTTTTGCAGCTTGATATTTTTCTCTACGAATACTGATCTCATTAATAGCAATAGCTTTAATTTCTTGACCTGTAGGATTTAAAGTTTTCATTACTAAAGGTCTTAATTTTGTTAATTGAGCATTATGTAGCCGTTCTTCTAACCCATCAAGTTTGTAATCATTCATCAAGAATCCAACAGATCCAAAATTCATACCGTAAATTGGTTTATTAAGTTTCATATAATTATGAAGAGATTTTAATATGAAACCATCCCCTCCAAGCGCTACAATGAAATCTGCTTCTTCGGGCTCGCAATTACCATATTTTTTTATAAGCTTCTCTTGAGCTTCAATATTTTTTTCAAGAGGAAAAGAAACAAAACATATTTTCATTTATTAACCTCCTGTCTCATTCATATAACGATTAACATATCCCTCAAAATTATCTTTTTGAATATCAAAGTTATGTGCTATTGGTTTAATTGACATGGCATATTCTATCAAAGCAATAATATCATTTTTTGTTTGATTTCTTAGGGCAAATTTTAAATCTACAAAATCATTTTGTCCTAAACACATATATAGCTTCCCAGTGCATGTAAGTCTTACTCTATTACAAGTATCACAAAAGTTATGTGAAATAGCAGATATAATACCAATTTTCGATTTATGATTTGAATACTCATAATATCTAGAGGGGCCGTTAGTTCGGTATTTTGAAGGAATTAAATTCAATTTATTTACTAAATCCTCTTCAAATTTCTTCATGGATAAATATTGATTAAATCGTTTTTCTCCAATATCACCTATGGGCATTATTTCTATTAACGAAATATCAAAATGATTTTTTTTACACCAATCTAAAATATCAAATATTTCTTTGTCATTGAAATTTTGGGTTAAAACAGTATTTATTTTAATCTTTATCCCTTCTTGTTTAGCTGCCATAATCCCACTTAAAACTTTACTTAAATCTCCCCATTTAGTTATTTTCTTAAAACTTTCAGCATTTAAGCTATCAAGAGAAACATTTATTCTTTCAACACCATTCTTTTTAAGAATAGATGCATATCTTGATAAATTCGTACCATTTGTAGTTAAAGTATGCTCTGAAATTTTACCCTGATTTCTTAGGTTATTTAAATGTTCTATAATTGAAACTATGTTTTTTCTAACAAGAGGCTCACCCCCTGTTAATCGAAATTTTTTTACACCTAAATCATTAAAAATATTTGTAAGTTTAATAATTTCTTCAATTGATAAAACCTCTTGTTTAGGTAAGAATGTTACATCCTCAGCCATACAATAAGTGCACCTTAAATCACATCTATCAGTGACAGATATTCTTAAGTAATCAATTTTTCTTTTAAATTTATCAGTCAGCATTTTCGTGTATCTTTAAATCAACGATATTTAAATCTATAACTTTTTTTCCTACGTTCTCAAAGTTAATAGTGATTTTACTGTTTATACAAGATTGAACTTGCCCCAGGCCCCAATCTGGTTGAGATGGGCACTCCACGATTGTGCCTGGTATAAAATCCCTAAAATTATAGTTATTTTCCATTATTACTCTTGTTAAGTAGAAACAAATATTTACTATTTACTATAGAATCAAATGGATAAAAAAGAAAATTTAAACAAGCTTAAATCTGTTATCAGTAATATTGAAAAATCATATGGAAAAGGTTCCATAATGATGCTCGGAAAGAAAGATATCGATGCAAATATTGATGTATATTCAACAGGCTCTCTTGGTCTAGATATAGCTCTAGGAATAGGTGGTTTACCAAAAGGAAGAGTCATAGAAGTTTATGGCCCAGAAAGTTCAGGTAAAACAACGCTAACGTTACACATAATTGCGGAAGCTCAAAAAGTTGGAGGAACGTGCGCTTTTATTGACGCTGAACATGCTTTAGACCCAGGTTATGCAAAAAAACTTGGAGTGAATATTGATGAGTTATTGATATCTCAACCTGATACTGGTGAACAGGCTTTAGAGATCTCAGATACTCTTGTAAAATCTGAAGGTATAGATTTATTAGTTATAGACTCAGTAGCAGCGTTAGTTCCCAGAGCAGAATTAGAGGGTGAAATGGGCGACTCTTTACCCGGACTTCAGGCAAGGCTAATGAGTCAAGCGCTAAGAAAACTAACTAGCTCCATTTCAAAGACAAATACTATGGTTGTTTTTATTAATCAACTTAGGATGAAAATAGGAGTAATGTTTGGAAGCCCTGAAGTCACCACTGGAGGTAATGCTTTAAAGTTTTATTCCTCCGTAAGACTAGATATTAGAAGGATTGGCGCAATAAAAGATAAAGATAATATTATTGGAAACCAAACGAGAGTGAAAGTCGTCAAAAATAAAATGGCCCCTCCTTTTAAAATGGTTGAATTTGACATTATGTATGGTGAGGGAATTTCTAAAATTGGCGAAATTATAGATTTAGGTGTTCAAGCTGATATTATAGATAAGTCTGGAGCGTGGTATTCTTACAAAGACGAAAAAATTGGTCAAGGTAGAGAAAATACAAAACAGTTTTTAAAGGATAATCCAGATTTATTGAATGAAATAGAAAGCAGAATAAGATCAAATTCTGACACTGTTGAAGAACTGATGATTGATCCACCTCCTTCTACAACAGAAGAAACCGCCGAAAAAAACTCTAAAGAATAATATTAAATTTCAGCTAAATTAATCTATATTTCATGAATATGAACTCTAATGAAGTCCGCAATGCGTTTATTGATTATTTTAAAAATAATGATCATAGGCATGTCAAATCCGGATCTTTAGTCCCAGAAAATGACCCCTCTCTAATGTTTGCTAATTCAGGGATGGTCCAATTTAAAAATGTTTTTACAGGGATGGAACAGTTAGATTTCAAAAGAGCCACGACATCTCAAAAATGTGTTCGGGCAGGAGGAAAACATAATGATTTAGAGAATGTTGGATTTACAACTCGACATCATACTTTCTTCGAGATGTTAGGAAATTTTTCTTTTGGCGATTACTTTAAAGAGCAAGCAATTCTATATGCTTGGAACTTAATCACTAAAGAATTTAAAATTAATGAAAATAAATTATTAGTTACGATATATCATGACGATGAGGTCGCAGAAAAATTTTGGAAAAAAATAGCTAATTTACCTGACAATAAGATAATTAAAATTTCAACCTCTGATAATTTTTGGTCAATGGGTGACACAGGACCTTGCGGACCATGCTCGGAGATATTTTATGATCATGGTGATAAATACTTTGGTGGCCCCCCTGGTTCAGTTGACGAAGATGGTGATCGTTTCATTGAAATATGGAATTTAGTTTTTATGCAATATGAACAGGTAGACAAAAATACTAGATTAGATTTACCTAAACCATGTGTAGACACTGGTATGGGTCTAGAGAGAATAACAGCATTATTAAATGGTAGTAATGACAATTATAGTTCTGATTTGTTTTCAAATATTATTGATATTACTCAAGAATTTATACAAAAAAAAATATCTAAACAAAATAAATCTAGTTTTAGAGTCATAGCAGATCACTTACGAGCTTCATCTTTTTTAATAGCTGACGGGGTTTTGCCTTCAAATGAGGGACGAGGTTATGTACTGAGACGAATATTAAGAAGAGGAATAAGACATGCATACACTTTAGGTTCCTCAGAACCGTTATTTCACAAAATTTTTGATGAATTGAAAAATTTAATGGGTGGTTTCTTCCAAGAACTTAACTCGGGAGCTGAAACTATTAAGGAAACACTTTACAATGAGGAAATAAAATTTAGAGAAACTTTAAGTAAAGGTCTAGAGATACTTGGACAAGAAATACCTAATATTAAAAATAATAAATTAGATGGTAAAATCGCATTTAAATTATACGACACCTTTGGATTTCCTCTTGATTTAACACAAGATTATCTAAGATCAAAAGATATTGACGTTGATTTAGAGTCTTTTGATGCATCAATGAAGTTACAAAAAGAGGAAGCTAGATCTTCATGGAAGGGGAGCGGTGATGGAAACACTGAAAAGCTATGGTTTGATATAGCTAGAAAAACGAAACCAACAGTATTTAAAGGGTATAAAGAGACTGTTTTAACGGCAAAAATAACTGCATTGGTTTTAGACTTAGAGGCTGTTGATGAATTAAGCGATAAAACAAAACAATCAGCAATCATTACAGATGAGTCATGTTTTTATGCAGAGTCTGGAGGGCAAATTGGAGATAAGGGCATAATTTCCTCAGAAAATGCCGAATTTAAAGTGACAGATACTAGAAAAACTCCTCAAGGCATTTTTATCCATTTTGGTAATGTAATTTCAGGCAATTTTAAAATAGGACATAAGGTTAAACTTAAAATAGATAGTAGTTTAAGAGATTTAATTAAAAAAAATCATTCTGCTACACATTTGCTTCATGCAGCATTAAGGAATAACTTAGGACTACATGTAGCTCAGCGCGGATCTTTAGTTAATGAAAATAAATTACGTTTTGACTTCAGTCATAATAAACAAATATCATCAAAGCAAATAAATACTATTCAAAAAGAGGTAACAAATATAATTTCCAATACTTGTGAAACACGAATTGAAATTAAGTCTCAAGAAGAGGCAATAAAACAAGGGGCAATGGCATTGTTTGGAGAAAAATATGGCGAAGAAGTTAGAGTAGTCACTCTAGGAGAAAATAATAATAAACCTTATTCAATTGAGCTATGTGGGGGAACACATGTATCAAATGTTAAAGATATAGAGAAATTTTATATTATAAGTGAAGAGTCTGTCTCATCAGGAGTAAGGAGAATAGAGGCTTGCACTGGTAATAAGGTAGATGAATTTATTAGTAATAAACTAAAAGAGGATCAATTACTTGAAAAAAAACTTGATGATAAAATTATTAACTTAATCTCACAAATAAACAAATTAAATGGAAAAATAATTTTTAGCGAGGAAAATAAAAGCCTTTATATAAAGAAGTTAGAAAATTATTTAGATAATTTAAAAAATAAATCAATACTCTCAAATGAGGAGAATAATAAAATAGAAGAAACAAATATAAATGGAATTAATTTTGTGTCTCAATTAATAGAAAACTTGCCTCCCAAAGAACTCAGATCAATTTTTGATAAATTTAAATTAGAAAAATCTAAATCTATTTTGGCTTGCATTACCACAAATGAAGATAAGGTATCCATTATGGTTGGGTTAACTAAAGATTTAATAGATACTTATGATGCCAGAGTACTAATAAAAAGTACTTTTGATATACTCGGTTCAAAAGGTGGTGGGGGAAGAATTGACTTCGCTCAAGCTGGTGGCAACAAAAAAGATCAATTAAATCAAGCTTTTTTAAATATTAAAAATCAGATTTAATTTAATTTAGTTTGAAGATTTTTATCAAGACAATTTAAAAAATCTTCAGTGTTCATCCACGGCGAATTTTTGTCTACAAGTATAGCTAAGTCCTTAGTCATTTGACCAGACTCAACAGTTTCAATACAGGTTTCTTCAAGTGCCTTTGAAAACTTAATAAGTTCATCGTTGCCATCGAACTCACCTCTAAAATTTAAACCTTTTGTCCAAGCAAATATTGATGCTATAGGATTTGTTGAAGTTTTTTCTCCTTTTTGATGAAGCCTATAATGTCTAGTTACAGTTCCATGAGCAGCCTCAGCTTCAATTGTTTTGCCATCGGGTGTCATTAAAACACTAGACATCATACCTAAAGAACCAAACCCCTGTGCAACTGCATCTGACTGAACGTCTCCGTCATAATTCTTGCAAGCCCAAATAAAGTTACCTGACCATTTCATTGAAGACGCAACTAAATCATCAATAAGACGGTGTTCATAAACTATTTGGTTATTTTCAAAATCAGTTTTAAATTCTTTCTGAAAAATTTCATTAAATATCTCTTTAAATCTTCCATCGTATTTTTTTAAAATAGTATCTTTTGTTGAGAGGTATACAGGCCATTTTAATTTTAATCCATAATTAAAACAAGCTCTAGCAAAACCTCTAATTGAATCGTCTACATTATACATAGACAGGGCAACACCCTGATTTTTAAATTGAAAAACCTCTTTTTCCTCTACTTTTCCCTCTTCATCAACATATTTCATAAAGAGTTTCCCTGGTTTGTCGATTTTCATTTCTGTAGCTTTATATTGATCACCAAACGCATGCCTACCAACAACAATAGGGGCATCCCATGTCCTTACAATTCTTGGAATATTTTTACATATAATTGGTTGTCTAAAAACAGTTCCATCTAAAATATTTCTTATAGTTCCATTTGGAGAACGCCACATTTTTTTTAGCTTAAATTCTGATACTCTATTATCGTCAGGAGTGATCGTTGCACATTTTATACCAACACCAAATTTTTTTATTGCTTTTGCAGCCTCAACTGTAATTTCATCATTTGTTTGATCTCTATTTTGTACAGATAAGTCGAAATATTTTAGATCTATATCAAGATATGGAAGAATGAGCTTTTGTTTAATAAAATCCCATATAATCCTTGTCATTTCATCGCCATCTAATTCGACCACAGGATTTTTTACTGAAACTTTTGCCATTTATATAGAGATATTGATTGTATAACAGATTAAATTAATAAAAAAAATCTATTTTATTGATCAAATTATACAATTCAGATATTAATTCCATCTTATGTACTTCAGGTTTCATAAAGAAATTTCAGCTGCGCTGATAATACTATTTTTATTAGTAATTTTTTTTTATTTTATACATAAACCTATATTTTTAATTTTCTTAATATTACTAATTTTTACATTCTATTTTTTTAGAGATCCTGAAAGAGTCGTTCCATTAGGTGATGATATTTTAGTTAGCCCAGCAGATGGATTAATTACAAATATTAGTGAGTACAAAGAGGGAAAAAAAAGTTATACCAAAGTTTCAATTTTTTTGAGTGTGTTTAATGTACATATCCAAAGATTGCCTCTTTCAGGTCAAATTACAAAAATTGATTATATTGAGGGTAAATTTATCAATGCAACTTTAGATAAAGCAAGTGAAGAAAATGAAAGATTAAGATTAACTCTTAAATCTGGATCTAACGTTATATACGTAACACAAATTGCTGGTTTAATTGCCAGAAGAATAATTTGTTATCTTAAAACTAATGAGAGAGTAAACCAAGGTGAAAGATATGGAATTATCAAGTTTGGAAGCAGAGTAGATATTGAATTTCCCAATTCATTTAATTTAATGGTAAGCATTGGTCAGCAATGTATCGGTGGTGAAACTATCATTGCAAGAGATTTTAAAAACAACAAAAATATACAATCTAGAGAATATAAAAAGATTTAGACATTTAGATGACCGAACATCCGCTCACTAAATTTATACCTAATTTAATTACACTAATGTCACTTATTGCAGGTATTTCCTCAATAAAGTTCTCTATTCAAAGTAATTTTAAAATTGCTGTGCTTATGATAATGCTAGCAGCCTTCTTCGATTTCTTTGATGGATGGATGGCTAGAAAATTAAAAAAATCATCCCAATTTGGAGCTGAATTAGACTCTTTATCAGATTTTATTAGTTTTGGATTAGCTCCATCTTTGCTTATAAATTTAAGTTTTACAAATGAGCTAGGAAGAATTGGATGGGTTATAAGTCTTTTTTACATTATTTGCGCAGCTCTTAGACTTGCTCGTTTCAATATTGAAAATATGAGAGAGCAAAGCAAAGTATTTTATGGCATACCCTCACCAGCTGCCGCAGGTGTTATAATGATTCCGCTTTATCTAAATTTTATAGAACAAATACAATTTACTATCAACTATCCTATTGTAAGTGCCTTATTAATTATATTTGCGGGTGCTATGATGATTAGTAGAGTTCCGACTCCCTCTGTGAAAAATCTAAAGGTAAAAACTCTATATTTTAGACTTATGATTATATTTACAGTTATTTTATTAATATTTTTAATAAGTTATTTTTGGCAAACAACTCTTTTAGTTGCTCTTATTTATTTATTATTTTCTTTATTGAGTTTGTTTACTTATTTTATCAAATTTTTTAGAGGAGTTACTTAAGTATTTTGATTTAAGCATCAAAGCTGATGGAGTTACAAGTAAAGTCAATAAAGTAGAAAAAAGAAGTCCAAAAACAATTGCCCTCGACAAATCTACCCACCACTGTGTGTCAGGGGAGTTATAACTATATTCAAAGTTTACAAAATCAATATTTAATTTTAAAGCCATGGGAAGCAAACCAAGCACCGTAGTAGTTGTAGTCAATAAAACAGGTCTTAGTCTTTGTGCACCTGTCATTAAAATGGCATCTCTAGCATCATTTGTCTTTTTTATTAATCTATCGTAGGTATCAATTAAGACTATATTATTGTTTACAACTATGCCTGCTAACGAGATAACACCTATCCCGCTCATAACTATTCCAAATGGTTGTTTTGTAATTAAGAGCCCTAAAACAACACCCACCGTTGACATAATTACAGCAAATAAAATTAATAAGGTGCTACTAAAACTATTAAATTGGGTCAAAAGAATTAAACCCATTAAAAATACAGCTATCAAAAAAGCTTTTTGTAGAAAAGCCTTAGACTTCTGCTGACTTTCATCCTCTCCCTTAAATTCTATTTTTACTCTAGGGTCAATATTTGCTGAATTAAATTCAGGTATATCTAAACCAAAGTTATTTGGAATATTGAATTTTTCAATTCCAAGCCAATGTTTTATAAGTCTGACATAAGCATCAGTTTGATAAAATCTAGTTACATCTGATTTAATTGTTTCAATTCTATTCTGTTCTATTCTGGTCAAATTTCCTGTCTCTTGATTGGTTTCAATTTTAGTAAAATTTGAAATTGGTACATAGCCTGCAGATGTTGGTATCTTAATACTGTCTAATTGATCGATCGTTCTCTGTTCTTTTGGCAATCGAAGGTAAATGGGTATAGATTCATCACTATCATCAGGTCTAAATTCACTCAATTTTAGCCCACTCGTCAGAAGCTTTATGGTGTTGCCTATTATTGAAATACTAGCACCATATTTTGCAGCCTCTTCTCTATCAACATAAAGCTCATATTCAATACTAGGAGAGGGTAGAGAAGTTTCTAAATCCTTTAAACCAGATATGCTAGATAAATATTTTTCAATTCTTTTGAGTTCTTGAACTGTGATTTTAGGATCAGAAGAAGTTAAATTGATTTCAATGGGCTTCCCTCTAGGAGGGCCTGCTCTTAAAGTTCTTGTTTCAACTTTAATCCCAGGAATAGATGAAGTTTCTTGTCTTATTTCAGAAATTATTGTTTCTGCTTTTCTTCTTTTATCCCAATCTTTGAATTCTATATCTATAAATCCTATAATATCAGGCGAGCTTTCTTGTCTATTTTCTACATTCCCTGATGTTGTATAGACAGACTCAAATTCATTATTCTTTTTTTGTAAGTTTAATACCTGTGACTCTACTTTTGCAACAAGTCTATCTTTTTCTAAAACTGAGAGATTGCCTGTAGCATAAATAATTACTTTGGTATTCTCTGCTTCAACTGAAGGAAAAAAAGTAACTCCCTTACCAAACTTTCCATATGCACCATAGATACCAACTAACAATATTAGAGATAGAAAAACTATTTTTATAGGATTATTAATACAGAGCCTTAAAATAAAAAGGTAAATTTTAGTAAAAAAACCTACTTTTTCTAAATCAGTTAAGTCTTCGTCATCATCAGCATTTATTCTAGGAATAATCATTTTCTGAAAAAAACCTTTATTTTTAATATATCTAAAAACAAAAAACAAAATGACACCAATTGAAATTGTTGTTATGGCTTTAGCACCCATATTTATGTAGCTATCAAATTCTAGCTGGGATAAAAATTTAAATGCAACAAAATTAATAATACCAAATAAAATTAAAGGCATAATAAAGAAGAAAAAAAGATTTTTAATTTTATAGGCCTGAGTTCCAATTATAGGAATAACTATTAATGCCATAGCCAAACTTGAACCTAAAACAGATATTACTGTTATTGGTATATATTTCATAAAACCACCAGTTGTACCAGGCCAAAATAACAGAGGAATAAACGCTGCTATAGTAGTAAAAGTTGAAGCCATGATTGGAAGGGACATTCTTGATGCAGCCTTTATGTATGACTCTGCTAGTCCCATACCTTCTTGTATTTTTCTTTGGGCATATTCAACTACAACCACAGCCCCATCAACAAGTAGCCCAACTGAAAGAATTAATCCAAACAAAACAACCATATTGATTGTAAAGCCAAGTGAATAGAGGATTAAAATAGATGATAAAAAAGAACCCGGTACTGCTAAACCTACCAGTAAACTAGATCTTATACCAAGAAAGATAACAACGACACTCATAACAAGAATTATTGAAAAAATTACATTGTTTTGAAGATCTCCTAACATGCTTTTTATGTTTACAGACTCATCACCAGAAAAAGTTATGTTTACCTTTGATGGAAGAATTTCTTGCTCTTCCTTTACTAACTGTTTTACTTGATCAACAGTCTCTACAATGTTTGCTCCAATTCTTTTAGATATTTCTAAAGTGAATGCAGATTTATTATTTAATCGAGCAAACTTTTCTGGATCTTTAAAAGTTCTTTTAAGTTGAGCAATATCTTTAAATTTAATTGTTTTTTTATCATTTACCTTTATTGGTGTGTTAAAAACATCATTTAGGCTTTCATACAAACCAGGGATTTTAATTACAAACCTTCCATCTCCTGTATCAAGATTTCCAGCAGAAACTATTTGGTTATTAGATCTTACAAAGTTTAATATTTCATTTAAATTTAATCCATAAGCTTCAATTTTATTCTGGTCAATGACAATGTCTAATTGCTCTTCTCTTTCACCACCAATATTTACTTCTAAAACATTTGGTAAAGATTGTATTTTATCTTTAAGGTCATTTGAAATCTTCTTCAGTAAAAATTCAGATATATCGCCACTTATAGATACGACTAGAATAGGAAATAAACTTATATTTACCTCACTTACCTTGGGTTCATCTGCATCATCAGGTAAATCTGATTTTGCTCTGTCAACTTGTTCTCTAGTGTCTAAAAGTGCTTGATCAGGATCAAACCCAGCATCAAACTCTAATAAGACATTTCCACCACCTTGATAAGAAGTGCTAGTCATTTCTTTTTTTCCTTCGATATTTGAAACTTCATCTTCTACAGGTTTTATTAAAAGTTTTTCAGAATCCTCTGGGGATATTCCTGTTAAACCAAGAGATACATATATATAGGGTAAACTTACATCTGGCGATGACTCTTTAGGAATATTATTAAACACAAGTGATCCACTAACAATAACAAATAGGAAAATGGAAATTGTAGTTCTGTAGTATCGACTTGCTAAGTTAACCAAGCTCATGATTATTTATAATTAACTTTTTCTCCCGCAGAGACGTATTGCTGTCCAACAATTATAATTTTTTCTTTTTGACTCAAGCCAGAGACTAACATGTAATCAGAGGTATCTTCTATAACGTTAATTTTTTTAAATTGTACGGTATTATCAGATCCTATAACTTTTACACCTAACTCTCCTGAGTCTCCCAAAGCTAGAATTGAGGGAGAAATTTTATGTGCAAGAACATTTCCTTTAACTATAGAAATTATTGATGATAGTCCATCTTTATACCTAAGATCTTTATTTTCAACTTTGACAACAATTTCAAAAGTTTTAGTCTCCGGATCCGAAATAGGAGAAATGTAGTCAATTGTGCCATTAACTTTTTCATCGAGTATTGTCACCTCAACTTTATTTTCTAAGGATATATCTAGAATTTCATTTTCATTAATGTAGCCAAATATTTTTAATGAGCTTAAATCGATAATTTCATAGACTTTTTCACCAGGCATAACAAGCTCTCCAACAATCTTATGACCATCTAAAAGAATTCCACCAAAAGGTGCAAAAAGAGCATATTTATCAAATTCACTTTGAGACAATAAATTTAATTTATATAAATCAGCGTTCGTTTCGTAATCATCTAATTCAACTACATGCTGACCTTTATTTATTTTAGTGCCTGCTTTGACCAGCACTTTTTTTATTGTAGTCATCACTTCACTCTTAACTTCAATTCTACTAAAAGCTTCAGTAGTTGAGCTAAAAACAATACTATCCTTAATAGTTTGTGCAGAGGAGTCTAAAACCTCAACAGAAAATAATTTTTCATCTGTTTCTTCTTTGCTTCCCCATTCTGATGAGTAACATAAAGAACTTATAAGTGATATCATTGATACAATGATTATTTTTTTTATGATGGGTAACATGGATGTGTTTAAGCCTAATAGAATATATGTAAACGAATACATATCAGATTATGAGTAAAATTAAATGAAACAGTGGTATAAAACTAGAAAAAAAGACCCTTTTTACATAAAAGCAAAGAAAAATGACATTATTTCAAGAGCTTATTACAAATTAGAAGAAATAGATAAAAAACATAATTTATTCAAAAATGATAAAAATATATTAGATGTTGGATGTTCACCAGGTGGTTGGACACAATATATTTTGAAAAAAACCCCAGAAAACAAAATAGTAGGTATTGATATATTACCAACTGCTGAGCAGATTGAGGGAAAAATAAAATTTTATATGATGGACTTAAATCAGTATCAATTAATTGATGAATTATTTACATCAAATAAATATACTTTTGACTCGATAATTTCTGATATTGCCCCAAACACAAGTGGAAACCAATTTATAGATCAAACCAATAGCTATGATTTGAGTATGCTTTCAGCAAAATTTATTGAAAAATATTTAAACAAAGGAGGTAATTTTTTAGTAAAAAACTTTCAAGGTGAGGATACAGAAAAGTTATTTAAGTTTATAAAAAGTTTTTTTGACAAAACACAATATATTAAACCAGCTGCATCAGATAAAAAATCTAAAGAAATTTATATTTTAGGTTTGTTAAAAAAATAATTTTTTAACCATGCATTTAATGAATTAAGAGTAGAAAAATTTTTCTTTTTATCTTTATATGTAATTTCAAAAATTTCTTTATCAAATTTTTTAGAGTAAATAATTTTAATAATTGGAAAAGAAAAATTTGATTTGTAGAAAGTAATTTTTGTCTTTTTGTAATTTGAGTCCTGAGTTTGAATTGAATAATTTCTCCATATATTTTTTGATAAACCATAAGAATAAGTATTAAGAATGTATTGGAATGTTTTTTTGGGAATTGTGTCGATATAATTTTTATTTATGTTTAAAATATTCAATATATATTATGTTAAATGGTACTTTTAAACTCTTCAAGTTGTAATTTTGATTGGCAACCTAATAATTTTCAATTTATTAACTTAAAAGGAGAAAAAGGCTCATTTTATGAATCTTTTGACAAGAATGGTCTTTTAGTAATGTTTATTTGTAATCATTGCCCTTATGTTAGATCTATAGAAACTAAGATTGCTACTGAAACTCAAAGACTCAAAGTTTTAAATGTTAATTCTATTGCCTTTATGTCAAACGATCAAAATTCATATGAAGAGGATCACAACAAATTTCTTTTTGAACAAATATCAAGAGCTAAATTTGAATTCGAATATATTGTTGATGCCACACAATCAATAGCTAAAACATTTGATGCTCAATGCACTCCTGAGTTCTATTATTTAAGTAATGATAAAAAACTTAAGTATAGAGGTAGGTTAGATTCCAATGGTAAAGATTCTTCTATGGGCAAACCAGAGCTTTATTATGCTGTTGAAGAAGTTATTGCTAAAGGATATTGTTCAAGCCAACAATATCCAAGTATGGGTTGCTCAATAAAATGGAAAAATTAATCACTAAAAGAAATTTATTTTTATTTGGAATTATATCTTTTTTGTTGGTTATTGCTCTTTACTTCATTTTACAAAATAATTCTAAAGATGATGAAAAATTATTCGATATTTTTTTGGCAGAACTTTATAATGAACAAAATTCAAATTTAGATGAAAAACTTCATTATTTATCAAGTTTAGAAAATCCTAAAGTTTCATTTTTTAGTGATTTAAAATTAACCTCAATTGAAAATTTAGATCGATATAACAAAATTGATAAAGATATAATATTATTAAAAAAAGCTTTAATTGACTTAGATCAAGAATTGATTAAGTCATTATCATTAGATAATAATTTTACTTTTAATGAAATTGCAAAAATATACTTTTATAATTTAGATATTAATAACTTTGAATTTAGTGAGTCAGATAGAGATAATTTAAATAATTTTTTTATCAAAGCTGTTGATAGATTATCTAATGAAAAAAATTAAATTTTTAATTTTACTTTTAGCCTTATCCTCTTGTAATCAATATTTAGGCACAGTAGACCCTGACTATACACCAATAAATGAGGTAACAGAGATTTTCTTAGATCTTGATAAAAATAAATTAAGATCAGATGTTGAGTTTGGTGATATAATTTTTCCCAAAGCTATTAACCCCTCTTTATATATAAATACTCTAGAAATAGAAAAAATTTTAAACATAAATAAAAACTCTATAGTTAATTTTTTCAATGAAAAGATTATTGTAAGTAAAGATAAGACTGTTTATTTAATTGATGAAAACAATCAAAATAAATTTGAATATGAATTGAATCTTAATAAAGATGAAAAAACCATTAGTATTTTTGAATTCAATGAAGACATTCATATATTAACAAATAAATCTCGAATATTTGCTATTAATTCTCAAAATATTATTGAATTGGCAGATTATGATATTTTTATAAACACAGTTCCTATAGTACTGGATAAAAATATTATATTATTTAGTGTTTTTGGAGAAATATACGATGTAAAATTGGAAGATTACTCAATATCTAAAAAAGATAATTTTAATTTAAAACCAGGTCTATCAATTAAGGCAAACATATTTGAAGACAATACAAACTCATATTATCTTTTTAATACAGGAACTCTTCTAACTTTTGATAAAAATAATTTTGATTACTTTAAAAACTATATATTAGAGGATCTAAATATTCTCACATCATTAGACGAATTCAGTGAATTAGTAGATAGCCCATTTAGTCATAATGAAAATTTATATTTTTTAGATCGATCAGGAAAAATTGCAGTATACAATCCCATTTCATCAGACATTTTTTGGGAACTTGATATAAATGACACTATATTAAGTTACCTTTTCTCAAATGATGGATATTTAATTCTGATGTCTCTTAATAAAATCCTTATTATATCTGATAACGGATATATAATAAATTCATACTCTCACAATAAAGAGTCTCCAATATCGATCTTCAATATAAAAGAAAATATCTATTTAATTTCAGATCAAGGAATTAGCAAATTAAATTTGAAAGATAAAATAGATGATATTTTTGTAAAAAATAAATTCACCAATAATTTAGAAATTTTCTTTAATGATCAAACTATATATCTAAAAGATGATAAAAGTCTTTTTAAATTAAGTGAATAATTACTTTATTATTGGCAAAGTAAATGAGGGTAAGTCTCACCTCTTTAATCTCTTTTCTAAAACTCATAAGACTATATCTAATCCAAAAGCTAATACTACAATTGATGTTATTAGGAAAAATATATCATCAGAAAATTTTGAATATAATATTTACGATACGCCGGGTTTTTATAAATTTAGCGATTTTACAGACCTTCTTAATAAAATTTCTACACTAAAATTGGAAAATATAGAATTTATTTATTTAATCTCATCTTTTACTAATGAGGATTTAAAAATATGTAAACAATTACACTCTAAAAATTATAACATTTTGCTTTTCTCATTTAAGATGATTGATGAAAAAGATTACATATCAAATCTATTTGATGAAAATTTTACAAATTACTCTGATAACTTTTCATTATTAAAAAAGTATCTTTCTAATAAAAATAAAAAACAAAACTCAAATATTAAAAATGTAAATAAAAAAACAATTGCTATTTTTGGCAAAGAAAATACAGGAAAATCAACGCTTTTTAATAAAATAATGAGTATATCCTTATCTAAGACCTCACCACATCTTCACACAACCCGTGACTCAGTAAATTGGGATATTCAGTATAAAAATCAAACATTAGAATTTATTGATACTGCTGGTTTTATTAGAAGTAGATCAAAGAGAAAAAATCTTGATTTTGAAAAACTTTCTTTAGAGCAATCAGAATATTTTATAAAAAAATCATCGTTAATTTTACTGCTACTAGACGCTAATTCTGAGTCAAGATTAGATTTATCATTAATAGGGTCTTTATCTAGAAGAAATAAACCTTTTTTAGTACTAGTTAATAAAATTGACTTAATAGATAATAAAACTATGTATCAGCATAAATTTTTTAATTATCTCTCATCAAATCATAATTACTATTCCTCTTTGAACATATATTTTATTTCTGCATTAAAATCTTCTAAATCAAAAATACTTCAAATAGTAAATAATCAATTGCACAACAAGTTTTTTTTTAAAACTTCTTATTTAAATAAAATAATAAAATCAGTTAATGGAGAGTTAGGGAAAATACAGAAAAATTCCAAGGAGTTTAAAATTTTCTTTATTTCTGCATTTACAGTTAATCAAAAAAATTATTTCAAAATTTCATGTAATTTTAGAAAAAATAATATCAAACCTCATATTAAGAGTTATTTATCAAAAATATTAATAAGAGAATTAAATCTCAAAGGGATAAATTTTAATTTAATATTTTGATATCAATATTAATTGATTTTATTAGGTCTATTTTAAATGATTCTAGATATTTTATTAAAGACATCTTAAAATTATTAAAATGAACCTTGTAATGATTATCTTTTTCAAAAGATAAAATAAACCTAAATTCGTCTTTAAGTAATGGCACAAGTAAATTTATAAAATAGATAATATTCATTAACTCTTGGTAATTTTGTTTAATATGATTGTAGTCGTATTGATAAGAGATCATATTTAAATTAATGTTCCTATAAACAATGACCAACTCATCTATTTTTGAAAATTGATTTTTTATTATAGTATTCGCTTTGATTAAATCTTCTGGAGAGTCAAAATTCGTCTGAAGTAGAGTGTGGTCATGGGTAATATTCTCTTGCTTTTTTTTTGCTAACACTATTTTATTTGATTTTTCCAATAAGACGTTTTGATCTTCACCATTTAAAATTATTAATACTTGATTGATAGACAATTAAATATTTGAACCAGAGCTTAGTAGAGATAGTTGAGTAATTTTATTATCTCCTAATTGATCAATTAATTTGATCGGATAATCGCCTGTAAAGTAGTGATCTGTCAATTGAGGCCTATTATTATCTCTTTTTAGATATCCTAAAGCTATGTATAACCCATCTAAAGATAAAAATTTTAAACTTTTCGCTTTTACATAATCACAAATTTCCTCAATGCTTTTATTTGCTGCCAATAATTCCTTTTTTGTGGGCATATCAACTCCATAAAAATCAGGAAATTTGATTTCAGGACAGGCTATTCTTAAATGGACTTCTTTAGCTCCAGCATCATACAACATCTTCACAATTTTATGAGAAGTTGTACCGCGAACTAAAGAGTCATCTACTAATATAATTTTTTTATTTTCAATAGAACTTCTGTTAGCATTTAATTTTAGTTTGACACCCAAACTTCTTATTTGTTGGCCAGGTTCTATAAAAGTTCTCCCAACATAATGATTTCTAATTAAACCCAAATCAAAATTAATTTTTGTTTGTTGACTATACCCTATAGCAGCTGCATTTCCTGAGTCTGGAACTGGCACAACTAACTCTGCGTCGACATCATCTTCTTTTGCTAACTCTTTTCCTAAATTTTTTCTATACTCATAAGCTGTTTTCCCTCTTAAAATACTATCTGGTCTTGCAAAATATATATATTCAAACACACAAGGACGAGGCTTGTGATTTCCAAATGGTTTGAGACTATGTAATTCACTATTTTCAATATAAATAATTTCACCGTTTTCAACTTCTCTTACAAACTCCGCACCAATAATATCAAGAGCACATGTTTCAGATGCCAAAACATATGAATTATTTATTTTACCTATTACCAATGGCCTGATTCCATATATATCTCTTGCTCCAATGAGAACATCTTTAGTAAGCATCACCAATGCATATCCGCCCTGTATTTGAGAAATTGCCTCGATTATTTTATCAATATTTTTCTCTTTCTTTGACCTAGCTATAAGCTGAACTATTGTTTCAGAGTCAGAAGTTGTATAAAAAATTGCTCCGTCTTTGACCAGTTCTTTTCTTAATGTAATGGCATTTGTAAAATTACCATTATGAGAGACCCCTATACCACCGGCGTTAGTGTCTGCAAAAAAAGGTTGAACATTTCTTAATATTTTACCCCCAGTTGTACTATATCTATTATGCCCAATAGCATAATTACCGGGTAATTTCTTAATTGTATCCTTATTATTGAAATTATCCCCTACAAGGCCAAATCTTTTTTCTGAATAATAATTTTTACCATCATAAGAAACTATCCCACAACCCTCTTGACCTCTATGTTGAAGTGCATGCAAACCCAAAGCTGCCAAAGCTGAGGCATCATTGATGTTAGAAATCCCAAAGACACCACATTCTTCTCTTACTTTAATAGAGTTTTTTATTATCATTATCTATTTCTTTACTAGATGTGTCTTTTTTATTTTTTTTTTCAACCTTTTGGTCTTTATACATAAGGTTTTCATATATTGAAATGTTTAATTTTATGATTTTATTCTTATCGTCAATGTAATTTTTAAAAAAGGCAATGTAAGAAAAATAAAAAAGAACTGAAAATATAATTATTCCATAAATCGAGCCTATAATAGTATCTAAAATTTTGAATTCTAGCTGAGAAGGCGATTTTAAATCTAAAGCCTTTTCTAAAATTGAATAAATAATGTATGTTATAAAAAAAAGAATAATAAAAGATATAATCTCTAAAAAAATTGCATTTTTATTTTGTAATGAAAATAAATATTCAATATTTAATTTTTCTAAAGAAAAATTTAGTACCCTCTTATAAAATATAAAAGGTAAAGATATAGATAAAATGATTTTAAGACTGTAGCTGATAGATTTAGTAGCTCCTTTAATACCAAAAAAAATAGCAAATATAATAAGTAGTATTAGATACGAATAATCAAAGTAACTTAAATCTGAAAAATTCATTATTGCTTAATATCTGCTCCTGTTATAAATGATTTAAATACTTTATTTTTTGTTTTTAAAATTTTTTTACAATCACCCTTATCTTGAATTATTCCTTTATCAATAAAATAATAGTGATTCCCTGTTTTAATTGCACTTTTGATATCATGAGTTATGGTTACTGCAGTTATTTTTCTTTTTGTTATTACTTTTAATATCAATTCATTAATTTTATCACTATTTATGGGGTCTAATCCTGTCGTTGGCTCATCAAGAAAAATAACTTTAGGATTTTTATAAAGTGCTCTAGCTAAAGCAACTCTTTTCTTCATACCCCCGGATATTTCTGAGGGATACCTATCAAAGATTGATTTATCTAGTCCTACATCATTCATAAGAGAGATAACCTTTTTATTAAAATTTGTTCTATTATTGATAAAATCTGTAAATGCTATATTTTCAGATATTTTCAAACTATCAAACAGAGCTCCATATTGAAATAGCATACTAAATTTATCAATATTGACTTCAGACTTACCATCATACAAAATGAAACCACTATCAAAACTAAACAATTGATAGATTGTTTTTATCAATACAGATTTTCCACAACCAGATTGGCCTAATATTATGGTAGATTTATTTTTTTCTATAGTAAGACTAATATCTTTTAAGATTAAATTATCATTAAAACTTTTTTTTAAATTTTTAATTTCTATTTTCATTAAAAAAATAACTCTGTTAGAAAATAATTTGATGACAAAATTAGAATTGAGGAGATAACAACTGCGTTTGTTGTAGCTGACCCAACACCAAAAGCCCCCTTATCAGAAAATAAACCACAATAACAACTAACTATTGATATTATAAAACCAAATGAAAACGCTTTAAAAATACCTGATAAATAATCATTAAGGCTTAAAAAATCTATCGTGTTTAGTAGATATAAATTATCATTAAATCCAAGTCTATGAACTGAAACAATGTAACCACCCATAACTCCAATAAAATCTACTAAAGTCACAAATATTGGCAAAGCCAAAGTTAAAGATAGGACTCGTGGTGTAACAAGATAATTATAATAATTTGTATTGAGTGTCTTTAGTGCATCTATTTGTTCTGTAACTCTCATTGTCGCTATTTCTGCAGCAATAGAAGAACCAACTCTAGCAGAAATCATAAGACCAGTTAATACTGGGCCTAATTCCCTTGTCAAAGTTAAAACAACAATATTAGGAATAGCTGACTCAGCAGAAAATCTAGAGAAACCAGTATAAGATTGTAATGCAAGAACCATTCCAGAAAAAATTCCAGTTAAAGCTATAATTGGTATTGATGAAACTAAAATATTAATAAAGTATCTTATGTTATTTTTAAAATAAAATTTGGGATTGAATAAATATTTGAAAAAAAAAAATATAAATAAAATAAATTTCCCTAAATTAGAGAATAATGTTATTAAAACACCCCCTATATTTTCAATAAATTTCATTTAAGAACTTAATTTGATGCATTTTTTTCAATTCCCAAGAATTTGGTATATTTATCATCAAAGTATAACTCAATCTTACCAGTAGGACCATTTCTTTGTTTTGCAACAATTAATTCAGCTTTATTAAATACTTCCTCATTTCTATCTTTCCAAGAGTCATGTTTTTTTTGATATGACTCTTGACTTTCATCTGCACCCCGCGTTGGTTCATTTCTCTGTAAGTAGTAACTCTCTCTGTATATAAACATAACGACATCTGCATCTTGTTCTATGCTCCCTGACTCTCTTAAATCTGAAAGAAGAGGTCTTTTATCATCCCTATTTTCAACTTGACGAGAAAGTTGAGATAGTGAAATTACAGGTAAATCAAATTCTTTTGCAAGTTGTTTTAAATTTCTTGTTATCTCAGATAACTCATTAACTCTATTATCCCTGCTGCTCTCAGGTTTTATTAATTGTAGATAGTCTATTAAAACTAGCTTGATATTGTAATTGTTTTTATATCTTCGAAGTTTAGATCTTAATTCCGATATTGTTAAATTCGGACTGTCATCAAAAAAAAAATTTAAATTATTAATTTCCTTATATGTATTTTGAAGTTCAAGAGAGTCTTTTTCGTTAAGTTCACCCTTTCTAAGTTTATCACTTGGTATTCTTGATTGTTCAGCTAAAATTCTTAAACCAATTTGTTCAGCAGACATTTCTAAAGAGAACAATACAACAGATCCATTTTCCTGTTCTTGAGAAAAATACTTAGCAGCATTAAAAGCTATGTTTGTTGCAAGAGCAGTTTTGCCCATTGAGGGTCTGCCAGCTAATATAATAAGATCAGAATTCTGCAATCCCCCCAACATATTATCTAAATCTCTAAAACCTGAGACAATACCTGAATACTTTCCTTTTTTTTTAAATGCTTTTTCTACTATCTTAAGAGAAGCTTTCGTAACTGATGCAAAATCTCTAAATTCATAGTTATCTTTTTTTAAATTTGATAAATCAAATATTTTTTTTTCAAGATCCAAAAAAATATCTTTAATATTATTTGATGTTTCAAATGTTATTGACTCACTATTTTTATTTTGGGTAATTTTGAAAAGCTCTCTTCTTAAATACAAATCTTGAAGAGTTTCTATATAATTAGAAAAAACATCTTTTGAAAATACAATTTGATCTATTTGATGAGATAGTTCTTTATGTGTTTTAGACTGAATATCTGGAATATAGTTTTTTATAGTATCAATAGAAACATTCTTTTGAGATTTATAAAAATCAGTTAATACATTGTAAATTTTTAAATTTTCAACATTTGCAAATAAAGAATTATCTAAATATTCAAAATGTGTATCAATTAAATCAGGGTGTTTCAGTAAATAGGCAATAACAATTATTTCAATATCATTATCTTTTAAACTCTCAAAACTCTTTTGCATATAGTCCTAAGTTATTAATAAATATTAAAAAAGATAGTCTTAGTCGGAGGTTTTAGGGGATAAGATCTCAATATCA
Organism: uncultured Alphaproteobacteria bacterium; assembly: GCA_902522155.1. Classification (GTDB taxonomy): domain Bacteria; phylum Pseudomonadota; class Alphaproteobacteria; order HIMB59; family HIMB59; genus HIMB59. The sequence goes on along the minus strand of CABYUJ010000004.1, from coordinate 64,020 downwards.
AGTGAACAATTTACTTCTGGATGTAAATCTATATCTACTGAGTATTCACCAACGGTCTTAATTTTATTACCAAGTTTAACAAATCTTTTGGGAATATTTACGTTATTTTTACTCAAAAAAGTCACAATATCACCCACACTTAAAGACCCGTATAGCTCACCATTTTCTTTGGCTGCTATTTCTTTAGTAAATTTCAATTCGTTTATTATTGATGCTGTATTATGAGCTTGTGATTTGTTTTCACTATCTTTTTTCAAAAGACTATCTTCCAGTAATTTTATTTGCTCAATATTTTGTTTAGTTGCAAATTTAGCCTTACCGCTCGGAATAAGGTAGTTTCTTGCGTATCCATCTTTTACTGAAACTACAGAACCAATTTCCCAGTTTTTTTTAAATTTTTCTAAAACAACAACTTTAGTCATGACTTTAAATTAGAGACAAAAATCTTGCCTGTTTGATAGCCTTAGTAATCTTAGAATGAATTGATCTTGACATATTAGTTACTCTTTGAGGTATAATTTTTCCATTTTCGTTAGTAAATTTTTTTAATATTTGAGTATGTTTATAATCAAGTTTCAATAACTCTTCATTTGAAATATTCAGATTTTTTTTCATTAGTTTTCTTTGTTAGCTTGTGGTGTAATTTCTTCTAATTCATTAAATGACTTTGTGATAAGGAAACGAAGGCAATCAGTATTAAATTTTAAAAAACCATCAAGTTTTTTTGGAAAGTTAGATGTAGCGTTAAAACGCATAAATTTAAATGAGCCTTTAGAGTAATTACTTATAGATGATTTTAAATTTTTAATACCCCAATCTTCTTTATAACCGATGGTAACGTTATTTTCAGAAAAAAACTGATCTATAGATTTATTTAGGCTTTTCAACTCATCGTTAGCAAGATCAGGTTTTACTATAATTGTTGTCTCATATATGTTAGTCATGTAAAAAGAGTGTCTACAGATATAATTTAGCTATGTCAAATAAAAATCTTTCTTTGCTTTTTACAGGTCAGGGATCACAATTTACTGAAATGGGCTTTGATTTCATTAAAAAGTATGGCTGGGTTCAAGAAAGATACTCCATAAGCTCAAAAATACTTGGTTATGATCTATTAGAGGCCCAAAGAAATCCAAGTTTATTAAACTTAACTCAATATAGCCAACCAATGATTTTTGTTTTGAGTTCAATTATAATTGACCTATGTAAAGATTATTTACATAATAATTTTTCTAAAATTACTTTAGCAGGTCACTCTTTAGGTGAGTATTGTGCATTGTACTTTTCTGAGTCATTAGATTTTGAGGAAATGCTTGAAGTAGTCAAATATCGAGGAGAGTCAATGTCTATAGTTTCTGATCCTGACAAGTATGTAATGTATGCAATTCTAAAAAAAGAAGATTTAAAAATCGATGATAAACTATTTGGAGAGGGTGTTTATATTGCAAATTTAAATTCTGATAGACAAGTTGTTATATGTGGTCTTAAAGAAGCTGTAAATCAATTTAAAGAAAAAAATCCTATTGGTAAATTTATACCATTAAATGTATCTGCCCCTTTTCATTCTGATTTAATGAAAGAGAGTGCAAAAATTTTTAGTGAAAAAATTAGAAAAAAATTTTTTAAAAAAAGTAAATTTGACTTAATTTCAAATCACAAACTAGTAAATTATAGGACTATTTCTGAAAAAGATTATAGTAACCAATTATCACTTCAGATACACTCTCCAGTAATGTGGTCAGACACCATTAAAACTATTATGAAAGAAGAAATTCATACGTTTATAGAAATTGGGCCAAAGAAGACATTACTAAATTTTTTACCAAGATTTTTTCAAGGAGAAAAATATTCTTTTTCTAATATTGAGGATATTAGCTTTGTTTAAAGATAGAAAATTATTGGTAACAGGAGGTACCGGTTCTATTGGAAGCTCTATATGTGATTATTTTTATAAGAATGGATGTAAAGAAATTTACTCAACCACCACAAATATTAATAAAGTAAAATCTGACCAAGATTATATTAAATTTAAAGAACTTGACCTTAATAATATTGAAAAAACAAATTTAGAAAAAATTTTAGATTTTGACATTGACTATCTTATTTTAAATGCTGGGTTAAATAGAGATAATATTTTTTTAAGAATGTCCTTAGATGATTGGAACAGTGTAATAAACGTCAATCTAAACTCATCTTTTCATTTACTAAAACATTTTACAAAAAAAATGGTAAAAAATAGGTTTGGTAGAGTTGTATTTATTTCATCAGTAGTTGCTCATACTGGAAATCCAGGTCAGGTAAACTATACTGCTTCGAAAGCAGCTATTTCAGGAATGGTCAAATCACTAGCTCTAGAATTATCAACTAGAAATATTACAATTAACAGTATTGCACCTGGTTTTATTAAGTCAAATATGACTGACAGACTTAGTGATGAGCAAAAAAATGCTATTTTAGATAGGATTCCTATGAAAAAACTTGGCGATTCTGATGATATAGCAAAAGCAGTGGGTTTTTTATGCTCAGAAAATGCTAATTATATAACAGGGCAGACTTTGCATGTAAACGGTGGCCTTGCATTAATTTAATTATTTGATTATTAAGTATAATGTGGTACGAACTTTTAAATTTATTACTAAGAGGTTTTTAAAATGAGCGATATTGAAGAAAGAGTAAAAAAAATTGTTGTTGAGCACTTGGGTGTTGAAGAAGGAAAAATCCAAAGTGACTCAAAATTCATAGATGACTTAGGTGCTGACAGCTTAGATACTGTCGAGTTGGTTATGGCTTTTGAGGAGGAGTTTGGCTGTGAAATTCCTGATGATGCTGCTGAAAAAATCGTAACGCTTAAAGATGCAGTTACATACTTAACCGCTAATTCAAATTAATAAAAGAAATAATATAATTTGAGACGAGTAGTAGTTACCGGACTTGGAACTATAAACCCGTTAGGTAATAATGTTGAGTCTTCTTGGAATTCACTTATAAACTCAAAAAGTGGTATTTCAAAAATATCTAAATTTGAAGTTAATGATTACCCTTGCAAAATAGCTGGATCAATAGACGACTCAAACATAAATGAAGAACTTGTTAGTTCTAGAGATCAAAGGAAAATAGATAGATTTATAACATTGGGTTTGATAGCAGCCTCAGAGGCTATTAACGATTCAGGTTTTGTATCTGATAATAAAAATTCGCACAGATCAGGCGTTATGGTTGGATCTGGCATAGGAGGGCTTGATACTATCTACAAAAATTCCTCAATATTAGATAATCAAGGCATAAGAAAAATATCACCTTTTTTCATTCCCTCATCTCTTATTAACTTGTTATCGGGTCATATTTCTATCAAGTATAATCTCAAAGGCCCAAATAGCTCACCAGTTACTGCTTGCGCAACTGGATCACATGCTATTGGAGACTCGTTTACTATTATAAAAAATAACAAAGCTGACATAATGGTATGTGGAGGGGCTGAGGCTGCAATATGTCCACTCGGTATTTCTGGATTTTCAGCTGCAAGAGCTCTTTGTGATACTTTTAACGACCATCCAGAGAAGGGATCAAGACCATGGGATAAAGATAGATCAGGATTTGTCATGGGAGAGGGAGCTGGAGTTTTAATTCTTGAAGAATTAGAGCATGCAAAAAAAAGAAGTGCTAAAATTTATGGAGAAGTTAAAGGTTATGGAATGTCAGGAGATGCTTTTCATATAACTAAACCCTCAGAAGATGGAAATGGAGGCTACCGGGCTATGGAGATGGCTTTAAATGAGTCGCAGCTAAATTCTGATGACATCGAGTATGTTAATGCTCATGGCACTTCAACCCCATTAGGAGATAAAATTGAATTGAATGCAGTAGAGAAATTATTTCAATCTAATAAAAAAATGTTTATGAGCTCAAACAAATCATCAATTGGCCATCTATTAGGTGCGGCTGGAGCAGTTGAAGCTGTTTTTTCATTAAAAACAATACAAACTAAAACACTACCTCCTACATTAAACTTAGATAATCCAGATACTGAAACATCAATCAATTTAGTTCCACACCAGGCAATTACCAAAGATGTCAAAAATGTAATTTCCAACTCATTTGGTTTTGGTGGCACAAATGCAAGTCTTATCTTTGGCCATTAAAAGCACCAATTTTTGTATTGTACTATCATCGCCCTCTGGAGCGGGTAAGACCACAATATCAAAGATGCTTTTAAAGAAGGACAAATCTATTTCATTATCCATATCATGCACTACAAGACCAAAAAGAAAAGGAGAGATTAGTAAAAAGGATTATATATTTTTATCCGAGTCAGACTTCAATAAAGCTGTGAACCAAAATAAATTTATAGAACACGCTAAAGTATTTGGTTTTAAATATGGAACGTTAAAACAAACAGTAAAATATTTTTTTAGAAAAAATAGAGATGTTTTGTTCGATATAGATTGGCAAGGGTATCAGCAATTAAAACAAAGTAAGATGGAGGTTGTAGGAATATTTATACTCCCTCCCAGTAAAAAAGAATTAATAAAAAGACTAAGAATCAGAGGCAGAGATACAAAAGATGAAATGAAAAAAAGGATGAGCTTAGTTCAAAATGAAATATCTCATTTTCCAGAGTACGATTATGTAGTAGTTAACAAAAATTTGAAAAATTGTGTTGATCAAATAAAAAATATCATTGACTCAGAGAGGTTAAGAAGGTCAAGATTAATTAATTTAACTAATTTTGTTGGTAAATTTCAGGACTGATAGTTCTAAATAAAGCAATTAAATCCTCTAACTTTAAATTTTCTACTCTCATATCTGAATAAAAACTATTTTTAAGGTTATATTTTTTCAAAATATTTTTAAGAGATTTCCTTTTATGTGAGAATAGATTTCTTTTAAATAAAATAAATTCATTTAATTCTTTATCTTTAATTAGACTTTTTTTTAGTTTTTTGAAAGTCAAGACACTAGACTCAATCTTTGGTACAGGTCTGAAGCAATTTTTACTTACAATAAAGTTTAATTTTATCTCGTAAAAACACTTTATTAGTGAATTAATTGAATTTAACTTTGGATCTAATAACCTTTGAGCAAACTCTTTTTGAAACATTAAGATTAAAATATCAGGTCTAAAATTAATCACTGATAGTTTTACAAGTATCTGAGATGAAATATTATATGGGAGATTAGATATTACTAGTTGGTATTTTTTATTAATATTGAATTTTAAAATATCAGAATTTAAAATTTTAATTTTTTTATTGTTTGAATATTTTTTCTCAAGAAGTTCAATTAAATCATTGTCAATCTCTACTAAAGTTAGAGAAGAAGGTTTTTTTAGAATTATTTTATCTGTTAGACACCCATCACCTGGCCCAATTTCTAGAGTTTCTAAATTATCAGCAGGTATGAGATCCGAAATTTTATTTAGAATATTATTATCAATTAAAAAGTTTTGACCATATTTTCTCTTTAAAAAAGTTGGCATGTTAAATAGGAGGAATTATCTGCTAAATTTTTATTTTTAATATCTTTTGCAGTTCCATGTGTAGGGCTTAATCTACGATATTTTAAACCAAGAGTTAAATTTACACTTTTTTTATTTAATATTTTAAAAGGTATTAAGACTTGATCGTGATAAGTAGATATGAAAAGTGTGTTCTTTTTAATTTTATTGAACGAACTATCTGCGGGGAAAGGCCCTTTAATTTTTTTGAATTTACTTATAATTTTTTTTATTAGTAAATCCTCATCTCCTAAAGTACCGTTTTCTCCACAATGAGGGTTATAACACAAAAATCTTATTTCTTTAAAATAAAGTCCATATATTTTATTTTCTAAGTTTTTTAGAAGATTCCTTATGAATAAAAGTAAATTTTTTGATTTTATAAACTTATTAATAAACTTAATATTTATGTGAGTTGTATACGGAATTACTGAAAATCTATCTCCATGCATTAACATAATTGTTGATTTATTATTTAACGTACCAAGATATTCTGTCATTCCGGTAAATTTAATATTTTGTTTAAATAGAGCTTTATTAACCGGTAAAGTTATAAGATCAAATTTTGTTATATTAGCTAAATTATTACCTACCTTAATCTGATTTAATAAATTCTCATATTTTTTTTTACTAATATCTTCAACATTAAAAATATTTAATTCGTTTTTTTTATAACCTTTGAAACTTATCGGGTCAAATATCTCATTTATTCTTATATTAGTTTTTTTGGTAAAAACATCTTTATTGCAAATTAATAAATACTTAACTTTATTTTGAAGATATTGAAAAGATTTAAGTATTATTTCAATATTAATTGAGTCCTCATCTCCTAAAAAAACATATTTGCTTTTAACTTTTGCTTTTTGCATAAACAAAATATTTAAATTCTTTATCAGTTTGTTCTCTGATATAGTTTACAATTAATTTTTCTATCTCATAGTATGTTGTTTTATCAATACATACATCATAAATAATTCCATTTATTTCTACCCTATAATCTTGCAAATTATTTTTAAGATTTTTAAAAAAATTATTAATAAAATTATTATTGTCTTTAAGATTAATTACTTCCTTTATCAAAAGACAATTATTTTCACTTATTGGTAAATTTAATTCATTCAAACTTTTAAAAATATTTTTAATCTCATTAACTTTCAACTCATTTCGAAAATAGTTATAAATAAATTCATCTCTGATTTTTGCAAATCTATAAAAATTTAAAATAATTTCATTTTCGATAATATCTTTACCAAATTGATTTTTTATTTGATTGTCAATTTGAGCGATAAAATCAGAATTATTTTCTTTTAGGTCCCTTATAACATTCTTTATGAGAACTAAATCTTTTAGGCTTTCAGAGCCACTTATTAAAGTGTTATGATATTCAAAATAAATATTTTTATAAATATTTAGTTCTATGTCAGTTATAACTATTCCTTTTTTATCATATAAAATATTCGAAAAAGAATTAACTGAAAAAAATATTAATAATATTATTTTTATTAAAAGTTTATAAACCATAATTTAGATTACCTGGTTGCTCAAAAAAAATATTTGTTTTTTGTTCATATCCAAAAAATCCCAAATAATCCATATAAAAACTAACACTCAATGTTTCATTTGGAGTTGTATTGTAATTATCATTGAATCTAATGTCTTTATATGAAATGACTAGCTCGGAACACTCATCCGATATGTTTATATTAAAAGTTTGAGAATAGGGACTGTAATTATTCTTTAAGTCCATATTAGAATTAAATGATAATTCTAAGTTATTATTGATTTGTTTGGCTATTTCTAATCCAAGTGTTTCTGTATCAGATGAGGAGCTTTTATATGAGTTACCGTCTGTTTCATTGTAAGATAGATTAAAATCTAATTGATTTGAATAATTTAGATCATAATTCATCTCTTTCTTAGAAAGGCTTCCTTTATTTAAACGACTATCAATTTGAAAAGAAAAATTTTTTAAATTTGTTTTTGCTTCAACAGCTAAGTCAGAGAAATTTGAATTTTGGTTAATATCTCTTGTGTAGTTTGTATTTGCGATAAAATCATATGATTGATTAAATTTTACCTCTATTTTTTTTTCTAAAAAACTAAATTCATTCTCTAAACCATATACTATTCTACTTGAATTATCCTGTAAATCTTCTCCAAAATATCTACTATCTGAAAATTGATTTTGATAATTAAATGACATGGCCTTACTATCCTCATTTATGATTTTGTCAGAGATTAAATTAGCATGATGAATAAACTTTATTCTTGGTTGAGTATTATTGTAATTATTAAAATATATATCTGATGAAAATATAGAGTCACTTTGAAATACATCATCATTTAAAGCTAAATTTTTTTTATACTCATAAGAATTAAAATTATTATTAAAACTAATTTTATTATAAGTATTAAATTTATTAAATTTACTGCTACTTAATAATTCATTATTTAATTTGATAAAATAAATATCTGAAGGCTTTTCAATATTAGAATTACCTCTTTTTAAAGCACCAATGCCTAAATTATTAATCATCGAAGTTTTTTTAGTTGGATAATGAATACTCATATATTTAATTGATGGTGTAACAGGTATCAAATCTGAGTCAGAAGTATCTAAAGCAGCTACTGATGAAATTTCACTTTTAAGAAAGTCATTTTTTTTAAGAATATTATAACTATCCAAAGATATATAAATATCTTCAAAACTTATAGGTTCATTGTTAATTGACCTTGTCGTTGATACACTATTTGTTACAAGTGCTTTAAATGAAAGTATGTTTTTTTTGTTAATTTTTTGTTTTGCGCTTAGGTTTGCTGAACTATAAATATCTCTATTAACTTTTCTCTCATTATATAGCTCTAAAGAGACATTCCCCCCAGGCCTTTTACTGTTTAAACTAGTATTTATGATAAATTTCTCAACTATTTCAAAATTAGGATCCAAAAATATTTTTGGTTTAAAAAGGATATCTGTGCTTTGGCTTATAGGAAGGTAGTATGGTGTAATTATGCCAGTGTCAGTATCACCTCCAATAGCTAGCTCAAATGTTGGAGTCAAAAAACCCCTTTTTCTTGGTGCTTTAGCTCCATAATGTGAAAAATACGGCATGTAAAAAACTTTATAGTCAGCTATTTGTAGAAATGTATCGTAGTGGTTAAATTTATCCTCTTTAATATTATATTCAGTTTTATCAATTCTTAGTGACCAAGTAGGGCAATTGAAAAAACCCTCTAATTCACAAGGTGTAAGAAAGTTATCATAAAAATTTACAATATCTTCTGACCTTTCTGCTTGATTTGAGTCTATCTTTAAATCGTTATTATATATATAGCTTACTTCATTAGCTTTGAAGGTGGTAAGTCTTGTATTTCCGACTAAATCTTTACCACTTAAAATATTTAATTCTTGATACAAGTAAAAGTTTCCATACACCTCTACTAAATCATTATCATAATCTATTATTCCTCTATCTACTAAAATATTAGTATCATTAATATTAATTTTTGAATTATCTGCTAATTCAACAATATTTTTATCCTCATCATATGTAATATTTGTCGTATTTATGTATGTATCATTGTTTGCACTTAAAATCATAATTTGTCTGAAAAAGAATAAGAGTATTAAAGGGATTACAAATAATTTACTCATTTAAATAAACTTTAATAAAAAACATGCCAGCAATAATACTAGCAATTATTTCAAACTCTTGCCGATAAAAGCTCAAGGAGTTATTAAATACAAAAAAAGAATATATTATAACAATTAAAGATACAAATATTGGAGTTTTTAAGCTTTGTTTAGAATTAATAAATTTTGAACTGAAAAAATAAAGGAATAAACTACTAAAAAATAACGTAAAAAATATTATTATATTTACTAGTTTAACATTAAATTTGAGATTATTTCTTTTAGAGATGTCTTTAACAATCAAACTTTTTTTAACTAAATCTGTAAAATTAATTTCAATAATTTTTGAAGTATTAATATCTTTTATAATATTATTCTTATACTGAGTAAATTTTTCAATTAAGAAAGACTCTTTCAAAGGTTTCAATTGATTACTAAATTCTGCTAATAGTAATTTATCATTTGATATAAAATACTCACGATACTCAGAATTTATTAAATCACTTTGATCAAAGTTTTTGAAAACCATGTATTTTTTGTAGTTATTATCTTTTTTTACGAGGATCCTTAACTTAGATTGATTATCAATATTTATTGTGTTTAATTTATAATCTTCAATTATTAAGTTAAGTCTGTTTTTGTTTATTTCAAAAAAAGTAAAAATTATTACTATAGGTAAAATAAATATGGCTAATTGTTTAAAGCTGAAATAACTTTTTATAACTGTTATTTCATTTTTTGATCTTAAAAAAATACTTAATAATATTATAGATAATAAATAAATAAAAGCGGGTACAAAAGTTAATATTTGTATTGAGTTCATAATACTAATCTTTAGCACAATAAAGAATGCGTAATTTTCGTTTAAATTACCTATTAATGAAAATATAAAAAAAATAGAAATACTAGAGAAAATACAAATAAATAAAGATAAAATGTATTTTCGATATAAAAGGTTAACTATTATCATTCAATTTAAACATAAAATAACAAAAAAATGCAAGAATTGTGAAATTTATAAGATAATAATATGACAAGTTGAAATTAGAATTATTATTTAGAAGAAAGATTAGATACGAATTAATAACTTGAATAAAAAGTATAATTAAAAATAAAAATGCATAATATTTAAAAATATTTTTTTTTGAGAAATATAAAAGAATAATCTTAAAAGAAGCTAAAGCTATTACTAATACCAAAAAATACTGATATATTCTATTGTGAGCATGATGGTAAAAATCATTATCTTCTTTTTCTAATAACTGAAGAGTGTTAAAATGCTCTTTATCCATCATTAGCATTTCAATCTCATTGTTTTCGATACTATAAACAAATTTATCAAAAATTGTTTTACTTTTCTCACTTTCGTTCAAGATTATTCTTTCTCCTTTATAAAAAATTAAATTATAATTCTTTTTATCTATTTCTATTTCAACATTATTTGAGTTAATAAATTGTCCATCTTCGAAAATTATTGCTTCAACATCATAAAATTTATTGTTACTTTGTTTTTCAAAAAATATGCTAACTTCATTTTCAATATGAAATTCACTTACAGAAGGTATACCTAACTTCAAATTATTTCTTATTTCTAATTCTTTAACTTTATATTTTTGATACAAATTTACGGAAAAAAATTCATTGTTAATGAGATATAAAGTAATTATTCCTACAGATAGAAATATAGATAATAAATAATTATTCTTCAGGGAAAAATATTGTTTTAGTATTATTATCTCATTACTAGTATTAAACTTATAGTTTAAAAAGAAACCAGCAATAACCAATAAAAAAGGCATTAATGGACTTATAAAACTTGGCAAAACTAATAAAGTTGTTGTTACAACATCCATCATCTGCGTTGTGATAGATTTTTGTAATTCTAATATCCTTAATATTTGTGATAACCATATTAGACCAATAAAAATTACAATATTTATTGAAATATATTTTAAATAGTTAAAAATTATATATGATCTAGTTTCTCCAAGCATGAAAGCACAATTTAACTCAATAAATTTACCTAATCAAAGTATTAAATTATCAGTATTATTCAGTAATAAAAATTCAAGTAAAAAAGGTTTATCCAACTATACCTACAACAATGAAATAATTTTCAAGTACTCAATATCTATAAAAAATTCAGAAATTGTAATTTATATTTATTCTACAAACTCTTTAAAAAATCATTTTAGTAAAATAGTTATAGGTTCTTTTGTTTACGATTTATGTTCAAAATATTCTGTCTCAGTGGTTAATTTAGATGCAAAATATAAATCAAATTTAGAGGGAATAGTTTTTGGCTTTTTACAAAAAGATTTTATATATTCAATTTATAAACATGAGTCAAAAAAATCAAAATATAAAACAAAATATAAATTATCTAAAAAATATTCAAGTTTATTGAATTCCCTAAATTTTTTAAAAGAATTAGTTTCTGAGCCAAGTAATATTATTTACCCTGCTTCTTTTGCAAAAAGAACAATGAGTAAATTAGATAAAAAAAATTTGAAAATAAAAACCTTAAATAGGCGAAATATAAAAACAATAGGGTTAAACTGCTTGTTAGCTGTAAGTCAAGGAAGTCAAAGAGAGCCTATGGTAATGGAGTTCGCTAAAAAAAATATAAAAAATAATGTAGATATTTTATTCGTTGGTAAGGGTGTTTGCTTTGATAGTGGGGGAATTTCAATTAAACCAAGTGGAGGAATGGAAGATATGAAGTGGGATATGGCAGGATCAGCAGTTACTGTAGCCATTATTAAATATCTTAGTGAAATTCAAACAAACTTTTCCTATGCTGGTATAGTAGGATTAGTTGAAAATATGCCTAGTGGCACCGCCTACAAACCTGGAGATATAATTAAGTCATATAAGGGTATTAATGTTGAAGTATTAAATACTGATGCTGAAGGTAGACTTGTACTAGCAGATATAATTACTTATGGATGTGAAAAGTATAAACCAAAAATAGTAATTGATTTTGCAACATTGACTGGGGCAATAATGGTTGCACTCGGACAACACTATGCAGGCTTATTTTGTAATGATGATAAATTGGCAGATACACTTTATCAATCTGGTTTAGATACAAATGAAAAAGTTTGGAGAATGCCTTTACATGATGATTTCGATAAAGAACTCAACTCACCATTTGTAGATTTGAAAAATATTGGAGCAGGTAGATATGGTGGATCTGTAACAGCAGCTCAGTTTTTACAAAGGTTTATACCTGAGGAAACTAAGTGGGCACATCTTGATATTGCTGGAACAACATGGAAAAATGCTGGAGATATTATGAACAATAAAGGATCTACAGGTTTCGGCTTGACATTAATTGCAGATTTTATAAGTAAATATTTCAAAAATTAGGAGTTAAAATGCAAAAAACATTTTCTATAATTAAACCAGACGCTGTAAAAAGAAATTTAATTGGTCATATCAATCAAATGATTGAAAGTGCAGATTTAAAAATTTTAGCTTCAAAAAAAATATATTTAACTAAAAATCAAGCGCAAGTTTTTTATGAAGTGCATAAAGAAAGACCTTTTTTTAATAGTTTAGTTGAGTACATGATATCTGGCCCTGTACAAGTACAAGTTTTAGAGGGAGAGGACGCTGTAATAAAATATCGCAAAATTATGGGCGCTACTAACCCAGATGAAGCAGAAGAAGGAACTATAAGAAATCAATACGCTGAGTCTATTGAAGCAAACTCTGTTCATGGAAGCGACTCTGAGGAAAATGCAAAAATTGAAATCAGCTTTTTTTTTTCAGGATCCGAACTAATTTAGTAAATAATTAACTAGTTGTTTATATACAAATTGATGCTCTAAACTTTTATGTTTTTTCAAAAGCTCTGACTCATTTTTAGTTTTAATTTTTCTGGTTTTATATGAGATTATTTTACCATCGTCTAATTCAGGAGAAACCTTATGAATGGTAAAACCATGGTATTTTTCATTATTTATTAACATTCTTTTTTGTGTCATCAGTCCTTTATAATTAGGAAGGATCGAGGGATGTAAATTTAAAACATCAAAGTTATTAATAATTCTTTTTTCAATAACTTTCATATAACCAACTGAAAAAATAATTTCTGTATTATTGAAATTTTCTTTTTGTAATGTTCTTTGGTATTCTTTAACTAAAACATCTTTATAAAACTTACCCACATAAGATTTAATTTTTGTTGAGATATTATTATTACTGACAATAGCTATGACTTTAAAATCTTTATTTAAATGATTTTTTTTCAATATTTTTAGAAGATTAGAACCACTCCCTGATATTAAAAAGGATACTTTTTTATGATTATTTAATTTCACCAATTAGACTAAACAAGTTTCTTTTAATAAATCTTTTATAATGCTTTTTATTAATTACAAATATCATACCTATTCCACAATTAAATATTTCCATTAATTCGAGGTTAGAAATGTTTATGTTATCTTTAATAAAATCGTACTCTTTAGGTAGCTTAATTATATTTAAATCAAATTTTGTACCCTTAGGTATACTACGTTTGAAATTTGTATAAACACCACCTCCAGTTATATGGGAGAGTGTCTTTATATACTTTAAATCATAATAATTAATATACCTATGGTAAAGACGTGTAGGCCTCATTATAAGATTAGAAAGCTTTTGTTTATTAAATTTTACCCTTTTAATATTAATTTTATTTTTATTAATAATTTTTCTAATAAGAGAAAATCCATTTGAGTGAAATCCATTTGATTTTATTCCAAATATAAGATCCCCTCTTGTTACGTTTAAAGTTTTATAGCTCTCTTTTATTCCTATTAAAAAACCAGCAATATCAAAATGATTACCCTTATATAAAGATGGCATTTCAGCAGTTTCACCACCAATAAGTGAGCAATTAATTTTTTTGCAAGCACCTGTGATACTTCTCAATATTTCAGTATATTGTTTTGACTTGACCGAACTACAGGCAAAGTAGTCTAAAAAAAATAGTGGTTTTGCCTTGTTGCAAAGCAAATCATTTGAGCACATTGCAACCAAATCTTGTCCAATTCCTTTGTAATCATTTAGCTCAGCAGCCAATATAGCCTTAGTTCCAACACCATCCGTAGCGGCACAAAGCGTAACATCCTTATTAACTCTATATTCTGCACTAAAACCTAATTTATTTCCTAAAACTTTATCATTGTGAGAGCTTTTGATGAATTTTAGTGCCTGACTAATAAGTTTGTCAGTTTTTATTACATCAACACCAGATTTTTTGTATAGTTTGCTCAATGAAATATTTATATCTAATTAGTATATTCCTTGCATTTAATTTAAAAAATTTATCAGCTTATCAAGAAATTACTATTCAAAAAGACAGCAATCTTCAAAATTATCAAGAATTACTTTTCAGAATAAATAATTCAATTACCGAGGAAGACATTATGCCTTCAATAGAAAAAAATATTTATAATATTAATTTTAGTAATACTCAAATATCTCTAAATGTTGATATAGATAATTTATCTAAAGATTTATATGCAAAAAATATCAATCATAATTTATTTTTTTTAAATTGTTCATTGCTAGAAAATTTTTTTAAATTCAATAATAAATTTGAAAATTGTCCAAATTTTATTATTCAAAACTTTGAAAAAGACTCTTATATATACTTAAATTTTAATGAAAATTATTTTCGATTACGCAAGTTTTCAAAAAATATAAATTTAAAATCATTATGGTTTAATCTCTTGGATAAAAATAAAAGCGCTTATCAATTATCTATCGATCCATCAAATTATAAAAAATTAAAATACTTTACTGGTTTAGAGCCCAAGATATTATCTTATGAACAAGGCAAATTACTATTAGATTTCGAAAATATCTATGATGATAAACAGATTAATTTCTTGGTAAACTTTTTTTAGTGCAAACATTTTTAAATTTAGACAGCTCTGACGGGGAAATTATACTTTCCTCGGAAAATGATTCAGTAATTCAATCACTCAAAAAAAGAGTAAAATACCTAATTATTTATGGACCTAGAAAATCTGGTAAAACCTCGATTGCAAATAATTTTTCTAAGGTTTTTGAAAATAATTTGATTAATAAATTACCTAAAGATTTACATATAAAGAAAGAAACTTATTTAGACTTAAATAATTTACCTGCAAAAGATGAAAATTTTTTTCACTTCTTACAGCACTTTATATCAAATAAAATTCCATTGACTATATTTACTTCTGACAGTTCTATTGAAAATCTATCTGACAAAATTTATTTACCAGATATTGAGTCAAGGTTAAGACAATTTAACTTATGCAATATACAAAACCCTAATAAAGACCTTCTTTTAAAATTAATAAAAAAATATTTGTTTTTAAAATCTATTACTGTTCCAGAACAGATTATTATTGAAGTAATGAATCATATTGAAAGAACATATCTAGCAGCATTTGAGGCTGCAAAAACCATTAATCATTTGCTTTATGAGAATAACCATAATATTAATTTGTCACTAATTAGAAAGTATTATGAACAGTTATAGAGATTATTATTTAAAAGATATTGACAATAAACTAGTAGATAAAAAAATTACGGTCTCCGGATGGGTTAATAGGTCAAGAGACCATGGAAACTTATTATTTATAGATTTAAGAGACTCAACCTCACTTTTACAATGTGTGGTAGATAATACATCTGTTAATTTTTCTAAATTATCAAAAATAAAAAACGAGGATGTAATTAAAATTTCTGGTCTAATAACCAAAAGAAGTGAGGAAACTATTAATAAAAATTTGGAGTCAGGCGAAGTTGAATTGAAAATAGAAAGTTTTGAAATATTAAGCCGATGCTCTAAAGCTCTCCCACTTGAGGTAAATTCAGATAGTGATTATGGTGAAGAGGTAAGATTAAAATATAGATATTTAGATCTTAGAAGATCCAAAATGCAACGTAACATTAAGCTAAGAAATCAAATTATAAATTATGTAAGAGATTTTATGAATACTGAGGGTTTCATGGAATTAGCAACTCCAATTCTAACAGCTCCCTCTCCAGAAGGTGCCAGAGATTACCTCGTACCTTCCAGACTACATAAAGGATCTTTTTATGCATTGCCTCAAGCACCTCAGCAATTTAAGCAACTTTATATGGCCTCTGGTGTTGATAAATATTTTCAAATAGCTCCATGTTTCAGAGATGAAGACAGTAGGGCTGATAGATCCCCTGGTGAATTTTATCAAATAGATATGGAAATGAGTTTTGCCACACAAGAGGATGTTTTAGACGTAATCAGTCGTTTACTATTTAATACTTTTGATAAATTTAAACCTATAGACAAATCAGTAAATAAACTTCCATTCCCAACTTTTACTTACAAAGATAGTGTTGAGAGTTTTGGATGCGATAAACCAGATTTAAGAAATCCTCTTAGATTAGCTAATGTAACAAATTATTTTGATGGTTCAGGTCTTCAAATTTTTGAAAATTTAATAAAAAAGGGTGCTATTGTTAATTGTATTCAAGCCCTCAATTCTGAGGGTAAGCCAAGAAGTTTTTATGACAACCTTAATAAATGGGCTCAAGAACAAGGAAAAAAAGGTCTTGGATATATAAACTTTGAAAATTCACTACCTAAAGGTCCATTAGCTAAAAATTTTAATCAAGAAAAGTTAAACCAAATGATTAAAGATAATAATTTTAATCCAAATGATGGATTACTTTTTGTGTGTGATTTACCAGATGAGTCATATGAGTTTTCATCAAAGGTTATTTCAAAAGTAGGAGAGGATTTAAATTTAATAGATAAAAATAAATATGAATTTTGCTGGATTGTTGACTACCCTATGTATGAAAAAGATGTGTTAACTGGCAAGATTGACTTTAGTCACAACCCTTTTTCTATGCCTCAAGGAGGAATGGATGCATTGACGAAAGATGAACCCTTGAATGTTTTAGCGTATCAATATGACATCGTATGTAATGGAATAGAATTGTCATCTGGAGCCATAAGAAACCATAGACCAGATATCATGAAAAAAGCTTTTGAAATTGCAGGATATGGCGAAAGTGAGATTAAATCAAAATTTAGTGCTTTGTTTGATGCTTTTCATTATGGAGTTCCCCCTCACGGAGGATGTGCACCGGGTCTAGACAGAATAATTATGTTACTCAGTGAAAATGAAAATATCAGAGAAGTAATAGCTTTCCCGTTTAACCAAAGGGCTCAAGACTTAATGATGAATGCACCAGTTAAAATAGAGGATAAACAATTAAAAGAGTTAAATTTAAAAAAAGTTAGCGACTAGCTTTAAGTATTTTTTCTACATCCTCAATTGTTAAATTTTCTCCATCATATTCTGGAGGAATTTTGTAATTCATTATCCCTATCTTAAAATAAAATTTTCCTGACTTCCCTTTATAGAGATTTGCTCTTTGCTTTCTTCTCTTTAGGACTCCTATTTCTCTTACTTTATTTGTAGGTTTATTTTTTTTAATAGTTATCAATTCCACTGCTTGATCTAAACTAATTTCCAAGACATCATATTTTCTTCCCAAAGAAGCAAAAATATCTTGGTATTTAACATATGGTCCATAAGCTCCTATGTTTGCTATTACTGGATCTTCACTATTTGGAAAATTTCCAAGTGTTATTGGTAGCTTAATTAACTGACTAGCAATATTCATACCAATTGTATTTTGATCATAACTTTTAGGAAGAGTTACTCTTTTAGGCTTATCTACATCCGTTTCTTTTCCTAATTGTAGATAATAGCCATAAGGACCCAAGTGAACTGCTATTTCTTTTTTAGAGTCAGCATCTATTCCTAGGGTTCTTGGAAAAGTGATGATCTCATCTCCCTCACGATTTTTTGGATTTACCTCTTTAATGAATGCACCTATAGAAATTGTAAATTTACATTCAGGGTAATTTGAACAGCCAATAAATCCTCCCATTTTTCCAACTTTCACACCCAAATTGCCCTCACAATTTTCTGTGTTGGCCCAAGAGGAACATTTGATATCTATGTCTCCTCCAATTTTTTTAAAAATAACTGGTGACAATTCTTCATTTATTACATCAATAACTTCTCTATTAGGCTTACCCATAACCTCATTTATGAAAAACTCAAAATCTTTCCAAAAATTTAAAACAATATTTTTCCATTCTGCTTTATCAGCAGCTACATCATCAAGCTGATTTTCTAAATCAGCTGTAAATTTATATTCAAGAAATTTTTTAAAATAATTACACAAAAATACATTTACTACTCTACCACGATCATTAAGTATAAATGATTTTCCACTTTTTAAAACATAACCTCTATTAACAATTGTTTGAATTATAGAGGCATATGTTGAAGGTCTTCCAATTTCTAACTCTTCTAATTTTTTTACTAAACTGGCATCAGTATATCTAGATGGTGGAGAAGTATATGACTCAAGTGTTTCAACCTCACTTACTATGTATTTATCATTTTCTTTTATATTTTCTAATAGTGAAATTATCTGATCTTCGTCATCTTCTTGTAAATTATAAACTCTTTTATATCCGTCAAAAATTAATTTACCAAGCGTTGCTTTTAAAGTTATATTTTTTTCTTCACAATCTATTTGAAGAGTATTTTGGTTCGTTTGAGCACTTGTCATTTGAGAAGCTAATGTTCTTTTCCAAATTAAATCATAAAGTTTAAATTGTTCTTCACTTAGATAATCTTTTATACTTTCAGGTTTTATTGAAACATCTGTTGGTCTAATTGCCTCGTGTGCTTCCTGCGCATTCTTTTTTCTAGACTTATACTCAATAGGCTTATCTGGTAAATATTTATCACCATATTCATCATTTATATTTTTTCTAATTGTATTAATTGAGTCTTTAGAAAGCGTTATGCTATCTGTTCTCATATAAGTGATTAAAGCTATTGTTTCTTTGTTTATATCTATGCCCATATATAAACCTTGAGCGATAGTCATGGTTTGACTGGCACTAAAATTAAGTTGACTATTTGCTGTTTGTTGCAAGGTTGAAGTGTTAAAGGGTGCCTTTGGTTTTCGAGATATTATCTTTTCATCAATTTTGCTAATGAAAAATCTATTAGTATTTAAGTAATTTTTAGCCTTTTCAGCTAAAGCCTCGTTTTTAAAGAAGAGCTTGTCTACTTTTTGCCCATCTAGACTTGTAATGGATGTATCAAGTTTTGCACTGTTAATTTCCCCATGTACATTTATTTTGTAGAATTTCTCTGGCTCAAATTGTTCTATCTCAATCTCTTTTTCATAAATGAGTCTTACTGCTACAGATTGCACTCTTCCTGCAGATCTACTGCCAGGCATTTTCCTCCAGAGAACAGGAGATAAACTATATCCCGCTAAATAATCTAAACTTCTTCGGGCTAAATATGCAGAAACTAAATTATCATCAACTTTCCTAGACTCTTTAAAACTATTTATTACTGCATTTTTAGTAATTTCATTAAATGTAATTCTTTCAAATTTATTTTTATCTATTTTTTTTTCTAAAGATTTCACTAAATGCCATGTAATCGCTTCACCTTCTCTGTCTGGATCAGTTGCAAGGTAAATTTTTTCATATCCTTCTGCTTTTTTCTCTATACTGTCCAACATTTTCATTCCTGCAGTTGTAGTTTCCCAATTCAACTCAACATCACTGTAGTCTTCAGTCACTTTTACACCATCTTTTTTTGCTAAATCTCTAAAATGACCAACCGTAGCTATGACCTCAAAATCATTTCCAAGGTATTTATTAATCGTCTTAGCTTTTGCGGGTGACTCTACAACAAGTAAGTTCATAACTATAAGTTTATTTTATTTTCTTCGCCTTTAATTAATCTTTTAATATTTGAACTGTGTTTAAAAAATATTAAAAGCAAAATAATAATAACTATTCCCTTTTCTAAGTTGCCATAAATAAAAATTAATTGATAAATTGTCAAAAGAAATATTGATAAAAGGGCTCCTAAAGAGGAATGTTTAGTAATTTTGACTGTAAAAAACCACAGGATCATTGCTAAAATCGTTGGAATAGGAGTTAAAAATAAATTTGCACCAAAAAAGCATGCCACACCTTTTCCACCCTTAAAATAAAGCCAAATTGGAAAAATATGTCCAATAATAGAGAAAAGAAAAATTAAATATTTATATTTCAGGTAGTGTTCTGGAAATAAATAATAAATTATTAAAAATACACAAATTGGTTTAATTCCGTCTAATAACAGGACAGCAATACCAGCTTTTTTTGATACACTTCTGTAAACATTGGTTGCACCTATATTTCCTGATCCTGTCTTGGTTATGTCTTTGTTTGTTAAAAATTTGGTTATTAGTTTCCCAAAAGGTATAGATCCCATCAAATAGGCAAACGTTAATATTAGAAAAATCACTTTAAAATATAATGCAAACAAGCCATCCTAAGGTAAACACCCATTTCAACTTGTTTTAAAATAAGTGATTTAGGATAATTATCTAAAACTTCATCACTTATCTCAATGTTTCTATTAACAGGGCCAGGGTGCATCAAATAGGGCTTATTTAATAGATGGTTATTTTGTAAACAAAATTCTTTTTTAAAAGATTTCATCATATTCTTCGCACCTTTTGGTATTCTCTCTTTTTGAACTCTCAACATCATTAAGACATCTAGTTTTTCGAGATAATTCAGATTTTTATGAAATTTAATTTTATCATTTATTTTAATCAATTCATTTCTATTTAAAAAATATGTAGGTGCAATTATGTGAATTTGATAGCCCATTTTTGAAAGAAGTTTGATATTTGAGTGAGCTACTCTGCTATGTTTAATATCTCCACAAATACCAATTTTTATTTTTTTCTTTTTAAAAAATTCTTTTATTACACAATAATCAAGTAGCGCCTGTGTGGGATGTTCGTTAGTTCCATCCCCTGCATTTATTACAGGAACATTACTTTTCTTTGCTATGTTCATTGGTGAAAAATTATTTTTATCTCTGATGACTAAAGCATCTGGTTTCATACTCATCAAAGTATCCATGGTGTCACTAAACGTTTCACCTTTAGACAAAGAACTTTTTTCAAAATTTATATTAACTGAATTGTATCCTAAATTTTTTGCTGCAAGCTCAAAACTTATTGTGGTTCTTGTAGAGGGCTCTAAAAATAAGTTAAAAATATTTTTTGTTTTTTTTCCTATAATTCTTTTTTTTGATTTTTTAAATTTTATAGCTAACTCAGCAATAGAGTGAATATCCTTAGCTGATAGATCGTCTATAGAAGTGATCTTTCTATTTTTCACTAGTGGAGTTTCTATACAAACTTAGAAAATCATCAAGTATTAAACATGCGCTCTTTTCATGAATATTAGTGTTTTCTGAATTTTTCCTTGATTTATAGGGCTTACTAGACAATCTCTCATCGATAAATAAAATTGGACAAGAGATAATTTTCTCTAATTTTTCGCCAAATTTTTCAACTTTATTTACCATTTCAGATAAAGAACCATCAAGATGGTAAGGTTTACCAATCACGACTCCATGAACATTTTCACTTGTTATAATTTCTATAATTTTTTCGAATAATAATGTTTCGGTAAAAGTTCCATAAGGAATAGAAATGATTTTTGATTGATCGCTGATAGCCATTCCAATGTGTTTTAGACCATAATCTATAGCAATAAATTTCTTGCTATAATTATTGCTTACAAGAAAATCTGATATAGTATCGACGACCATTATGAGTGACATTGATATTAAAAGAATTTCTTATTTAGCAAAGCTAAAATTACCCTCAGAAAAAGAGGAATTTTACTCTAATTCCTTAAAAGATATAATTAAATGGGTAGATAATCTTAAAAAGGTTGACACAAGTAAAACAGAACCTTTGCATAATGTAACTGAAAAAACCGCATCAATTAGAAATGATGAGGTAAGTAAAAGTAATTCTGTTGATGATGTATTAAGTAATGCTCCAGAGAGAGCGCAAAATTTTTTCAAAGTGCCTAAAGTGGTTGAGTAAGTGAAGAATTCAATTAGCCAAATTAAAAAAGCTCTTATTGAAAAAAAAATAAGTGTAGGTGAGCTTTATGACGAATATTTAGCAAAAGCTAAATCTGGTAATAACAACAGCTTTAACTTAGTGATTGACAGGGAAAAGAATATTTCATCAATTAACGACTCTCAAAACAGATATGACAATGGCAATCCTTTACCTTTAGATGGTATTCCCTTAGGTATAAAAGATTTATTCTGTACTAAAGGAATTAGAACAACAGCATCATCTAAAATTCTGAGTAATTTCATCCCTAATTATGAGTCTTTTGTGACTCAGCAACTTTTAAATGATGGTTCAATTTTTATTGGCAAAAATAATTGTGATGAATTTGCGATGGGCTCTTCAAATGAAACTAGTTATTTTGGTCCTGTAATTAATCCTTGGAAGAATAAAAATTCTCAAAAAGATAATCTAGTTCCAGGCGGCTCCTCAGGCGGATCAGCAGCAGCTGTGGCAGAGGGCTCATGTGTAGCGTCAATGGGTACAGATACTGGTGGCTCAATCAGACAGCCAGCTAGCTTATGCGGAATAGTTGGTTTAAAGCCCACTTTTGGCTCATGTTCAAGATGGGGAATTGTAGCTTTTGCCTCTAGTTTAGATCAAGCTGGACCTTTGACAAACTGTGTAGAGGATGCGGCTTATGTTTTAAATTCAATAAACAAACATGATTTTAATGACTCTACCAGCTCAAATCATCAAAGAGAAGACTATTTAGTTGATATCAACAACAGCTTTGAAAAAAAAATTAAAATTGGAATTCCCTCTGATTATCTTGAAGATGTCAGTGACGACATTTTAAATCAAATTGATAATACAAAAAAAGCACTCTCCAAAAATGGCATAGAATTTGTTGATGTAAAATTTAAGACTACTGAATACGCACTTTCAACTTATTATATTTTAGCACCAGCTGAAGCTTCGTCAAATTTAGCAAGATATGATGGAATACGCTACGGAGTTAGAGAAGATGGCGAAAGTCTTGATGATATTTATCTAAATTCCAGAACAAAGGGATTTGGTGATGAAGTTACCAGAAGAATACTTATAGGCGCTTATGTATTGTCAGCTGGTTATTACGATGCTTACTACAGACAAGCTCAAAAAGTTAGAAGATTGATTAAAAATGATTTTCAAAGAATTTTAAACGAAGTTGACTTTATACTAACACCCACAACACCAAATGAGGCTTTTAAAATTGGTGATAAACTTGATCCTATATCTATGTATAAAAATGATATTTATACTGTTCCCACAAGTCTTGCTGGCCTTCCTGGCATATCTATTCCATCTGGTTTAAGTAAAAATGGTCTACCTTTGGGAGTTCAATTTATTGGAAATTATTTTGAAGAAAAACCACTTTTACAGTTAGCAGCGCTTGCAGAAAAGGAATTAAGTTTCAATGAGTAATAATTGGGAAATGGTCATAGGTCTTGAAGTACACGCCCAACTTAAAACTTCATCTAAATTATTTTCCTCCTCACCAAATCAATTTGGATCTGAGCCAAATGAGAATGTAAATTTTATTGACTCAGGAATGCCTGGAATGCTTCCAGTTATGAACTTTGGTTGTATTGAAATGGCAATAAAAACAGGATACGCATTAAATTTTAAGATTAACAAGCATTCTGTGTTCGAAAGAAAAAATTACTTCTATCCTGATTTACCTCAAGGTTACCAAATTAGTCAATTTGAATTCCCCATTCTTAGCGAGGGTTATATAAATATTGAAAGTGGTGATAATCAAAAAAAAATTAGAATTGAGAGAGCCCATTTAGAACAAGATGCTGGCAAGAGTATTCATGATATTGATCCAAAATATAGCTTTATTGACCTTAATAGAGTAGGCACACCGTTATTAGAAATAGTTTCGTATCCTGATTTATCATCTGCAGATGAGGTAATAAACTACATATCTTCTTTAAGACAATTACTTATGTACATAGATGTGTGTGATGGAAACATGCAGGAAGGTTCTTTGAGAGCTGATGTAAATTTATCTGTTCGCAAAAAGGGCCAAGAACTTGGCACTAGATGTGAAATAAAAAATTTAAATTCATTTAAATTCATAAAACAAGCTATTGAATATGAATTTCAAAGACAAATTAATATAATTGATGGTGGTGGAGAAATTGAACAGAATACCATGCTGTTTGATACAAGCACCGGGGAAACAAGAGCAATGAGAAGTAAGGAATTCTCACATGATTATCGTTATTTTCCTGATCCCGATTTATTACCTGTAAATTTAAGTCAAGAGCAAATAGATAAAATAAAACCCTTAGTAGGAGAGCTTCCCCAAGATAAGTTAAATAAATACTTAGATAATTATAGTTTAGATAAAGACATAGCTAAAATCATAATTGCTGAAAAACAAAACGCAAATTTATTTGAAAAAATGATTTCTGTTTCAACTGTAAAACCAAAATTTATAGCAGCTTGGCTAGTTGGAGATATATTTGCATTTATCAAAGAAAATAATTTAGAAGTAAATAGTCTAAATGATAAAGCAAAAGATATTACTGATCTTTTGAGATTAATTTCTGATGATGTAATTTCAAATAAAGCTGGTAAAGAAATTTTACCTAAAGTTTTAAATGGTGAAGGTAAGCCATCTGAACTTGTTAAGGAATTAGGACTTGAACAAGTGTCTGACTCTGGAGAATTGGAAAAAATAATTGATGAAGCTTTAGTTGGAGAAGAGGAGAACATTTTAAAATTTCAAGATGGTTCTGATAGAGTTTTAGGATATTTTGTCGGTAAATGTCTAAAAGCTACAAAAGGTAAAGGTAATCCTAAATTAATAAATAAAATCCTTCTCGAAAGACTTAAAAAGTAACCGCATATACTTTTTTTAGTAATAATAAGAATGACAATTCTTTTTATTCGACTATATTTCGGCTATAAATAAGCCTATGGAGAGGTGGGTGAGTGGCTGAAACCAGCGGTTTGCTAAACCGCCGTACGACGCAAGTTGTACCGAGGGTTCGAATCCCTCTCTCTCCGCCATAAAAAAAACATATATATTTGATTAAAAAATAGTAAAAAATAATAATGCTCACAGGATCTATACCAGCAATAATAACTCCCTTTTCAAACGGTAATGTTGACTATGATAGTTTTGAAAAAATATTAAATTGGCAAATCAAAAGTGGAATATCTGGGGTAACAGTTTGCGGAACCACAGGGGAGTCACCAACTTTATCACATGATGAGCATATGAAGTTAGTTGAGTTCGCAATTAAAGTTTCTTCAAAAAAAATACCTGTTATTGCCGGCACAGGATCTAATTCCACTAAAGAGGCTATTGAATTTACCAAACACGCCTATAAAGCAGGAGCAAAGTACGGATTAGTTGTTACACCATATTATAATAAACCTAATCAATTAGGTTTGATTAACCATTTCAAAAAAATTGCAAAAGTTTCACCTCTAAAACAACTAATTTACAATATACCAGGAAGATCAATTGTAGACTTGTCTTTTGATAGCTTTAAGGAACTAAATAAAGTATCAAACATTGTCGGTATTAAAGACGCTTCCAATGATATTTCCAGACCTTTGATTATGAGAACTTTTATGAAAAAAGATTTTAATTATTTGTCTGGTGAAGATGGAACTATTGCTGGTTTTTTAGCTCAAGGCGGTCATGGCTGTATATCAGTTACAGCTAATGTAGCTCCTAAACTTACATCAATGCTCCACTATCATTGGAAAAAAAAGAATTATAAGGAATTTGATAAAGTAAATTTAAAATTATCTCCATTGTCAAAAATATTGTTTGCTGAACCTAATCCTACACCAGCTAAGTATGCCCTCTCTTTAATGGGTAAATGTAAAGCTGATGTAAGAGAACCTTTGTATGAATTAAGCACTGATACGAAAAAACAAGTAAGAAAAATAATAAAAGATTTAAATTTTATTTAATTGTCTATTCAAAATCGTAGAGCAAAATTTGATTATGAAATCAAAGAAACATATGTTGCTGGAATAGTGCTTGAAAGTAATGAAGTTAAACCACTTCGAAGTGGAAAAGCCTCTATTCAGTCAAGTTTTATTAATGAACAAAAAGGTGAAATTTACATAAATAATTTTGAAATTATTTCAAGAGGTAAGAATTTTGACCTCAAAAAGACCACGAGATCTGTTAAAAAACTTTTGCTCAATAAAAGAGAGATAAAGAAGATTTTAGGAATGTTGACAACAAAAGGTTTTACAGCAGTTCCTATGGAGATTTTCTTTAATGAAAAAGGTTTAGCAAAAGTAAAATTTGGAGTTGGCATCGGTAAAAAGAAATTTGATAAAAGGGAGACAATTAAGCAAAGAGAGTGGGATCGTAAAAGACAAAGAATTTTAAAAAAATAATATTTTTCTTGTAATTTTACTTTCTTTTTCATATAAACCTCACATGGCAAGAGTTACAGTAGAAGATTGTACTAAAAACGTTGATAGTCTTTTTGATTTAGTTTTACTGGCATCTCACAGAGCAAAGGTTCTTAACGCAGGTAATGAAGCCCAGGTTCCTCTTGATAATGATAAAAGCACGGTCATAGCTCTTAGAGAAATTGCTGATGAAAAAATTAGTGTCGGAGATGTCAAAGAAGACATTATTAAGAGTTATCAATTAGTTCAAGAGAAAGAAGAAGAAAACGAAGATCATCTTCTTGAAGATTAAAAGTTATATTTAGTTTATTATTTTAGCTGATGTTTCAAACCAGCTACTTCAAAAAGAGTTATAGAGAGTTTAAATCCGCATTAGAATCATATGACAAAAATTTTAGAGAGGATCTATTTGTAAAAGCTATTGAGGTTGCTGAAAATTCTCATAAGGATCAATTTCGTGCCTCTGGAGATCCATACATAATTCATCCATATGAAGTATGTAAATCACTAATTGAATTAAAATTAGACTCTGAAACGGTAATTACTGGTTTACTACACGATGTCATTGAAGATACTGAATTTTCAAAAGATGAATTAAAAAAAAATTTTGGCGATGCAATATCTGGCCTCGTTGATGGTTTAACTAAAATAGATTTTTTGGAAGAAAAAAAAATAACAAGATCAGAAAAAGAGGCCGAAAATTTTAGAAAATTATTAATTTCTACTGCTAAAGATATAAGAGTTTTAATTATAAAATTAGCTGACAGGCTTCATAATATAAAAACTATTCATTATTTTAAAGATGTTGAAAAAAGAAAAAGAGTTAGCAATGAAACTTTATTAATTTATGCCCCGCTTGCTCAAAGATTAGGATTTGAGAATTGGAAATCAATTTTAGAAAATATATCTTTTAAAAATTTACACCCAGATATTTTTAACAGAATCAATGACAAAATAGATAATACCTTCAAAAACTTGGAAGGTTCATTTATTGATCTTGAAAATTTAATGAGGGAGCAACTTTCTAAGTCTGATATTGATGCTGAGATACATTACCGAAAAAAAAATCCTTACTCCATTTGGAAAAAAATAAATAAGAAAAATACAGATTTAAATTCTATATCTGATATAGCGGCTGTCAGGATCATTACTAAATCAACAAGAGATTGTTACAGGGTTCTGGGTATTATTCACCGAAATTTTTCCGCTAAAGTTGGAAGAACAAAAGATTATATATCTAGTCCAAAACCCAATGGATATAGATCGATACATTCTGATCTTATTTTCCAAAAAAAAATATTTGAAGTACAAATAAGATCAAGAGCTATGCATATGATAGCGGAAAATGGTATTGCTGCTCATTGGAGATATAAATATTTAAATAAAGATAGTCAAAGCGAAGGTGTCTATGCTTGGTTAAGAGATGCTGTAAATTATGTTGAGGAAAAAGATGAACAACATCTCATTCTTAACAAAACCTCACAACAATTTTTTGACGAACAAATTTATGTTTTTTCACCTAAAGGAGAATTATTTACACTTCCACTTGACTCCACTCCAGTTGATTATGCCTATACTATTCATACTGATATTGGTGATAGATGCGCTGGAGCAATAGTTAATGGACAAGAGTCACCTTTAAGTACAAAACTAAATAATGGAGATCAAGTTGAAATCATTCTTGATGAAAGCACAACAATTTCACCCTTATGGATTAGATTTGTAAAAAAAGAAAAAGTAAAAGAAAAAATTAGGTATTTTTTTAGGTCAAAAAGAAGAAGAGAGTTTGAAATACTAGGTAAAGATATTTTAAGCTATATCGCAAAGTCTAAAAACATTACTGCCGATGAAAATACTTTTAATAAAATTTTAACCAAAACTGATTTTAAATTTAAAAATAAACTTTTTGAAAATGTTGGAAGAGGTTTTTTATCTAGAGCTGAACTAGATAAATTATTTAAGGAAATGGAAGATAATATTGTAAAAAAAATTTTTCAATCTAATGATGACGAAGAAAGAGTAGATGTATTAAAATATGAAAATGGTATTGCTATTAATTATGCAACTTGTTGTTCTCCTATTAAGGGCGATAGCATTATCTCAATAATGTCATATGGTCGAGGCCTAGTAGTACACAATACAATTTGTGACAGTTTAGGTTATTATCATAAAGATAATTTTTATAAATCTGAATGGGGGGAAGGAGAAAGTCAATCTGAATTTAATTCAAGGATAGAGATAGTTATTAAAAACCAACCTGGAGCTCTATTTAGTATTACATCAATCTTTGATAAGCATGAAATTAATATCGAAAATATTCGTATCGCTAATAGAACTAAAAAAGTTTACACATTTATTATAGATATAAGTATTGAAAGTTCAGATAAACTAAAATTTGTTCTTGCCGAAATGAAAACTTTAAGCCAAGTTGATAAAGTAAAAAGACAATCAATTAATTATTAATGAAACTAGGCGTTAATATAGATCATATAGCGACTCTTCGTAATGCTAGGGGTCTGGATAATCCAAATTTAATTAGAGCATTGAAAGTTTGTCAAGAAGCAAAAATTGATACATTAACTGTTCATTTAAGAGAAGATAGGAGGCACATAAAAGATAAAGATCTCTTTGAATTAAAAAAATATTCTAAAATTCCTATTAATCTTGAAATGGCGCTTACGGAAGAGATGATAAAAATAGCAAGCAAGATCAATCCAAAATTTATTTGTATTGTTCCCGAAAAAAGAAATGAAATTACAACAGAGGGTGGTCTTAATTTAAATAAAATATCACAAGCAAAATTAAAAAAATTATTAAAAATATCTGGAAAAAAAAATATACAATTAAGTGCTTTTATAAACCCAACAAAAAAAATGATTAATTTAGCTAAAAATTTAGGTTTTGATACAGTAGAACTACATACAGGTAATTTAGATAAAAAAATTATTAGAAAATCCACAATAAATCAAATAAATGAAATGATTGAGTATGCTCACTCTAAAAAACTAATTGTAAATGTAGGGCATGGTTTAAATTTTAAAAATATTAAGTTTATAAAAAAAAGAAAATATGTTGATACTGTTCACGTTGGTCATTTTATAATATCTGAAGCAATATTTATTTCACTAACTAAGACTATAAATAATTTTAGAAATTTAATAAAAAAATGATAATTGGTCATGGTATAGATTTAGTTGAGATAGATAGAGTAAATAATATCTATGCTAAATATAAGAAAAATTTCATATCCAAATACTTTTTGAATGATCAATTCAAATCAATTAATAAAAACTTATTAGCAAATAATTTTGCAATAAAAGAGGCTTTTTCCAAAAGTATAGGTATGGGTTTTAGATCTCCTTGTTACCCAAATAATATTGTGGTTAGTCGTAATGAATTAGGAAAACCAGTCATTTATCTTAAAAATAAACTTGAAAGTTATTTAAATGATACTTTTGGGAAATATGTTATTCATGTTAGCCTAACAGACACAAAATTATATTCGATTGCGTCGGTAATTATTGAGCAAAGTTAAATCATCTTTAATTAATAATTTTAAAGCGCTTTTTTGGGCTTTAATCATTGCAGGGGTAATTAGAACTTTTGCTATCGAGCCATTTAAAATTCCTTCAGGATCAATGAAGCCCAACTTACTAGTTGGGGACTTTCTATTTGTTTCTAAGTGGGATTATGGATACTCAAGATACTCATTTCCTTTTGGACTTCCTCCGTTTAAAGGAAAAATCTTTGAGAGTAACCCTGAAAGAGGAGATATAATTGTTTTTAAACTCCCAGGACAAGAAAATATCAATTATGTGAAAAGATTGGTTGGGCTACCAGGAGAAACAATAAAAGTTGTAAATGGCAAAATCTATCTAAAGACTAAAAATGCAACTGATTTTGAAGTGTTAGATCAGATAGAAGATGGATTTTTTTACGATGATCAATACGGTAAGGAAATTCAGCAGTTAATTGAAAATGAATATAGGATATTAAATATCACTAATGATGGACCACTTGATTATACTCCTGAGTACGAAATACCAATAGATAAATTCTTTTTTATGGGTGATAACAGAGATAACTCATCAGATAGTAGAATTTTAAGTGGAGTTGGATTTGTGCCAAAAGTTAATATAGTTGGCAAAGTTTGGTTTATTTGGTTCTCAGTTGATACAGATTTTTCTCTATCAAAATTTTGGAATTTACCCTTTCATATTAGATATGATAGGCTCTTTAACGTTATCAAATAAATATTTTGAATAAGAGACAAATTTTCAAAACAATAAAAAGCCTTGAGGGTTTTAATAAAAGCTTAGAACACGATAGTTTTGAAAAATCAAAAAAAAATGCTGATAAACCTTTTCAAAAATATGAGTTTCTAGGAGATAGAGTTTTAGGCTTAATAATTTCAGAATATTTAATTACTACTTTCTCACACAATACTTTAGATGAGATTTCAAGAAGATTTATTCATCTTGTAAACACAAATACTTTAGCCAAAATTTTTAGAAAAAATAATTTAGGTGAAATTTTTAAACATCAACTCGATCCCAACTCAAGTAAAAATTCTATATACGCTGATGCACTAGAGTCTCTAATTGGATTTGTTTATACAAGTAAGGGTTTAGTGTTTTCAAAAAATTTAATAATGGAACTATGGCAAGATGAATTAGATACACTTCCTCAAAAAGACCCTAAAACATTTATACAAGAATATTGTCAAAAAAAATATAAAACAATTCCTCTTTATAAATTGATTGAGGAGTCTGGTACGAAACATAAACCTAAATTTTTAGTATCATTGAAAATTAAAAATAATGAAGTAGAAGCAGTGGGAGTTTCAAAACAAAAAGCCGAAATTTTAGCTGCAAAAAAAATGATTAAGATCATTAATAAAGTTAGTAAATAATTTATTGTACAAAACTGAGGCTATAATAACGAAAGTAGAAAATTTTAAAGAAAATCATTTAAGTATTTCAGTTTATTCCTCTCAGTATGGTCAAAAATCACTTGTAGTTTTTGGAGGAAAATCAAAAAAAAAAAATACTACATACGTTAAGGGATCATTTAATAATATTGAATTTGATAATAATAATGTTTGTCTTTCCTCAACATCTATAAATACATTTAAATGGTTTTTATTTTCAAAATATGAGTTAAAGGCAATTGATTATTTTTGTTTTTTGATTAATAAATTATTATTTTTAGCTGATCAAAATTCAAATGTTATAAGTTATTATTTGTTATTGATTTCTAAATTGAATGAAAGATCTAATTACCTTCCAGAGCTATTATTGCTTGAGCTTGAAATTTTAAAAGCCTCAGGATATCAACCTGATTTAAATGAGAATGTTTTAAAAAAAATTTTCAATTTCCATAATAATAGTAATTTGAAAACTTTTGAGCTTATTTACGAACATTTGAAAGATAATAAAGATCATCAGTTGGTTTTTTTTGATTTTATGAGCAGAATAGTTAACAGGGTATTGATTAATTTGAATATTAATTTACCTTTTTCTAGAGATGAAATTACCAGAAAACTATAAAACTGTTTATATAGCTTCTGATCATGCGGGTTTCAGATTAAAATCCTTTATTGTTGAGGAATATTTGGCCAAAAAAAATTTTAATTTCTTCGATTTAGGCACTAATTCCGATAAATCTGTAGATTATCCAAAATTTGCAAAAAAATTATGTAAAAATATCAATAAATCAAGTATGGGTATCTTGATCTGTGGATCAGGAATAGGAGTAAGTATTAGTGCTAATAGACATAAGCACATAAGAGCATCGCTTTGTCACAATGCACAAACAGCAAAAATGACCAGAAAACACAACAATAGTAATGTTATATGTTTAAAAGGAAGACCTTTTGTAAAAAAAAATATTTTTGCTATGCTCAACGCCTATTTTAAAACAGAATTTGACAAAGGGAGACATTTAAGGAGAATATCGCAACTATGACACTTAGTGAGAATTTTTTTTCTAGTAATCTAGAACATGCAGATAAAGATTTATATCAAAGTATTTCACAAGAACTTTCAAGGCAACAGAACCAAATCGAATTAATTGCTTCTGAAAATATCGTCTCTAAAGCTGTGCTTGAAGCACAAGGCTCCATCATGACTAATAAATATGCTGAGGGTTATAGTGCTAAAAGATACTATGGTGGTTGTGAATTTGTAGATATAGCTGAAAATTTAGCAATTGACCGTTTGAAACAATTGTATGGATGCAGTTATGCCAATGTTCAACCTCACTCAGGCGCACAAGCTAATCAAGCTGTATTTTTAGCACTGATTAAACCAGGCGACACTATTTTAGGAATGTCTTTAGATGCTGGTGGTCATTTAACACATGGTTCGAGACCAAACCAATCTGGAAAATATTTTAACGCTGTTCAGTATGGCATAAAACCAGAAACTTCTTTAATAGATTATGATGAAGTTGAAAGATTAGCCATTGAACATAAACCGACCTTGATTATTGCTGGTGGTTCAGCTTATCCAAGAAATATCGATTTTAAAAAATTTAGAGAGATAGCAGATAAGATTGAGGCTTATTTACTAGTTGATATGGCACACTATTCAGGTTTAGTTGCTGCCAAAGAATACCCGGATCCATTGCCACACGCACATGTGGTTACATCTACAACTCACAAGACTATTAGAGGTCCAAGAGGGGGTATGATACTTTCAAATGATTTAGACCTTGGAAAGAAATTCAATAGTTCTGTTTTTCCTGGTTTGCAAGGTGGACCTCTTATGCATGTTATTGCTGCTAAAGCCGTTGCTTTTGGTGAAGCCCTTCAACCAGAGTTTAAAACATACATTCAACAAGTAAAAAAGAATGCATCAATTCTTGGAGAAGTTCTCATGTCAAACGGAATAGATATTGTTACCGGTGGAACAGACTCTCATATGGTTTTAGTAGATTTAAGATCAAAAAATGTAACGGGCAAA
Source organism: uncultured Alphaproteobacteria bacterium (assembly GCA_902522155.1). GTDB lineage: Bacteria > Pseudomonadota > Alphaproteobacteria > HIMB59 > HIMB59 > HIMB59. Next base: position 30,527 of record CABYUJ010000004.1, on the reverse strand, counting down.
GATGCAGAAGAGAGTTTAGAGAGAGCTGGAATGACTTGTAATAAAAATGGTGTTGCAAATGATCCAAACCCTCCAACAATTACTTCAGGTATAAGATTAGGATCACCAGCTGCTACTACAAGGGGCTTCAAAGAGGAAGAGTTTAAATTTATTGGCGAAAAAATCTCAACAATCATAAATGCACTATCTTCATCTAATGCAGATATCTCGATGACCGAAAGCTCTATTCTCAAAGATGTTACAGAGCTCTGCTCTAATTTTCCAATCTATAAATAAATATGAAGTGTCCCTTTTGTAAGGAGAAGGAAACATCTGTCTTAGACTCTAGACCTACAGAAGACGGAGGTGTTATTAGAAGAAGACGTCTTTGCGGATGTGAGAGAAAAGAGAGGTTCACTACATTTGAAAGAGTACAATTTAGAGAATTTTTAGTAGTCAAAAAAAATGGTGAAAAATCCATGTTTGATCGAGATAAAATTGCCAAATCTGTTGAATTGGCATTAAGAAAAAGACCTGTAGATATTGATACAAAAGAAAAATTAATTTCAAAGATAGTCAGAGACCTTGAAGGCATGGGTGAAAATGAAGTCAGCACTAACACAATTGGCGAAATGGTTATGCAAGGTTTATACTCATTAGATAAAGTTGGCTATGTGAGATTTGCTTCTGTTTATAGAGATTTTAGAGAAACTAAAGATTTTGAGCAATTCTTAGAAAAAATAGATAAAAAATAAGTTTTGTTAAGTGCAATTCATCAAAATTATTTACAAAGTGTAAATAATTTATCAATAAAAAATATTGGATTAACTGGGAAAAACCCTTCAGTAGCATGCCTGATTGTTGACTACTCTAAAGCTCCAAAAGGAATTGTCCTAAGCTATGGTTTAACATCAAAAAATGGCAGACCTCATGCAGAAATTAACGCCTTAAATAAATTACCTCAAAATAAAATAAATAATAAAACCGTTATGTATATTAGTTTAGAACCTTGTTTTAAAAATAATAGCTGTTGCGCAAAATCAATTGCCAATGCTGGAATAAAAAAAGTTTTTATAAGTTCATTAGATCCAAACCCAATTATAAAAGGAAAGGGGATCAAATTTTTAAAGCAGCAAAATATAAAAGTAATTCATTCATCAAAATCTTTAGATAAATTTCAAAAAATTAATAAATATTTTTACACTCACCAAACATTTAATAGGCCTTTTATTACTCTCAAAATTGCTATCTCCAAAAACGGTTTAAGTAAAAGCCCAACAATTAATGATATTACCTCTGAACAAACTCAATATTTTATGCATCGGATGAGATTATCACACGAAGCTATAGCTGTCGGCATGAACACATTGTTGGATGATAAACCAAAATTAACTTGTAGATTACAGGGTGTTAAAAAAAATTTAAAAAAAATCCTTATCTCAAATAAAAAAAATAAAATTAAAAATTACTTGTTACTTAATGTTGATTACAAAAAATTATTAAATGAGGATTTTTCTTTATTTAATAATTTACAAGTTCAATCTATTCTAATCGAAGGCGGAATTAGCACTTTTAAATATTTTCTTAATTGTAATTTGTTTGATGAGATTATAGTCTGCCAATCAAATATGATTATAAAAAATTCCAGTAAAAAATATTTTTTATCAATGAAATCATTAAAAAATAATCTTAAATTAAAATCCTCTTATCAATATGGACAGGATACAATTTATAAATTTGTAAATTAATGTTTAGTGGAATAATTCAATCTCAAGGTAAAATTAAAAAACTATCTAGAGAAGAAAAATCTTTAGTAGTTGAAATTCAAACTTCACTAAAAGGATATAAGTTAGGTTCTTCAATATGCTGTTCAGGTATTTGTTTAACAGTTACATCAAAAAATAAAAATACCTTTAAAGCTGATATTTCATATGAAACTATGAATAAAACTAATGCTAAATATTGGAAAGTTGGAAAAAAAATAAACTTAGAAAAATCTTTAAAAGTCGGTGATGAAATTTCTGGTCATTTTGTTTTTGGTCATATTGATACTACTTGTTCTGTTGAAGATTTATATAAAGTTGGAAGTAGTTGGTTTTTATCCTTTAAATTTCCAAAAAATCTAAAAAAATTTATTGTCCAAAAAGGTTCTATTTCTCTGAATGGTATTTCACTTACAATAAATGAAGTTAAGTCAAATAAATGCCATTGCATGATCATACCCCATACCTACAAATATACTGATATTCATACATATAAAAAAAATGAAATTTTAAATCTTGAAGTAGATATGCTAGCAAGATACGCTCACTCTTCAAAATCATAGGTTATTAAATTAATGTCAGATTTTACAAATATTGAAAATATAATTAGTGATGCCCGTAATGGTAAAATGTATATTCTTGTTGATAGCGAGGATAGAGAGAATGAGGGTGATTTAATTATACCTGCATCTCTTTGTAAGCCAGAACATATCAATTTTATGGCGACTTATGGAAGAGGTTTAATTTGTTTATCTATATCTGAGACGAGAGCAGAGGAATTAAAGCTCCCATTGATGAATCCTGATAATTGGAAAAAAAAGACCACAGCTTTTACTGTTTCAATAGAGTCGAGCACTAACATATCTACTGGTATTTCTGCATTTGATAGAGCAGAAACAGTAAAAGCAGCTATAAATCCAAATTTCAAATCAGGTGATATAGTAAGCCCTGGTCACGTATTTCCATTAATTGCCTGGGATGGTGGAGTTTTAACCAGAGCAGGGCATACAGAGGCTGCTGTCGATATATCTAGATTAGCTGGATTAAATGACTCTGCAGTAATTTGCGAAATTATGAATGATGACGGTACTATGGCTAGGGTTCCAGATCTGATACCCTATGCAAAAAAACATTCTTTAAATATAGGTACAATTCAAGACCTTATAGCATATAGAATTAAAAATGATTTACTTATAAAAAAAATTCCTGAAAAGCAACACCAGATTAAAAATATTTATTCTGATATCTTTGAATTTAATGTTTTTGAAAACACTATTGATGGATTACATCATGCAACATTACACTTAGGAGATTTATCCAAGCAAGAAAGCGTAATGACAAGAGTTCATCCTGTTCAGGGTTTCGATGACATAATTATGAATTTTAATAATCCTAAAACAAAAGACTTACATGCTTCAATCGAAAAAATAAAATCTCATGGGTCTGGAATTATAGTACTAATCAACAATCCTATATTGGGCGATCTGGGAAAGTTATCAAATGATGAAAAGGTAAAATATTATGGTCTAGGAGCCCAAATTCTTAAAAATTTTTCTATTAATAATATTTCTGTGTTATCTAATTCATTAGGAGAGGATTTAGACCTTGGCATTTATGGATTAAGCGTAAATAAAATAGAGAGCTTATGAAAAAATTAAAAATTAAAATAGTTGTTGCTAATTACTACCAAGAAATAACTGATTCATTAACACAATCCTGTATTGAGATTTTAGATCATAATAAACTTAAATATGAAATTTTAACTGTTCCTGGTGTTTATGAGATTCCCCAATTGATAAAATGGAAAATTAAAACAAATAATTATAATTTATTTATTGCCCTAGGTTGTGTTATTAAGGGTGAAACATATCATTTTGAAGTTATATCTGACTCTGTTGGAAAAGCACTTTTAGATATCGTAAATCAAAATAAAAATACCCTTATATCAAATGGTATAATAAATGCATATAGCAAGTCTCAAGCAATAAAAAGATCTAAATCAAAAAATAAAGGAGCTGAAGCTGCTAATGCTATAATCAAAATGATTGAATGCTTAATTTAAATAAAAACACCAGATTATTTTTCTTTCAATTTATATTTCAAAGAAATTATTCAACTGACTTTGAGTTAGATGAATTTATAAAACAAAACATAAAAAAAAGGCCTTACAATAAAAAAAAATTAATTTCATTAAATGAGAGCTTTAATTCTAATTTAGAAAAAATCAAAGGATTAATAGATTCTAAAATTATTGAAAAAACTAACAAAATTACTGTTTTCCTTCTTTACGCCTTTTGCTCTGAGTATCTTTTAAATAAAAAGAAAAAAAAGATATTAATGAGCGAATATATCAATCTTTCCAAGGATTTTCTTACCCAAGATGAGGTAAAATACTTCAATTATTTATTAGATGATGCCTCTAAAAAAGCACCTTGAAAATAAAATTAAAATAGATTAACAACTTACCATGTCTCAAATACAGTTTTTGCAAATAGTAATATTTGCTGCAATAGCAGCAATTGCTTTCGGAATATTCACAACTAATAAAATTCTAAGTTTACCTAAAGGCACTAAAAGAATGATAACAATCTCCAGTGCAATTCAAGAAGGAGCTAAAGCTTACCTTAATCGTCAATACACAACCATAGCAATTGTTGGTATTGTAATATTCTTTGCATTTTTTTTAATACCGTTTAAACACATCTATGATGTTCCCGTAGGTTTCCTGATTGGTGCAGTTTTATCAGGCCTTGCTGGTTATATTGGTATGAACGTCTCAGTAAGAGCAAATGTTATAACAGCTCAAGCTGCAAGCTCCTCTCTAAAAAAAGGACTTTATGTTGCTTTCAACGCCGGAGCAGTCACAGGATTGTTGGTTGTTGGTCTGGCTTTAGCAGGTATAGCTGGATATTTTATGATACTATACTTTGGATTTGAAAGAACAGGAAGAGAGCTTATAGAACCGTTAGTCGCTCTTGGTTTTGGATCTTCATTAATTTCTATATTTGCGAGACTGGGTGGGGGAATTTTTACAAAAGGTGCAGACGTTGGAGCTGATCTGGTTGGAAAAGTAGAAAAAAATATTCCTGAGGATGATCCAAGAAATCCAGCTGTTATAGCAGATAACGTTGGAGATAACGTTGGAGACTGTGCAGGTATGGCAGCAGACTTATTCGAAACTTATGTTGTTTCAATTGTAGCAACAATGGTTCTAGCTATTATCTTTCAAGGAACTGTTAGCGAACTAACTATTTATCCGTTATTGATCGCAGGTTCTAGTATATTGGCATCTATTATTGGCTCAAAGTTTGTGTCAATCTCCACCCCTAAATCTTCAATTATGGGAGCATTGTACAAAGGGTTTTTCATGACTCTGTTTATTTCTGTAATTTTATTTGCACTTATCACTCAATATTCAATTGGCTTTGATCAATTTTTCCAATTAGGAAATAAATGGTATAACGGAATGGATTTATTTCTTTGTGCAGTTTATGGGTTAATAATTACATTGGCGCTTGTTTTTATAACAGAATATTACACTAGCACTGAGTACAGACCTGTGAAAAGTGTTGCTGAGGCTTCTCAAACTGGTCATGCTACTAATATTATTCAGGGACTTGCTATGGGGATGGAGTCTACAGCAATACCTGTATTAATTATCTGTGCTGGAATAGGTCTAACTTTTTCAACTGCTGGACTTTTTGGCATCGCAATCGCAGTTACTTCAATGTTGGCTCTTGCAGGAATGGTAGTTGCTTTAGACGCATATGGACCAGTAACAGATAACGCAGGTGGTATTGCTGAAATGTCAGGTTTGAATAAAAGAGTTAGAGAAAGAACAGATGCTTTAGATGCTGTTGGAAACACTACAAAAGCCGTTACTAAAGGTTACGCTATTGGATCGGCTGGATTGGGTGCATTAGTTTTATTTGCTGCTTATACCGAAGACCTAAAATTTTTTAATCAAGAAACTGGAAACAATGCTTTCAAGGTATCTTTTGATTTATCAGAACCTTACGTGATAATCGGATTATTATTAGGTGGATTATTACCTTTCTTGTTTAGCGCTCTGAGTATGACTGCAGTAGGAAGAGCTGCAGGTTCAGTTGTTTTAGAGGTTAGACAACAGTTTAAAGAAAAAAAAGGTATAATGTCTGGAAAAGAAAAACCTGACTATGGCAAGTGTGTAGATATACTTACAAAAGCAGCTATTAAAGAGATGATTATCCCATCTCTATTGCCGGTACTTTCGCCAGTAATTATTTTCTTTGGAGTTTATTCTCTAACAGGTAGTGTCAATACTGCTTTTCAAGCGCTTGGAGCTCTTCTAATAGGAGTTATAATCACTGGTTTTTTTGTGGCTATATCGATGACTGCTGGAGGTGGTGCATGGGATAACGCAAAGAAATATATTGAAGATGGTAATCTAGGAGGAAAGGGTAGTGAAACTCATAAGGCGTCTGTTACGGGAGACACTGTTGGCGATCCTTATAAAGATACAGCTGGTCCAGCTGTTAACCCAATGATAAAAATCACAAATATAGTATCAATCCTACTGCTATCAATAGTTGTGCATTTAAATATTATTTAGTTTAAGATAATTTCTTCAACGGACCTTAAAATATTATTCTCAAACTCAAATTTTAAGGTCTTGTTGTAGACTGTTTTTTTAAAAGCAGCAATTCCTGTTTTTTTATCATTTCTATAAATCCACAAATTATCTGAGTTTTCTTTTACTAAAGGAGGTCCAATAATTGCTATCACATCTTCTTTTGAGTAATCAATTTTTTGATAGTTTTCTTTAATTTCACTCAGACTGTTTTCTGAAATACCAGAAAAATAAACCTCTTTAGAACAAGAAAATAAAATTATTGAGCTAAATAAGGCCAAGAAAATTAAAGGTATTTTAAAAATATTCACAATAAAAACAAATAAGGTATAAGTTTCTTTAAAGCAATAATAAACATTTATGAGTAAATATATAATAAACCTTGACCTACATGGTGGAGACTTTGCTCCACAATCAGTTCTAGAAGGGGCATTAATAGCCCTAACAAAAAAACCCTCTATTAACTTCAATTTACATTCCGATAGACATATTTACGATAAATTTAAACCATCATTTTCAAAACTATTTGCTAATTCTGAATGGATACAATCTGAAAATTTTATTACTCCAGAAATGAAACCAAGCGACGCTTTAAAAAAGGACAATCGAAATAGTTCTATGTCAAATGCTATTTTAAATTTAAAAGAAAACAAAAATCAAATAACTATTTCTGCAGGAAACACTGGTGCAATGATGGCTTACTCAACTGTCTATCTTAGAACTATTGAAAATATCACAAGACCTGCAATTGCCTCGCTTTTTCCATCAGAGAAACATCCTGTATGTTTTTTAGATTTGGGAGCAAATGCTGAGTGTAACTCAGAAAATCTTTTGGATTTTGCTGTTATGGGTAGTACTTATTACAAACTACTCTATCCACAAATTGATATCAAAGTAGCACTTTTGAACATTGGATCAGAAGAGCTCAAAGGTAATAATTTAATTCAAGAGACACATGAATTGATGAAGAGTGATAAAAGAATAAATTATCAGGGATTTGTTGAAGCAGATCAGATAACCTCAACAAATAACCATGTTATTGTCACTGATGGATTTTCTGGAAATATTGCGCTAAAAACAGCTGAAGGGGTATCTAAATTTATAACTGACTCTCTTAAAAAAAGTTTGACCTCCTCTTCTTATTCAAAAATACTATCTTTACTCCTAAAAAAAAATTTCAAAGTCTTTAAAAATTTAATTGACCCTAGAAACTACAATGGAGGAATGTTCATAGGAGTAAATGGTATTGTAATTAAAAGCCATGGAAATGCCGACTCACATGCATTCGCGAATGCGATAGAGTTTGGTGTAAAATGTATTGACTATGATTTATTAAATGAGATTAAGAAAAATGTCTCAAGATAAAGCAACCAGAGAGAGTATTGCTAAACAAATATCTATTGAATTTGGTATAGCATACTCCACGGTTTACAAAAAAATTGATAAAATACTTGAAATTTGGAGCAATGAAATGATTATTTCTGATTTATCAATAAGTAATATTGGTTCGTTTAAAATAAAAAAAAAAAATGAGAGGATAGGTAGAAATCCAAAAACTAAAGAGGAACATTTAATAAAATCAAGAAAAGTTATAAGTTTTAAAAAATCAAATAAATTAGTCTTATGAACAAAAATTTTTACAATATTGATGATGTATCTCAATTAGTGGGAGAGCATAAACATACTATCAGATTTTGGGAGAGTAGAATAAAAAAACTAAAAGTTATTAGAACTCAATCTGGACATAGATTGTATGATTATGAGAACTTACTTCTTTTAAAAAAAATTAAATACTTACTTGATGTTCAAAAATTGACACTTGATGGGGTCAATGATTATTTATCAAAATCAAAGCTTAAAATGAAATCGCTAGATGATAATATTCTTTCAGACTTGAGGGATTTATTAGGAATATTAAAAAAGTCTAAATAATCGGGGGTTAGCTCAGTCTGGTAGAGTGCGCGTCTGGGGGGCGTGAGGTCGCTGGTTCAAGTCCAGTACCCCCGACCATAAAAAGAGAATAATGTTTAAAAAATCTATTTATTATCAATTTATGTAAAAAAATTATCTATAATTCTTGATTTTTTAATGATTTTACTTATATTCCCCCTATCGTGAAGACAACTACTTTAAAAAAATCTGAATTTGAAAAAGCATGGCATTTGCTTGATGCCACTGATATTTCTGTTGGAAGGCTTGCTTCAAGGGTAAGTTTAATTCTTAAAGGTAAAAACAAACCACAATATTCTCCTAATCTGCCAGTTGGAGACGGCGTAATAATTATTAACACAGATAAAGTAAAATTTTCAGGTAATAAAAACACTGAAAAAAAATATTACAAACACACTGGTCACCCTGGTGGAATTAAAGAAACCACACCTGACAAGTTAAAACAAAATAATAAATCTAAAGATATAATTAAAAAAGCAATAAAAGGAATGCTTCCAAACTCTCCTTTGTTCAGGGACCTTATGAAAAATAATTTAAAACTTTATAAAGATGCTAAACATCCACATGAATCCCAAAATCCAAAAAACTTAGATTTTAAGTCTATTAACAGGAAGAACGAAGTAAGTGCCTGATCAAGTCTATAGCACCGGAAGACGTAAAGAGTCTATTGCAAGAGTTTGGATTACTAACGGCACAGGAAATATTACAATTAACAAAAAAAATATCGATGATTATTTTCCTGATAAAGCTCTAAGAATGATAATCAACCAACCATTAGAAGTTGCAAAAAAATCAGACTCTGTAGATCTTAGAATAACAGTATTAGGTGGAGGTTTATCTGGTCAAGCTGGTGCAATAAAACATGGTCTTAGTAGAGCTTTAACAAAAATAGACCCAAACACCAAAGATGTGTTAAAGAAAAATGGTTTTTTAACAAGAGACTCTAGAACAGTAGAACGAAAAAAGTATGGTAGGCAAAAAGCTAGACGTAGTTTTCAGTTCTCTAAAAGATAATTTTTTATATATTTTTTCTTTTATTTTTTTATTAATAATTACAGTATCGTGTGAAAGATCATTTAAAGACTTTGATAAAAACTTACTAGAAAAGAAAAAAGAATTAGAGGAATTCAATGAAAAGAGTAATATTAGAAAAGAAGAAATTTTGAAATCTCAAAATGAACAAGATTAAGATATCAATTTTAGGTTTAGGGGTCGTGGGCTCTCATGTGGTAAAGCTATTAGAAAAAAATTCATTTATTTTAGATGATACTAAATGTGAAATAGTTGCTATAGGTGCCAAAAATAAGAAAAAGAAAAGAATTATCAATATTAGTAAATACAAATGGGTAAGTGATTTTAAGAGTTTAAATCAATTTAAACCTGACTTAATCATTGAAACTATTGGGGGCACAGGAAAGTACATAAATGATCTTTATAAGTTTTGTTTAAAAAATAAAATATCTCTCGTCTCTGCTAATAAGGCTCAATTAGCAGAAAAGTCTAATTTGTTTTTTGAGGGCTTTGATAAGTATAATTTATTTTTAGGCTTTGAGGCTGCAGTATTAGGCGCTGTACCCATAATAAGAACAATAGAGCAGAGTATTCACCCTTCAAAAATAAATTCAATATATGGAATTTTTAATGGCACAACTAATTATATTATTTCACAAATGTATGAAAATAAGATTAGTTTCAAAGAAACATTAGAACAAGCTATTAAAAATGGATTTGCTGAACAAGACTCAAGTGCGGATTTATCTGGTAGAGATGCTATGCATAAACTTGTTTTACTCTCAAATATATCTTTTGGAAAAAAATTTAAATTCTCTGATATGCACTTCGATGGAATTGAAAATATTAAGCTAATAGATTTAGAACAAGGTCTCAATCTTGGTTATAAATTAAAACTTGTTTCTATAACAGAGAGATATAAAGATAAGTTTTTTTCATCTGTAGCACCTTGTTTTGTGCCAGAGTCAAGTTTGATTGCAAAAACTAATTTTGAAGAAAACGTAATTACTTTAGAAGGTGAAAATTTTTTAAAAACTAGCTTGGTTGGCAAAGGAGCAGGAGGCTACCCAACAGCTACTTCTATTATTTCTGATATAAAGAGATTTGTTAATTATTCCTTTAATAAAGGTATTTTTATAAAAAAATACTCACAAATGTTGAAAGCAAAGTTTGTTAGTCAATCGCAAAGAATTAGACCATATTACTTGAGAATGTCTGTACTCAATAAAGTTGGTGTTCTTAAATCAATTGCCCAATTATTTTCTCAAAAATCAATTTCTATAAAATCCATAATTCAATTGAATACTACTAATGAAAAAGTTGTTCCTATAATTATTATATCTGATCCTGTTGGTTTAAAAAATATCACTCAAGTTGTAAATAATTTAAAGAAAACAAATTTTATTAAAAACGAGATATCAGTTATTAGGATAGAGGAAAATATTGGATAGAAATCTTGCTATTGAGTTAGTTCGAGTTTCTGAATTTGCGGCATTAGCTGCTTCCAAACATATTGGAAGAGGAAATGAAAAGGCAGCTGACCAAGCCGCAGTTGATGCAATGAGAAAGTGTCTAAATTCTCTTACAATATCGGGGACAGTAGTTATAGGCGAGGGTGAGAGAGATGAAGCACCCATGCTCTACATTGGTGAGAAAGTGGGTCAGGGAGGCCCTAATGTGGATATAGCTCTTGATCCTTTAGAGGGTACTACAATAACTGCAAAAGGTGGAGAGAATGCTATGGCTGTTATTGCGTTGGCTCAAGAGGGTGGTTTTTTAAATGCACCAGATGTCTATATGAGAAAAATTTCAGCTAAGGTTGAAAATGAAAATGTTGTATCTCTCAGCCAAGATCTTAGATCAAATATTAAAGCACTTGCAGAATATAAAAAAATTAATACTGAGGATTTAGTAATATGTGTTTTAGATCGAGAAAGACACCAAGAAGATATTGAAATAATAAGATCTGCAGGTGCTAGAATAAAAATTATTGGTGATGGAGATGTCAGTGCTGTAATTTCTTCTGTCATAGATAGCAGTAACATTGATATGTATTACGGTATCGGTGGCGCTCCAGAGGGTGTACTAGCTGCTGCCGCTTTACAATGTGTTGGAGGATATTTAGAGGGACAGCTTATTTTTTATAATGACCAAGAAACTGACAGAGCAAAAAAAACGGGCATAACAAATTTAGATAAAATTTATAAGCTCAACGATCTAGCTAAAGGAGATGTTATGTTTTCAGCTACAGGTGTAACTGATGGTACAATGCTTCGTGGAATTAACATAAACAAGAATTTTGCTACAACACACTCTATTGTCATGCGTTCAAAAACAGGAACTATTAGAGAGATTGATGGAAAACACAACTTTGACATCAAACAACTTGACTACTGATAAGAGTTTTAACGGTACTATTTGGAGACCATTAAATTCAGATTTAAATGATGAATTAGTTTTTGAAGTAGCTCAAAAGAATAATATATCTATTAATCTTTCAAAATTATTAATAAATCGTAAAATTAGTAAAATACCAAATTTTTTAAATTCAAAATTAAAAGATAACATATCTTTTAATGAAATTTTAAAATTAAATAATTTAAAAAAAATAACTTCATTTTTTAAAAAAATAAAAAATGACAAAAAAATTTCTATATTCTCAGATTATGATGTAGATGGAGCCTGTGCTGCATCAATTTTCAAAAAATATCTAACTCAATTTGACATTGAGGTTTTTGTTTATATTCCAAATAGATTAAATGAAGGATATGGATTAAGCACACCCGCCTGTAACAAATTACTAGAATTTAGCTCGAACATTTTGGTTTTAGATTGTGGTAGCAATAATTTTGATGAACAGAAGTATATTAACAGCCAAGGTGCAGAACTTCTTGTAATTGATCATCATGAATGTGATCATTATTTTAGTGAGTCGATTGTTATAAATCCTAAAACACCGGAGGATAAATCTAATCTTGATGATTTATGTGCAACAGCACTATCATTTTTAGTTATCGTTTTTTTAAACAATGAGGAAATATTTGAAAAAAAAGACGTATTACAATATTTAGATCTTGTTTCTCTTGCTACTATTTGTGATTTAGTTCCTTTAAACAATATAAATCGAACACTTGTAAAACAAGGACTGAGACTAATTAATTCTGATAACAGTAATAAAGGTATACAAACTCTTATTAATCTTTCGAAGATAAAACAAAAAATATCAGAATATCATCTCGGATATATCATAGGCCCTAGAATTAATGCTGGAGGAAGAATGGGAGAGTCTTTACTTGCTTATAATCTTTTATCTTCAGAAAATATACACCAAGCTGTTCAGTTTGCACAAATTATTGAGCTACACAATCAAAACAGACAAAAGATTCAATCGAAAATTGTTAAAGAAATAGATATCAACATTAACAACAATTTAAATATAAATTTTTTCTATGATGAAAAATGGCATATTGGCGTTGTAGGAATTATAGCTGGAAGATTAATGCGTATTAATAATCGTCCATCATTTGTAATGACTCAATCAAACGATTTGGTTGTTGGATCAGGTAGATCGCAGGGTGAAAAAAATATTGGATTATTGATGATGCAAGCTACAGAAAAAGGTATTTTGATTAAAGGTGGCGGTCACCATAAAGCCTGTGGTTTTACTTTAAAAAAAGAAAATGTTGATGACTTTAAAAACTTTTTAATTGAAGAGACAAATAACTTGGAAATTTTAAATGAAAAGTCTTATGACTCTTTAATTGATGTTAATGTGATCAATAATAATCTTTTAAGTGACCTTGAGTCTTTAAGTCCTTTTGGCCAACAAAATGCTGAACCAATATTTAAAATTGAAAATGCTAAAATTGAAATATTACAAATTTTTAAAGATAAGCATGCCAAATTAAAAGTATCTGATAATCTTGGCTTTTCATGTGAGGGCATGTTCTTCGATATTTCATCGAAAGAATTAAAAAATTATTTATCAAACAAACCTGAGTTTAATTGCTATTTTAAGGTAAAAAAAGATACTTATAGTGAAAAAACTATAATTCATCTTGAAGATATTCATTGATTGATTTTTTAGTAAATCTAGCTATTTTGTTTGTTTTAAACACCGATGTCTCCTTCGTCTAGCGGTTAGGACATCACCCTTTCACGGTGAAGACACGGGTTCGATTCCCGTAGGAGATGCCAAAATATTGACTTTTTTATTTCACTTTGTGAAATTTTAATAAATATTGTATTAAAGCAATCTATAAGGTCATTATTTGTATAGAAAGGATATAGAATAAGTTATGCCAGGTAAAATTTCACTTTTCGTACCAGGACCTACAAACATGCCAGATAGGGTAAGACAGGCGATGGATATTTCAAACGAGGACCATCGTGCACCCGGTATGGATAAATTTTGGCACCCACTAATAAACGATTTAAAAAAAGTTTTTGAGACAACATCTGCACAACCAATTATATTTCCTGGTACAGGTTCAAGTGGATGGGAAGCAGCTCTTACAAATTTATTAAGTAAGGGAGATAAAGTTTTATCAGCTAGATTTGGACATTTTTCACACCTTTGGATAGAAATGTGTAAAAAACTACACATTGAAGTTGAGGAAGTTGATTTAGAGTGGGGTTCCGGGACGCCTCATGACGAATTTGAAAAAATATTATCAGAAGATAAAGATCATAATATTAAAGCAGTTCTTGTAACTCACAATGAAACCTCCACAGGGGTTACAAATGATGTTAAAGCAACAAGAGACCTTTTAAAAAATCTTAATCATCCTGCCTTACTATTTGTTGATGGCGTAAGCTCAATAGGTTCAATCAAATTTGAAATGGATGCATGGGGGGTTGATGTTGCAGTTTCAGGCTCTCAGAAAGGATTTATGTTACCTGCTGGTTTAGCTATATCTTGTGTAAGCCAAAAGGCTTTAGAAATTGCAAAAACATCTAACTTACCCCGAGCTTACTATGATTATCATGATATGCTTAAAATAAATGAAACAGGTTATTGGCCTTATACAAATCCAATGCCACTTCTAAGAGGTCTTAGAGAGGCGCTTAATATGATGATGGAGGAGGGAATTGATAATATTTATGCACGTCATAAATTTTTAGCTCAAGCTGTTCAAAAAGCATCTAATGCATGGGGTCTTAAACTTTGTGCAAAAGATCCATCACTTTATTCAAATACTGTTACAGCAATCATGGTACCAGAGGGAATTGACTCTACTGATGTAGTTAAAACAGCATACAATAAGTATAACACCTCATTTGGAGGAGGGCTTAATAAAGTAGCTGGAAAATTGTTTAGAATAGGCCATCTTGGAGATTTAAATAGCACTATGATTTTAGGTGCAATCTCTACAGCAGAATTAGCCATGTACGATGTGGGAATAAAATTTGAACTTGGAAGTGGTGTTGCTGCTGCCATCAAACATTTAAAGGCTTAAATGAAAATTTGTATTTACGGTGCAGGAGCTATTGGTGGTTATCTGGGAGCAAAACTTACTGAAATAGGTGCAGATGTAACTTTAATTGCTAGAGGGCCTCATTATCAGGCTATTAAGCAAGATGGACTGAGATTAAGAAAAGATGGCAAAGAACTAGTTGTATATCCAAAGTGTGTAGACACTGCGGAAAAAGCTGGAAAGCAAGACTATATTTTTGTTACTCTAAAAGCTCATTCAGTTCCGGGTTGTCTTGATGCATTTGAAGTTCTTATGAAAGATGACACTTCATTTGTTTGGGGTGTGAATGGTATCCCATGGTGGTATTTCTACAATCACACTAATCCTGATTTCAAAGATAAAAAAGTTACTTCAGTTGATCCAGATGGAAGTCAATGGGATCGAATTGGCCCTGAAAAAATCATCGGCTGTATAGTTAATCCCGCATCAGAGGTTATCAAACCAGGTGTCATTCAGCACTTAGAGGGAGATAAGTTTCAACTAGGAGAAATAAATGGAGAGGAAACAGATAGAATTAAAAATCTTTCTGAAACTTTAGAGAAAGCAGGCTTTCAAGCACCTGTTAGACCTAATATAAAAGGTGATATCTGGTTAAAACTTTTTGGTAATCTTTCTCTTAATCCTATTAGTGCACTTACAACATCTACACTTGTCAAAATTTGCAGCAACGACGAAGTCAGAGCTGTGATAAAAAATATGATGAATGAAGCTCATGCAATTTCTCAAAATTTAGGAATAGACAAGCCTTTCGATGTTGAGAGAAGAATTGATGCAGCTAAAGCAGTTGGCGAACATAAAACATCTATGCTCCAAGATTTAGAACGCGATCGACCTATGGAGATTGATGCTTTAATCACTTCTGTTCAAGAGCTAGGAAAAATTACAAATGTTCCAACACCTACAATTGATACAGTTCTTGCTTTAACCAAACTTAGAGCTAAAGAAGCTAAATTATATTAGTTTAAAGCTTCTTTGATTGTCTCACCAAGCTTTGCTGGTGATTTGGATATATGAACTCCTGCTTCTTCTAAAGCACTAAACTTTGACTCTGCGGTGCCTTTTCCACCAGAAATAATTGCACCTGCATGACCCATTCTTTTTCCAGCAGGAGCACTAGCACCGGCTATAAAAGAAGCAACTGGTTTTTTTATTTCAGATTTTTTAATAAATTCCGCAGCTTCCTCTTCAGCAGTTCCACCAATCTCTCCGATCATTATGATTCCTTCGGTTTCGGGATCTTTTAAAAAAAGATCAAGGCAATCTATAAAGTTTGTTCCGTTAATAGGATCTCCCCCAATACCAATGCAAGTCGATTGACCTAGACCTACAGCAGAAGTTTGTGCTACTGCTTCATATGTCAATGTGCCAGATCTACTAACAACTCCTATTTTTCCTTTTTGGTGAATATGACCTGGCATAATGCCTATTTTGCATTCATCAGGAGTAATTATTCCAGGGCAGTTGGGTCCAATTAAACGCGATTTTGATTTTTCCAATTTTCTTTTTACTTGCATCATATCAAGAACTGGAACTCCTTCAGTTATACAAACAATTATTTCCATGTCTGCATCAATCGCTTCAGTTATAGCACCTGCTGCAAAAGGAGGTGGAACGTATATTACAGTTGCATTTGCATCTGTGTTGTCTTTTGCCTCTTTAACACTATTAAACACAGGAAGTCCTAAATGTTCTTGACCACCTTTCTTTGGCGTCACACCACCAACCATTTGAGTTCCATATTTTATAGCTTGTTCTGAGTGAAATGTACCTTGAGAACCAGTAAAACCCTGGCAAATAACTTTTGTGTTTTTATTAATTAATACTGACATAATTTCTCCTTTAGTTTAAAGCCCTGACTGCCTTTTGAGCTGCATCTTCTAAATTATCTGCCGAAATAATTGACAGCCCAGATTTATTTAAAATTTCTTTTCCTAGGTCAACATTGGTCCCTTCTAATCTTACTACCAATGGAACTTGAATAGATAGCTCTTTAGCTGCAGCTACCACACCCTCAGCGATGATGTCACATTTCATAATGCCACCAAAAATATTTACCAAAATAGCTTTTACATTTGGATCTTGCAGAATTATAGAAAAAGCTTTTGCCACTCTCTCTTTTGTAGCTCCTCCTCCTACATCTAGAAAATTTGCAGGACTTCCACCATGTAATTTAATTATATCCATTGTCCCCATTGCAAGACCAGCTCCATTTACCATGCATCCAATTTGGCCATCTAATTTGACGTAGTTAAGCTCATGTTTTGAAGCCTCAATCTCTGCAGGGTCCTCTTCAGTTTCGTCTCTCATTGAAGCTACATCTTTATGTTTATAAAGCGCATTATCGTCTATCGATACCTTCGCATCTAAAGCCAAAAAATTACCCTCACCAGTCAATACAAAAGGATTAACCTCTACTAAAGAGGCATCTGAAGACAAAAAGCTATTGTAAATTTTTTGAATTTGATCACAAAAATCATTTGATAGGTTTTGATCTATCTTTAGACCTTCAGTTAATTTATTTAAACTATTTTGGTCAATAATACTGTCCCCAGGGACATTAACAGTAATAATTTTTTCAGGTTGCTTTTCTGCTACCTCCTCAATTTCCATACCACCCTCAGTAGAGGCTATAATTGAAATTGAAGATGAGGCTCTGTCCACGAGCATACTTAGATAGTACTCTTTTTTGATATCACACCCTTCCTCAATATAAAGTCTATTTACCTGCTTTCCACTTGGACCAGTTTGTTTTGTAACTAAAGTTTTACCAAACATTTTTTTTGCATTGTCTTTGGCTTCATCTTTTGAGAAGCAAACTCTCACACCGCCTTTGTCATCACCACTATCTGTAAATTTTCCTGCGCCTCTTCCACCTGCATGAATTTGAGACTTCACAACCATAACGGGTGTTTGGATAGAGTCTACAGCAGTTTCTATATCGCTATCATCTAATACTGGGTAGCCATTTAAAACTCTAACGTTATTATTTTTTAATAATATTTTCGCTTGGTATTCATGCAGATTCATTATTTTTCTCCTTTTATGCTTAAAACTATTTTTCCTGTATGGTCAGATTTTTCCATAACCTTATGTGCTTTATTTGCATCACTCATATTAAAAGTTTCAAAAATCGTTGGTTTATATTTATCATTCTCTATCAAAGGCCATATTTCTTTGACAACCTGATCAACAATATTTCCCTTTTCAGATGGAGATCTTGATCTTAATGTTGATCCAGATATTTTTAATTGTTTATTCATTATATGTAAAAGATTAGTTTCTGCTTTAATACCACCGAGAGCAGCAATATAAGTAAGTCTTCCTTTAAAGTTTAATATTTTTAAATTTTTTTTTAAATAATCTCCTCCAACCATATCTAATATTACATCAACCTTTAATTTTTTTTCATTAAAATATTCTTCAAAATCTGTATCTTTGTAGTTAATAGCATCAGTGGCTCCTAATTCGATACAACTCTTACATTTCCCACTAGTACCAGCGGTTACAAAAATATTTTTTGTATAATTTTTAAGAATTGAAATAGCAGTCGTGCCGATACCACTACTTCCACCATGTATCAAAATCGCCTCATCTCTTTGAAATTTAGATACATTGAAAATATTCTCAAAAACAGTGAGTGTTGTTTCTGGTAAGCAGCCAGCTTCATGTAAATTTAAATTTTTTGGTAATGGCATTACTTGTTTTTCATTGACATTTACGTACTCCGCATATCCACCACCTCCAAGAATTGCACAAACTTGTTCTCCTAAACTAAAGTTTTTTACTGACTTTCCTAATTTGGTAACTATTCCGGAACACTCTAATCCAATAATTTCACTCTCACCTGAGGGTGGTGGATAATGTCCGTTTTTTTGGAGAATATCTGCTCTATTTATCCCAGCGAAATGAATTTCAATTTGGATTTGTTCATCAAGAGGGTCAGCGATCTCTTTTTCGTCTAGAAACAAACTTCCATCTTTATAATTTATAAACTTCAATTTAACTGCCTGTGGTATTTTGTATACATTATACAATTAAATAACACAATCACTGTTGTAAAAGTTAGGAAAATCAATGCTAAAACAAGGTTTTTTTCTAATTTTAAACTAAATCCTAAATTAAGAATATATTTTTAATATTCTCTTAAATAGTTTATTGTACTGCTTAACCTATAGGAGGAAACAATATGTCAATAATCAAAAAATTAGCATTAGTTATTGTTTCACTTTCACTTGTCGCTGTTAGCTCAGTGTCTTCTGCGAAGCCTTTTAGTCCAAAGAAGCCTATTGAGCTTATTATCCCAGCTGGTCAAGGTGGTGGAGCTGACGAAATTGCTAGATTAGTTCAAGGTGTTATCGAGAAAAACGACTACGCATCTAAGCCAGTGATTCCAATTAATAAAAAAGGTGGTTCTGGTGGTGAAGCTATGACTTATGTTAAGAAAAAAGCTGGTGATGAGCACACACTTATCATTACTCTTAACAACGTTCTAACTACACCTGTTAACCAGCCTGAGTTAGGAATTGACTTCTTTAATGACTTCACACCATTAGCAAGACTTATTACAGATACATTCTTAGTATGGATTGCAACTGAAGGTAAAAATACTCAAGGTGTAGAAACATTTGATGACTTCATCGCACTTGCTAAAGGCAATGGTCTAGTAATGGGTGGTACAGGAAGTATGTCTGAGGACGAATTACTTCTTGGTATGATGAGAGGTCAGTTTGGATTTGATGCCAAGTACGTACCATACGACGGTGGTGGTGCTGTTGCAAAAGGTCTAGTTGGCGGCGAGTCAGATTTCACATTAAACAACCCTTCTGAACAGATGGGTTTCTATCAATCAGGTGATTCAAAAGCATTAGTTATGATGACTCCTGAGAGAAATCCTGCATTCCCAGATGTACCATCTTCATATGAATTAGGTTATCCTGATCTTGAATACTATATGATGAGAGCATTTATGGCTCCAGCTGGTATTGATGCAGAGGTAGAGAAGTACTACACAGGACTTCTTCACACTGTTTATCATGATGACGAGTTCCAAACTTTCAACATCGACGATGGAAAGTTAATGAGCTGGTTAGAGGGTTTTGGTCTTAAAGATTTCTTAGCAATCGAATATGCTAAGCACGGTGAGATCATTAAAAACTTTAACTAATACTTAAATTAAGAGTGATATGAGCATAACAAACAAAATAACTGTCAGAAGAGCAGAAATTGCAGTGGCCGTTATTTTAGCGTTATGCTCAATTGCTCTTATGATTAAAAGTGCTGAGAATAGAATTACATGGAACGCAGAAGAAAACATGGGTGCGGGATTTCTTCCTTTTTACCTTTCTCTTGGCATGCTTATTTGTACTGTCCTTACCATAATTAAATTCGTTCTAAAAAGGTCACCACAATCTAGAGATGAGTCACCTTTTATTGAGGATGAAGCATTCAAATATATTGCAGTAACAATTATTTCATTAGTTATTTTAGTTTTAGCAATAGGCTATTTGGGAATTTACTTTTCACTTATCTTTTTTTTAGCTTTTTATCTTAGATATTTTAGTTCTAAAAGTATCCTATTTATATCTGTATTCTCTTTAATCACACCAGTTTTAACCTTTTTATTTTTTGAATGGCTTTTAAAAATACCTTTACCTCAAGGTATTTCAGAGCCCTTATTTTATCCAGTATACGATTTTATGTATTCTTAATGAGATTGGTAAAGTAAAGACATAAAAGATGGATGTATTTATACTTCTTCTAGAGGGAATTTTTGTATCCTTTGAACCCTTAAACCTTGGTCTTTTAATATTTGGCTGTCTAATTGGTTTATTTGTGGGTGCAATGCCTGGTCTTGGTTCAGTTAATGGTGTCGCAATACTAATTCCAATTACATTTATTATACCACCCACTGCAGCAATAATATTTTTAGCAGCTGTCTATTACGGCGCTATGTATGGAGGTGCCATAAGTTCCGTTATGCTAGGTATACCTGGAGCTTCTACTGCAGTAGCTACAGTTTTTGATGGAAGACCCTTAGCCGTTAAAGGAGAAGCTATGACAGCTTTAACTGCAGCAGCTGTAGGTTCCTTCGTTGGTGGAACTGTATCTGTTATTTTATTTACTTTATTTGCACCACCTCTGGCTGAGGTAGCACTAAGATTTAATGCACCTGAAACATTTGCATTAATGGTAATGGCCTTTGCAACATTTGTAGGCTTAGGTGGAGATGACGTTCCAAAAACTATTTTTTCTATATTAATTGGATTAGCTTTATCAACTATAGGCTTAGATCTAATTACAGGAAAGCCAAGATTAATTTTCTTTAATATCCCTGGATTTCTTCATGGAATTAATTTCCTTGTACTTGCTATTGGAATTTATGGAATTGGAGAGATGCTTTGGACCCTTGAAGAAACAAAAGGTAAAGTTCAAATGTCAAAATTATCAGTCAACATGAAGGAAGTTGGAAGAGCATTTGGCGCTCTTAAAAAAACTATAATGGCAATGAACATTGGTTCTTTTCTAGGTTTCTTTGTAGGAATTCTCCCTGCGGCAGGTGCCACACCGGCATCACTTATGTCATATGGAATTACAAAACAATTATCAAAAAATTCAAAAGAATTTGGTTCAGGTGTTCCTGCTGGAGTTGTTGCTCCGGAATGTGCAAATAATTCTGCTAGTACTGGAAGTATGCTCCCTATGTTAACATTAGGTATTCCAGGATCACCTACGACTGCTATTTTACTTGGTGGCATGATTTTATGGGGACTTACACCAGGTCCTCTTTTATTCACTCAAGAACCCGAGTTTGTTTGGGGCTTAATTGGTAGTCTTTACATTGCTAACTTCTTTACACTGGTTTTAAATATTGCGTTAATTCCAGCTTTTTTAATGGTATTACGGATACCATTTGCCATCTTGGCTCCGGTTATTTTCGTTCTTTGTGTAACAGGCGGCTATGCACCTACACAAAGCCTTCACGACGTATGGTTAATGTTGCTATTCGGTTTTGCCGGATATATTTTGAGAAAATTAGATTACCCTGTGGCACCAGCTGTTTTATCTATTGTTCTTGGTCCATTAGCTGAAAAAGCTTTAAGACAGTCTCTAATTTTATCCGATGGTAGTATGGGAATATTTTTTGATATGGCAGAAAAACCTATTGCTGCAATCATAATGTATATTGCAATTGTGCTTTTAATTATGCCAGCATTTGGCCCTCTTTATAGAAAATTTTCTAAAAAAGCACAGACTACATAAATGATCCAAAAAATAGGACCGGTAAACCTAAAAGGTAAGGTATACGATTCACTAAAAAAATATATTTTGTCACTTAATATATATTTAAAACAAAGTGATTTTCATCTAGATGAAAGGCAATTATCTGAAAAGCTAGGAGTTAGTAGGACACCTATTCGAGAAGCTGTTGCTAAATTAGAGCAAGAGGGAATTGTTAAAACAGTCCCAAGAAGAGGCGTATTTGTGCACAGAAAATCAAAAAAAGAATTAATTGATATTGTAACTGTATGGGCAGGTCTAGAGGGTTATGCAGCTCATTTAATTATTGCTAATTCAACTAAAGATGAGATTGAAAGTTTAAATAAGTATTGTCATTACTCAAAAGAGAACGTTTTGTCTGAACTTGATAACTACTCAAATGATAATATTAAATTTCATAATCAAATTATGAAATTAACTAAAGTAAAATTAATGGGAGAAATTTTAGAGTCACAGTTAATTCATTTACAATACTTGAGGAAAAAATTTGTAATAGAGTCACATAGAGCTGTGAAATCAATTGATGAACACAATGACATTGTTAGATCTCTTGTCGCAGGCCAGGGATCAAAAGCAGAAAAACTTCTTAAAAATCACGCACTTACTTTAGTTGATAAGATACAAGAAAGCATTAATTCATAAGGCAAAATTCTTTGCAAGACCTCTAAATCTGGTATACATTATACCACCAGGGAGAGGTTAAAAATGTCTACAGGATCTAACGAACAAATGATAACTGGCGGGGAGCTGGTTGCTAAAGCCCTTAAAGCAGAGGGAGTTGAGGTTATTTACACTTTATGTGGGGGACACATTATTGATATTTACAATGGATGTCTAAACGAAGGTATTAAAATTATTGACGTACGTCATGAAGAAGTTGCCTCTCATGCAGCTGATGGTTATGCAAGAATGACAGGTAAACCTGGGTGTGCAGTTGTTACTGCTGGACCAGGCACGACACATGCATTAACAGGAGTAGCAAATGCTTTTAGAGCTGAAATCCCAATGCTTTTAATAGGAGGACAAAGTTCACTCACACAACATAAAATGGGATCTTTACAAGATTTACCTCACGTAGACATGATGCAACCAATTACAAAATTTGCAGCAACTGTAATGTCAACCGAGAGATGTGCAGACATGGTATCAATGGCTTTTAGGGAAACTAGAAATGGATCTTTTGGTCCATCATTTTTAGAAATTCCAAGAGACATACTTGACTCTTCAATTCCTATGAGCAAAGCCGTCTTACCAGAAGCTGGAAAATATAGTGCTTCATCAAAAACATTAGCAGACCCAGTAGATGTACAAAAAGCTGCAGACATAATTTCAAATGCAGAGAGACCATGCATACTTTTAGGTCAACAGGTTTGGACTTGCCAATCTACTAAAGATGCAATCGACTTTGTTAAAAATATGAATATCCCTGCTTATTTAAATGGTGCTGCAAGAGGTTCAATGCCCCCTGGAGACCCACATCATTTTCACAGAACAAGAAGAAATGCCTTTACCAAGTCAGATTGTATTATAATTGTTGGAACACCTTTTGATTTTAGAATGGGTTACGGTAAAAGATTAAATCCTAACGCAACTGTTATTCAAATTGATATGGACTATAGAACTGTTGGAAAAAATAGAGATATATCACTTGGTTTAGTTGGACATATAGGAACAACTCTAAAGGCTATCTCTGAAGCAGGAACAAAAAAAGATCGATCAGATTGGTTTAATGAACTTCGATCTGGAGAAGAGGCAGCTTTAGAAAAATTGATGCCTACATTTACAACAGATAAATCTCCTATTAGTCCTTATAGAGTAGCTTGGGAACTCAACCAGTTTTTAAATGATGATACTATATACATAGGTGATGGAGGAGACGTTGTAACCATAAGTGCTCAAGCAGTTCAACCTAGAATGCCTGGTGCTTGGATGGATCCAGGACCCCTTGGAACTTTAGGTGTCGGAGTACCATACGCGCTTGCAGCCAAATTAGCTGCACCTGAAAAAGAAATTCTTTTATATTGTGGTGATGGTGCTTTTTCGATGACCGGAATGGACTTCGAGGCTTTTGTCAGACACAAAGCACCTGTTTTAACAGTTATTGGTAATAACTCTGCTCAAAACCAGATCAGATTTGGTCAAATTATGAAGTATGGTGAAGATAAAGGAAATGTTGGAAACATCTTGGGTGATGTTAACTTTGATGAGTTTGCAAAAATCTTTGGTGGTCATGGCGAAGCTGTTAGAGAAGCAAAAGAAATCCAACCTGCCCTTCAAAGAGCAAGAGAAGCCGTAAAGTCAGGTATACCTGCAATCGTAAATATTTGGGTGGATAAAGAAGAATTTGCTCCTGGTACAAAAAACCAGACTATGTACAAATAAACTCAAGGAGGAAACTATGGAAGCTTTAAAAGGTGTCAAAATATTAGACATGACACACGTCCAGTCCGGACCAACTTGCACACAATTACTAGCTTGGTTTGGTGCAGATGTCGTAAAAGTTGAAAGACCAGGAGTGGGTGATGCTACAAGAGGTCAGCTAAGAGACGTTCCTGATGCAGACAGTTTGTACTTTACAATGCTAAACTCAAATAAAAGAAGCATAACATTAAACCCAAAGAAACCAGAGGGTTCAAAAATATTTACTAAGTTAATCCAAGAGTGTGATGTCATGGTAGAAAATTTTGCTCCTGGTGCTTTAGATAGAATGGGCTTTTCATGGGAAAAAATTCAAGAAATAAATCCAAGAATGATCTATGCGTCTGTTAAAGGTTTTGGTCCTGGCAAATATGAAGATTGTAAAGTTTATGAGAATGTTGCTCAGTGCGCAGGTGGATCTGCTTCAACTACAGGTATGCTTGGAGAAGTTCCTTTAGTCACCGGTGCACAAATAGGAGATAGTGGAACAGGACTACACTTAGCATTGGGTATAGTTACTGCTTTATTCCATAGAGAAAAGTCAGGAAAGGGACAAAGAGTATCTGCCGCAATGCAAGATGGAGTTTTAAATCTTTGCAGAGTTAAACTTCGTGACCAACAGAGACTTTCAAGAGGGCCTTTAAAAGAATACTCTCAATTTGGGGAAGACATTCCTTTTGGTGACTCTACGCCTCGCGCAGGTAACGACTCAGGTGGTGGTCAGCCAGGAAGAATTCTAAAATGTAAAGGTTGGGAAAAGGATCCTAATGCATATACATATTTTATTACCCAGGCGGCTGTTTGGGAAAAAGTATGTGATGTTATTGGTAAACCTGAATGGAAAGAGGATGAAAATTACTCAACTCCTGCTAAAAGACTACCAAGGTTAAACGAAATATTTGATACAATTGAATCATGGACAATGACCAAGACTAAATTTGAGGTTATGGATATATGTAACCCTTTAGATATACCAGTTGGTCCAATATTATCTCTAAAAGAATTAGCTGAAGATCAAGGCCTGAGAGACACTAATACTATAGTCGAAGTCGATCACCCTGAACGAGGAAAATATTTGACTGTTGGTAATCCAATTAAGTTATCTGACTCCCCAGCAAAAGTTGAAAGATCTCCACTTCTCGGAGAGCATACTGATGAGATTTTAAAAGAATTTTGTCAGATGAGTGAAGATGAAATTAAAGCTGTAAGAGAGGCCGGAGCAGTATAAGATATATTTTAATATAAGGAGCAATAATGAAAATAATTTTAATGGGGCAACAGGCATTTGGAAAAAGTGCTTTAGAAAAATTTCATACAGAAACAGACCATGAAGTAGTAGCGGTATATTGTGCACCTGACAAAGAGGGTAAACCAGTCGATCCTGTTAAAGAATACGCTCAAAGTGTTAGTTTGCCTGTTTACCAACCCTCAAATTTTAAAGACCAAGAGGTACTAGACCAAATTAAGTCTCATGGTGCGGATTTATGTGTCATGGCTTATGTAATAATTTTTGTGCCTGAAGGAGCGAGAGATATTCCCACTCATGGATCTATTTGTTTTCATCCCTCACTACTTCCACTCCATAGAGGACCAAGTTCAATAAACTGGCCTATAATTGGTGGCTCCACAAAAACAGGTCTTTCAATTTTTTATCCAAATGATGGGCTAGATGAGGGTGAAATATTACTTCAAAAAGAAGTTGATATTGGTCCTGATGATACTTTAGGAGATGTTTACTTTAAAAAGATATTTCCATTAGGTCTTGAAGCTTGTGTTGAAGCTGCAAATTTAATTGAGTCTGGTAATGCACCAAAGACACCTCAAGATGACTCTAAAGCAACATATGAGTCTTGGTGTAAAAAAAGTGATGCAAGAATTGATTGGAAAAAACCCGGAAACGAAATTTATAATTTAATAAGGGGTTGCAACCCTCAGCCTGGTGCATGGGCTGAATTCATGGGTGATGAGTACGTCTTTTATGACACTAAGTTTATTGACGAGCAAAGTGCTGAGCATTTTCCAGGTCAAATCATATCAATTAATGCTGAAAACGTCAGAATCGCAGTTAAAGGTGGGTTTATTGAGGTATCAAGATTTAAATCAGACCAAGGTAAATTATTTGTTAAAGACATGAATACTGCAGTATTTACAGAGGGTGATTTATTCTCATAATAGCTTTTAGTGGCTAAACTTAATAAAGATTCACTTAAGACCTTATCATTTATAACTTATTTCATAATACTTTTTGTATTCTGGTTTATTTTATCTGGTTACCTTAAATCGCTTTTACTTTTTTTTGGACTAGTCAGTGTTCTTTTTGTGTTTTGGATGTCTTATAGGGCTAAAGCTCTCGAGGAAGACTCTCTTCCTTTAAAAATTATTCTTAGATTACCATTTTATTGGATTTGGTTATTTAAAGAAATTTTTAAATCTGGAATTACGACAACAGCTTTAATATGGAATGGTAAATACTCTCCACAACTAATAAGTGTTAAAGCATCTCAGAAGAATAGAACAGGTATTGCAAACTATGCAAACGCTATAACTCTTACTCCGGGTACAGTAACAATAGAAGTAGATAAAAAAACATTTCTAGTTCACGCATTAAGTAAGAAGCTTTCAGAAGACTTGCAAACAGATGATATGAACAAAGTAATTACGGATTTAGATAAATGATTTTTTTTGCAACTTTAATTGTTCTGGGCGTCTCTGTAGCATTATGTTTAGTTCGAGCAATCAAAGGACCAACTCCTTTTGATAGAATATTATCTATATCAAGCATTGGAACTATTAT
Source organism: uncultured Alphaproteobacteria bacterium (assembly GCA_902522155.1). Classification (GTDB taxonomy): domain Bacteria; phylum Pseudomonadota; class Alphaproteobacteria; order HIMB59; family HIMB59; genus HIMB59. Next base: position 3,248 of record CABYUJ010000004.1, on the reverse strand, counting down.
AGCCATAGGTATCAGTGTTCATGGTTTTGCATTTGATAGACCTGATTTTGTCGATATTTCTTTGATGTATATACTTTTGAATTTTTTAGGCACCATTGCAATACTTAGGTATTACAAAATAAAAAGAAAAAAAAGTAATGTCGTATAATTATATCGAGTTAATTTCTTTAGTCTTATTAGCTATTGGCTGCTTCTTCATTTTATCTGGAAGTCTAGGCCTTATAAAGTTACCCGATGTATTTAGTCGAATTCATGCTGCTGGTTTAATTGATACTCTGGGATCAGGTTTTATAGTCTTAGCTTTGATAGTTTATTCTGGATTTAGTTTATTAAGTCTTAAACTTTTATTAATACCGTTATTTTTAATATTTACTAGCCCTGTAACAGGCCATGCAATAGCTCTATTTGCACATGAGTCGGGGTATAAGCCAAAGGGAAAAAATAAAAAATGAACTTTTTATTAATTAATTTTTTCTTAATTTCGCTTCTATTGGTAACAACCTTTTTTATTTTTAAAACCACGTCATTAATAAGTGTTGTTGCACTCACAGGCGCTTTTACTTTGTTATGCTCAGCTATATATGTGAATTTAGATGCGGTTGATGTAGCATTTACTGAAGCTGCAGTTGGTTCTGGTATATCAACAATTTTAATGGTAATGGCTGCTGCGAAATTACCAGAAGGAAAAAAAAATAAATTAATAAACTTATTTCCGAGCATTATTCTTGCAGTAGCGATATCACTTATATTAATTATTATAATTGCAAACCTCCCTTTATTAGGAGATCCTAATGCACCAATACATCTTCATGTAGTTCCAGAGTACTTAAAGGAAAGTAAAGATTTTTTTCATATACCTAATGTTGTTACTAATATTTTAGCAAGTTATAGAGGTTTTGATACTTTGGGAGAAACAATAGTAATATTTACCGCAGGCTTAGGTGTCATTGCTTTATTAACTAGCAACACTCTTAATCGTAAAACTAATTTTAAAAAAAATAAAAAAAATGAGAGATAAAATTTCATCTAGTCCAGTATTAAGCGTTGTTAGCAAAATTCTTTTTGCACCGATTATTATATTTGGGCTTTACGTTCAATTTCATGGTGACTATGGACCAGGCGGTGGATTTCAGGCTGGGGTAATTGTAGCGGCAGCATTTATATTGTATTCAATGATATTTGGGCTTTCAAAAGGAGAAACTTTAGTTCCAATAATGATCAATCGATATTTAATGTGCATAGGTGTTTTGTTATATGCAGGTGTCGGAATAGTTTCAATATTTCTTGATGGGATGTATTTAGATTACAATGTTTTGTCATCAGACCCATCAACTGGTCAACATATTGGTATTATATTAGTTGAGCTAGGAGTAGGCATTACAGTTGCAACTGTAATGATTGCTTTGTACCACTCTTTTGCTTCCTTTGGGGAAATTAATGAGTAATTTTATTTATTTTTGGAACCATTTTGCCTTTATTTTACTTATGGTTGGCGGATTATTTATAATCATCACAAGTCAAAACTATTTAAAAAAAGTAGTTGGCTTAGCAATTTTTCAAACTGCAGTTTTTGTATTTTTTGTATCACTTGCAAAAGTTTTAGATGGAACCGCCCCTATATTAACAAAAATGGCAAATGCCTATTCAAATCCATTGCCACACGTCTTAATACTGACCGCTATCGTCGTTGGAGTGGCTACTTCAGCGCTTGGATTAGCTTTAGTATTACAAATTTACAAGAACTACGAAACAATTGAAGAAAAAGAAATAGAGTCTTTGGAGTTAAAGTCAGATAAATAAATGTTTGATATATTTTTAGACGATGCTCCTGCATTGGTTGTAGTTTTACCTCTACTTATTTCTGCAATTATTGCATTTATGCCGTCAAAAATATGGCCTTGGATAATTTCAATCATCACTTTGTTGTTACATTTATTTTTATCTTTTCATCTTCTTAAAGAAATTTCTGTTTCTGGTTTAATTATATATGAGTTTGGAAATTGGGAACCACCCTGGGGTATTTCTTTTAAAATAGATGGGGTGAATATTGGACTTCAATTGTTATTTTCAATTTTTGTTTTGGTATCAACATTTTACTCAAGAAAAATCTTCTTGAATGAAATTGACTATAGGGACTCTGGAAAGGCCTATTCTTTGTGGTTATTGGCAGTTGGAAGCCTGAACGGGATTATTTTAACTAATGATATTTTCAATTTATTTGTCTTTTTAGAAATATCTGCATTAGCTTCTATTTCTTTAATTGCCTTAGGTGCAGGACAAAATAGAAAAGCATTACTCGCAGCTTTTAATTATCTAATTATCGGGGCGATCGGGGCTACATTTTATGTAATTGGGGTTGGCTTTGCCTACGCTATGACAGGTACTTTGAACATGAATGATCTTGTAATTCAACTGGCCCAATATTCCGATGGTCAGTTAGCTATCTTCGCAGGTATGTCATTCATGCTTATAGGTCTTATGGTAAAGGCTGCAATTTTTCCTGTCCATATTTGGTTACCACCTGCATATAGTTATGCTCCATCAGCTGTCTCAACACTTTTGGCTGCTTTAGCAACAAAAACAATTCTTTATTTTTTTGTGAGACTTTTGTACGAAGTATTCATAATTTATCCGAGCTATTTAAGTTTGTTTTTAGATTTTGTTTTATATCCTCTATCTTTACTGGCTATATTCATTGGGACTGTAATAGCCATCTATCAAGATGATATCAAAAAACTTTTGGCATTTTCCTCAATTGCGCAAATTGGTTACATCACACTGGCTTTTAGCCTTAAAGACCACAGTGGAGTAGCTTCGGGCTTTGTGCATATATTTAATCATGCTTTGATCAAAGGAGGATTATTTATGGCTGTTGGTTACTTCGCTATTCTTTATAAGGATCGAGTAACCCTAAACAGTTTAAAAGGTTTTGGCTATAAATACCCCATAACTTCATTTGCTTTATTAATTTGTGGATTATCTTTAATTGGATTACCTCTAACAAATGGCTTCATTTCAAAATTATATTTATTTCAAGCTCTTTATACAAACCAGATGTATTTTTCAATCGCTTTAGTTGCGGTAAGCTCCGCATTAGCTGTTGTATATTTCTGGAAAATAGTGGAACAGATGTGGTTTTCAGAAATTAAATTTAAATCTGAAAAAGAAGATGCTTATATTTATTTACCAATATGGATAGTTACAATTTCAATCATTGTTTTTGGGATATATTCAACACCAATAATTGA
>CABYUJ010000003.1:0-97881 GCA_902522155.1 uncultured Alphaproteobacteria bacterium | reverse complement strand
AGGCTTACTATTTGAATACTAATTAAAAAATCTCATAAAATTTTTAACTATGTTTGGATACGCTAAATATTTACTACTTAAGATTAAGAAAGGACTATAAATGGCTACAGGAACAGTGAAATGGTTTAACCCAAAAAAAGGATATGGGTTTATTGCCCCTGATGGAGAAGATAAAGATATCTTTGTCCACATCACAGCTGTTCAACAAGCAGGTTTAGACCGCCTCGATGAAGGCGACAAAGTCGAATTTGAAGTTGTTGAAGACAAAGGCAAATCCAAAGCAGATCAGTTAAAAAAAGTTTAATTGATTTTGCGAATACTTTTTATTTTATCGTAGGCTTGATTTATCTCGGATAGTCTGTCTTCAGATTTAATGATTAATTCTTGAGGAACACCCTGTGCTCTTAATTGGTCAGGGTGTAACTCTTTGCTTAGCTGTATCCATCTTTTTCTAATTTCACCATCAGAAGAACTTTTCTCAACCCCTAAAATTTTGTATGGATCAATTTGTTTATCCAGCCACATAGTTTTTATGCTTTCATATTGAGCTTTATTTAGTCCAAAATAATCAGAACAATTTTGAATAAATACTATCTCTGAGTCACTGATTTCACCATCAGCCTCTGCGATATAAAAAAGTAAGTTTAAAATCTGCTCCAAAACTTGAGGCTGTCCACGAAATAGCATTCCTATTTGTTGAGCATATTGATGATAGTCATCAGAGTTTTTTTTAGCTTCATTAAATATTTTACTTACATCGCTTTGAAAATCAGGAGGTATTTTAAATTTTTCTTTAAAGGCACTTATTTCATCAGTTGTAACTTGACCATCTGCTTTAGCCAGTTTAGCTGCTAAAATAATTATACCTATCGTTATAATTTCTTGTGGTGAATTAGAGGCTATATTAGAGTCAGATTTTTGGTTTCGAATACGATCAACACTATGACCCGCTATTACACCTAACATAGCTCCGATTGGCCCCCCAAGAGCAAAACCAAAAGTCCCAGCTAAAAGTTTTCCCCATATACTCATCTAAAATTTATTTTAAAAGTCTAATTAATTATTTAAGCCATTCGTTAGTTTTGTTAATGTCCTTAAGACTGCTTTCTGTGCCATGAGAAAAATGTTTACTCATATCAGGGTAATATTTATAAGAAATTGGTTTTCTACCCATAGCAACTGCCATTTCTCTTACATGATGAGGGTCGGCACCGCAACAAATACCAATAAAATTTACATTGATGTCCATACATTGTTTCGTGAATTCAGCCATTTCAAACCTGTTACATGTTAATCCATCAAGAGCAATATGAGAAACATTACCATCTAAACAATTACAATTTGGATCCTCTATATACATGTGTGTTGGGAATTCTTCAGTTGTTCTATATGGAACAGGTAATGCAGCCACATGGCATGAGACTTTTTCTCTAATGCTTGGCAGCAGTTTCATTGTCATTTCAGGACCACGATAACAATTAAGGCCAACTACATCAGCACCATGGTCTTCCAAAATTTTACAGGCCTCTGCAGCACTATGGCCTTCTCTTGTTTTGTCACCTTTAGGTATAGCAAGATTTACGACAGCTATTAAACCTGCATTTTTAATTTCCTTTAATGCTAATTTAGCTTCTTCAGTCCAATTAATTGTTTCAGCAATAACAAAATCAACATTAGCTTCTTTTGCCCAAGCTATTTGTTCTCCAAACATTTTTTGACAATCAATGTGAGATTGTTTGTCATCAGGGTCATAAATATTAGTATTAGCTACATTACCAGCTATCATTAAATCTAACTGGGGAAACTCAGCTGCAGCATTTTTTGCAATTTCTAATGCATTTTTTTGAAGAGGTTCTAATAATTCTTCCTTTCCAATCAAACGCAACTTTTCTCTGTGACCGTAATAAGTAAATGCTTGAACTACATCACTACCAGCTCTAATAAACTCTCTATGAAGTTGAGTTACTACTTCAGGATTATCAAGAACAACCTCAGGAACGTAAGTTCCTGCCTGTAAATATCCTCTTCTCTCCATTGCAAAAAGATAGCCTTCTGCACACAAAATAGGTCCTTCATTCAGTCTTCTTATTAGATCCATACTACCTCCTAAATATATTTGTAGATTATTATAGCTTTTAAAAAAAATTCTATAAAAAATTTTAAAATATTTTGGATTTTATCCGTAGAAAATAATTCAAAGATCAGTATGTTTTAATCAAATGGAATTTGAAAATAAAATCAAGAGTCTACCAATATGGAAAAATCTTGAAAATATTGAACCTTTAGAGGGAGGAATTACAAATCTTAATTTCCTGGTATCAGACTCTGGTTCTAAATCAGTTGTTAGATTAGGTTCAGATATACCAGAACATCTAGTTTATCGATCAAACGAAATTATTGTTAGTGAAGCAGCCTATCAAATAGGGGTGTCTCCAAAATTAATTTATAATGAACCTGGAGTATTGGTCTTAGAATTCATTGAAAGTAAAACTCTTGAACCAAAAACTGTAAGAGAAAATTTAAATAAAATTGTTCCAATCATAAGAAAAATTCATGATGAAATACCTAACAAGTTATCAGGTCAGCCTCAAATTTTCTGGGTTTTTTATGTCATAAAGTACTACTCAAATTACTTATTAAATAATAATAGCACTCACATTTCATTAATTACAAGTTTATTAAAAAAGGCAGAAAAGTTAGAAAAACTCTCCTCTCCAAGAGAAATTGTATTTGGTCATAATGATTTATTGGCTGCAAATTTTCTTGATGATGGGTCTAAAATATGGGTAGTAGATTGGGAATATGGTGGTTTTAATGATCCTTTATTTGATATAGGAGGTTTATCTTCTAATAATGATTTAGATGAAAATCTAGAAAGTGAAGTTTTAGAAATGTATTTTAAAGAAAAACCATCAAAAGATTTAATAATTAAATACAACGCAATGAAAACTGCTAGTTTATTAAGAGAGACAATGTGGAGTATGGTCTCTGAGATCACTTCTAAGATAGAATTTAATTATGCTGAGTATACTTCAGATAATCTCAAAAAATTTGAGGAGTCATTTGATAAACTATAATGATAGATAGTTCAAAGATTGTAGTAATTGGGGGTGGTATAGTAGGTTGTTCTACCGCATATCACTTAGCTGATTTAGGACATGAAGTTGTACTTATTGAAAGTGGTAAATTAACATCTGGTAGTACATGGCATGCTGCTGGACTAGTTGGCCAATTAAGAACTAATGCAAATATTACTCAATTATTAGGATATTCTGTTGATCTGTATGACAAGCTTGAAAAAGAAACAGGATTAGGAACAGGATGGAAGATGAATGGTGGATTGAGACTAGCTTGTAATAAAGAGAGATGGCAGGAGGTTTTAAGACAAACTACTACAGCTCATTCATTTGGTTTGGAGATGGAGCTACTTACTCCAAAAGAGGCTCAAGATTTATGGCCTATCATGAATATAGATGATGTATATGGAGCTGCTTTCCTTCCTACTGATGGTCAAGCAAATCCGACAGATATTTCACAAGCATTGGCTAAAGGAGCTAGAAACAAAGGAGCAAAAATATTTGAGGAAACTAGGGTATCAAAGGTAATTATTAATAATGGCGTAATTGAAGGTATTGAAACATCTAAAGGTAAAGTCAAGTGTGAAAAAATTGTTTGTTGTTGTGGTCAGTGGACCAGACAGTTTGCACAAGATGTTGGAGTTAATGTCCCTTTAGTATCTTTTCAACATCAATATTTGGTTACTGAAAAAATAGAGGGTGTTAAATCAGACCTTCCTACTTTAAGAGATCCTGATAGGTTAATTTATTTTAAAGAGGAGGTTGGAGGCCTTGCAATGGGAGGGTATGAACCAAACCCTTTATCATGGGCTGAAAAATCAGTACCAGAAGATTTTCATTTTTCACTTTTAGACTCAAATTACGATCATTTTGAACAAATAATGAATAATGCTCTTGGAAGGGTCCCTAGTCTTGAGACTGCTGGAGTCAAAGAATTAATAAATGGACCTGAGAGTTTTACACCAGATGGAAACTTTATTTTAGGAGAGAGTCCTGAATTAAAAAATTTTTATGTTGGTGCAGGTTTCAACGCATATGGGATAGCTGCTGGAGGTGGAGCGGGAATGGCACTTGCAGAATGGGTAGCCAATGGAAGACCACCTTACGATTTATGGCCAGTTGATATAAGAAGATTTGGAAAACCCCATCAAGATTTGGAGTGGGTAAGAAAAAGAACTTATGAGGCTTATGCTAAACATTACACTATGGCTTGGCCTTTTGAGGAAAACTCCTCAGTAAGAGAATTTAAAAAATCTCCAATTTATGAAAAACTTAAAAACTCAAATGCATGTTTTGGTGAAAAAATGGGTTGGGAGAGACCTAATTGGTTTGCGCCAAAAGGAAGTGAGCCTAGGGATATTTATTCCTTTGACAGACAAAATTGGTTTGAATTTGTTGGAAATGAAGTAAAGGCCGCAAGAGAGAATGCTGTTCTAATTGATCAAACATCTTTTGCTAAGTTTATTGTATCAGGTAAAGACTCACTACAAGCTTTAGAGTATTTATGTGCAAACAAAATTGATAGACTAATTGGTTCGACAATCTATACCCAAATGTTGAATGACGATGGTGGAATTGAATGTGATTTAACAATAACAGTTATAGATAAAAATACATTTTATATTATAACTGGAACAGGTTTTATGACCCATGACTATGATTGGATAATTTCAAATATTCCAAATAATTTAGAAGTCGAAGTTAAAAATATAACGTTTGATAATTCAGTTTTTTCATTAATGGGACCAAATTCTAGAAAGATCCTTCAAGGACTTACAAATACAGATTTATCAAATGATAATTTTCCATTTGCTACATGTAAAAAAATCAAAATCGCTTCAAAAGATGTTTATGCTATTAGAATAACCTATATGGGTGAGTTAGGTTGGGAGCTCCATTTCCCAATAGATTTTTCCTCAGAAATTTATTCAAAGATAATGGAATATGGAAATCAATTTGGACTAGTTAATGCTGGATATCGATGTATAGAGAGTTGTCGTTTAGAAAAGGGCTACAGAGCTTGGGGTTCAGATATCGGGCCAGACCATACTCCTCTTGAGGCTGGATTAGGATGGGCAACTAAAATTAACTCTGACAAAGATTTCATTGGAAAAAAAGCACTGTTAAATCAAAAATCAAAAGGTTTGAAAAAGATTTTTGCAGGTTTTACGTGTGATGACCCAAATCAAATACTTTTAGGAAGAGAAACTATATTTAGAGATGGTAAACAAGTAGGTTGGTTATCAAGTGGAGGTTACGGATACACCATAGGCAAATCTATTGGTTATGGGTACATAAGAAGTAAAGATGTTATTGATCAAAACTTTGTAGAAAATGGTAATTATGAATTAGAGATAGCTACTAAAAAAGTTCCTTGCAATGTGCATCTTTATCCTATCTATGATAAAGAGATGATTAAGATTAAATCTTAAGCTCTTTTATTTTTAAAAAAGCGTATTTTGTAACAATATTATGTGTTTTAGTTGTTTTTAAAATTTCTAAAATTTGTTTTTTTTTCATCGGGATTATCTTTATATATTCTCCCTCATTAGGATTTATAATTTTAAAGTTTGTAATTCTAGGGACGTATGCAAGATAGATATCAGTAATTTCTTCTAAAATATCTGGGGCAATAATGAGTGACTCCAACTTTTTTACCGAAATAGGTTTGACTCCAAGTTCCTCTTTAATTTCTCTAATAATAGCTTGTCTACTTGATTCTTTCTTGTTAATCCCACCAGCTACTATTTCCAGAGGGTAGGGTGAAAATTTATTAAAAAAATAATTTGGTCTCATCTGTCTTATGAAATAAAAAACTTGATCTTGTTTATTAAAACAAATAGCTGAGACACTATTTCCATTATAAATGTAGTTTTCTCTTATCTCTTTAAAATCAAGTTTATTAGTATATTTAATAAATAATTCATAAATATTTTTATAGATCTTCCTCTTCTTAATATTTGTCATAGTTTTTGGATCTTGTAAGTTGTTTAACTTAGTTTATTTTATTGAAATTCAAATGAAAGTTTTAGTTGCTGTCAAAAGAGTCGTTGATTACAAAGTGCAGATTAGAGTAAAAAGCGACAATAGTGGAGTAGAAACCCAAAATGTTAAAATGTCTGTTAATCCACCAGATGAAAATGCCATTGAAGAGGCAGTAAAGCTTAAGGAACAGGGTCTTGCAAATGAGATAGTATCTGTATCTATTGGAGATGATAAATCCCAAGATGTCTTAAGAACATCCATGGCTATGGGGATTGATAGGTCTATATTGGTTAAAAGTCAAAACACATTAGAGCCATTAGCAGTTGCTAAAACACTAAAAATAATAATTGATAAAGAAAAACCAGATCTCGTTTTAATGGGTAAACAAGCTATCGATGATGACTCAAATCAAACAGGTCAGATTTTATCTGCATTATTAAATTGGCCACAAGGATGTTTTATTTCAAATTTAAAAATTGAAAATAATAAAGTTTTCATATCAAGGGAAATAGATGAAGGTATTGAAAACCTAGAAACTTCACTTCCAGCTGTTTTAACATGTGATTTAAGATTAAACACACCAAGGTTTGCCTCTCTTCCAAATATAATGAAGGCTAAAAAAAAACCTCTTGAGACAATTGATATTGACACTCTTGGAATTGATACATCATCAAAAATTAAAACCTTAAAAGTAATTGAGCCTCCAAAAAGGAAAGCAGGGATTATGGTTAATGATGTCAAAGAATTGGTTCAAAAACTAAAATACGAGGCAAAAGTAATTTAAATGTCTGTACTTGTAGTAGCGGAACATGATAACAAAAATTTAAAATCATCAACTCTTAATACTATTAGTGCTGCTGAAAAATTAAGCGAAGATATTCATCTTTTAATTTTAGGGAATAAAATTGAAGATCTTTCTAAAAGTTCAAAATCAATACAGTTAGTTAAAAAAGTAATTATTTGTGATCATGAGAAATTAGAAAATCAAATACCAGAATTATCATCTCCAATAATTTCTAATTTAGCTGAAAACTATACACACATTTTAGCACCTTCCAGTACATTTGGAAAAAATCTGCTACCTAGAGTATCTGCTCAGTTAGATGTCACGCAAATAAGTGATATCATAGGTATAGAGTCCCAAGATACTTTTATCAGACCTATTTATGCAGGAAACGCTATTTCTTATGTTCAAACTGATCAAAAAATTAATTTAATGACTGTCAGGCCCACTTCTTTCGAAAAATGTGAAGAAGCAGGGGGTGATGCTGCTGTAGAAAATATTCCTTTCATCGACTCAGAGGTTAAAACAACATTTGTAAGCAGAGAAGTATCAAAGAGTGATAGACCTGAATTGGGCAATGCTCGAGTGGTTGTATCTGGCGGTAGAGGACTAGAAAACTCTGATAATTTCAAACTTTTATATGATTTAGCTGATAAACTTAATGCAGCTGTTGGAGCGTCGAGAGCTGCTGTTGACTCAGGATACATTGGCAATGAATACCAAGTCGGACAAACTGGTAAAATGGTTGCTCCTGAGCTTTATATTGCCGTTGGTATATCCGGTGCAATACAGCATTTAGCGGGTATGAAAGAAAGTAAAGTCATAGTCGCCATTAATAAGGATTTAGAGGCACCTATATTTAATATAGCTGACTACGGACTTTCTTCGGATTTATTTCAAGCAATACCTGAAATTATTAAAGAGTTAGATCTACTTAATCAGATAGAATCGTAATATTTAATATATAATCAATATAATGAGCGAAGTGCAGAGAGAAGAATTAAATTACGATGTAGTAATAGTTGGAGCTGGTCCAGCTGGTTTATCAACAGCAATTAAACTAAAACAACTCGATACGAATTTGTCTATTTGTGTCCTAGAAAAAGCATCTGAAGTCGGAGCTCATATTTTAAGTGGTAATGTTTTTGAAACTAAGGCTTTAGATGAACTCATTCCAAATTGGAAAGAACTCAATAGTCCAATCAGTACATCAGTAATATCAGAAGATTTTTTATTTTATACAAAAACTAAAAGTATGAAGGTGCCAAATTTTTTTTTACCAAATGTTTTAAAAAATCATGGAAATTACATTATTAGCTTATCTAATCTTTGCAAATGGTTAGGTGAATTTGCCGAAAACTTAGGAGTGGAGATCTTTCCAGGATTTGCAGCTAGTAAATTACTTTATGATAACGAACAAAAGGTAGTTGGTGTTCAAACAGGTGATATGGGTTTAGACAAAGATTTTAAACCTAAAGATAATTATGAACCTGGGATTAATATCAAAGGTAAAGTTACAGTTTTATCAGAGGGATGTAGAGGTCACCTGGGAAAAGAGGTTCTTAAAAAATTTAATTTAGACTCTAACAACAAATCTCCTCAACAATACGGTATAGGCTTTAAAGAAATTTGGGAGATCAACTCTGAAAATCACCAACTTGGTAAAGTTTCACATAGTGTGGGATGGCCTCTTGAAAGTGATACATATGGAGGTAGTTTTTGTTATCATGCTGAAAATAATCAAATATACCTAGGTTACGTAATCGGTTTGGATTATAAGAATCCATACCTTTCTCCCTATGATGAATTTCAAAAGTTTAAAACTCACCCTGATATCAAAAAATTATTAGATGGTGGTAAAAGAATTTCTTATGGAGCAAGAGCTCTAATAGAGGGGGGATTGCAGAGTCTTCCACAAATGCATATGCCAGGGGCATTATTGATAGGATGTGATGCAGGCACTCTAAATATGCCAAAAATTAAAGGATCACATACCGCAATGAAAAGTGGAATAATAGCTGCAGAAGTCATTAATGATCACATAAATAGCAATAAAGAACTGTCAGAGTATGAGTCAAAATTTAAAAACTCATGGGTGTTTGAAGAATTATACAAAGCAAGAAATGTAAAGCCTAGTTTTCAATGGGGCCTGATACCTGCAATGATTTTTACTGGATTAGATCAAAAAATATTTGGTGGTAAACTTCCCTTTACCCTACAACATAAGCACGCTGATCATGAATCTTTGATCCCAGCTAAAAAAGCAAAAAAAATTACCTATCCTAAATATGATGGTGTTATTACTTTTGATAAACCCAGCTCAGTTTATCTATCAGGAACTAACCACGCAGATGATCAACCTAACCATTTGTTACTTAAAGATAAAGATCTGTCAACTAATTTTACTATTGAAGAATACGACGAACCTGCCCAAAGGTATTGCCCCGCAGGTGTGTATGAAGTTGAATTTGATAATGACCTCCAGAAAAAAGTTTTAAAAATTAATTCTCAAAATTGTATTCATTGTAAGACATGTGATATTAAAGAACCCTCTCAAAATATTGAGTGGGTAACTCCAGAGGGTGGGGGTGGACCTATTTACTCTGGGACCTAGTTAAAGTCGTATTCAAAGTTTTGCGAAGTTGCATTTATATTTACTAATTTAGCACCATGCTTTATATGAAAATGTGTTGCAATAGGTGTCAAAGGAGAAAGTGTGATAAAGCGATCTATATTTTTCATTTCATCTTTAACAAGCTTTTTTGTTGTAAAAATAGTTTGTTTACCTGCTCCTCTTTTTCTTGACCAAACAGTATAGGCTACAGCAATGTTTGCGTTTTTTTCATGAAAAGCATTTTTGCTCATTAAGTCTAATTCTTTCATTGTTTGTGGTACATCGTTACAGAATGCTAGACAAATAAACCCTTCAACATCTTCATTAGATTTTAATCCATAAATCTTGCGGCCATACGAGGTGCGAAATTCATTGTCAATATCTGGTCTGATTGGATCTTCGCTAGTATCCACTGAGTCTAACTCAACTAATTCTGCCTTTGATAGCCAACTAAAAAAATTACTTAATTTATTTTTAAATTTTTCCAAATTACAACCATTGATGCTTCATAGCTAAAACATCCTCATCACCATGTAAAATTATGGAAGCTAAACTATCAATTTTTGGCAAAATACTTGATACATAAATACTTGATGTAGCTATTTTTGCGTCCAGAAATTCATTATCAATTTCACCTTTATCTTTTAATTCAAGTGATTTTTTGGCAGTTTTAATCATCATCCAACCTCCAAAAATATAACCTAACATCATTAAATAATTTACACTCGATACAGCAGGTCTTTTTTTATTGTTAGAAGTAGAAACAATGTGCTCGACAACTTTTTTTGCAGAGTCAATTGAGCTACCCATTTTTTTACATAACTCTTTTAATCGATCTGAACTCGCAGATGCATCTGTATCAGTTTTAATTTCATCAATTAATTCTAATATGCCTTTACCATTGTCTCGAAGTGTCTTCCTAAAAACTAAATCATTTGCTTGAATTGCAGTGGTGCCCTCGTATATGGGGAGAATTCTAGCATCTCTATAATGTTGAGCGATTCCTGTTTCTTCAATAAAACCCATGCCACCATGAATTTGAATAGCATTTGATGTAATCTCAAGTGACCTTTCAGTCAACCACCCTTTAATAATAGGTATCATTAAAGATGATTTTGTTTCCCAATATTCACTCTCATCTGACTTAGTCATGTCCAAAGCAAAAGCTCCATAAATTGCAAGAGCTCTCATAGCTTCGATTTCTGACTTCATAGTCGAGGACAATCGAAGCACATCTGGGTGATGAATAATAGGATCGCCTTTCTGACCATCAATTGGAACTCCTTGAACTCTATCAAAGGCATACATTTTAGATTGTTGGTAAGCTCTTTCAGAAACAGCAAGTCCTTGTACTCCAACTGAGAACCTTGCATGGTTCATCATTTCAAACATAATATTTAAACCCTGATTTTCTTCTCCAACTAAATAACCAATTGCTCCATCCTTTTCACCAAACTGTAAAACTGCAGTAGGAGAACCTTTTACACCAAGTTTTTTTTCAATAGACAAACAGGTTACATCATTTTTTTTGCCAATACTGCCGTCATCATTTGGAATAAATTTAGGAACAAGAAAAACAGAAATACCTTTATTACCCTCTGGCGCTTCAGGTGTTCTGGCTAAAACCAAATGAATAATATTCTCAGATAAATCATGTTCCCCATAGGTAATATAAATTTTTTGTCCATAAATTTTATAATGACCATTTTCTTTTACCGCTTTAGTTTTAATCGTAGATAGGTCTGTTCCGGATTGTGGTTCAGTTAAATTCATTGTTCCTGTCCAATGACCTGATGCTAATTTTGGTATATAAAAGCTTTTTTGATCTTCTGATGCTGATTTTTGTAAAGCATATATCAAACCTTGTGTTAATAGGTGGCAAAGTGCTAATGACATATTAGAACTATGCCAAATCTCATTAACAGCGGCAGATAAAGTTACTGGTATCTGTTGACCGCCAAATTTTTCTTTGGCCTCTAAGCCAAACCACCCACCATCTCTTAAACTCTCATAAGCCTCTTTGTAGCCTTTAGGAGTTACGACCTCACCAGTATCGAGTCTTTTTGAGCCCTCATGGTCTCCTGAAAGGTTACAAGGGTCTAACACTTCAGAAGCTATTTTTCCTGCCTCTTCAAGAACAGCTTCAACTAAATCATCAGAAAATTCAGAGTAATCGCTAACTTTATTTAGTTTGCCTAAATCTATTAGATTTTTAATTACAAAATTTAAATCTTTAATTGGAGCTTCGTACATGACTTATATATATACTTTTCTTAAGTTCCTGCCTAAAGAAATTAAAATCTCGTGTTCATTAGTCCCAGTTTCGTATGCAATTCTTTCATATCGTTGATTACTTCCAATTATTTCGACAGGTTTGCCTAAATACAATTTGTTATTGGGAACTTTAGACACATCAATCGTAATCAAGTCCATTGAAACTCTTCCTAAAATTCTACATTGAAATTTATCTATATAAACAGATGCTTTATTACTTCCGCTTCTAAGAAATCCATCAGAGTAACCAAAATCTATTGTTGCAACTTTTAAGTCTCTTTTAAGTTTATAAGTTTGGCTGTAGCCAATTGAATTTCCTTTTCTGACATTTTGAACTTGTAATATAGGTGAGTAAATACTCATAACCTGTCTTAAGTTAAATCTTTTTTTATAGAAAGGATTAATTCCGTATAGACTTTTTCCAGGTCTTACATAATTTAAATGATATTGCTTTCCTAAAAAAATTCCAGATGAATTAGCTATGCTTAAAGGTAAATTAAAATTTTTATTTAGGTCAATAAGTTTATTTAATTGTCTACTTGACTCATTTTTTTTTAAATCATCTGCAGAAGATAGGTGAGACATTAAAAAGATAATATTTTTTTTATCGATTAAATTTGAATATTTTTCAAGCTCACTTGCCTGAAATCCAAGACGATTCATTCCAGTATCAACATGTAAAACGTACTTAAGTTTTTGTGAAGTTTTTAATAAAGATAATTGATCGACATTATTAATAATAGGAATTATTTTATGTTTTTTTATTTCTTTTAAATCATTGTTTGAAATCACACCTGATAAAAGGAAAATATTTATATTTTTAAAATTTTCTCTCAGCTTGATAGCATCATCTAACCTAGCAACATAAAAATCTTTACATTTATTTGTTTTTAATACTTTACAACATTCCAAAAGGCCGTGCCCATAGCCATCACCTTTAATTACGCTTATAATCTTTGAATTACCTGAAAACTTATCGATTTGCCTGTAATTATGCGACAGATTTTCTTTACTCACAAAAATCATTTTTTTATTGATTTTTTGGTTTTTTTTAAAGACTAGTTGTTTCATATTATGGATTTTTAGGCTTCAACCTTGTTGTCTTATGCCCTATATTACTTCTACTATTATAATAGATATAGGAGGAGTAAATGAAAAAATTTATTTCATTATTTTACGCTCTAGTCCTGTTTGCTGGTTTTACAACTGTAGCAAAAGCAGCAGACCCGATTAGAATTCCAGTTTTAAACTGGTCAAGCCAAATCGTTATGGCTAACGTTATGGCACAAGCTTTTGAAGAGCTTGGTTATGATGTTGAATTAGTCCCTGCTGAGTCAGCAACAAGATATGAAGCTGTCAGAGTAGGTGAACTTCACGTTGCTCACGAAACTTGGGAGTCAACAATGGCTCTGCCTTTTTATGAAGCTATGGATAAAGGTGGATTAATTGATGCTGGAAGTCACGACCTTATTACTTTTGAAGAAATGGGTGTTCCTAACTGGGTAATCGAAGATGGATTATGTCCTGGTCTTCCAAGCTGGGAAGCACTTAAATCTCCAGAGTGTGCAGCAAACTTTGCAACACCAGACTCTGAAGGTAAAGGTAGATGGTTAGAAGGTCCTTATGAGTGGCACACAGAAGTTATGCCTAACAGACTTAAAGGTCTTGGTATAGATGATTTATGGATGGTAAAATTTGCAGGTACTGCAGATGCATTATGGGCTGAATTAGAAGCAGCTAAAAAAGAGGGAAGAGGCACAATTATCTTTAACTGGTCTCCAAACTTTACAGATGCAGCTGGTTTTACTTTCATTGAATTTCCTCCATACTTCGAGGGATGTAGACTAGAACAAGGTGGTTCTTTAGAGACTACTGGTTGTGGTTCCCCAAAAGGTTGGCTTAAAAAAGCTGCTCACATTAAGTTCCCAATCACTCATACATCTGCATATAAGTTCTATACAAAAATGGAATTTACAGCACCTAACATTGGTGAAATGGCAAACTACGTTGACAACGAAGGCATGACTCATGCTGAAGCTGCAACTGCATATATTGCAAATAATAGAGATCAAATCGATCTATTTATGAAGTAATATTTCCAATTTGAATTCCTCCCTCTTTTGAGGGGGGAATTAATTTTATTTTAGGAAAGATTAATTTATGTCACCAACTATTAGCTGTTCATCTGTCTATAAAATTTTTGGTAATAACGCTAAGACACTTTTATCTGAAAGTGGAGGGAATGTAGACGCCAAAAAATTTCAAGAAGCAGGGTGCATAGTTGGCGTTAACAATGCTTCTTTTGATGTAAACCAGGGAGAAATGCTTGTAGTTATGGGTCTCTCCGGATCAGGAAAATCAACATTACTAAGGTGTATATCAAGATTAACAGACGCAACTTCTGGTAAAATTTTAATTGATGGTGAGGATATTTGCTTAATGAATAATAAGCAATTAATCGAACTAAGAAGAGAAAAGATGGGAATGGTATTTCAAAATTTCGCTCTTCTTCCACATAAAACAGTTTTAGAAAATATTGCTTTTCCGCTTCAAGTAAAAGGAGTCACTACTGAAAATAGTATTTATAAAGCACTTGAAATGGTTGAGCTTGTAGGCCTAAAGGGTAGAGAAAATTACTTTCCAAGAGAACTCTCTGGTGGACAGCAACAAAGAGTTGGAATTGCTCGGTCATTAGCAGTTGAACCTGATATTTGGTTTTTAGATGAGCCTTTCTCCGCGCTTGATCCTCTAATTAGAAAAGAAATGCAAGACGAGTTTTTGAGACTCCAGTCTGTTTTGAATAAAACAATTATGTTTGTCACTCATGACTTTGACGAAGCATTGAGGCTTGCTGACAGAATAGCTATTATGAAAGATGGAATAATAGAACAATTAGATAAACCAGATAATATAGTTTTAAATCCTGCTACTGACTATGTTAGGAAATTTACTGAGGATGTCCCTCGTGAAAAAGTATTGAAGATAGAGTCAATCATGGATTCCTCTGATCCACATGCCTCCGGAGAAATAGCTGTTAAAAAAGATGATATTATAGAAACCGTAGCAGAAAAAATTTTAAATAGTAAAGAAATTATTAAAGTTGTTGATGATAAAAATTCAGTAGTTGGCTCTATAAACCCTTCTAAAGTTATAAAAGTTTTATTCGGTGGATAAAAATTATTTAAATATCATTAGATCTTCAAAACCAGCTCAATTTGGTATTTTATTAATTGTATTTTTGCTTTTATACAATTTAGTTCCACATAATGAGGGTAACTATTTTTGGAGACTTCCCTCTTTATTAGCTTTCATACCAATTAAGTTAAATGAGATTATATATGCAGCTTTATATGAATGGTTTCCTCTCAAAGTATGGGACCCCATATTTGAAATGTATGAAGAAAAAGCAGCATTTCGTGAATTCACAAAATCTATATCTAAAGGTTTATTATTTTTAATTACTTTTGTAAGAGAACTTTTATTGGGTGGTGACAAAATAATTGATGTTTTTGTTAGTGATGCTTGGCTGAAAGATAATGATTGGATGACATGGCCAGCACTTCCATGGACAGCAGCTACAGTCGGTGCTTTTTTGCTTGGGTTCCAACTTGGCGGTATCAGATTGGCTTTACTTGGAGGGATAGGATCTTTATATGTATCAATCTTTGGAAATTGGGTACCATCTATACAAACACTCTCTTTTGTTCTAATTACAACACCAATTTGTTTTGTACTAGGTCTATCCTTTGGAATATGGGGATACCTAGATAGAAAAGTTGAGACAGCTTTGCAACCAGTACTAAATGTAATGCAAACTATGCCTCAATTTGCATATCTAGTCCCTATTATTGCTTTATTTGGTTTAGGCGATCATGCAGGTTCGATAGCTACTATAGTAATTGCTACCCCACCAATGATAAGAAATACCATTTTAGGATTAAAACGAATTTCACCTGAGGTAGTAGAAGCGGGACTTATGAGCGGCTGTACAAAAACTCAGCTTTTATTTAAAGTATTAATACCAACAGCTAGACGAGATATTTTAAACGGTGTCAATACAGTTATTATGCAATGCCTAGCAATGGTTGTAATTGCGTCTTTTGTTGGTGCAAAAGGACTTGGTCTAAATTTAAAAATTGCCTTAAATAGTTTAAAAATTGGCAAAGCTGCTGAAGCAGGTTTTTGTATCGTCTTAATTGCTGTTATCCTTGATCGATTTACAAAAGCATGGGCGAATAAACAAGTTGATTATTTTGAAAATTTAACTTTTTTTCAAAGATATAAACTCTTAATCATCTTTGGAACCTCAATTTTAATTTTTTCAATCATTGCTTTTATAGCAAATGGTTACTTCGATAAAATTAATTACTTATATGTCATACCTATTGAAAAAGGTTTTACTTTTGCTCACTATATTGATGCTGCTGTTGATTGGGTTTGGGAAACTTTTTTCTATTCTCTCAATTCTTTCAATAAGTTTCTTCTAACTGAAGTTCTAGGTCCTATGAAAAAAGCTTATCTAGGTATGCCAGTAGTTGCCACGTTGACTCTTACTATGGGTGTCGCTTATATCATTGGTGGAATTAGAACAAGCTTATTAGTTGGGGGCATGATGTTATTTATTGCTATGTCAAAATATTGGGACAGAGCTTTAATTACAATGTACATGGCAACATTTGCTGTAATTATGGCATCTCTCAATGGAATAATAGTTGGATCAATATTTGCACAGACTGAGAGGGGGTCAAAAATTATTCTCTCCGTGTGTGATTTTTTTGAAACATTTCCATCCTTTGTTTATTTAATACCTGTTATCTTCTTGTTCAATATTACTGATACCTCAGTGTTAATAGCTGCAATTGTTTATGCTACTGTTCCTGCTACTCGATATACTGTCTGGGGTCTAAATAGTGTCCCACTCTCCTTACATGAAGCAGGCACCATGTCCGGTGTCTCAAGAATACAAAGATGGACAAATATTGAAATTCCCTTAGCTTTCCCGACAATTATGCTTGGCGTTAATCAAACAGTTGTTTTCACTCTTCAAATGGTAATTTTAGGAGCGTTAATTGGAACTGAAGATTTAGGCCAACTTATTTTTGGAGCATTATCAAGAGCTCAAGACGGTCCTGGTGTTGCTATAACACTAGGTTTATTCGTTTCTTTAATGGCTATTTCAGTAGATGTAATTGTGAGAAAATGGGCCGAGGAAAGAAAAAAAGCTCTTGGATTAGCATAGAGAATGATCATCCCAAGAGTTACTCAACCTTATGAACCTGGATTACCAGCTCTTGGTGACGACTTAGAAAATTATTTGGTAATTGGTGGAGGTTCTCTCACATTAAAATTAGAACCAGATGACAAATTTAAAATAATTAATTTAGAAGGCCATCAACAGGCCGAGATTGTATGCTTTAATTCAAAGCGAGAGTGTAATCTATCAGCATTAGGCCTTAATAACGAGCACAACGGTCAATTAACAAAAAAAATCCTTTCGAGCGAGGAGGAGTCAGCTCAAATAGCACGTACTAAATTAAAAAAACTTGGATATGAGGTAGAGTCTATTAATCAATCGATTTTAGTATTTTCTCAAAATTCACTTTCAGGTTCAATTGAGGAGTTTAAAACAAACGACTCCATTGTTTGTATAATTTCTGCACCAGGCGAAAGTGAAATTACACATGAAAATATTCCTGCATCCGAACTACGAGTAATTGTTCAAAGAAATAAAAAACGTGAAGAGGGGGAATTTTTATTACCAGACCCTTTAATGGACCCTGTTGAAGAAATTTTTGTTAAAAGATATACCGCAATGGCCTATGAGGTCAAAGAAGGAGATTTTATTCAGATAATTGATGTTTATGGAAGACAATGTTCTGACTTTATGGCATTCGACTCAGAGAGCCTTCAAAAAGGCCAAGAGCTCTCAATAGATACAACTAATAGTAGATATTTAATGGGTAGTGCTTTTCCAATGCCAGGTCTCCATTCTAAATATTACGATGAAAATCAAATGCCCATGGTTGAAGTCTACAGAGACACTGTCGGAAGACATGATACGTTCGGTACTGCATGTACTTCAAAATTTTATGATGATATTGGCTATTTTGGTCATCCAAATTGCTCAGATAATTTCAATTATGTATTAGATAAGTTTACTGTGAGAAAAAGACTAGGTTGGAATGCTATAAATTTATTTTACAACACAGCTATTGATGCAAATAATGCTTTAATTTTTGATGAACCATGGTCTAGACCAGGAGACTATGTGATGTTTAAAGCCCTGAAAAATTTAGTTTGTGTCTCCTCTGCCTGTCCAGACGATGTAGATGCAGCTAATGGATGGAATCCTACTGACATTTTTGTTAGAGTCTATAGACCGAATAGACCTTTTAGTAAAGGAATGGCATTTAGAATGAAAGCAGACTCTGATCCCAAATTAACTAAAGAAACTGGTTTTCACCCAAGAGTATCAAAACTTACTGAAAATATTGTTGAGTACAAAGGCTTCTGGTTAGCTTCTAATTATAATAATCACGGGGCGCACCAAGAATATGAAGCTTGCAGAGAGCGGGCTATCATTATGGATCTATCAGCACTAAGAAAGTTTGAAGTACGAGGCCCAGACGCTGAAGAACTTTTACAAATGACTTGCACCAGAAACATCAGAAAACTATCTGTTGGCCAAGTTGTTTACACTGCGATGTGCTACGAGCATGGAGGTATGCTTGATGACGGTACAGTATTCAAAATGACGGATGATAATTTTAGGTGGATTTGTGGAGATGAGTATTGCGGTGAATGGTTAAGAGAAAAAGCAAAGGAACATAACTTAAAGGTATGGATTAAATCTTCTACTGATAATTTACATAATGTTTCCGTCCAAGGGCCAAAGAGTAGAGAAATATTAAAAAAGATAATCTGGACCCCTCCTCATCAAACATCATTGACTGATTTAGAGTGGTTTAGGTTTTCTATAGCTAGGTTAAATACTTTAGATGGAATTCCTTTAATGGTTTCTAGAACTGGATATACAGGTGAACTAGGTTATGAAATATTCTGTCATCCGAGTAAAGCTGCTGAAGTTTGGGATGCTGTAATGAAAGCCGGAGAGGAGTTTGGAATTGTGCCTATGGGATTAGACGCTTTGGATTTAGTTAGAATTGAAGCTGGTTTAGTTTTCGCAAATTATGAATTCGATGATCAAACTGATCCGTTTGAGGCGGGAATTGGTTTTACAGTTCCTCTTAAATCAAAAGAGGATAACTTTATTGGTAAAGAAGCTTTACTTGAAAGAAAGGCAAACCCTCAAAGAAAACTAGTTGGACTTGAGATTGAGGGAAATGAAACTACCGGGCATGGAGACTGTGTTCATCCTTCAAATAATGGAAGGGAACAAGTTGGCATTATAACAAGTGGTATGAAATCCCCTGTTCTAAATAAAAATATTGCTCTTTGCAAAATCAATGTCAAATACAGCGAGCTTAATACTGAAGTTGAAATAGGTAAGTTAGATGGTCAACAAAAAAGAATAAAGGCTAAGGTTGTTCCTTTCCCATTTTATGATCCAACTAAATCAAGAGTTAAATCCTAATTTTTTTATCTTTTAAATGAGTTCAATTTTTTTAGATAAATCATCAACTTTACCAATTAGTGATAACAGGTTTGATAAAGGACCTTTTTTTGAATTTTATCATAAAGAAGATAATTCTTATGGTGTATACGCTGATCGCTATTTTCCAATATCTGTTGGAAATAAAATCAAAGATAGTTATTGGAATTTGAGAAGAAAAGCAGTCATGTATGACGTACCTGAAAAACCTATTCAAATAGAGGGACCACAGTCAGAGGAATTTCTTGATAAAATATTTTGTCGAAAAATTAAAGATATGAAAGTAGGAAGGGGTAAATATGCAATTGCCTGTTATGAAAATGGCGGAATATTTATAGATGGTGTACTTTTTAGATTAGAGCAAAATAAATTTTGGTATGTCCAACCAGATGGACCCCTTGAAACTTGGTTAAAAGCTCATCAAAAAAACTATGAAGTTACTATAACTGACCCTAATTCTCGAGTGATACAAATTCAAGGTCCAATTTCTAAAGATATAATTTCAAAGCTAACGAATGGAGAAATTAACGATGATTTTAAATACTATCATTCAGCCAATTCAAAAATAGCTGATCAAAATGTATATGTCTCTAGAACAGGATGGACTTCTGAATTAGGCTTCGAAATTTATACTCTAGGAAATAAGACTAATTATAAAAAAATTTGGGATACTATTTGTGAAATCGGATATCCGATGGGTATGACATTTGATGGTCTAGAATCAATGGATATAAGAAGAATTGAAGCAGGCATCCTAGATAACAACACAGATTTTGACTCTTCAATGAATCCTTATGAAATTGGATTAGGCTCTCTAGTTGATTTAGAGAAAGAAAATTTTATCGGAAAAAAAGCTTTAGAATTTTTATCAACAAAATTTGGAAAGAGATTATTTGGTATAACTACCGATAAAGAAATTATTCCAAGAGCAAAAGTTTATTTATCATCAAATGAACAAAAAATTGGATATCTTTCAGCATCAACTTGGTCTCCTACCTTAGAAAAGTATGTAGGTTATGTACGTTTTGACTATCCTGGTGAGTGGAAAGAATTTCAAATTAAAGTCGAGTCTGTTAATGATAATTTAGCTGACTGCGAAATAATTGATTTACCATTTTACGATAAAGAAAAATTAATCCCAAAGGGGATTGACAAAAATATTCCTTAATCTTTATTTTTTTCTTTTCTAAAGAATGGTATTAGAAAAACAAAACAAGCTACAAAGAAAAAAAGACTTCCAAACATAGCCCAGAAACTACCAATACTTGATATTATAAAGCCTACGGCAGAAATAATAAATAAAACCCATCCAATAAAATTAAGAGTATTATTGGACATATAATATTTAT
Source organism: uncultured Alphaproteobacteria bacterium (assembly GCA_902522155.1). Taxonomy (GTDB): domain Bacteria; phylum Pseudomonadota; class Alphaproteobacteria; order HIMB59; family HIMB59; genus HIMB59. The sequence goes on along the minus strand of CABYUJ010000003.1, from coordinate 77,186 downwards.
TTTGTATCTAAATATGTAGCCATAGAGTCATCCATAGCATCCAACCATGTAGTGTGATGTGAGGGACCAGTGGTGCCAGTGACAGGCGAGGAAAAGGATTTATCTCTATAAGTCAGGATATTTTCTTCCTTATGGTGTTCCCAATCATAAAAATGTTTGCGAATTAACTCAAAGTCAATTTTTGGGTAGTCAACAGCAGAACATAAATCCACACAATAATCTGTTTGAAAATCAATCATTTGATAGGCATCCTCTAGGGCCTCTTCCTTTTTAACCCAGTTATCAATATCCTTTGCTAACTCATCAGCTGAAGGCAGAGTTATTTTGTTCATTATTATGTCTCTAACATACCAAGCTTGGGCATCAAACATATTAAAAGTATGAAACTGATCTTGCATACCAAGATAAAACAAATTTTGATTATTTTGCCATACTACTCCTTTGTATAAGTTTGGAGGATATAGCCTGTTATGAGTTTTTAATTTTAGATCTTCTGGTAAAAAAGGAAAATGATGCAAGTAACCTGTACATAGTATTAAGGCATCCATTTCTTGAACAGTGCCATCTTTAAAAACTGCTTTGTTTCCATCGATCTTATCCATGTAATGTACTTCTTTCATGCCTTCAGGCCAATTGAAACCCATTGGATTGTTTCTATAACCAATAGTAACAGTTTTAGCTCCATATTTATGGCACTGTAACGCTACATCTTCAGCAGAGTAACTACTTCCGAGAACGACAACGTTTTTATCCCTAAACTCTTCAGCATCTCTGAAATCATGAGAGTGCATTATTCTCCCTGGGAAGCTATTCATTCCCTCATATTCAGGAATGTATGGAACAGAGAAGTGACCAGTCGCAACAACTAATTTATCAAAACTTTCAGTCTTAGTTTGATCGTCTTTTTTATTTCGGTATGTAATGTCAAATCCATTACCATTATCAGCAACAGAGGTAACAGTGGTATTAAACTTTACGTATTTTTTTACATCTGAATTTTCTGCACGACCTAAAATGTAATCTTGTAGGACGGCTCTTGGAGGGAAGGAGGGAATTGGTTTTTTGAAATGCTCATCAAAAGAATAATCTGCAAATTCAAGACACTCTTTTGGTCCATTCGACCAGAGGTATCTATACATACTATTGTGAATTGGATCTCCATATTGATCAGATCCGGTTCTCCAAGTATAATTCCAAAGACCACCCCAACTTTCTTGTTTTTCAAAGGCTACAACCTCAGGAATATTTTCGCCTTTGCTTTGCGCTTGATGCAGAGATCTTAAAAAAGATAGTCCACAGGGACCTGTACCAATTAGTGCAACTTTTGTCATTATTCTCCTCCGATTTGAATTAATATTAATAATTAAATTTTAATTTCCAATCCATTTTTTGTCATAATCTGTAATAAATACAGGGATAATAAAAATGTTGTTTCATATTATGGAACAGGTTTATTGTAGCATTATATTAGGAATATATATTTTCGAAGAGGTTTAATTGAATCATGCAAAAGTACTCAGTTTTTAGTTTAGTAAAAAATGCTTTCACCAACCATGAAAATTGGGAGGTAGCTTGGAAAGACCCTGAGCCTAAAAAAGAATACGATGTCATAATTGTAGGCGGCGGTGGTCATGGTCTTGCAACAGCTTATTATCTTGCAAAAGAACATGGCATCACAAACGTTGCCATACTTGAAAAAGGTTGGATTGGTGGAGGTAATGTTGGAAGAAACACTACCATCTTGAGATCTAACTATATGTTTGATTCAAACGCTCATTTTTATGAGTTTGGCATGAAGCTTTGGGAAACACTTAGCCAAGAATTAAATTACAACGTTATGTATTCACCGAGAGGAATTATAAACCTAGCTCACTCTGATGCACAAATGAACGCTTACGCTAGAAGAGGTAACTCTATGAGATTAAATGGTATTGATGCAATTCTTCTTGGAAGGGATGATTTAAAAAAGATGATCCCATTTGCAGATTTTTCAGAAACATGTCGTTTTCCTATTCATGGTGGTTTAATGCAACCACGTGGAGGAACTGCAAGACATGATGCAGTTGCTTGGGGATACGCGAGACAGGCAGACTCTATGGGTGTCGATATAATTCAAAATTGTGAAGTGACAGGTTTTGATGTTAACAACGGAAAAATAGAAGGCGTTCAAACATCAAGAGGAAATATTAAAACTAAAAAAGTTGGATTGTGTGTTGCTGGAAGCACTACACTTTTAGCAGACATGTTAAATATGAGACTTCCAATTGAAGCACATGTTCTGCAAGCCTGTGTCTCAGAACCAGTTAAACCTTTACTTCATAACGTAGTTACATTCGGAGCAGGTCACTTTTATTGTAGTCAATCTGACAAAGGTGAAATGGTTATGGGTGGTGATTTAGATGGTTACAACAGCTATGCTCAAAGAGGAAATATGCCAATGATACAGCATGTTTTAACAGGTGGATTGGCTGTCTTCCCAAACTTTAGTAGACTCAAAATGCTTCGAACTTGGGGAGGTATTATGGATATGTCCATGGATGGTTCTCCAATAATCGATAAAACTCATATTGAGGGTGTATATCTTAATTGCGGTTGGTGTTACGGTGGCTTTAAAGCTACTCCCAGCTCAGGTTTTGTTTTTGCGCATACAATAGCACAAGATCAAGTACATGAACTCAACTCAGACTTTAACCTTGAAAGATTCCATACTGGAAAAATTATAGATGAAAAGGGTGTAGGCCCTAAACCTTGGATCGGTTAATAGATGTTAGAAATAAAATGCCCATACTGTGGCAAGCGCTCACAAAATGAATTTTCTTATGGCGGAGACGCCACTATAAAAAGACCTCAACTAGGAGAAGAAATTTCAACCGAGGATTGGGATAATTTTGTTTACTACAGAGATAACCCAAGAGGAAAACATTCAGAACTATGGCATCATGTTTCTGGATGTAGACAATGGTTTAAAGTCTCAAGAGACACCGCTACACATGAAATTTTTGATACTTGTAAAATGAACGAGGACTTTAATGTCTAACAGTTTTAGAACAACCAACTCAACAGGACTTATTAATAAGGATAAAAAAATTAATTTTACTTTTAACGGCACTATTTATCATGGCTATGAAGGAGACACTCTTGCATCTGCTTTAATTGCAAATGGTGTTCATTTAGTTGGAAGAAGTTTTAAGTATCATCGACCTCGCGGTTTTTTAGGAGTTGGTGTTGAAGAACCAAATGCAATGGTACAATTGCATGATGGTAATAAATCTGAACCTAATATCATTGCAACCGAAGTTGAGTTAGTTGAGGGATTAAAAGCTAAAAGTCAAAATTGTTGGCCTTCTGTTCAATTTGATATTGGAGAAATCAATAATGTCTTAAATCGTTTTTTTCCTGCAGGTTTCTATTACAAAACATTTATGTGGCCAAAAAGTTTTTGGATGAAAATCTATGAACCATTTATAAGAAAAGCTGCTGGTATGGGTAAAGCACCATTGCTACCTGACCCAGATAGGTACGAACATAATTATGAACACTGCGATGTACTAGTTGTTGGCTCTGGCCCATCAGGCCTCGCAAGTGCTCTGGCTGCTGCTAAAAATGGGGCTAGGGTAATATTAGCAGAAGACAAGCCTAATTTTGGTGGCTCTCTTTTAACTGACGAAGTTACGATTGGTAACATGTCAGGAAAAGAGTGGGCTAGTGATACCATTTCCCAATTAAAAAGTATGCCAAATGTAATATTAAAAAAAAGGTCACAAGTCTTCGGATACTATGATCACAATATGACCGTAATGATTGAAAGAGTTAGCGATCATATTGAAAATCCCTCAAAATACACTCCCAGACAAAGACTACATTATATTAGAGCTGGAGAAGTAATAGTTTCAACTGGTTCTATTGAAAGACCAATATCTTTTGGAAACAATGATAGACCAGGAATTGTATTAGCCTCAGCAGCAAAAGAGTATATGAAGGTTTATGAAACATTAGTTGGTAAGAAACCAATTATATTTACCAATAATGATACAGCATATTCTACTGCCCTTGAGTTTATTAAAAATGATATTGAACCAATCATTGTAGACACTCGAGACAGCTCAAATGGTGAATTAGTCAAAGAAGTTCAGCAAAAGGGTATTTCTATTAAATTTAATTCAGGGATCGCAGACACTAAAGGACATTTGAAGATAAATTCTGCTATCATCGGCAAGCTTGACTCTTCAAAAGAGTCTTTTATTTCAGAAGAAACAGTAGAGTGTGATTGCATTTGTATGTCAGGAGGCTGGACACCAACGGTTCATTTATCTTCCCAAGCTGGAAATAAATTAAAGTTTAACGACGATATTGATGCGTTCGTGCCGGATAAAAAAAGACAAAAAGAAACAGCAATTGGAGCAGCTAATGGTTCTTTCACCTTAAATCAATCTCTAGCTGAAGGTTTTCAAGTGGGCTTTGATTTATCAAACAAATTCACAGATCAAAATAATCCTACAAATAGTCCCAACTCAAATGAACCTAGCTATGAAAAACATGAAAAGCTCTGGTGTATGCCTTTACCATCTGGAAAAAAACCAAAACGCTTTATCGACTTTCAAAATGACGTTGCAGTTTCTGATGTAGAGCTAGCAATTAGAGAAGGCTTCAGATCAATTGAGCACGTCAAAAGATATACAACTCTTGGGATGGCTGGCGATCAAGGCAAGACAAGTAATTTAAATGGTTTGCAATATGTATCTAAAATAGAAAAAAAGATTGTTCCAGAAGTTGGTCATACAACATTTAGACCACCATACACCCCTGTAACAATTGGAGCTATCGTGGGTAGAGAAGTTGGTAATCACTATTTACCAACAAGAAAATCTCCCATTCATACATGGCATGAGGAAAATAATGCTGTTTTTGTAGCAGCAGGTTTATGGCAAAGACCCAGATACTACCCAAGGGGTTCTGAGGATATGAACAGTGCTGTTAATAGGGAAGCTGCAAATGTAAGAAAAAACGTTGGAATTTGTGATGTTACGACACTTGGTAAGATTGATATTAAAGGTCCGGATGCACCAGAATTCTTAAATAGAGTTTATACAAATGCATGGCTGAAATTACCTGTTGGAAAAGCTAGATATGGAGTAATGCTAAGGGAAGATGGCATGGTTTTTGATGATGGAACAACATCTCGATTATCTGAAAATCATTTTCATATGACTACCACTACTGCCCAAGCTGCAAATGTTTTATCGCACTTAGAGTATTATTTACAAGTTGTATGGCCAGATTTAGATGTAAATGTCTTATCAACTACTGAACAGTGGTCTGGTATAGCAGTGGCAGGTCCAAAATCTAGAGATCTTTTATCAAAATTATTTCCTGATGTAGATATGTCAAATGAGGGTTTACCATTCATGGGTCTTGTTGACTCTTCAATAGACGGTATCAAAGCTAGAATTTATAGAATTTCTTTTTCTGGTGAACTAGCTTATGAGGTAAATGTCGAGTCAAACTATGGTCTTTATACGTGGAAGAAGATCATGGAAGTAGGACAGTCATTTGATATTCAACCATACGGAACAGAGGCTCTATCAACCTTAAGAATAGAAATGGGTCATGTCGCAGGAGCAGAATTAGACGGACGCACTATTCCTTTTGATGTTGGACTGAATAGTATGGTGAGTCAGAAAAAAGATTTTATAGGTAAAAGATCTTTATCTAAAGATGCATTCACTGAGTCGGATAGACAAACTATTGTTGGACTTGTTCCACTAGACAAAAAAACAAAGATCCCAGAGGGTTCACATATTATAGAAGATAATAGTGCTGTTGCCCCAATACCTAAACTTGGACATGTTTCATCTTCTTGTTGGAGTGTTGAATATAATAATCCTTTTTCCATAGCCATTATAAAAGATGGTAAAAATAAAATTGGTAAAAATCTATATGCTGTCTCTCCTTTAAAAGATATTTCAATTCCTGTTGAGGTAGTATCCTCACACTATGTTGATCCCGAAGGCTCAAGGGTGAGATCATAATGGAACAAGCACAAAATCTATCACCACTTCATTTTGATCATAAGCTCGGCTTGTTTGGCGACCATGAGAATAAAGAAAACCTATTAAAAATATCGGAAATAAAAGATCTTAGTATTATCCAAATTGCTAAATTTAAGAAAAGCTCAATTGAGATTGAAAAAGTTACTATAAATCAACTTAATTTACCGACAGAAAGTTTAAAAGTTTCTCACAATCAAGAGACAAGAGTATTGTGGACCGGTCCTGATACCTGGTTAATTATCTCAAAAAAAATTGACTTGAAAGACGAAATTTACAAATCGATCAGAGATGAGGATTTTGCCATTACAGATATTTCACAATCAAGAGCTGTATTACAAATATCAGGCGTAAATGCAAAAAATGTTTTAAAAAAAGGTTCTCCAATAAATTTTAATGAAAATATGTTTAAACCAAATAATTGCGCGAACACTACATATAACGGAATTAACATACTGATCGACTATTTAGACGACCAACCGTTTTGTTTTAACCTTTATGCATTAAGAAGCTTTGGTGGTTCTTTTTACCATAGCATTACTGACTCGTCATTAGAGTATGGGTATGAGGGTATTTAATATTAATGTGCGGTATAGTTGGAATATATTTAAAAAATAAAAAATATAATTCACAATTAGGTAAATTTCTTACTGGAATGATGAATAGTATGGCTACGCGTGGTCCTGATAGTGCAGGTTTCGCAATATACTCATCTGAGAAAAAAAAGAAATATAAATATTCAGTCTGCTCTAATACTGATCAAGTTAAAGAAATTTCAAAAAAACTATCAAAGCAAGTAAAAGATATCAAAGTAAAATCTATTTCAGATCATTTAATAATTGAAACAGCAATGAAGCCTAAAAAGTTTATAGAAATTTTAAAAAATCATGATGAATTAAGTTTAGTTGGATATGGTAGTTGCATAGAAATATTTAAACAAGTGGGAAATCCGAAGGATGTTGTTAAAAATTTTTCACTAGAGAAGTTTTCTGGCTCACATGCTATTGGGCATACAAGGATGGCAACAGAAAGTGCAATCACGACAGATGGCTCTCATCCATATTCCACAGGTGAGGATGAATGTCTTGTACATAACGGATCCTTGTCAAATCATAACAATTTAAGAAGATCGCTTCAGAAAAAAGGGATTGAAATAAAGTCCATGAATGATACGGAAGTCGCTGCAGGTTATATTTCAAACGGATTATCTGACAAAAAATCACTCAAAGAAACACTTTTGGATGGACTGAAGGACCTCGATGGTTTTTACACATTTATTTCTGGAACCAAAAATGGCATGGCAATTGTTAGAGATGAGATTGCTTGTAAGCCCGCAGTTGTTGCAGAAACAAAGGATTATGTTGCTATTGCCTCAGAGTTTCAAGCAATGGCACATTTACCAAATGTAAATTCAGCAAAAATTTTTGAACCAGAGCCCGGAAAAGTATATAGCTGGGGCAAATAATGAATTTAAATTTAAAAAAAGAGTCATTGAGGAAAGTTAATGAAACTCTTCAGAGTATAGATAGAAAATCAAACAAAAAGATTTTTAAAGTTTCAAATCCAGATGGAAATCACGCTATTTGTGCTGGATTAAAAGACGAGATTGAAGTCACTATTGATGGTCACACAGGATACTATTGTGCTGGTATGAACATGAATGCAAATATCATTGTAAATGGAAATGTGGGCACAGGTGTTGCAGAAAATATGATGTCTGGAACTGTTCATGTTAAGGGCAATGCATCCCAATCAGCCGGTGCTACAGCACATGGTGGAACTTTGATCATTGATGGTGATACTAGTTCACGTTGTGGGATTTCAATGAAAGGAATAGATATCATAGTTAAAGGATCGGTAGGCCATATGTCTGCATTTATGGCTCAATCTGGAAATTTGGTTATATGTGGAGATGCTGGAGACGCTCTGGGAGACAGTATCTATGAAGCAAATATTTTTATTAAGGGTAAGGTGAAATCACTCGGTGCTGACTGCGAAGAGAAAAAAATGAATAAAAAAGATCAAAATATTTTGAGATCTCTTTTAAAAAAAGCAAGTATAAATGAAAGTGAGATTAAAAACTTCAAAATGTATGGTTCAGCAAGAAAACTCTATAATTTTAATATAGATAATGTATCGGAGTACTAATGGCAGAAAAATTTAAAACTACACCAAGAAAATCTTGGACATTTGATGACTATACAAACTCTGAAATTCGAAGAGCTGCAGAAACAGGTATTTATGACATTAGAGGCGGTGGTTCAAAAAAAAGATTACCTCATTTTGACGATCTTCTTTTTTTAGGCGCATCAATGTCAAGATACCCTTTAGAGGGCTACAGAGAAAAGTGTAGTACTAACGTCACTCTTGGAACAAGATTTGCAAAAAAACCGCTTGAATTAGATATTCCAATAACAATTGCTGGAATGAGCTTTGGAGCTCTCTCAGGACCTGCGAAAGAAGCTCTTGGAAGAGGAGCTAGTATTGCCGGGACTTCAACGACAACAGGCGATGGAGGCATGACCCCTGAGGAGAGAGGACAATCAAAGCATTTGGTTTACCAATTACTTCCCTCAAGGTATGGAATGAATCCAGAGGATTTAAGAAAAGCAGATGCTATTGAAGTTGTGATAGGTCAAGGTGCTAAACCTGGCGGTGGAGGTATGTTACTCGGTCAAAAGATAAGTGATCGTGTTGCCGAGATGAGAACATTACCAAAAGGAATTGATCAGAGATCAGCATGTAGACATCCAGATTGGACTGGACCAGATGATTTGGAAATTAAGATTTTAGAGCTCAGGGAAATAACAGGTTGGAAAGTTCCCATATTTGTAAAAATTGCAGGATCTAGGCCTTACTACGATACTGCTCTTGCAGTAAAAGCAGGTGCTGATGTGGTGGTGCTTGATGGTATGCAAGGAGGTACTGCAGCTACACAGGAGGTATTTATCGAAAATGTAGGTCAGCCAACATTGGCGTGTATCAGGCCAGCAGTAGATGCTTTATTAGACTTAGATATGCAAAGGAAGGTTCAGTTAATTATTTCAGGTGGAATTAGAAATGGTGCGGATGTTGCAAAAGCAATGGCATTGGGTGCTGATGCTGTTTCCATTGGTTCATCAGCATTAATCGCACTTGGTGATAATGATCCAAAGTGGGAGAGCGATTACAAAAAACTTGGAACAACAGCTGGTGCTTTCGATGATTGGCATGAAGGTAAAGACCCATCTGGTATAAATACACAAGACCCAAAATTAATGAAAAGGTTAGATCCAGTAAAAGGTGGAAAAAGATTATCTAATTATCTCAAGGTTATGACTCTTGAAGCCCAAACTATAGCCAGGGCATGCGGTAAAAACGATTTACATAATCTTGAACCTGAGGACCTATGTGCATTAACAGTTGAAGCCGCTGCAATGGCAAGGGTTCCTTTAGCGGGAACGGGTTGGGTGCCTGGTAAGATTTAATCATTAGTTGCTAATAACTTATACTCTACTATAATGTTTCACACTATGGAACATTTGTTGGAGGACAGTTTTGCAACAAGATTTAAAATATATAAATAAGTCTCTGGAAAAATCTTTTAAAATTCTTGAAATTTTATCAAAATCAATTTTCCCGTTGAAGGCATCAAATATTTCTAGAAAAGCAATTTTATCTAGAACAACTACATTTAGACTATTGTCTGTTTTATCTCAACTTGGTTATATCCATAAAAATACTGGATCGAATACATACACTATGGGACATAAAGCTTTTCAATTTGGAGAAACCTCAGATTATCTTCAGTCAATTTCTGAGACTTCTAAAGAAATTTTAAAAGAGGTCTCTAGTAAAACGAATTTAATTACATATTTGGCAATGCTTGAAGGCTCTCAAATAGTTCATTCCGATAAAATTTCTGACAACAATGATGATGCAACTATCAGAACTTTTAGAATGAGACTTGACGCTCATTGCTGTGCTTTAGGAAAAGTCATGCTTGCGTACAGACCTGAAAATGAAATTGCAACAATTTATCGAAGCTATAATTTTTATCCTCACACAAACAATACAATTACAAATTTAAATGATTTAAAAAGACAACTTGGCAAAATTAGAACTAACGGTTATGCGCTTAATCATGGAGAAGCTTTTGAAAACTCTTATGGAATAGGAGTTGCTATTTTAGACAAAGATAAAAGATCATTTGCAGGAATCGCTTTATCAGGAAGTAAAAATATCTTAAACCCAAAAACTATGATGGATTATGTTGATCTCCTTCAATCTGCCTCTATTAAAATTTCTCGACTAATTGTTGCCAATTGACGATTATTGTTGATAAATAATAGATTTTTGTAAAAATTTTGTTTCATAATATGAAACAAAATGTGTTTTTTTCATACCTCGCAGACAAAATATAATTGCTTGGAGGTTACTAAAATAATGAGCTTACCTACTAAATGTGACTATTTAATAATCGGTGCTGGAATTCACGGTCTGAGCACCGCATGGCATCTTTGTAAAAAATTATCCAGCAAAGGCCAACTCAAAGAAAATTCTGTAGTTGTTTTGGAAAAATCTAAAGTTGCAAATGGAGCTAGTGGTGTTGCATGTGGAATTGTAAGGAACAATTACTACCAGCCTGCAATGAGAAGACTAATGGCTCATTCTGTAAATGTTTGGAATGAGAATGCTGAGGCTTTAACTTACAAGCCAGTTGGCTACATGCAGATCAACTCCGAGCTTATGCAAGAGGGAATGTCTGAAGTTTATGAGCAGCAAAAAGAAATAGGATTTGACTCTGAGTTTATTGAGGGAGCATCAGATTGTGATAAGTATATGAAAGACATGTTGCCAGATTGGCAAGCTCAAGGCATCACTTCAGTTTTACACGAAAAGAAAACAGGATATGGAGCTAATAGAGGAGCCATAGAGGGCTTCCATAAGTTAGCAGTATCGGCTGGTGCAAAAGTTTTAGAAGGTGTGACTGTTAACAATTTAATTTCTTCTAATGGTAGTGGCGCAGTTTCGGCTGTAGAAACATCAGAGGGTAAAATTGAATGCACTCAATTAGTTGTTGCGGCTGGTCCATGGGTAAGAAAATTCTGGGAAATTTTAGAATTACCTAACACCGTAAAAATAAAAAAACCTGATGGTTCATTTACTGATGATATACCTATGTGGTCATACATGGCGCTTGAAGAGGGTGAGTTGGAAGTTGATCCAAGAAGTTATAAAACAGCAAACGGAACAGAGTACCCAGTTATTCATGTTGATACAGAAGCTACACTTGTCTCAAATAAAACAGGAGATGTTATACATGAAAATGTTATGTGGGGTTTTTACTATAAGCCCGATGTCTACAGAGATGGTATACAAGGCGGCTCCTCTCCATATGACATAAATAAACCTGTAAACGATATAAGTCTTGACCCTTATGGTCATGACTCAGATGAGTTTCAACCAAGGGCTTCTTTTGAGGATAAGTGGACCTCAGCTTTGGCTTTTTGCCAAAAGCAATTTGATGGATGTCACGCTAAATACAAGAAGCAAAAAGCTGGCGGTATTGGCTGTGTTACTCCAGATCGTTTTCCTGTATTCGACCAATACAGAGAAAACGTATATATTATAGCTGATGCTAACCATGGATACAAAATGGCTGGGTTAGGAGATCTTGTATCTAATGAGTTACTTGGTGAGAAATCTGAAATTCTAGAACCTTTTAGATTTTCTCGTTATGAAGAAGGGAAGTTACATCCGGTTTCAAAGAGCCCGTTCCCTTGGAGTTGATGTAAAAGGAGGAGGAATAAAATGACAGCGCTAGAAACGTACGTTAAGGATAAAAAGAGACAAGACTATATAAAACAAGTTAGAAAAAAAATTGATAAATTAGGAATTGAGTACATTTATTATCAATTTATTTCTGTTACAGGTCGAATTGTAGGTAAAGGTGTTCCTGCAGATCATTGGGAGAGTGTAGCTAATAAAGGTTTCCAATTAGTTTATGGAGCTACTGCTAATCTATTTACAAATAGACATGGTGATTACATAGGTTATGGACCAGAGGCCCACGAATTAGTGGGTATACCTGATCCAGAAACATTTGTTCAAATTCCTTGGGATAAAAGAATTGCCAGAGTTTTTTGTACTTGTTTTAGAAACAGGGAAGAAGAAAAAGATCCTGGTGGATATCTTACATCTGATTGCAGAGGTAACTTAAAAAGAGCCCACGAAGAATTTAAAAAGAAACACAAACTAGAATTACGAGCAGGGACAGAACCTGAAATGATGTGGTTAACAAAAAACGAAGATGGTTCACCGACTGGTTCAGGTTTCTCTAAACCCTACTGCTATCACATTGATCAATTTGAATCATTAAGACCTGTTTACATGAAAGTAATTGAGTATTCACGTGCAATGGGTTTGGACATTATCCAAGGTGACCATGAGGACGCGCCTGGACAATTAGAACTAAATTTCAACTACGATGATGTTGTTAGAAACGCTGACAGGTTATCAACTTACAGACAAATCTGTGCTCAAGTAGCAAGAGAATTTAATTTGATCGCTTGTTTTCTGAGTAAACCATTTGTTGGCGTGTCTGCTTCTGGTTGTCACACAAATATTTCACTCTGGAAGGGCGGAAAAGATGAATTAATACCATGTGGTAACAAGACTATCCCAGGTATGGAAAATGTATTTCATCACCGTAGGGGAGGTACAAATGTCTTTATGCCAGACGGGAAAGATAGAAGAATTCCTGGAAAAATAGGCCTTCAAGCAATCGGCGGTGTTATGGAACACCTTCCTGCTTTAACAGCCTTGGGTTCCTCAACTGTGAATTCATATAGAAGACTTTGGGATACAGGTTTTTGGGCTCCAGTTTATGCGGACTGGGGATATCAAAACAGAACCTGTGGTTTAAGGGTATCTGCCCCTGGTAGATTTGAATATCGATCAGTCGACTCAGCACACAACCCATACTTAATGGGAAGCGGTCTGTTGAAAGCATTCGACCATGGTATTTCAAAGAAAATGGATCCAGGTAAACCTGAACAACAAAATATGTATGAACAAATGAAAGCTGGTAAGCAAGTTGAAAAATTACCAATGACTCTTGGTGAGGCATTAGATCGATTAGAAACCGACAAGGTAATACAAGATGCTCTACCAGGTGACATGATGAAAGTGTTTATGGAGTATAAAAGAGATGAGTGGGAAGAATTTTTAGCAACTCCGACTCAATGGGATCTCGATAAATACCTAGATTGCTTACCATAAGATAAGATAGGAGAAAAGTATGTGTGGAATAGCTGGAGTTATAAATAAAAAGAAGACAGTCAACGTCGGTGAACAAATGGGCCTTATGTTACAAGGTCTTAAACATAGGGGACCTGACTCAACAGGATATGCTATGTATGGAACACCTTTAAAAAAAGGCTTTGTAATGAGATTTAAAATATCTGAAAACGAGGCTGAAAAGGTAAATGCAACTGTCGACTCACCTGCTGATTTAAAAAATAGAAAAAATGCTGTCGACTCTATTTTAAAAAAACATGGTGCTAAAGTAACAAAAGAAAGCTCCAGCACCCCATACGCTTTCAGATATATATTTGATTTTAAAGGTGACCTCACAGATTTGGCTACTGAGATAGAAACAGTCGAAAAAACTGAAATTTTATCAATTGGTAAGGGTCTCGAGCTCATTAAAGACTTAGGCGATGCAAATACTGTATCCAATCAATATGGCCTTGATAAATTTATGGGTACCCACGGTATTGGCCATACAAGGATGGCTACCGAGTCTGATGTAGACATTAAATCCGCACACCCTTATTGGGCTTTCCCTTTTGAGGATGTGTCAGTTGTTCATAATGGTCAATTGACTAATTATTGGGGCAATCGAAGAGTACTTGAAAGAAAAGGTTACAGGTTTAATTCAAATTGTGACTCAGAAATAATTGCTGTCTATATAGCTGATAAGATGGCTAACGGCATTGAACTAGAAAAAGCTATGCATGATAGCTTGGATGAACTCGATGGAGTTTTTACATATGTTGTTGCAACAAAGGATCAGTTGGGAATGGCAAAAGACCATATGGCCGCTAAGCCAATGGTAATCTACGAAAGTAAAGACATCGTAGCATGTGCATCAGAGGAAGTTGCAATTAGGAATATATTTCCTCACGAAATTAAAACATATGACCCTTATGAAGCGGAGGTAAAAGTATGGCAGGCATAACAAAAAGAACTACTGCTTTTGATGATGAAAATTTATCAGGTAGATCGCAAAAATTATATTTTGAAGTAACAGAAGAAGAAAATTATACCTACTACGGTAATCACGAAGTTGATTTTAATAAAAGAACCTCCATTGATTGTGAAGGCATTGATGCTCATGAATTGAATCAAAAAATTAGAGATGCAATTCGAAAGGGATATGGGTCTATAGTTATTAAAAACCCTGGTGCAAAACATTCACTTGGTGTGGGAATTCTAAATAAGTTAAACTTAATCTTTGAGGGTAGCTTAGGTTATTTTGGTATCGGTTGTATCGATGGACCAACAGTGAGAGTTAATGGAAGAGTTGGTTGGTCATGTGCTGAAAATATGATGTCAGGAAAAGTTGTTGTTGAAAACAATGCAGGATCTTGTTTTGGAGCTGCTCTTAGAGGCGGTGACCTTATTGTTAAAGGCGATGCAGGTGCAAGAACTGGAATTGATATGAAAGGTGGCACTATTCTTATTGGCGGAAATGCTGGAGCTTACACTGGATTTATGATGCAAAGAGGAAGAATTATAGTTTGTGGTGATGTAAACGCAAACATGGGTGACTCAATGTATGATGGAATCATTTTTGTAGGAGGAGAGCCTCATTCGCTTGGAACAGACTGCGTACCTGGTGAAATGAATGAACACGAGGTTAGATGGCTAGAACAAAAAATTAAAAATGCTGAGATTGATTGCAAGGTCCCAGCTTCAAAATTTAAGAAATACGTTGCAGGAAGAATGCTCTGGAATTATGACAATCTAGAGCCAGCAGAAAAGAAAGGAATATTAGGCTAATGGCAAAACGTAATACACAATTATTAGGACAAAACTCAATTTTTACCCCCGAGGTAATGGACGACATTCATATCAAATCACAACTTGGTCGTTATCGTATGCGTGGTATGGCGTTAATGAAAAAAATTCCTCACTGGGATGATTTAGTTTTTTTACCGGGCACATTAACAAGATTTGTTATTGAAGGTTACAGAGAGAAGTGTCTAACAGAAACAATAATAGGTCCTAGAGCAAAAAATCCTATCAAACTTGATATTCCTGTTTACATAACAAGTATGAGTTTTGGTGCTCTTTCTTATGAAGCAAAAACTGCTTTAGCTAGAGGTTCATCAATGGCTGGAAGTGCAACTTGCTCTGGAGAAGGGGGTATGATACCTGATGAGAGAAGGTACTCTCACAAATGGTATTATCAATGTATTCAATCCAGGTATGGCTTCAACCCACACCATGCTCAATTAGCTGACGCTATTGAGGTTTTCATTGGCCAAGGTCAAAAAGTTGGGATGGGTGGTCACTTAATGGGCCAGAAAGTTACTGACCAAGTAGCTGAGATGAGATCGTTACCTGCTGGTATTGATCAAAGATCTCCTGCTAGACACCCAGACTGGATGGGACCTGACGATTTAGCTCTTAAGGTTCAAGAATTAAGAGAATTAACTGACAATCAAGTGCCAATTCAATTGAAATTAGGCGCATCAAGAGTTTATGACGATGTCAGAATGGCAGCAAAATGTGACCCTGACTCTATATTTTTAGACTCTATGGAAGGTTCAACAGCAGCTGGTCCACACATCGCAGCAGCTAATACTGGTATTCCTGGTATTGGGGCAATTAGAGAAGCAAGAAGAGCTTTGGACGATGTTGGCAAAACTGGTGAAATATCATTGGTATTTGCTGGAGGTATTAGAGATGGAGCTGATATGGCTAAAGCCTTAGCTCTTGGGGCAGATGCTATTGCTATCGGTACAGCTGGATTAGTAGCACTGAACTGTAACAAAGATATTCCAGAAGCTGATTATGAAAAAGAAATGGGAGTGGAGGCAGGTTACTGCTATCACTGTCATACTGGTAGATGTCCAGTTGGTGTGGCCACACAGGATCCTGTTCTTAGAAGTAGATTAGACCCAACAGAGGCAGCAGAAAGAGTTTATAATTTGCTTAGCACTATGACTCTTGAGTGCCAAATGTTAGCAAGAGCATGTGGTAAGACAAACATTCACTCACTTGAGCCAGAAGATCTAGCTGCATTGACAATGGAGTCATCAGCAATGGCTAAAGTACCATTAGCTGGTACAGATTTAACAGTAGGTGTAGATAACTACCACTCAATTTAGGAGAGTATTATGGTTAAAAAGAAAGTTACAAAAAAGAAATCAACTTCTGCAAAATCAAAAAAACCTAATAAGTCAAAAGGTTATCAAGTTGTCGGCGGAGCTAAATTAAAAGACAAGGAAATTAAAACATCAAGAGAAAAAATGATTGGCCAGCATATTGGCTATCGTTATGATGTTAACTTAATTCCTGATTACAAGCACTTAACACCATTTCTTAAACAATATATCGAAATTATGGGTTGGGATGATTTAAATTGGTTAGAGGACATCCATATGGGTTTTGAAGGTGATACCCCTGCTGTGTTTGACAGAAATGCAAACGCTTGGATCACTTTGCCAAAGAAGATTAAACTTCCAAAAAACCAACAAGATAGAGATATGTTAGCAAGAGAACTTTTAATTAAGTTTCAAATGTCACCTAATCATCCCTTGGTACAGTTAAAAAGAACATACGCTAAGGGTGAGAACTTTAAGTTAGTTGAGTAAAATTTTATAAATAAGGGAGCCTTTGCTCCCTTATCCTTTCAAATATTTTAATCTTTAATTCTTATTAATTTAGATTTTTTCCAATTTGGAATAAACTTTATAACATCTATGTCATTCCCCAAACCAGGATTAAAATTTTTATTATGCCAAAAAATATTTTCCCAATGTTCCTCATTTTTATCGAGAATAAAAGGAGAACATGACAATCTATAATTTGTAGAAAGGTGAATAAAATCTAAAATACATGAGCCATCTTTAACTACTTTTTTTGAGATGCTTGAATCTTTTGGAAAAGTAGCAAATAAAGAGTCTGAAAATTTATCTTTATCCATAAAATATTCAGAAGATAAAAATTTATTCATTTTATCAAATCGATCAGCTGGATCGTAAGTTCGTTTAAATGTGTGTTCAAACAGTTTTGTCGTGTTTACAGGATCATTTTCTGAAATTACAACAATAATTCTTAGAAGTTCATTTCCTTTCTTATCAAGCAATATTGGTGCCATAGATGAGTTTGGTCTACCATTTTGTGTTCTAAATGCCTGAATTCTAGATTGACATTGCCAATCAAGAAACTTTTCTTGTAAAACTTCAGGTGTCATTAATAATTTAACAATCTAGAGTTGTTTCTCTTTCCCAACTAGAAAGGTGTTTATTAAAAGTACCCCAATCTTGATTTTTTAATTTTACATAGCTATTGACTAAATCATCACCAAAACCTGCTCTAATGATTTTTGATTTATCAAAATCACGTATTGCATCAAGAAGATTTAATGGCAATTTTTTTACTTTCCCAGCCTTATGACCCTCTGTGTACATATTAATATCTAATCGTTTTCCAGGGTTTCTTTTATTATTTAAACCGTCCAAACCTAAAAGTAAAATACCTGCTTGAAGTAAATAAGGATTTGTAGCTCCATCCATTAATCTTAATTCAAATCTTCCTGCTCCAGGAACTCTTACCATGTGTGTCCTGTTGTTACCTGCCCAAGTAATCGAGCTTGGCGACCATGTTGCACCTGATGTTGTTACACTACCGTTAATTCTTTTATAGGAGTTTACAGTTGGGTTAAAAACAGCAGCCATTTTGTCCGCACTTTCCATTATTCCACCTAAGAAATTGTAACCAGTTTTGGATAAACCTAATTCATCTTTTTTATCTAAAAACATATTTTTTTTGCCAGATTTATCCCAAATAGAAATATGACAATGACATCCATTACCTGTTAAATTTGTAAAAGGTTTGGGCATGAAAGTTGCCCTTAGTGAATGTTTTTCTGCAATAGATTTCACCATGAATTTAAAAAAAGCATGTCTATCTGCTGTTACTAAACAATCCGAGAAATCCCAGTTCATTTCAAATTGCCCATTCGCATCTTCATGATCGTTTTGGTAAGGTTTCCATCCAAGTGAGATCATTGAGTCACATATTTCAGTAATAACATCATATCTTCTCATTAATGCAGAGGAGTCATAGCATGGTTTTGCTTGCATATCCCTTTGATCTGATAAAGATGTCCCGTCTTCATTAACTAGAAAAAATTCACACTCAACACCTGACTTCATATAAAGATTTTTTTTAGCTGCTTTTTCTATTTGTCTTTTTAAGGCTATTCTGGGTGAAGCTTCTACTGGTTTACCATCCATATGCAAATCAGAGGCAACCCAAGCTATTTCTTTATTCCAAGGAAGCTGGATAACACTATCACCATCAGGCATACCAAACATATCAGAGTCAGCTGGAGACATATCAAGCCATGTTGCAAAACCAGCAAATCCAGCACCTTCAGATTGAATTTCATCTATAGCTGTTGCAGGTACAAGCTTTGATCTGAGCACTCCAAATAAATCTACAAAGCTTACAAAAAAATATTTAACACCATTTTTTTTTGCAAATTGGTGAAGGTTAGTTGCCATTATATATCTCCTCTATCTGAATATGCAAATCGTGCATACCATTAAAAAAACAATTGAACTCAATCTTTTTTTAACATTAATTAACTTCTTTTGATTTTATAATTAAGTCAATTAAAAGTAAAATACATAAAAGTACAGGAAAGAAGATTCTAAAAAGTTGTAAAAAGATTTTTTCTCTGTTCTTTTTTATTTTTATAAAAATAAAAAGTAATAATTAATAAGGAGGTCATATAATGACACTTGAAGAACTTGAATCGTACGTGATGATGCAAGCGAACGTCAGTATGGAAGCTTACTATTGGTGGTGTACTGCGTTAATGATTGCAATTCACGTAGGTTTCTTGATGTATGAAGTAGGATCGTCTCGTTTTAAAAACGCGGTCTCTTCAGCTACAAAAAACCTTTTAGCGTTCGCGTTTATGATACCAACCTTCTGGTTATTTGGTTGGTATATTTATCTTGCATTTCCAGAGGGATTTACTCCAATAGCACTTGACGGTTATGGTACTCCATGGAATGTATCTATGGGGCCAATGTTAAGTGACCAAGCCACAGGTGTTTTCTGGGCGGCATTTACATTATTTGCTTGTACTACAGCTTCTATTTTTTCAGGATCTGTTCTTGAGAGAATAAGAATTAGCTCATTTACTTTCTTGGCTGTTGTATTAGGGTCTGTAGCATGGATCTTAGCCGCTTCATGGGGCTGGCATCCTGATGGTTGGTTAGTAACACAATTCGGATATCATGATGTTGGAGCAGCTGGTGTTGTTCACATGGTAGCAGGTTGGTTTGCTTTCGGAGTTGTCTTAAACTTAGGACCTAGAGTTGGTAAATACAATGCTGACGGTTCTGCGAATGAGATTGAGGGTCATGATCTTCGTTTCTCATTTATTGGTCTTTTAATGATTATTGTTGGTTTCTTCGGATTCCTCGGTGGTTGTTTAATCTGGGCAGGTGCAGAGTTTGGTGGATGGATAAACATTTACGGTGCTCCAGCAACATTATCATCTTTCGCTTTCAATACCCTCATGGGTCTAGGTGGAGGAATGATTGGTGCATTCTGGATGAGTAAAGGTAACCCATTCTGGATGATGTCAGGTGGTCTTGCAGGTATATTCTCCTGTGCGTCTGGGCTTGATGTTTGGTATCCAGGATTAGCCTTTGTTCTCGGTTTTGTTGGTGGTGTTATAATTATTCCTGCGAATAATTGGTTACACAGTGTTTTCAAGATTGATGATCCAGTAGGAGCTATATCTGTTCATGGAGTTGCCGGTATATGGGGTGTGATTGCAATGGGATTATTTGCATCAGGCTATCCAGCATCTGGTGATATTCCTCCAACAAGTTTTGGTGGACAGTTAGTTGGATGTATAGTCATGTTCTTAGTAGGATTTGTACCTGGTTATGGTTTATCATTCATTATGAAAATGATGAATTGGTTACGTGTACCAGATGCAGTTCAAAAAGCAGGTATTGATAGCGCTGAGTTAAATCTTAAGGCATATCAGTAACATATAAGGAAGGAGAAAATATGAATACATTTCCAGGACCTGAAAATAGTTGGGAAGGTGTGGACGCTTATTTCACATATGCCAACAGTGAAGGTGCACTGATATTTTGGACCCTTTTTGTTATTGCTCTATGCGTGCTAGTCACTATGGCAACAGCAAGACACGAGTCTGATACTGCAAAAAAAACAAAATAATGTATAATTTAAGGCGGGGAATTATCCCCGCCTTATAATAAATGGATTACAACACTTCAAATCTCTTTTTTCAAAATCTCATTCAATCAATAGCTGAAAATAAACTAATAGCAGCAGTTATTTGGATTGCATTTATGATTTTTATTTTAAGAAAAATTGCAAAAAAAGATAACGAATTGATTTTAAAAAAGAAATTCTCTAGACATAAATAAACAGAAAACTTGAATTTACTAATTATCAGTGGCATGGATAAAAACCATGATAATGAACATGTTAAATCAAATTCTTCTTATCAATATAGTTTTTTTGAAGAAATTATTAAAAAGCAAAATCCCCTCTCAAATATCTCGGTTTATAAACCTTACATTGAGGATGTAAATAAATTTAGTTTTGAAGATTACGATGCCTTTTTATGGACCGGAGGTCTCGGTAATATTTATGATGACAATGATCACAATAAAAATCAGTTGAAGATCTTTGATAGAATAGCAACTCTAGAAAGACCAATTTGGGGAAGTTGTTGGGGTCTTCAAGTGGTTGTAACAGCATTTGGAGGAAAAATATCAAGTTCTATGAGTCCAGAGTTTGGATATTCTGAAAAAATAAAAATTATAAAAAATCATTTTGTTTATAAAAATAAAAAAAATTTATTTACTGCCCCTGGTCATCATTACGATAGTTTAGAAACTCTTCCCAAGGACTTTGACATAATTTCTGAGAATAATCATTCTATTCAATCTATATGTCATAAAAAACAAAACATATTTTGTACTCAATATCATCCAGAACTACCATACAACTATATCGGTAAATTAATGAGTTATTGGAAAAGAAATTATTTAAAGATTATGAGTGAAAATGAATTTGAAGCACTTTTAAATAAATTACAAAGTTTTGAAAATGAAGATCAATTTAACAGAGAACTTGAATTACTGAATTGGTTAGAAAATATTAAATTATAATTATTTTTTAGTAGCGATCATAATTAGTGATAAAAAAATCACTGCTAAAAGACCACAAAAAACTGCTGCAAAAAAAATAGTGGATATAATGAACATAAATACTTTTATATCTGTAATCTTACTAAAAAAAAGTGGTGTCTGTAAAAACTGATCAACAGTGAGTATAAAAGTTAAAACAAAAAATCCCATCATAAAGCCTCTTTTGTAAAATTTAATCCATGATTTTTTAAAGTAATCAATATTCATAATTTGAAGTAGTAATTTTATATTATGGTCATATAATTTCAATTCGATAAGATTTAAATTTTAGGAGGAGACTAACTTGGGTCAATATTTTGAAAATTTTAAAGACGCCTTACCTGATGTAAAAAAAGTTAGAAAAATAAAAAAGGATTTAGAAAAAAAAGGAGTAAAATACATTTATTCTAATTGGATTGATTTTCTGGGTAGTCCAAAAACTAAGCCTATGCCTATATCTGATTTTGAGGATCTTTGTATGGGTAAAGGCCCTCAATTTGCTGTTCATTCTGTTTCCTTTGTTCCAGAATTAACCCCAGCAGATAATGATCAAATCCCTGTGCCAGATTTGGATAGTCTTGTTATATGTCCATGGGATAAAACATGTGCATGGGTTTTTGCAGATTTATATTGGAATGACAAACCTTACGATGTTTGCCCAAGAATGACGTTAAAAAAACAAATAAAGGAAAGCGCTAAATCTGACTTGAAATTTTTTGTTGGTATTGAACCTGAATTTTTCTTAATGAAGTGGGAGGGCGACAAACCAGTTAAAGCAATTGACAGAGATCCTATAAATTTGAGAAGACAAGCTTTTGGGTATGACTCAGAGTACTCAATAGATGGAATGCATTTTTTAAAAGAAATAATAGATATTTTAAATAATGATTTGAAATGGGATCTCCATGACGTCGTTGCTGAGGGCGCATATGGCCAGTATGAATTAGATTTCGGTTACACAGATATTTTAGGGATGGCTGATAGATTTGTATTTTTAAGAGTATTACTAAAGGAAGTTGCGAAAAAATATGGATATTTTGTATCATTTATGCCAAAGACAACTATTAGTGATTGGAGAGCTGGCGCTCACATCAATCATAGTGTGGCATCAATTAAAAAGAAAAATAATAACATATATAAGAATGGGAATAATTTCTCTGATAAAGCCTACAATGCTGTCGCTGGAATTTTAAAACATGGAGCAGCGATTACAGCTCTAGCGTGTCCAACTGTTAACTCATATAACGGATTTGTTCCTACTGTTGAGGGCCTTGATGGTGGCCGTCATACATGGGCTCCTACACACATGACATACGGCAGTAATAATAGATCAGCTATGATAAGACTACCACAAAATAGATATTGCATAGAAAATAGGGCGTCTGATTTAACTCAAAATCCTTATTTAACCTTTTCTTTATTAGCCGCAGCTGTTACAGAGGGTATCGACAAAAAAATGAAGCCCCCAAAACCAACTAATAAAAGTCTTTATGATTTGACCGAGAAAGAAAAAAAAGAGGTTACTACACTGCCAAGAAATTTATTAGAGGCAGTAGACGCTTTTGCTGCTGATAAATTAACTAAAAAAGTTTTTTCTGAGGCTATGATAAACAATTTTATTGGATATAAATATGATGAGTGGTCTAGATATCATACAACTACAACTGATTGGGAAATCAAAGAATATCTAAAGTTATTTTAATTGATTAGTAAAGAGAAACTACATAAATACCAACTAAATAATTTCAAATTAAAATCAGGCGACATAATAGATTTACAATTAAATTATTTAGCATTTGGGAAACTAAATTCTGACAAATCAAATGTAATTTTATTTCCTACTAGGTATGCTGGTACACATCTTGAACAAGGATATCTGATTGGTAATAATTTTCCCATAGATCCAGATAAATATTTCATCATTATTCCAAATATGTTTTGTAATGGTGTTTCCTCCTCACCCAGTAATACAGAAAAACCCTTTAATGGACCTAATTTTCCCTTAATTACAATATATGATAACGTGCAAGCACAATACACACTTCTAAAAGAAATATTTAACATAGAAAAAATTAAATTAGTAATAGGTTGGTCAATGGGAGGACAACAAGCATTTCAGTGGGCGTCATATTTTCCAGACATGGTAGAAAATATGATTTCTATGTGTGGTCATGCTAAAACCACAGAACATACATATGTATTTTTAGAGGGTGTATATGCTGCTTTGACTTCAGATCCAAACTGGAATTCTGGAAATTATGAAAAACAACCTCAAAATGGAAAAACAACTATGGCCAGAGTATGGGCTGGATGGGCGCATGGGCAAGACTGGTTTAGGGAAAAAAAATATACCGATGATGGTTACAAAGATGCAAAAGAAGTTTTGGATAAACTTTGGAATAGAATTTATTATCGGAAGGATGCAAATGATTTATTAGCGATGATAAGAACGTGGCAAGAGCACGACATTAGTAACAATAATAAATTTAATAATCAATTTGATAAAGCTCTTAACTCTATTACTGCGAGATGCATTTTAATGCCAGGTAAAAATGATTTATACTTCCCCCCAGAGGATAATGAAATTGAATTAAAAAATATTAAAAATGGTGAATTACGTATCATTCCTTCAAGCTACGGTCACTATGCTGGAGCAGGTAAGTCCAAAGATGATTTAAATTTTGTTAATGATGCTATAAAAGAAATATTGGTTACTTAACAATAATTTTAAAATATTTTTTTTTGCCAATCTTGAGTATTTTATTGTTATAAGACTTATCAATCGTGAGATTAATATCGTTAATTTGGTAATCGTCAATTTTTATACCACCACCCTCAATTAGCCTTTTTGCTTCAGATTTTGATGAGACAGTACTATTTGATGTTAGTGTATCTATGAGTTTTGAGTCTATTTTAAAGTTAATTTCATCAATATTATCGAAAGAATTATTTTCAAAAATTGATCTTGCTTTTTCTTCAGCCTCTTGTGCTGAGCTTTCTGAGTGACAATCTGTTGTAACTAAATATGCTAATTTTTTTTTCGCATTATTGATATCTTCTTTAATTAATATTTTTATTTCTTCTTTGTCTAAGTCACTGAAAATAAGTAATAGTTTTTCCACATCATTATCATCCACATTTCTCCAATACTGATAGAAATCGTAAGAACTGTATTTATTTTGATCTATCCAGACAGCGCCTTGCTCGGTCTTGCCCATCTTCTTACCTGTAGAGGTAGTTAAAAGAGGTGTAGTCAGACCAAAAGCATCTTTTTTGTTTATTTTTGATATAATTTCCATACCCAAAACGATATTACCCCATTGATCCGAGCCGCCAATTTGCAACTCACAATTTTCATGTTTATTTAAATGAAGAAAATCATAACTTTGGAGTATCATGTAATTAAATTCTAAAAATGATAATGATTGCTCTCTTTTAAGTCTCTCTTTAACACTCTCAAATGTAAGCATACGATTGATTGAAACTTGACTTCCCAAATCTCTCAATAACTCTATGTAATTTAATTTATCAAGCCATTGATCATTATTTATAAATTTTATATTTTCTTTGAAATCTCTAAAATAATGTTCAAATATTCTTTTAAAATTCTCAATATTTTTTTGGATTGTTTCGTAAGTTAAAATTTGTCTTGAGGCATCTTTGCCAGAGGGGTCACCAATTTTTGTTGTGCCTCCACCTAATAGTACTATAGCCTGATGACCATGTTTGATTAGAGTCTTAATAGCTCTTAATTGAACAAGACTACCGGCATGTAATGCATCAGCTGTAGCATCAAATCCAATATAAAAAATAATTTTTTTCTTATTGAGTAAATTATTAAGTTCTATTTCATTAGTGCATTGATTGAATAGATTTCTATCTTTAAATAACTGTATATAATCTATCATATATAATAATTAACATAATTTTATAGATATCAAATGGAATATATCGCCCTCGGTTGCATGTCTGGTACTTCTTTAGATGGTATTGATTGTAGCTTGGTCAAATCTGATGGAGTTTCATATGTGACTGATATATCAAATGAATTCATTCCATATAGTGATGATCTGCAATTAAAATTACTTAATGTAATTTGGAAAGGATACTTAGACGATACCAAAGTTATCAACCAGCTAAATCAAGAATATAAGGATTCTATAAACAATTTTATTAAAAAAAATAATTTCGAAATAGACTTAATTGCAATGCATGGACAAACAATATATCACGATCAAAAAACAAAAATTTCAATACAACTATTTGATAAGAGTATTAGATTTAACACTAACTCTCCTGTTATATGCAACTTTAGAAAAAATGATTTGTTAAATGGTGGTAATGGGGCACCAATAATGCCAGAATTCCATCGAGTCTTAGCTAATCAACTAGATTTAAAAAAGATTATTTTTGTCAATATAGGAGGTGTTACTAATATAACTGTAATTGATAACCAAAAAATTACTGCTGGTGATAGTTCTTTTGGTAATGCCATCGTTAATGATTTAATTTATGAAAAAACTAAAGAAAGATTTGATGTTGATGGTTCATTATCTAATAATGGCCAAAAAATTGATGTTCTATTTAACAGAATAATAAGTGACAAGTATTTTTTAGAAAAACTTCCTAAATCTTTAGACAGAAATTATTTTCATAAATATATAGATAATTCTATTAAAGATAAAAATTTAAATGATTTAATTTATACATTACTTGAAGTTATTCCATTTGCTATTAATTCTTTGATTTCCTCGCAATCAGACTTCAAAATTATTTTAATGGGCGGTGGAAGAAAAAATCTAACTTTAAAAAAAATTTTCAGTAATTATTTTGATAATATTTCTTTAATTGATGATTTCCAAATAGATGGAGATTTTATAGAATCCCAAGGAATGGCATTACTTGGTATAAGATATATGCTAAAAAAACAATCTACATATTATGAAACTACAAAAGTTTTAAAAAATATTTACTTAGGTGAAAAGTGTTAGCTTTTGTGCTTTTGAATATACTTATTTAAAGTATTCATAAGAGGATCTAGCTTTCCCTCAAATAAGTGATTTGATTTTGAGATAGTTTCCATTGACACTTCTGCATTTTTTTGTTTTTTAAATGTTTCAAAAAATTCTTTTAAGTTATCTCTTTTTACTATTTCATCTTGTTCAGCTCTAACTATCAATGTTTTTATAGGACAGGGTGATAAAAAATTAAAATCGTACAAATTTACAGGTGGGGCTATTAAAATTAATCCATCTACTTCTGGTCTTCTCATTAGAGTTTGAAATCCAATCCAAGCACCAAAGGAGAATCCTACAATCCAACACGACCTAAAATCCTCATTTTTTTTTTGGAGCCAATCTAAAGAGACACTCGCATCATTAAGCTCTCCCTCTCCCTCAGTGAAGGCACCATCACTCTTGCCAACACCGCGAAAATTTATTCTTAAAGTTGAAAAACCCGCATCTTTCATCACTTTAAATGCAGCATAATTAACTTTAGTGTCCATAGTTCCACCGTGTTTAGGATTGGGATGGAGAATTATAGCTATATTTGGTTTTTCTTGCTCACTAGGTGAGTATTTGGCTTGAAGTTTACCTTCGCCACCTTGTATAAATACTTCTGGCATAATTAAAGAAGAGATCATAGATTACTTTTGATAAAAAAAGCAAGTTATAAATGAATTCATTAGGTTTTAATAAAGATCCATCAAGCACAACAGTGGTGGTTGCTATGTCTGGTGGAGTGGATAGTTCTGTCACAGCTGGTCTATTAAAAAAAGAGGGATACAATGTTATCGGTATAACTCTTCAGCTCTACACCTCTAATAACTCTGCAAAAAAAGGTTCTTGTTGTTCTGGTCTTGATATTTATGACGCTAGACGAGTTGCCCAAAAATTAGATATACCCCACTATGTATTTAATTATGAAAAAACATTTAAATCAGATGTAATCGATTACTTTATCAACGCTTACGAAAATGGTGAGACACCCATACCTTGTGTTAAGTGTAATGAGACTGTTAAGTTTAGAGATTTAATGAACTTTGCAAAAAAATTAGAGGCAGATTGTATGGCAACAGGTCATTACATTAGAAGAAAAGGTAATATTAAAGATGCCCATATGTATAGGGCTGAGGATAAATCGAAGGATCAAAGTTATTTTTTATTTGCAACAACACAGGATCAGTTAGATTACCTAAGATTTCCACTTGGTGAGATATCTAAAGCAGAAACAAGAAAAATAGCAGAGGATCTTGGTCTGATCGTTTATGACAAGAAGGATAGTCAAGATATATGTTTCATTCCAGATGGAGATTATAAAAAATTTATTAAGTCAAATAAGAAGAAAGGTGAAATACTTGACCTTTCAGGTAATGTTTTATCTTTTCATGACGGTATTCAAAATTTTACAGTTGGTCAAAGAAGAGGCTTGGGTATAGCAAATGAAGATCCACTTTATGTTGTTGATATTATTAAAGATAAAAACCAAATAATTGTTGGTGATAAGAAAGATCTGTTAGGTAAATCCCTCTTATTAGGTGATTTGAATTTTATTATGCCAGAGTACGACCTTTCCAAAAAAACTGTTGAAATCTCTTGTAGTGCAAAAATTAGATCTTTATCTGAACCAAAAAAGGGAAAACTTATTAAACAATCTACTTCCTACTCTTTTGAGTTTGATGAACCTGCAGAGGCAATTACCAAAGGTCAAGCTTGTGTTTTATATGATAATGATAGGGTTTTAGGTGGTGGGATTATTAAACAGAAACTGAACTAATTAGGGTATTTACTCGTATTTTCTTGTAAAAATCCTTATTTATCATATATATCGAAACTTATGGCAGCTACAGAACAAACAATTAAACAAGTAAACACACTAGGTAACAGTGACTACAAATATGGTTTTTCTACTGAAGTAGACGAGATTCGACCTCCAAAAGGTTTAAATGAAGAAATAATAAAATTCATATCTGCCCAAAAAGATGAACCAGAGTGGATGCTTGAATGGAGATTAAATGCATTTAAAGTCTTCAACAAATTACCGAAGCCTCAATGGGCTAAATTGAATATTCCAGAAATCGATTATCAAGATTGTTATTATTACTCAATACCTAAAAGTTTAAAAGATAAACCAAAGTCACTAGATGAAATAGATCCAGAAATACTAAAAACTTATGAAAAACTTGGTATTCCATTAAAAGAACAAAAAATGTTATCTGGTATAGCTGTTGATGCTGTTTTCGATTCCGTATCAGTTGCCACGACATATAAAAAACAACTGAGTGACTTAGGTATAGTATTTTGTTCAATTTCTGAGGCAGTAAAAACTCACCCAGAATTAGTAAAAAAATATCTAGGAAGTGTAATTCCAGTATCAGATCACTCTTTCGCAGCATTAAACTCAGCCGTTTTCACTGATGGATCGTTTATTTACATTCCTGAGGGAGTAAGGTGCCCAGTTGAATTATCAACATATTTTAGAATTAATGCAATGAATACAGGTCAATTCGAAAGAACTCTTATCATCGCTGATAAAGACAGTTATGTGAGTTACCTAGAAGGCTGTACTGCACCAATGAGAGATGAAAATCAACTTCATGCTGCTAATGTAGAGTTAGTTGCCTTAGATAATGCTGAAATAAAGTATTCAACTGTTCAAAACTGGTACCCAGGAGATAAAGAGGGTAAGGGGGGCATTTACAACTTTGTAACCAAAAGAGGTGCCTGCAGAGGAAAAAATTCTAAAATATCTTGGACTCAAGTCGAGACAGGATCTGCAATTACATGGAAATATCCAAGCTGCATTTTACAAGGAGATAACTCTAAAGGAGAATTTTATTCAGTAGCCATTACTAACAATATGCAACAAGCTGACACTGGCACAAAAATGATACACATTGGTAAAAACACGTCCTCTAAAATCATATCAAAAGGTATTTCAGCTGGAAAAGCTAATAATACATATAGAGGTCTTGTAAATATTTTGTCGAAAGCCAAAAATGCGAGAAATTTTACTCAATGTGACTCTCTATTAATAGGTAATCAATGTGGAGCTCATACAGTTCCATATATAGAGTCAAGTAATTCCGATTCAATGGTTGAGCACGAGGCCACAACCTCAAAAATTAACGAAGATCAATTATTTTACTGTCAGCAAAGAGGATTAAACAGTGAAGATGCAGTTGGGTTAATTGTGAATGGTTTTTGTAAAGAGGTGCTTCAACATTTACCAATGGAGTTTGCTGTTGAAGCTCAAAAATTAGTTGCAATTAGCTTAGAGGGAAGCGTTGGATAATGTTAGAAATTAAAAACCTTCATGTCTCAATTGAAGAAAAAAAAATAATTAAAGGTTTGGATTTATCAATAAAAAAAGGTGAGGTTCACGCACTTATGGGCCCCAACGGTTCTGGTAAAAGTACACTCTCTTACGTGCTATCCGGTAAAGATAAATATGAAATAAATGATGGAACAATAGATTACAATGGAAAAAATTTATTGGAATTAGATGTTGATGAAAGAGCAAACGAGGGATTATTTCTTGCATTTCAATATCCAATGGAGATACCAGGTGTGCAAACTTCATTTTTTTTGAAAACAGCAATCAATTCTAAAAGAAAATATTTAGGTCAAAGTGAAATGGACGCATTGGAATTTGCTAAATTAATGAAATCAAAAGCAGAAGAATTGAACATAAGCACTGAAATGCTTAAAAGAGATCTGAATGTTAACTACTCTGGTGGTGAAAAAAAGAAACAAGAAATTTTACAGATGTCTATGTTAAGTCCCAAAATGGCTATTTTAGATGAAACAGACTCCGGTTTAGACATTGATGCCTTAAGAATTGTCTCTGAGGGAGTAAATAAATTAAGAAATAGTGATAATTCTTTCCTAGTTATTACGCATTATCAAAGACTTTTGAATTATATAAAGCCTGATTTTGTACATATTATTGCAGATGGTAAAATCGTAAAATCTGGTGATTACTCTTTAGCTTTAGAGCTAGAAGAAAAAGGTTACGAAGAGATATCTCAAACCGCCTAATGGAACTTGTATTAAATTTAGACAAGATACAATCTGAAAGTGTATCTCAATATGCTAAAGACATCTTAGATAATCAAAACCCATATAAAAATTTTAAAATTGAAAATTACAAATACGCTCAACTCCATAAAGAAGTCAAATCCGAAATCTTACTTAGAGATATAAATTTTTCTAAACTATTAGATAATTCCAAAAATATTACCTCTTCTATTTCAAATCCATTTGACTTGACAACTAATTTAAATCTCTGGAATTACAATAATGAAGATAGTTTTTTTAGAGTCTCCTCTTTAGTAAAAAGGGAAACTAAATCTGTAAACTTAGATACATTTGATGATAGAAATTTATTTTTAGATATTTCTCACATAAATGAGAACATACATATATCTAAATCCTCTACAAACGAAGTCAATCTTATTATTTTAAATAACAAATCAAATGATGAGTACCCTAAATCAATTTTCATAGATTTATCTAACAATTCTAAGTTAAATGTTGTTCACTATAATTTTTCAAATAATAAATCTTTTTTATACTTTGAGACTAATTTACAAGACAACTCTTATTTAAACTTTGTTTCTTTTCAATCAGATAATATCCATACAAGAAACGAGTTTTATGCATCATTAAATTATGAGTGTAATTTTGATATATATGGTCTTAATATCAACAATTATGGTGTAAATGACAATTATTCTTTTATACAACATTTAAAGCCCTCTTCGTCAAGTAGAGAAATTTTTAAATCTATTGTTGAGAAGGGCGCTATTACAAACTTTCAAGGAAAGATATATGTTGACTCTATTGCTCAGAAAACTGATGGATATCAAATGAGTAGATCTTTGCTTTTAGATGACATATCGAAAGCTAACAATAAACCAGAACTTGAAATTTATGCAGATGATGTAAAATGTAGTCACGGGTCTACCGTTTCCAAATTAGATGACGAGCAAATTTATTATTTTAAGTCCAGAGGAATTGATAGCGAAATAGCTAAAAAAATATTAAAAAAAGCATTTATTTTTGAGATTATTGAGTCAATTAAAGACGATATGCTAAAGAATTATTCAAATGAGTTAATTGAAAGTTTATTATCATGAATAATATTAAATTAGATTTTCCAATTTTAGATAAAAAGATTAGAGATAAAGCTATTACTTATCTTGACTCTGCAGCAAGTACTCAGAAACCCAAACAAGTAATTAACTCTATTTCTGAATTTTTAGAAAATTCTTATGAAAATGTTCATAGAGGAATGAATTCACTTAGTATAGATGCTACAGATTTATATGAAAAATCTAGAGATGTAGCAAAAAATTTTATTAATTCTAATTCTACAAATGAGATAATTTTTACAAGAGGGGCTACTGACTCTATCAATATTATTGCTAATTCATTAGCTGAACATCTTAAAGAGGGCGATAAGATTGTTGTGACAGAATTAGAACATCACTCAAACTATTTGCCTTGGATGAACTTATGTAAAAAATTAGGTTTAGAATTAAAAATAATTCCTATTTCTAAAGATGGCATTCTATCTGAAGACGATATCATTAATAATTGTGATGACTTCACAAAGGTTCTCTCTTTAACACACATGTCAAATGTAACTGGTCAAATACTTGATATTAAAAAGATTAAAAAATCAATTAATAAAGATACTTATGTTGCCGTTGATGGTTGTCAATCAATAGCACACTTAAAAATTGACGTAAAAGATTTGGATTGTGATTTTTACTCTTTTTCATCTCATAAACTTTATGGTCCATCAGGTATTGGAATTATGTATGGTAAAGAAGATATTTTAAACAAATTAAATCCCCCAACACTTGGAGGAGGGATGATCAATGAAGTTTCATCTAATGATTTTTCCTATGCTATGTTACCTAATAAATTTGAACCCGGTACGCCCTCAATTGAGGCAGCAATTGGCTTTAAAACTGCTATGGAATATTTGAATAATAATAATTACCAAGACTATTTTCTGAATGAAAAAAAACTCAGATCTACATTAATTAAAGCTTTAAGTGAATTTAAAGAAGTAGATATATATGGCTCTAATGAGGATGGAAATGCTACATCTATAGTTTCTTTTAATGTTAAAAACCAAAATTTTAATGATATTGCCACTTTTCTTGACCAGTATGGAATTATGATAAGAGGAGGTCACCATTGTTGCCAACCATTTATGAAAAAGTTAGGTATCCCTGGTTCTTGCAGAGTCTCTTTTGGTATTTACAACGATCTTAATGATATTGATCATTTTATAGACTCTTTGAAAAAAACTCTAAAACTTCTTCAATAAGCTATGGATAATAAAACACTTTCTGACTTTATGCCAAAAGTAAGTTCTGAAGGTGAGATTACTTACGGAGAAATATCATCATCACAGTTAGTGATATTAACAAATGATCATATAATCAAAGTTCTCACAGATATAAAAGATCCTGAAATGGATATGAATATTTATGATCTTGGTTTAATTTACGACATATCAATTGATAATTTTAACAATATTAAAATTATTATGACACTGACAACAGTAAACTGCCCAGTTGCCGATAGTTTTCCACTAGAAGTTGCTAAAAAAGTTCATGAATTAAAAGATGTAGGACAGGTTAGTATAAAACTAACCTTTGAACCACCATGGAATAAAGATATGATGAGCGAAGATGCAAAGTTAGCTTTAGGTTTTTAATATGACCAATCCATTATTTTCATTATCCAAAACTGCTGAAGAACAAATTTCTAAATTATTAGTTAAAAATAGTAATGCTATTGGTTTGAAAATAGGCTTAAGCACTAAAGGGTGTGCAGGATTAAGTTATACAATGGAGTATGTGAATAATGATAACATACAAGGTTGTGAGCTTGTCAATGATTATAAGTTCCCTCTTTATATTGAAGATAAAGCAGTTATGTATGTAATAGGTACAGAAATGGACTTTATTAAAGAAGAATTTGGAGAAAGGTTTATTTTTAAAAATCCTAATCAGACCAGTGAATGTGGCTGTGGTGAGAGTTTTCACGTTTAGATTTTAGTTTAATTGATGGCAATCTTATTGGGTATTCTCTCAGCTTTTAGTTTTGGTGTTGGAGATTTTTTAGCTAGATTTTCATCAAAGGAAGTTGGATTTAAAAATTCACTTTTTTGGATGTTGGTTGTTGGCTCAATATTTTATTTAATTTTATTCTATTTTTTTGGAAGTGGTCTTTCTCCAAACGCGATTGGTCTGAGTAATAGTTTCCTATCAGGAATTTTAATAATGTTTGGACTTCTTTGTTTGTACAGAGGTCTCCAAATGGGACCAGTGTCAATTGTAGCCTCGATAACAGCGACCAATCCCTTTTTTGTCTTCGTTATAAGATTTTTTTTAGGAAGTGAACCCACACTTACTCAATGGATTGCCACTCTTGTCGTTATATCTGGCGCAATATTTGTATCCATAAGCGCTGATAGTTTTAAAGAAAGCCTAGGTTTGTCAAAAAAACAGATAAAAGAGTCTTTAATTGTGTCATTTATGGCAAGTGGTATGCTGGCTTTGGGCCTTATTTTTTCTCAAGAGGCCTCTAATTCTTTAGATCCAATTGAGGCTGTTATTTATGTAAGATTTTTTAGCTTATTGGGTATTGCTTCTTTATTATTTTTTATGAAGTCTAAAATAACTCTAACAAAGAAAGCAGTTCCTATTTTATTTTTTCAAGGAATATTAGAAACCACAGGTTATTTTTGTTTGGTCTCTGCATATGCTTTTGACAAAGTGAGTATCGCAGTAGTCATTTCTTCAGGTTTTGGTTTAGTAACAGTTTTATTGGCTAGACTAGTTTTAAAAGAAAAAATATCTAAAATTCAAACTTTAGGCATCTCTTTAACTTTCATTGGCGTTGTAGGTCTAACTATCTAATTAAATTTTGAAGCCTCATTTTATCAAAACGATATGAATTCATTACTATAGCTAAGCAAATAACTATACCTCCTATAATTGTATTTACATCTGGTGTTTCATTGATACCCAGAATAGGTAGCCACGCCCAAAAAATTCCTCCAACTACTTCTAATAAAGATAGCATTGTTAGTTCTCCCGAAAGTAATTGTTTTGAACCGATGCTAAACAGGATAAGCCCAGTTGCAACAATTAAACCGTGAGTCATACTCAACAAAATATTTCTGAAGGGTAAATAGATTTCCTGATTATTAAAAATCATTAAAAAAGCAGAAATAGCTGCGCAAAAAATTCCTGCATAAATTAAAATATAAAATTTTTTAAAGTTACTTTTACTTCTCAAAGCAACGGTGAATGCTGCAAAGCCAAGACTTGATATAAAGCCCATAATTAATCCATACAACGATCCACTAAAGGCACTTGCATATATCATTATTAAAGCTCCAATAAACGCTATAATCATAGTAATAAAATTTTGTTTTGAGATTTTCTCATTAATAAACACTAGGGCAATTAATGATGCTAAAAAAGGCATTAACGCCAACATAAATAGAGTAACTGCGGCAGTTGTATTGCTTATTGAATATATAAAACCAACCATGGCTGTTGTTAAACTAAGACCACCAATTACAGAAACTCTATCTATTTTAATTACATTACTAAAAAAGTCTTTTTGCTCATTTAGAATAAGATATATGGCGATGATAATTGCAACTGTAAGACCTCTAATAACAAGGTAGGGGAGTTGATAGATTTGAGGGTCTATCATATTTTTAACAACCAGTGGTCCAAAACTCCATATTAATCCACTTAAAACTACTATGATTACTGCCTTGATGTGGTCGCTCATTTTAAGAAATTAACTTATTTTATAAATTAACTTTTTAATAGTTAATTACTGATAAAGAAATCTGAGAGAGTTTTAATATCATCAAAAGAACTATTCTTACCCTCATTACTTCTTAAAGTAAATGAGTCTGACTCAATCTCTTTCTCACCCATTACTAAAGAATAGGGTATCTTTTTAGAAACAGAATTTCTTATTTTATAACCCAATTTGTTATCAGATCCATCGACAATTACTCTTACACCAAGTTCTTGAAGTTTCTCTTTTATTTGATTGCTATGATCAACAAATTTTTCGGAAACAGGGAGAATTGCAAGTTGTATAGGCGTAACAAATAAGGGAAGCCAGCCATTAGTGTTTTCAAGAATAATTGCTATAAACCTTTCTAGAGATCCTACAACCGCACGGTGTATCATTATTGGAACTTGATTTTTGTCATCTTTGTCTTTGTATTTTGCACCCAATCTATCAGGGAGATTGAAGTCAATTTGTATCGTTCCACATTGCCACTCTCGACCCAGTGAGTCCTCTAATGTAAATTCTATTTTTGGACCATAGAATGCTCCTTCACCCTCTAAAATATTAAATTCTTTATTGTTGTCTTTTAAAACTTTTTTTAACTGATTTTCTGCATTGTCCCAGTTTTCTTGGGTGCCAATACTTTTTTCTGGGCGAGTAGAAATATTATATTTTATTTTTTCAAATCCGAACTTTTTATACACTCTCTCAATTAATAGGGTTGTCTCATTACAAACATCATAAATTTGTTCAGCAGAACAAAATATGTGGGCATCATCTTGAGTAAAACCTCTGACCCTAAATAATCCATTTAGAGCTCCAGAGGGTTCGTATCTATGACACTTACCAAACTCCGAGTATCTAAGTGGTAAATCTTTGTAAGTTATTAGTTGAGAGTTAAATAAAACAATATGACATGGACAATTCATAGGTTTTAGTGCGAATGTCTTGTTGTCAGTTTCTGAAGTAAACATATTTTCTTTAAAATTGTCCCAATGACCAGACTTTATCCAAAGCTCATTTGATACTAGCTCAGGTGTTTTTACTTCAAAATAATTAAGTTTTTGTTGCTCAGAGCGAATATATTTTTCAATATTTTGATACAAGGTTAAGCCTTTATCTTTCCAAAATACATTCCCTGCTGATAAATCAGTTAGAAGGAACAAACCCATATCAGTGCCTAATCTTCTATGATTTCTTTCTTTAGCCTCTTCTAAATTTTTTAAATAAACTCGAAGTTCTTTTTCAGAATACCAAGCGGTTGCATAAATTCTTTGAAGCATTTTGTTAGTGCTAATACCTCTCCAATAAGCCCCTGATACATTTGTTATTTTAAAGCTAGCATTATAATCTTTTGTACTTTTATGATGAGGACCTTTACAAAGATCAGTAAAATTTTTTTGCTCATAGAGTGTTATTTCATCAGAATTATCTAAATTATTAATAAGCTCCAATTTATATTTATTATCTTTAAATATTTCTGATGCCTCTTTTTTAGTTACAGCTCTCTTTAAAAAGTTTCTTCCCTCTGAGAGAATTTCTATCATTTTTTTTTCTATATTAGCTAAGTCATCATCTGATAGAGTACTTTCCATATCAAAGTCATAATAAAAACCGTTCTTTATAAAAGGACCAATAGTTGGTTTAGCATTTGGGAAAAGAGTAATTACAGCTTCAGCCAAAATATGAGCCATATCATGCCGCATTATATTTAATGCATCATCAGATTTAGGTTTAATGGGAGTGCTATTTTCAACTTCAGTGTCCCAATAATTATTATTCGAGTCTTTAAATGCTATTATATCGCTCATAATTCTAATTTTTTATAAAAACAACTTTTTTTACCCGTATGGCAAGCACCAATGCCTTCAAGCTCAACTTCATAAATCAAAGCGTCACTGTCACAATCAGTATATATATTAATAATATTAAGTTTATTGCCAGATGTTTCACCTTTTAACCATAATTTTTTTTTACTTCTACTCCAAAAGTGTGCTTTTTTTGTTTTTACTGTCATTTCAATAGAATTTTTATTTGAGTAGGCCATCATAAGAATTTCATTAGTTGACTTCTCTTGAGCAATCGTAGGTATTAGCCCATCAGAATTAAAAACTAGGTGATTTATGTTGAAATTTTCCAATGTCTTGATTTTTAATGATTTTTACTTTTATTAAAGTATTTTTCAATTATTAAAAGAATTTTTTCGATGAATTATTATTTAGCACCGATGATGGGTTACACAGACTGCTATTTTAGAAGTTTAGTGGAAAACATTTATGGAAATAGTGTAACTACTTTTTCTGAAATGATCGTGGATAAAGCAATCATCCATAATGAGACCAAAACAATAACCAAGCATTTTTTAAAAAATAATAAAAGCGCCATTCAAATTGCAGGTTCAGATCCTGAAGAAATTAAAAGAACAATAAATATTTTAAATAAAGTAGATATTATTAAACATGTAAATTTTAATTTAGGGTGCCCAAGTTCTAGAGTCCAAGAAAATATGCTTGGTTTAGCTTTAACCCAAAAGTATGACTTAGTAAAAAAATGTTTATATGAATTGATCAAATATAATAAAGATGTATCGGTAAAATGTAGACTTGGTTTAGGTATGGATGAGGATAAGAGTTATATTTTTGATTATCTTAAATTGTTTAATGAAATAGGAATTAAAAAAGTATTTATACATTGTAGAAATGGTGTTTTGAACTTAGATACCAAAAAAAATAGAACAATTCCGAAAATTAATTACAATTTATTTTTAGAGTGTTGTGATCAATTTCCTGAAATGGAACTTATTCCTAACGGTGAGGTTAATGATTTAGCAACCTTTAAATTTTTTCAGTCAAAAAATATTACTCAATTTATGATTGGTAGGCAATTTGCGAAAGACGCTTTTTTTTTAGAAAAATTAGATCTTGAGAATATCCAAAAGAAGACAACTTCAATAATTAATACAATAAATGAATTAGAGCATTACAAATATTTAAATATTAATTTATTAAAAAAAACTATATTCACTGCACTTAGTAACATATCAAATTCCAAAAAAGTAAAAAAAGAAATCTCAGTTATTGATAATTATAGTGGCTTACTAAATTATTTTGAGAGGAATGCCATTTGGAGTTAGAGAGATTATATAAATCCTCCACTTTTTTATCAAAATTTGAATATCTTAATAATTCTTATAATATTTCTGAGGTTGATGCACAATTAATACTTAACCACTACAAAAGTAATATAAAAAAATATTCTAATTCCTCTACAACTAACTTTTCAAATATATTTAAACTTAAAAATGAGCTTATTTATTTAATTTTTATATCAATTCATCAAAATTTAATTTCTCAGTCTAATGGATCAAGATTGTGGTCTGTTTTATGCAAAAATATTTTAAGCAAAATCATTAATACCAATCTATATAGATCATTTAATAATAGCTTAAAAAAATATTATTTTATTTTAGGTATGGGTAAAATTGGCGTAAGAGATTTAAATTTTGCCTCTGATATTGATATAATTATATTCTATGACTCCAAAAATAGTCCTATTTCTTTTCAAGATTTTAATAAATCTATAAAGAAAACCATAAGTGACATTTCGAATATTTCTGAGTCTTTTTTTCATAAAATAGATTTAAGATTACGACCAGATTTTGGTGATTCATTAATTATATCTGACATGGATCAAGCAATTAATTATTATACATCAGTTGGTAGAAACTGGGAGAGATTGGCATT
Source organism: uncultured Alphaproteobacteria bacterium (assembly GCA_902522155.1). Taxonomy (GTDB): domain Bacteria; phylum Pseudomonadota; class Alphaproteobacteria; order HIMB59; family HIMB59; genus HIMB59. Next base: position 38,076 of record CABYUJ010000003.1, on the reverse strand, counting down.
TCATAGATCAAGTTTTTTGTGTGGCGATATTCAAAAATATTTCTTATTTAAGGAAGCAATAAAAAGTTTTTTATTTAGAAGAACATTTGACTATTACGCTATAGATGAAATTAAAAAGCTCTTTGCCTCCAATAATACTGAACAAAAGCTAGATATAAAAAATTCTTATGGATTTATTCGATCTTGTGAAAATATAATACACTTTAATCAACTTCTTTGGTCTGGAAAAATAAACTCTCTTAAAGAGAGTAATATTCATAAATTACTTATAAATTTAAAAAAACATGAAAATATAATTCCAAAAAATGACTTAAAAAATATAACAGAAGCATATTATTACTTCCGTAAAATTGAGAATTATTTACATATAAAAAAGAATACTTTTCAAAATATAATTGACTCTAATGAAACCTATTTAAATTCAGTATTAGATAATTTTTCAAACAAATTAGATAAGCATAAATCTGAAATTCAAACAATATATCAGCGTTTATTTTTCCCAAAAATAAATACTGAAAGTTTACAACGAGAAAAATTTAATGAATCTAGCCAAAAAATTATAGATAGTCTTCTCAAAAGAGCTCAGAAAATCAATAGTTCAGATACAGTAAAAAATGATTATTTAGACTCCATTTCAAGCCTTATAAATATTTTATCAACACATGATAAACGAGACGATCTAATTATAAAATTTGACTATTTAATTAACTATTACAAGTCTGGTGTCCATTTAACTGCTTTATATAAATATAATAATAAAATTTTTTTAGAGTTAGTTTTTATATTTGAGAATTCTTCTAAATTAACAAATCTTATTTACAAAAATAATTTTTTAATAGAGTCATTAGTCTATTTTTTTAATTATGGCATACCTACTTTTAAGCTGAGAGAATTTTCTGATAATTTTGATTTAGATTTAAAAAAATCAATCCAAGATATTTATGAAATTTTATTCTTATTAGATTATTTGTTACTTTCCAAAAAAATAACTAATACTGACTTCCTCAAAAAACGAAATACCGCTGTAAGAAAGTTTATTTTTTATATTTTTGAACTAGTTAAAAATGAATACATTATCAATAGAAGTAATATTTTCTCTGACTTAACACCAATTTTATTTGGAAGTTACGGTGTTAAAATGGCTACGAATTTTTCTGATTTAGATATTTTTTTTATATATCAATCAAACAAAAATAATCACATAGATAATATTAAAATTGTAAGGAGATTTTACTCTATAATGAAACAATATATTGACCCAAATATTCTAATAATTGATGATAGAAATAAACCTTTTGATAGAGACTCTGATCAAGTTATTAATATTGAAAATTTCTTTTCATTTTATTCAAAGACCAGTGAACCATTTCATAAATTATCCTTTATAAAGATATGTCTTCTAACAAATAATCTAAAATTATCTAAATATTTTATTAAAATAAAAAATCAAATTATTTCAAAATTCTCTAAAATTGATGAAGATTATCTTTTAAAAATAGTAGACATAAAAAATCCTTTAAAAAATAATAAAGATCTTTTTCAACTTTATAAAATTCAAGAGGATATTAGCCAAATAAATAACAAAGAATTTTTATATGGAGATGATATTGATTACTTAAGAGAGTTACTTATGTTTGAAGATTTAACTGGCAACCCGTCTAAAGTAGACAATAAAAAATATTTAGACAGGTTGCTTTTAAATTAACTTAGTAATCGTAATACATGTCAAACTCTGCAGGTGTGACTAGTAGTTTATTTGGTTCGATTTCTTCTTCTCTTTTGTATTCGATATATGACTCGATTAAATCCTTAGTGAATACATTACCTTCTAAAAGAAAATCATGGTTAGATTCAAGATTGTTAATTGCTTCCTCAAGAGTACCAGGTACTTCCTTTACTTTAGATTGCTCTTCAGGAGGTAAATCATAAAGATTTTTATCCATTGGTTCACCAGGATCAATTCTATTCTTAATTCCATCTAAACCTGCCATAAGCATAGCTGAAAATGCTAAATAACCATTTGCAGTTGCATCTGGACATCTAAACTCAACTCTTTTTGCTTTCGGAGATGGTGAGTATGCAGGGATTCTACATATAGCACTTCTATTTCTATTAGAGTATGCAAGCTTAACTGGAGCCTCATAACCTGGAACTAATCTCTTGTAAGAGTTAATAGTTGGATTTGTAAAAGCTAATAAAGATGGCGCATGCTTAAGCAAACCACCAATATAAAATTTTGCTTCATCACTAAGATTAGCGTATCCACCTTCACCATAAAATACTGGTTTACCGTTTGACCAAATACTTTGATGACAATGCATTCCAGAACCATTGTCGTTTGAAAGAGGTTTTGGCATAAAAGTAGCACTTAAACCATTACTTTTTGCTGTGTTTCTTACAACGTATTTATATTTTTGAAGATCATCGGCCATCTTAACCAATGTGTCGAATTTTAAATCAATTTCACATTGACCAGCAGTAGCAACTTCGTGGTGTTGCGCTTCAACACTCATACCAATTGCAACCATGTGATTAACCATTTCTGATCTAACATCCTGCATAGTGTCATGAGGAGGGCATGGGAAGTATCCACCTTTATTTCTAACTTTATAACCTAGATTTGGACCTTCGGCTGTGCCTGTATTCCAAACGGCTTCACCGGAGTCAACAGAAAAAGAGGAGTGATGAGGGTGCGTGTTAATTTGAACATTATTGAAAAGAAAAAATTCAGCTTCTGGTCCAAAGAAAATACTATCACCAACTCCTGAGGTTTTAACGTATTCTTCTGCTTTTTTTGCAACGTATCTTGGATCTTTATCGTACTTTTGTCCAGTAATTGGATCTTGAATATCACATATCAGAACTAAAGTAGGATCAGTAAAAAAGGGATCTACAAATGCAGTCTCAATATCTGGAATTAATATCATGTCACTAGCTTCAATTGACTGAAAACATCTAATTGAAGAACCGTCGAAACCAATACCCTCCTCAAATACGTCCATTTCAAACGTATTAATATGGTTTGAAAAGTGCTGCCATGTTCCTAAAGGATCTGTAAATCTAAAATCAATATACTTAATACCATTTTCATCGATCATTTTTTGTAATGATTTTTTGTCCATCTAATAACCTCCTGAGTTGTTAACTTGGTTTGTGTAAAAACTAAATTGCGTCTTTACCTTTTTCGCCTGTGCGAATTCTAATAGCTTCTGAAACTTCATATACAAAAATTTTACCGTCACCGATTTTACCTGTATTAGAATGCTTAATAATAACATCGATTGCCTCTTTGTATTTCTTGTCATCAACTACTAATTCAATTTTAACCTTCGGCAGAAAGTCCACTACGTACTCAGCTCCTCTATAAAGCTCAGTATGACCTTTTTGTCTACCAAACCCTTTTACTTCAGATACGGTTAATCCACTTAGGCCTATTTCGCCAAGGGCATCTTTAACATCCTCTAATTTAAAAGGTTTAATTATTGCCTCAATTTTTTTCATATTTAGCGATCCAAATATAATGTTTAATTTGCATAATATCTATACTATAAATTAATTCAATTTTTGGCGGGTGTAGCTCAGTTGGTTAGAGCGCCGGTTTGTGGTACCGGAGGTCGGGGGTTCAAGTCCCCTTACTCGCCCCAATTTGTGCGCCAGTGGCGGAATGGTAGACGCGCTGGTCTTAGGAACCAGTGGGCAACCGTGGGGGTTCGAGTCCCTCCTGGCGCACCAGAATACAAGTAATATGGATTATAAAAACATAGAAAAAAAAAGTTACAAATCATCTTTTGAGGTATCTTTAGATCAAAGCGCTATTGCTAAAACTATTGACGAAAAAATATCAGAAAAGCAACCTACTTTTGAAATTGCAGGTTTTAGAAAGGGCAAAGTACCGGTAAGCATCATAAAGTCTAAAATTGGTCTTCAAATTGAAAACGAGGTATTAAATGAAGAGGTATCAAAAAATATAAATAAAATCAGTGAGGATGAAAAAATACAATCCCTGATACAACCTGATGTTAATTTTAAAGATAATTATAATTTTACCTTGGCTTTTTATTTAAAACCCGAAATTAAAATGGATGAGTTAAAAACAAGTGAAATAGAGAAAGTTACTTCAGAGGTAACAAAAAAAGATATTGATGATTTTAGAGAAAAAGTAAGAAAAGAGTACTATTCATTAGAGAGTATAGATATATCAGATGAAAATTCTGTTATAGATTTTGAAATATTAAACTATGAAGATGAACAAAAAAAATTATTTTCTCAAAAAGAGGTAAGAGTAGACTTAAACACCCAAACGAAAGAAGAAGTATTTTTAGACTTAAAAAAAGCTCTTTTAAAAATTAAAAATAAATCTGATATTAATTTTTCCACAAAAGGAATAAAGATAAACGCTCAAATCAAAGATATAAATAAAAAGATTTATCCTAAAAATGATGACGAGTTGATTAAGATTTTAAAATTAAAATCTACTAAAGAATTAAATGACAAAATTGATAATAAACTCAATGAGGATATGAATTATCTTCAAAAAGAGTTTTTTATTGAAGATCTACTTAAAGTCCTATCACAAAAGAAAAAGATTGATATCAACGAGGAGGTTGTAAATCTTGAGCTTAAAAGAAAATATCAAATTGATTTATCTAAAATGAAGGATGATCACAAAGAAAGAATTGATAGTTTAAAAAAACTCACAAGTGAGAATATTCAAAAAGACGTTCTTTTTTCAGAATTAGTAAAATTTTTAAATGTAAAAGTTGAGCAGAAAGAACTCCAAGAGTATATTCAAAAATATTATGGTGAAAAAATTGATCAAAGAACGGCAGAAACTGCTTATGGTACTCTTCTTAGAAATAAAATAGCAGATGAGTCTATGAAAACTTTTAAAATCAAAGAAACTAAGTTAAGCTTAGAAGAGCTAATGAAAAAAGGATCTCAAAATAATGAATCTAGTACCCATAGTCATTGAACAATCAGGAAAAGGAGAGAGATCTTTTGATATTTTCTCCAGACTGCTCAGAGAAAGAATTATTTTTTTGACAGGTGCCATCAATGATGAGACTGCCTCTTTAATATGTGCTCAACTTTTATTTTTAGAGTCTGAGAATCCAGAAGAGCCCATTAATCTTTATATCAATTCACCTGGTGGTCTAGTTACAGCTGGATTGGCAATGTATGACACTATGCAATATATAAAATGTCCTGTTCATACAGTTTGTATAGGTCAAGCTGCCTCTGCAGGTTCATTAATACTCGCTGCAGGAAAAGAGGGCAACAGGTATGCTTTACCACACTCTAAAATAATGATTCATCAACCATCTGGTGGTTTTTCAGGACAAGCAAGTGATATTAAAATTCATGCCGAAGAGATATTAAAGACAAAAAAAAGACTCAATGAAATATATCAAAAGCATACTAAAATAAGTATTAGCGAAATAGAAAAGGCAATGGAAAGAGATAGATTCTTTGACCCTGAAGAGGCACAAAAATTTGGTTTGATAGATAAAGTAATTACTACTAGAATTGAAAAATAAAAATGTCTGATGAAAAAATAATCTCTGCTAATAGCTCTGATAAAAAAATATCATGCTCCTTTTGTGGTAAAAGCCAAGAAGAGGTTAAAAAATTAATTGCTGGACCTAATGTCTATATTTGTAATGAGTGTGTGGTTTTATGTAAGGATATACTTGTTGAAGATGATAAAATTGACACAAAGAAAAAATTTGAGATACCAAAGCCAAGTGAGATCTATAATTATCTTGATGATCATATAATTGGCCAAGATCATGCAAAAAAAATATTATCTGTATCTGTTTACAATCATTATAAGAGAGTTCAAAACCCCTCAAAAGATATAGAAATTTCTAAATCAAACATATTACTTATTGGACCAACAGGTTGTGGTAAAACACTTTTAGCTCAAACCCTAGCAAAATTTTTAAATGTACCTTTTACAATTGCTGATGCTACCACGTTGACGGAGGCTGGATATGTTGGAGAAGATGTTGAAAATATTATTTTAAGATTACTTCAGCAATGTGATTATGATGTAGCTTTGGCTCAAAAGGGTATCGTATATATTGATGAAATTGATAAAGTGGGCAGAAAAAGTGAAAATCCATCTATAACAAGAGATGTATCCGGTGAGGGTGTTCAACAAGCTTTACTAAAAATAATTGAGGGAACAACAGCTAGCGTGCCACCTCAAGGTGGAAGAAAACATCCTCAACAAGAGTTCCTTCAAGTTGATACAAAAAATATATTGTTTGTTTGTGGGGGCGCGTTTGAAGGCATTGATAAAATTATAAAAAATCGAGTAAATAAAAAGTCGATAGGTTTTAATAAATCAATTAATCAGGACCAACCAATGACCTCACAACTTGAAAATGACGATTTGATTAAATTTGGATTAATACCTGAATTAGTAGGAAGGCTTCCTGTTAGCGCTAGTCTAAATGAATTATCTTTAGATGATTTAAAAGAGATTATTACAAGACCAAAAAATGCAATATCAAAACAATACAAGGCTCTTTTTTCTTTTGAAGGGGTTGAATTCGAGATAACTGAAGATGGTAGAGAACAAATTGCTCAATTAGCTGTTGAAAAAAAAATTGGAGCACGAGGCCTAAGGTCAATTATGGAAAAGCTACTTCTAGATTGTATGTATGATATTCCTGATAAGGATTCTGTGGATAAGGTAGTTTTAAGTAAAGAGTCAGTAATCTCAAATAGACCAATAATCGTATATAAAGAAAAAGCAAAAATTAAAAAAAAAGTGGGTGAAAATTAAAAATTCCTCACTATCTTTATAGTATGGAAAATCAAATCATTGGACCTATATTACCTTTAAGGGACTTAGTTGTTTATCCCTCTATAACTTCACCTTTGTTTGTTGGCAGAGCTAAATCTATTGATGCAATTAATTTTGCCATGAATAATAACAACAAGATTATTTATTTATTTACACAAAAAGAACCAACGACTGATGATCCTCAAGTTAACGATGTTTATTCCTATGGAGTAAAATCAAAAATTATCCAGTTTCTTAAGTTGCCAGATAATACATACAAAGTTCTTACTGAAGGTTTAGAAATCGTAAAGATAAAGTCTGCTGTTAAGGCAAGTAATAACTTCCTTACAGCTAAAATTGAACCAGTAATAATTAATAAAAAAAATTCAGTCGAATTAAAAGCCTCTTTGAGAGTCTTAAAAAATGAATTTCAAAATTATATCCAAAATATAGGAAATAATAATGATATCCTTGAAGGACTTTTAAATATTGAAGATCCATATCAGTTCATTGATAATATTTATTACAACTTAAATGTTGGAATTGAAGATAAACAAAAAAATTTAGAAATTATTGACATTAATAAAAAAATTCAAAATCTATTAAATTTCTTTTCAAAAGAACTTAACTTTTCTGCTCTTGAGAAAAAAATAAAAAATAGAGTAAAAAGACAAATGGAAAAAACTCAAAGAGAGTACTACTTAAATGAACAAATGAAAGCTATACAGAAAGAACTTGGTGATGGTGAAGATGGTTCGAACGAATATTCTGAAATAGAGAAAAAGATTAATGAGGTAAAATTATCAAAAGAAGCAAAAGAAAAAGCTTTAAATGAATTTAAAAAGCTAAAATCTATGAGTCCCATGTCAGCAGAAGCATCGGTTATTCGTAATTACCTTGAATGGATATTAGATATACCGTGGGAAAAATTCTCAAAAGAAGTCATAGACATAAAAGGTTCTGAAAAAATCTTAAATGATGACCATTATGGTCTCGAAAAAGTAAAAGAGAGAATACTTGAATTTCTAGCAGTCAAAAAAAGATCTAAGAAAGCCTCTGGAACAATACTATGTTTTGTAGGACCTCCTGGTGTTGGAAAAACTTCATTAGGTAAATCCATAGCGAGAGCAACTGGTAGAGAATTTGCTAAGATTTCTCTGGGTGGAATTAGGGATGAGGCTGAAATTAGAGGCCATAGAAGAACATATATTGGTTCAATGCCTGGTCGATTTATTCAGGCTATGAAGAAAACAAAAACATCTAATCCCATTATTTTATTAGATGAAATTGACAAAGTAGGTAGTGACTGGAGAGGGGATCCATCTTCTGCATTGTTAGAGGTTTTAGATCCTGAACAAAATAATCAGTTTAATGATCATTATCTTGAGGTTGATTATGATTTATCAAATGTAATGTTCATTTGCACAGGCAATACATACAATATACCTGGACCTCTTCTTGACAGATTAGAGGTCATTGAAGTATCTGGTTATACAGAAAAAGAAAAAGTTGAAATTGCAAAAAAATATTTAATTCCAAGAAAAATGAACAAAAATATTTTAAAAAATAATGAATTTAAACTTGATAAATCCTCTATTACAAAAATAGTAAGACACTACACAAGGGAGTCAGGTGTCAGAGGCCTTGAAAAAGTTTTTGATAAGCTATTTAGAAAACTTGTTTTTCAATTAGAAAAAAATAAATCAAGATCAAAAAAACCATTTGTTTTTGATGATAAGGCTATAAAGAATTTCTTAGGTCCGGAAAAATTCAAAGATAGTGTTTTAGAAAAGAAAAATCTAGTGGGTATCACCAATGGGCTTGCATGGACTCAGGTTGGAGGAGATATCTTAAATATTGAAGTTAATTTATCTTCAGGTAAGGGAATGATTAATGCTACTGGTAAACTTGGTGACGTTATGAAAGAGTCTATTACCGCTGCTTTAGGTTATATTAAATCTAATTCTGTTGAGTTTGGTGTAAATCCAAAGGTTTTCGATAAAATAGACATTCATTTACATGTACCTGAAGGAGCTATACCTAAAGATGGTCCAAGCGCTGGTATTACAATATTTACCTCATTAATTTCGTCTCTTACTGATATTAAAATTAAAAGAGACATTGCAATGACTGGGGAAATTACATTAAAAGGAAGAGTCCTTCCAATTGGGGGGTTAAAAGAAAAATTATTAGCTGCAATAAGGTACGGTATTAAAACTGTTATAATTCCCAAAGAAAATGAAAAGGACTTAGTTGAAATACAAAAAGACATTCAAAATAAGCTGATAATTAAAAAAGTAGAGTTTGCAAGAGAGGTTTTGGACTTAGCTCTCGATGGAAAAATAAGCAAAATAAATAAAAAATTGGACTGGAGACACCTAGTTACAGAGTCTATGAAGCCAAAAAACCAGCAAAATCAAGAAAAAACATTCGTCAACTAGTATATTGTTATTGATTTTCTTACCTTTTTCTTACTACAATTAACTAATAGAATCACTAAGGAGGTTCGGTATGAACAAAAATGAACTCATTGCTGAATATAGTACGAAAAATGGTGTTGGAAAATCAGATGCAACTAAGGCTGTAGAAAGTTTATTTGATATTATCACATCTACTTTGAAAGCAGGAGGGGATGTTAAGATTGCCGGTTTTGGTACTTTTAAGGTAGCTAACACAAAAGCTAAGACTGGAAGAAACCCAAGAACGGGAGAGTCAATCCAAATTCCTGCATCAAAAAAGCCAAAATTTCTTGCTGGAAAACAGTTAAAAGAACTAATAAAGTCCACAGTCTAATTTTTTGCAAATTAGATAGGGCGATTAGCTCAGTTGGTAGAGCATCTCGTTTACACCGAGAGGGTCGGCGGTTCGAGTCCGTCATCGCCCACCATTCGACAATTGTCGGGGGTGTAGTTCAGTTTGGTTAGAACGCCTGCCTGTCACGCAGGAGGTCGCGGGTTCGAGTCCCGTCGCTCCCGCCACTTAAGAACTTTTATTTTATTTTTTTTAATTTTTTCTTTATTTTCATGCTCATCTTATAAATCAAAAGATGTTTATGGATTAAAGACTCTTGGTATGAGTTTTGGCGATACGACAATTAAAGGTTTTAAAATTGATCCAGGTTGGAATTCTAGTTCAAAAGAAGAAATAAAAAAATATCAAAGAAAAAAAAACTTGGTACTTTTTCAACTCCAGAAAGAGAAAACAAGATATGGAGATACTGCTTTTTTTATCCAAGCACCAGGAGATGAGTGTTATAACAAATTAAAAGATTGCTCACGACCAAATGGTGAAAAACAAAAAAGAGTAGAGGTAGGAACCGATTATGGTTTTCAAGGAGAAATATGGTTATCTTATTCTTTTTTAATCACTGAAAATTATGAATTAAATAATGATAGCGCTATGAATAAATCAATATTGCAATTTCATAGTACAGAGAGTTTTTTTGGTCCTATGTTTATGCTTCAGATAGATAGGAAGAGAGGTTTGCTTTGGAGGCATGAGTCTAGTGAAGGAGTAATTATTATTGAGGGAGGGAATGATGATTGCTCACCTGGTGCTGGGGGCCCAGAAGATACTGATAAAAGAATTTTTTGTGAAGCTAGGCATGATTGGTACCAAATAATCTCTGCTAAAAATTTACAAAGAAATAAATGGTATGATTTAGTCTTCAATATTAATTTTAATAAAAAGGATATTTCCAAAGCTTTTCATAAAATTTGGTTAAATGGAAAGTTATTGCATTTCAGAAAAAACCAAACACTTTGGAAAGATCAAAAAGGAGTAAAAAACTCAAATAATTTGGCAAATTTTAAATTTGGTATTTATGGTTCAAGATTAGATGGCTCTTATCAATCTATTTATGCTGATGAAATCCACTTTGGAACTGAATGTGAGGACCTTTTCATAAAAAATATTGGCTATTATTGTAGTAATCTAAAAAAACAAATAATAAATGAAACATATCCTATCTTTACAGAAGATAGAGTTGCTTATTACTCTGAAGGATAAAAAAATTTTTTTAACTTTTTTACACTCAAATATTAAAAAATTATGTGTAAGACTAATGCGTCATTTTTATCGTCACTAAATACATATTGTTTCTTATAATGTATTGCGTTACGGAAAATCAAAACTTTTAATGTATAACCTAGATTATATTTTCATATTGATATTCATTGTTATTGGGGCAGGAATGGCAATCGCTATGTATTTGCTCTCAAAAATATTATCACCTAGCTCACCTGATACTGAAAAACTATCTGCATATGAATGTGGTTTTGAGGCATTTGACGACGCTCGATCAAAATTTGATGTAAAGTTTTATTTAGTATCAATACTATTTATTATATTTGACTTAGAAATTGCGTTTTTATTTCCTTGGGCCGTGAGTCTTAGCAATATTGGAGCTCTTGGTTTTTATTCAATGATGTTTTTTTTATTTATTCTCACAGTAGGATTTGTATATGAATGGAAAAATGGAGCACTAGATTGGGAGTAGTATTAGAAAAAGACAAATCATTAAATATTGATGAGCTATTTGAAAAAAAAGGTTTTGTAACAGCTTCATTTGAAAATTTAATAAATTGGGCGAGGTCAGGGTCTTTATGGCCTATGACTTTCGGCTTAGCATGTTGTGGTGTTGAGATGATGCACTCCTATATGAGTAGATACGATCTAGATCGTTTAGGTGTAATTCCAAGAGGTTCTCCAAGACAATCCGATGTAATGATTGTTGCAGGAACTCTTACAAACAAAATGGCTTCTGCTTTGAGAAAAGTTTACGATCAAATGCCTGAACCAAGATGGGTAATCTCTATGGGTTCTTGTGCTAATGGAGGAGGATATTATCACTACTCTTACTCTGTTGTTCGAGGATGCGATAGGATAGTGCCTGTTGATATTTATGTCCCTGGATGTCCACCTACAGCAGAAGCTCTTTTGTATGGCATTATGCAACTTCAAGATAAAATTAAAAAGAAAAAGAAGATTTATAGGTAAATTTCTTGTCTCCAAATATTTTACAGAAATATTCAACTGGTAACTTCCATTTTCCAATAAAATCTGGAATAGATAATATATTAGTTAACAAAGACTCCATACTAGAAGTAACACAAAAAATTAAAGAAGACGAAGATCTACTCTATGAACAGTTAGTTGATATTACTGTAACTGATAATATGCTATCCAAATCTAGTTATTCAAATGAACGATTTACTCTTATCTATTCTTTTCTAAGTTTAAAATTTAATAAAAGATTATTTATTTTTACGAACATTTCCGAAGATAATTTAGATATCAATTCAATAACACAAATTTTTGAGTCTGCCGATTGGTTTGAAAGAGAATGTTACGATCTTTTTGGCATAAACTTTGTTAATCACCCAAATCTTCAAAGAATTATGAATGATTATAATTTTCAAGGTCATCCACTCAGAAAAGACTTTCCTCTGACGGGTTATGAAGAGGTTCGTTATGATGAAAACTTAAAAAAAGTTGTTTATGAACCTGTAACATTAAAACAGGAATTTAGAGATTTTGACAATGAAAGTCCCTGGGAGGGAATGAAAGAAACAATTAAAGAGGAGCTTGAAAAGAAGTAATGTCAGAGAATTTTAAACCTGTAACTCTAAACTTTGGACCCCAACATCCTGCCGCTCATGGTGTTTTAAGACTTCTTGTACAATTAGAAGGAGAGGTAGTTAATAAAGCTGAACCCCACATTGGACTTTTGCATAGAGGAACTGAAAAATTAATTGAACAGAAAACTTATACTCAAGCTATTCCATATTTTGATCGTTTAGATTATGTCTCACCAATGTGTCAAGAACATGCTTTCGCTTTAGCTGTTGAGAATTTATTAAATATTGAAGCTCCTAAACGAGCTCAATACATCAGAGTTATGTTTGCAGAAGTTACGAGGATTCTAAATCATTTATTAAATATACCAGCATTTGCTATGGACATAGGTGCCGCTACTCCAATGCTGTGGGCTTTCGAAGAAAGAGAAAAAATGTTGGAGTTCCATGAAGCTGTATCTGGTGCAAGATTTCATGCAGCTTATTTTCGTCCTGGTGGAGTTCACCAAGACTTGCCTGAAAATTTATTAGAAAAAATGAAAATGTATTTTACTAATTTCCCTAAATTCATAGATACGCTTGAAGATCTACTAACTGAAAATAGAATATTTAAACAACGATCTGTTGATATAGGTATTTTAAAAAAGGATGATGCAATAAGACTAAGTTGCAGTGGCCCTGTTCTTCGTGCTAGTGGCGTAGCTTGGGATTTAAGAAAATCTCAACCTTATGATGTTTATGATGATTTAGATTTCGACATACCAGTTGGAAAAACTGGTGACACTTATGATAGATATTTGGTGAGAATGGAAGAGATGAGAGAGTCAGTTAAGATTATCTTACAATGTATTGAAAATATTCCAGAAGGACCCGTAATGGTTGAGAATAATAAAATTACTCCACCTAAGAGATCAGAAATGAAAAATTCAATGGAAGCTATAATCCATCATTTTAAATTATTTACCGAGGGTTATAGGGTTCCTGAGGGTATTACGTACAAAAGTGTAGAGGCACCAAAAGGAGAATTTGGTGTAGTATTAGTTTCAGATGGAAGCTCCAAACCATATCGATGCAAGTTGAGAGCGCCGGGCTTTGTCCATTTACAGGCACTACATTTTTTATCAAAGGGCCACCAACTAGCTGACGTACCATCAATTTTAGGAAGCCTAGATATAGTATTTGGAGAGGTAGACAGATGAGCGGTAATCATCCAGGTTTATCAAATAATTTTTCTAGATCAGGCGAAAAATTTTCTTGGTCTAAAGATAATCTAAGATCAATCAAAAATATAATTTCTAAATATCCTAAAGGTAGAGAACAAAGCGCAGTTATGCCTCTTCTCTATTTGGCTCAAGAGCAAAACAATAATTGGATAAGTGTAGAATGTATAGAAACAATCGCTGAAACTTTAAATATGCCTAAAATAAGAGTCACAGAAGTGGCCTCATTTTATTCAATGTATAATACAAGACCTGTTGGAGAAAATCTTGTTCAGATTTGTAGAACCTCTCCTTGTTGGCTTAGAGGTTCAAATAAGATTACGAAAACTATTTGTAAAGAAACAAAATGTGAAATTAATGATACCAGTGACGATAATAAATTCACAGTTGTTGAAGTAGAGTGTCTAGGTGCTTGCTCAAATGGACCTATGATACAAATCAATAATGACTTCTTTGAGGATTTAGATGAAGAGTCAACAAAAAAAATTATAGACAATATTAAAGAGGGAAAACCAAATGTCATTGGCTCTCAAAAAGGTAGGAAAAGTTCAGAAAATGCTTAATGAAAAAGATAAAGTTTTTCAAAACCTTCATGGTTTTCAAGAACCCTTCATAGAGGGAGCTTTAAAAAGAGGCTCCTGGTCGAACACAAAAGAAATTTTGTCTAAAGATCAAAATGATATTATCGAATTAGTTAAATCCAGTCAGTTAAGAGGAAGAGGTGGAGCTGGATTTTCTACAGGTCTTAAATGGTCATTCATGCCAAAGAATACTGGTAAACAGCATTATTTGGTTGTAAATGCTGATGAGTCAGAGCCTGGTACTTGTAAAGATAGAGAAATTATTAGAAATGACCCACATACTCTTGTAGAAGGGTGCTTGATAGCTTCATACGCAATTCAAGCCACTAAATGTTACATATACATTAGGGGCGAATACCATCACGAATATGTCCAATTAGAAAAGGCAATTGAAGAGGCATATGAACGAGGCTTTATCGGAAAAAATGCTTGTGATAGCGGATTTGATTTTGATCTTTATGTTCATAGAGGTGCTGGAGCTTACATATGTGGAGAAGAGACAGCTCTTTTAGAGAGTTTAGAAGGCAAAAAAGGACAACCAAGATTAAAACCACCTTTTCCTGCTGGTGTAGGTTTGTATGGTATGCCGACAACTATTAACAATGTTGAGTCAATTGCAGTAGTTCCAACTATTTTAAGAAGAGGCCCAGATTGGTTTAAGTCAATTGGTGCTGAAAATAATACAGGCACAAAAATTTTTTGCATATCTGGTAATGTAAATAAGCCATGCACAATAGAAGAGGAAATGGGAATACCACTTAAAGAATTAGTTGAAAAGCATTGTGATGGAGTTGAGGGAGGATGGGATAATTTAAAAGCGATAGTACCAGGAGGTTCTAGTACCCCAATGCTTCCAAAAAATATTTGTGAGTCAGTTCTAATGAATTTTGATGATCTAAAAGCCAATGGCTCAGGTTTAGGTACAGCTGGAGTGATTGTTGTTAACAAGAATAATGATATCGCTGAGGTAATTGAGAGGTTTGCTCACTTTTACAAACATGAAAGTTGTGGTCAATGTACACCTTGCAGAGAAGGAACAGGTTGGATGCATAGAATGATGCAGAGATTAGTTAGAGGAGAGATATCTCCTGAACAAATAGAGCTTTTAGAAAATGTTACAAAGCAAGTAGAGGGTCATACAATTTGCGCTTTAGGAGATGCAGCAGCTTGGCCTATACAAGGACTCATTAAAAATTTTAAATCAGAGTTAATAAGTAAATATAATAAAAAGTTAAAAGCTTCATGAGTGACGATTTAATAAATATTAAAGTTAATCAAAAAGAAATTCAGGTAGATAAAAATCTGACTGTTATGCAAGCCTGTGAAATCGCTGGTGAAGAAATTCCAAGATTTTGCTATCACGACAAACTCTCTATAGCTGGTAACTGTAGAATGTGTTTAGTAGAAATTGAAAAAGCTCCAAAATTAGTATCTTCCTGCACTATGCCTCTGATGGAGGGCATGTCGATAATCACCAATTCTGAAAAGGTAAATGCAGGTAGAAAAGGTGTAATGGAGTTTTTATTAATTAATCATCCCTTAGATTGCCCAATATGTGATCAAGGTGGAGAATGCGATTTACAGGATCAGGCCATGTACTACGGTTTTGACAAATCTAGATATAAAGAGAATAAAAGGGCTGTAGATAATAAAAATATGGGACCTTTGGTAAACACTATAATGACTAGATGCATCCATTGCACTAGGTGTGTAAGATTTGCCACTGAAGTAGCCGGAGTTCCAGAATTAGGTATGTTAGGTAGGGGAGAGAATGCAGAAATTACCACTTATCTTGAACAATCAATCACTTCAGAGCTTTCAGGTAACGTTATTGATTTATGCCCTGTAGGAGCACTTACGAGTAAGCCATATCAATTTAAAGCACGTCCTTGGGAGCTAAAACGTACAGACTCAATCGATATCTTCGATAGTGTTGGTTCTAATATCAGAGTCGATAGTAGAGCGGAGGAGATTTTAAGAGTTACACCAAGAACAAATGAATACATAAATGAAGAGTGGATATCAGATAAAGTTCGATTTAATTATGATGGTTACTACCAACAAAGAATAGATACACCCTATATTAAAGAAAACCAAAAATTATCAATATCAAATTGGGAAGAGTCTTTAAAAGTTTTAAAAGATAAATTAAAAACTTTAAAACCATTAGCATTGATTGGTGAGCACGTAGATTTAGAAACCGGATATGCAATCAAAAAATTTATGTCAAATTATGGTAAAGACAATGTGGAGTGTCGAACTGATAATCATGCTATCCTAGAGAGCTTAGATAGTTATCGTTTTAACACACCTTTGAATGATATAGAAAATTCAGATTTAATTATACTTGTAGGAACAAACCCAAAAATAGAAACGCCAATTATAAATCATAAGATATTTAAAGCTTACAATAATGACGCAAAAGTATTTAACATTGGTGAAAATATATCTTTGAACTATAAAACAGAGTATCTAGGAGAAAGTTTATCAAATTTAAATAATGAAAATCTAATCAAAGCATTAAAAAAATCTACTAACCCTCTTATAATTATTGGCTCTGCGTTTTTAAATAAAATTAAAAATATTAAAACTTTAAAATCTATCTTTTCATATGCTGATAAATACAAAGTTATTACAAAAGAAAAAAATAATCTAAATTTTTTAAATCCATATGCCTCACGTGTGGGCCAACTGATTATAGGTAATACAACTAATAACCTTTGTGAGCCGTTTTCTAATTTAAAAAAAGATAATTTTGAATTGGTTCTTTCTTTTGGCTCAGAACATATTGCCAACGAGCAGTTCAATAACTGTTTTAAAGTTTATTTTGGCCATCATGGTGATGATGGAGCGATGGTGTCGGATATTGTTTTGCCAACACCTCTTTATACAGAGAAAAATGGTACTTTTGTTAATATTGAAGGCAGACCTCAAGAAGCAAAAAAATGCCATAATCCAATTGGATCCGCCAAAGAAGAGTGGTCGATATTAAAAAAACTATCTGATGAATTATCTTATGATTTTATCCCAAATACATTTGATCAATTAAGATCTGAGTTATTTGACAAACACCCAAACCTTTCTGATTATCATGAAATTATTGCTGTTGAACATTCAACTTCAATTACACCAGAAATTGAATTTGAAGATTGTAAGGCAGAATATCCTGTAAGTAATTTTTATATGTCAGATGTGATTTCAAAAAATTCTGTCACTATGGCCAAATGTGTTGAGGAAATAATTTCAACTCCATCTCTTTTGGAGAAATCTGCATAATGACAAGTTTATCCTTTGAGTTAACAATTGGTATTTTAAAAATATTTAGTTTTGTTGTCCCTGTACTAGTTTCTGTTGCATTATTAGTGTACTTAGAAAGAAAAGTGCTTGGTGCTGTTCAATTAAGAAAAGGCCCTAACGTTGTTGGACCATTCGGAATACTACAGAGTTTTGCCGATGTCTTAAAATTACTCACTAAGGAGAATTTACTTCCCTCTAACTCAAACAAGTTCCTTTTTATCTTTGCGCCTATGCTTACATTAATATTAAGTTTAATAGCTTGGGCTGTTATCCCAATTAGCTCAACTTATGTTATAGCAAATATAAATATAGGTATTCTATATTTGTTCGCTGTGTCATCGTTTGGTGTCTATGGAGTCATTATCGCTGGTTGGGCTAGTAATTCTAAGTATCCATTTTTAGGTGCATTGAGATCAGCAGCTCAGATGATTTCTTATGAGGTATCAATAGGTTTTGTAATCATAACAGTTTTGATTTGTGTCGGCTCATTAAATTTAATTGATATTGTAGAGAGTCAAAAGAATATGTGGTTTGCCATACCACTGTTACCTATGTTTGTTATATTTATTATTTCAGCACTAGCTGAAACAAATAGACTCCCATTTGATTTACCTGAAGATGAAGCCACATTAGTTGCAGGTTTTTTTACCGAATACTCATCAATATCATTTGGCTTATTTTTTTTAGCAGAATACGCCAATATGATTTTAATGAGTTCCCTAACTGTAATTCTATTTTTAGGAGGTTGGTACCCTCCAATAGATATATTCCCTTTAAACGCAATACCTGGAATATTTTGGTTTGTAATTAAAGTATTTTTAATTCTTTTTGTGTTTTTATGGGTCAGAGCAACTTTTCCGAGATATAGGTATGATCAACTTATGCGACTTGGCTGGAAAATCTTTCTACCTTTTACTTTAATTTGGGTAGTTATTACATCAGCATTTTTATTTTACTTTGGACTATTACCTAACTAACAATGACAACACTTATTAAATATATTAAATCCTTTACTCTTTTCGAATTGATGAAAGGTTTGAAATTAACTATAACTTATTTTTTTAAGCCAAAAGTCACTCTTAATTACCCTAATCAAAAGGGTCCCATTAGTCCTCGCTTTAGGGGGGAACATGCTTTGAGAAGATATCCGAATGGTGAAGAAAGATGTATTGCGTGTAAGTTATGTGAAGCAGTTTGCCCTGCGCAAGCTATAACTATTGAGGCAGAGCCAAAACCTGATGGGAGTAGAAGAACTACCCGATATGATATTGATATGACTAAGTGTATTTATTGTGGTTTATGCGAAGAGGCATGTCCAGTAGATGCAATTGTTGAAGGACCCAATTTTGAATACGCTACTGAAACAAGAGAAGAATTGCTTTATGACAAGGAAAAGCTTTTACGAAACGGGGATATTTGGGAAAAACAAATTAGCGAAAATTTAAAAAGGGACAGTAAATATAGATAATGTTTCTTGTTGGCTCTTTTTTTTTGTTTGCAGCATTTTTGATCACCACATGTGTATTTGTTATATTTTCAAAAAACCCAGTTAACTCTGTACTCTTTCTTGTATTAGCTTTTCTAAATTCTACATTTCTTTTTATTCTTATTGGTGCAGAGTTTGTTGGTATTATTCTTGCGATCGTTTATATAGGAGCAGTAGCTATATTATTTCTTTTTGTTGTGATGATGCTCGATATTCAAATCACAACTTTAATGTTCAACATTAAAAGATATATACCCCTTGCGTTACTTTTTGCTGGTATAATTTTAGCTGAAATAATCTATTTAACTGTATTTAAAACTTCAAAAGATAATTTAGACACTTTCATTAGATCTAAAAATAATACTGAGCAAATTGGAGATGTGCTTTATACAGAGTATTTTATTGATTTCCAGTTAAGCGGTATCGTTTTGTTACTTGCTATGATTGGTGCAATTGTTTTAACACATGTGTATAGACCAACTATCAAAAGACAAAACATAGAAAGTCAAAACTCAACTAAAGCCGAAGATAGAGTAAAACTAGTAAAAATTAAGTCTGGTGAAGGTATTAAAGATGACTAGCCTTACGTATAATCATTTCTTCATACTTTCTTTAATTGTTTTTATTATTGGGTGCTTCGGATTATTTTTAAATAGAAGAAATATGATACTAATTTTAATGTGTATTGAAATTATATTATTGGCTGCAAATATTAATTTCGTATCAGCTTCGGTTTTCCTAAATGATATTAATGGTCAGGTATTCTCAATTTTTATTTTAACTATTGCCGCTGCAGAAGCAGCCATTGGCTTAGCTATATTGGTTATTTATTTCAGAAATAAGGGAGAGATTGATATTACTCAAATCAACCAACTAAAAGATTAATGTTAAGTTATAAATTACTTTTTTTTCTTCCTCTAATTTCAACCATTTTTACATATCCTTTTGGAGTTTTATTAGGTGAAAAAACTGCCCAATATTTCTCTTCTACTCTAATATCTATAGCAGCTATTTTAAGTTGGTTCTTATTTATCAGTTTTTCTAGTTCTTCATCGTATGAAATTATAATTCCTGTTCTAGAGTGGTTTTTTGTTTCTGGTCAGTTCTTTAATTGGGGAATTTCTGTAAATTCTCTTACTCTTTTGATGTTAACACTTGTTCTCACAGTTTCTGCATTGGTTCATATTTATTCAATTGAGTACATGTCTCATGATAACTCAAAAGTAAGGTTCATGACTTATTTGAGTCTATTTACCTTTTGTATGGTTGCATTAGTTGTTAGTGATAATTTAATTCAATTATTTTTTGGATGGGAAGGCGTTGGTCTAGCCTCTTATTTATTGATAGGTTTTTGGCATCATAAGAAGTCTGCAAATTTAGCTGCTATGAAGGCTTTTTTAGTAAACAGAGTTGCAGATTTTGGATTTCTCATCGGTATTGCAACTCTCTATATATTTTTAGACACATTATCTATTAATGAAATAATTGCTGGGAAAGAGAAATTGTTTAGTTATCAAATTAATTTTTTAGGATTTGAAATTAATGCTTTAATTTTTTCTTGTTTTTTCCTTTTCATAGGCGCTATGGGAAAATCTGCCCAGTTTGGCTTTCATACATGGTTACCTGATGCTATGGAGGGACCTACACCTGTCTCAGCATTAATTCATGCAGCAACAATGGTAACAGCTGGTGTTTTCTTGACTGTAAGATTTTCAGAATTAATGGTCATGTCTGACTTCATAATGACTTTTGTTTTAATAATAGGTCTATTAACAGCATTCTTCGCTGCATCAGTGGGCTTTTTTCAAAAAGATATAAAAAAGGTAATAGCTTACTCAACTTGTAGTCAGTTGGGTTTCATGTTTGTGGCTTGTGGTTTAGGCGCATTTAATATCGCAATTTTTCATTTAATAACACATGGTTATTTTAAGGCATTACTCTTTTTATCCTCAGGATCTGTTATTCATGGTGTTCACGATGAGCAAGATATGGATAAAATGGGAAATCTTTTTTCAAAGATGAAAATCACTGCAGTAATGATGTGGATTGGTACACTAGCTATTATAGGTTTTCCATATTCATCAGGTTACTTTTCAAAAGATCTAATTTTAAGTTCATCATTTAACTTAATTACTTTAGGCCCATTGGTTTATGTAATTTTAGCTATAGTCTCTGCCATGACCGCATTTTACTCGTTCAGGCTCATATTTAAGGTGTTTCATGGGAATTATAATGGATCTTATGATTATGAAAAAATTCATGAGTCCGGTCCTTTTATGTTAATTCCATTATTATTACTCTCCGTAGGAGCAATTCTAGCAGGCTTCTTCCTAAACGATTTATTAGCGGGATATAATTCAAAAAACTTCTGGAACGGAATAATATTTTTGAGTAAAGATAAGCAGTATTACTCTTCTTTTTATCAAATTTTATCAAAATCTTTGGTAGCTTTTGGTATAGGGCTGGCAGTTTATTATTATGGTTATAATTTAAATAAACTTGCTGACTTAAAAAAACGGTTTTACTCAATCTATAATTTTATTTTGAACAAATGGTATTTTGATGAACTTTATAATAAAATTTTTGTTTTACCACTTTACAATTTAGGCAAGTTTTTATGGACTAAAATAGACCAAGGTATAATTGATAAGTATTTACCAAATGGAAGTGCATCGATAGTTTCTGCAATTTCAAAAGCATTTAAAAGGATACAAACAGGGTATATTTTCGATTACACTTTTATAATAATTTCTGGTTTCACACTCTTTATAACTATCATTTTTTATATATCCATAACCTAAAATGAGTTTCCCAATATTATCACTGTTAATCCTAACGCCTATTATAGGAGCATTAACACTCTCACTTTCAAGTAGCACACAACTCAAAAACAAAACTATTTTTCTATCAGGTTTATGGATAACAACAGGTGAATTTCTTCTTAGTTTGTTATTGCCAATTTTTTATGATAAATCCAAAAATGGATATCAATTTATTGAGTTTCATACTTGGTTTGATAAGTTTGATATAAATTACTATGTCGGAGTTGATGGTGTTTCAATACCACTTATATTACTGACTACCTTCTTAGTCCCTATTTGTTTATTGTGTTCTATTAACTCTATTCAAAATAGAGCCAAAGAATTTGTTATTTATTTTTTATTGCTTGAGAGTTTTATTATAGGAGTATTTGTTAGTATTGATCTTGTAATTTTTTACGTTTTCTTTGAAGCTGTTTTAATCCCGATGTTTTTGATTATTGGAATTTGGGGAGGAGAAAATAGACTTTATGCTACTTTCAAATTCTTTCTCTACACACTAGCAGGATCTGTTTTAATGTTACTTGCGATTATTTATATTATTTCTAAAGTGAAATCAGGCAATATTGAGTTAATTTCGGACTTTACATTTGACCAGCAAATAGAGTTGGTTCTCTTTTTATGTTTTTTTGCATCTTTTGCAGTAAAAGTACCAATGTTTCCTTTTCATACGTGGTTACCTGATGCACACGTTCAAGCGCCCACGAGTGGTTCAGTAATTTTAGCTGGTGTGCTTCTTAAATTAGGTGCATACGGTTTTATAAGACTATCCTTACCTTTTTTTGAGTATGCTTCAATTTATTTTCAACCGATGATTTTTGCACTAAGTTGTGTAGCTATTGTTTACACTTCAATCGTAGCTCTAAGACAACTAGATATGAAAAAAATGATTGCCTATTCCTCTGTTGCTCATATGGGATTTGTCACCATTGGCATTTTCACTTTAACTCAAGATGGAATTAATGGTGCGTATTTTCAGATGATAAGTCATGGAATTGTTTCTGCAGCATTATTTTTAATTGTTGGTGTGGTATACGAAAGACATCACACCAGAATGATATCTGATTATAGTGGTGTAACAAATGTAATGCCTAAATATTCATTCTTTTTTATGGTTTTTATGCTCTCATCTGTGGGTCTTCCTGGAACTAGTGGTTTTGTTGGGGAGTTCTTAGTTATAATGTCAACTATAAGTGTTAGTGTTTATCTTACTTTTTTTACTGCAATAGGAGTAATCTTAGGAGCTTCATACATGCTCTTATTGTACAAAAATATTAATTTTGGAGATCTAAAATCAGATATTAAGCAATTAGCTGATTTAACAAACATTGAAATTTTCTACTTCTCCTGTTTAGCATTTCTCACAATGCTTTTAGGAGTTTACCCAAAACTTTTATTTGAAATGATAAATAAGAGTATTTCCTTAAGCATAATGTAATGATTAATTTATTTCAATTCATACCGGAAATTTTTATCTTATCTTTGATTTTAATAACTTTATGTTTTGGATTATTTAATAAGGACAGGGCTATATCTTTAAATACTTTAGGTTTCATTTTGTTGAGTATTTTGCTTTTAAATTATGGAAAAGATTTTTATAGCTCCACACAAATATCACTTAATACTATTAACTTATTTGTTTTATCTAAGATTATTTTATCTATTGGCTCAATCGTATTCATATTACTGTTAAAAAGACCCTTGAAGAATGAAAATTTATACAGATACGAATATGTGTTATTTTTACTGTTTGCTATTCTTGGCTCATTTGTTCTAATTTCTAGTAATAATTTTTTAACAGCTTTTATTGGTTTAGAGTTACAATCTTTATCCTTGTACTTGATGGCTGCTTTCAATACTAAAAATTTATCTTCAAATGAAGCAGGTATAAAATATTTTTCTCTTGGTGCTTTATCATCAGGATTTCTTTTATTTGGTATTTCAATGATTTATTACGATACTGGGTCTTTTAATATACAAAACCTAGATAATTTCACTGCAATAAGCGAAATAGGATTATCATTAGTTCTTATTTCTTTATTTTTTAAAGTTTCCGCTGCTCCATTTCATATTTGGACACCTGATGTGTACGAAGGATCTCCAACTATATCTACACTCTTTTTTGCAACTTTACCTAAATTTGCATCATTAATATTTTTATTCAGAGTTTATCAAGAACTTAACATTTCTGATATCAAATCTCTTAATTACATTTTTCAAATGGTATGTGCTATTTCATTATTAGTAGGAGTATATGGAGCCATTACACAAAAAGTTATAAAAAGACTTCTAGCCTTCAGCTCTATTAACCACATTGGTTTTATGCTTCTTGGAATAATGAGTTATCAATTTATGTCTGAGGGTACATTATTTTTTTACTTGATTATTTATCTGATTACTACTTTTGGTATTTTTGCTGTTTTACTGAACTTGAGAACTGTAGATGGGGAATTTACAAAAATATCCCAACTCAAAGGTTTAAGATTTACGTCAAATTCAAAATCCATAAGCATGTTGGTGTTTTTCTTTTCTCTCGCGGGAATTCCACCTTTTGCAGGGTTCTTCGCAAAGTTCTTCATTCTTTCAGCTTCTATAAACGATGGATTTATTTTATTATCAATTATTGCTGTTTTAAGTTCAGTAATTGCCGCATTCTATTACTTAACAATTATTAAGAATATGTTTTTCAATAAATCAGAAATAGAGTTACTAGATGATAATAACAAAACAGGCAAAGTTATATTTATATCATTTGGATTAATTATAACTTTTTTTTTCATCTATCCAGACCCTTTAATTAATTTAGTAGATAATCTTTTCAAATAAAAATTGTATAAAGTTATCTTTGACTCAATTAATTCTACACAAGATGAAATTATTGGCTTTAATAATTATAAAAATATTTTAAAGAATAATAATTTATATATCCAATCTTTTAGGCAAATTAAAGGTACTGGAAGGGGTAAAAAAAAATGGTTAAGCCCTATAGGTAATATTTATTTAACAATTAATCAAAAATTAAATGCTTCAGATGCTTTAAAAAATAACTTTTATATTTGTTATATAATCCACAAATTTTTTAAAATTAATTTTAATATTAACCTAGACTACAAATGGCCAAATGATTTATTTTATAAAAATAAAAAAATAGTTGGTGTTGTTGTTAAATCAACCATCTTAGGTAAAAAATCATATCTAAAAACGGGTATAGGAATAAATATAAATAATTCTCCAATAGTCGATTCAGTTTCTCTATTTAGCATTATCAATGAAAAATCAAATATTCTCGATTTATCAAATATAATTATTGATATTATTGAACATAATTTAACAAAAAAAATATCTAATAAGAAATTAGTGAGATATCTTAATCAATATATGCTAAGGGACTTTAAATTAAATCATCAAATTTTTGGAAAAAATATTATTGAAATATTATCAGTAAATGAAGATTTTTCTTTAAAGATCAAAATAGATGACGCAACTAAAAATATTTTCTTTGGAGAACTAGTTTGAATTTATTAGTTGATATTGGAAATACATCTATAAAATTTTCATCAATTGTTGATAAGAATTTAAAAAAAATCTCTCAAATTAGATACTCAAAGGAAGATTTGAAGTCAGTCACTCTTTTTTTTAAGAATAAACTCAAAACTCATACTAAAATTTATATTTGCTCTGTTGTCTCAGAAGTAGACAAAGTTATAATTAAAAATTTAAAACCCTATCGAAATCGTTTATTTTTCATTAATAAAAAAAAATTATCTCGTTTAGTTCATAAAACAGTTAATGTACACCAACTAGGTAATGATAGAATTATAAATGTTTTATCCGCTATAAATATTTATCCAAAATCTAAATTCTTTATCATAGTTGATTTAGGCACTGCCACTACATTAGATATTATAATAAATAAGAAATATTTCGGAGGTGTGATATTACCCGGCCTTACCACCTCTTATGAAAATCTAATTTCTTTAGCTTCTGGTATAAAGAATATGAAATTTTCAAATAAATCTAGCATCATAGGTAAAAATACTAATCAAGCTCTAATGTCTGGATTTAATGTGGGTTACAAAATAATGATAGAGTCTTACATAAAATTAATTAAAACTACATACAAAAGAAATTTTAAAGTGATTTTTACTGGCGGATATGCTACCTCTATCGACTATAAAAAAACTAATTTTATTTATAGAGAAGATTTAACTCTCTTAGGTATTTTTTTTTATCATATTTTTTTAAATGAAAAACTTAGAATTATTAAATAATAAAAAAAACAATTATTTCTTGCCAATTGGAGGAATAGGTGAAATAGGGGGTAATAACTATTTATACTCCTTTAAAGGAGAACAAATAATAGTTGATGGTGGCATATCATTTGCTGATGATAGTCTCCCAGGTGTAGATATAACTATTCCTGATCCTTATATTTTTTTGAATACATCCATTAAACCTAAAGGAATGATACTAACTCACGCGCATGAAGATCATGTCGGAGGACTAGAGTATTATTTTGACAAGATTGATTTTCCAATATATTGCAATCAATTTACTTTTTCCTATATAAAACATAAGTTCAATAAAATTAATGATTTTGAGAAAAAATTTGTAATAGTTGAGGACTTTCAAGAAGTAGAGTTTGAGAATTTTTCATTTCAATTAATTCCGACAACTCACTCTATACCCGATCCCACAGGTATATTTTTTAAAACATTGGAAGGAAATATTTATCATACAGGTGATTGGAAAATAGATAAAAATCCAGTTACTGGCTCACCTTTTGATTACAAAAATTACCAGTTATTAAAAGATGAAAATATAGACTTACTTATAGGTGACTCAACTAACGCCGGTGTAAATGAAATATCACGCTCAGAGTCTGAGTTAGATCCATCATTTGATAATTTATTTAATAAACTTCAAGGTAGAATTATAGTTACCTGTTTTTCCTCAAATATTGCAAGACTTAAAACCATTATATCAAATGCTATTAAGCATGATAAAAAAATATTTGTTGTAGGAAGAAGTATAAAAAGAGCTATTAATACTGCTATAGAGGAAAAATTAATTGAAAATTTTGAAATACTTAACGAAAAAAAATTTCAGGATTATAATAAAGATAAAGTTCTTTTAATTTGCACAGGTAGCCAAGGTGAAAAAAACTCAGCTCTTTGGAAGATTGCAAATAATACACATAATCAAATTAAATTAAGTTCAAAAGATAATATAATTTTTTCATCAAAAGAAATTCCTGGCAACGAAAAATCAATTTCATATTTAAAAAATTCTTTTAGTTACTTAGGCTTAAATATTATCTCTGATGATGAGGAGTTTGTTCATGTTTCAGGACATCCAGGAAAAAATGAAATAAAAGAATTTTACTCTTTCATTCAGCCAAAATCTTTAATCCCTATGCACGGAGAATATCTTCATTTAAAAAAACATTTAGAAATAGCTAAAAGCTTAAAAATTGAAAAAACTAACCTTCTTTTAAGTGGAGATTTGTGCCAATTAGATTTAGTAAATAAAAATCATAAGTTAATTGAACAATTTGTTATAAAAAAACTACCTGTTGTTCAAAATCTAATTATTGAAGAAGATAATTTTATAAATGAAAGGGGAAAGATCCTTCATAATGGTGTAGTTAGTATTAATTTAATTCTAAACAAACAATTTGATATTATTAAATTTCAAATATCTGATAAAGGCTTCCCTTTTTCCTACAATAAAGAAGCAATTCAAGATGAAATTAAAGATATCTTGCTAAATAAAATATTGTTTATCAAGGAGGAGATAGATGAAAATTCGCTAAGCGGGTTAGTAGAGGAAGTTTCAAGAAAAACTTATAATAGAAATTTTTCATTAAAGCCTGAATTGTTAATACACATATCTTTGATATGAAGTTTTTATTTTTACTTTTTATTATCTGGTGGGTTATTTTTATGACAATATTGCCGATTAAAAGATCTGATTTTGAGGAGGGTATGCCAAAAAAGTCATATTTAGGAATAAAATTTTTAGTTTCATTTGCCCTATCAATGGTCGTATCTTTTTTTATAATAAAATATGAAAATAATATATTCGAATACTTTAAATGAAACTTTCAAATCTTTTATTTAACTCATTAAAAGAGTCACCAAAAGAAGCTAAAATAATTTCCCATCAATTAATGTTGCGTTCATCGATGATTAGGCAGCACACCTCTGGTATATACACATGGTTACCATTAGGATTTAAAGTCCTAAAAAATATTGAAAATATTATTCGAAATAATCAAGACGAAATAGGTTGTAATGAAATGTTAATGTCTACTATTCAATCTTCAGAATTATGGAAAAAAAGTGGCAGATATGCAGACTATGGAAAAGAGATGTTAAGAATTACTGACAGACATGATAACAATTTACTTTATGGACCAACGAATGAAGAGGTTATCACAGATTTATTTTCAGATTACGTAAATTCTTATAAAGGTCTTCCTAAATATTTGTACCATATTCAATGGAAATTTAGAGATGAAATTAGACCTCGGTTTGGCGTCATGAGAGGAAGAGAATTCTTAATGAAAGATGCCTATAGTTTTGATTTAACCGAAGAAGCTGCTTTTGAAACTTATAAAAAATTTTTTAGAAGTTATTTAAAAACTTTTCTAGATCTTGGATTACAACCGATACCTGTTAAAGCTGCGACTGGTGCTATTGGTGGAGATTTGTCTCATGAGTTTCAAATATTAGCTAATACTGGTGAAAGTGAACTTGCTTACGACTCTAAATTAGTCGACTCCAATTTATATGAAAAAAGTTATGAAGAAATCACAGCAATGTATTCTGCATCTGACGAAATGATCGATAAATCAAAATCCGACGTGATAATTGGAAGAGGCATTGAAGTGGGCCATATATTTAATTTTGGCACAAAATATACAAAGCCATTGGAATGCTTTGTGTTAAATCAAGATGGAAAAAGAATTACACCATATATGGGATCCTATGGAATAGGAGTTTCCAGATTAACAGCGGCAATAATAGAGGCATTCCACGACGATAAAGGTATAAAATGGCCTATTAATGTCTCACCATTTAAGATAAATATCATAATGCAACCAAACTCTGATTATATAGCAGATGTAGAGAGTGTTTATAATCTGCTTACCACTAAATATGATAATGTTAGTTTAGATGATAGAGATTTAAGTATAGGAAGAAAAATTAAAGACTCTGAATTAATTGGAATACCTTGGACATTGATTATTGGGAATAATTTTAAAGATAAAGGTCAAATTGAACTGATTAGTAGATCTAACAGTGATAAGGTATTCTTAAGTAAACAAGAAATTGAGAATTTTAAATTTGAACAATACACTCCATAAACTATCTTTCTCCTACATATTTAATTTTAAAAAAGATAAAGCATTCTCGGTATCAACAATTTTATCATCACTAGCATTAATTTTAGGTATTTCAATTTTAATAACAGTAATGTCTGTGATGAACGGTTTTAGAGAACAATTAGTTGACTCTTTAAGTGGTGTTAATGGAGATATCACTATTTACAATGCAAATAAGGATAAAATCAAAAAAATTAAAAAAAAAAATCCCTCAATATCTATTGTTGAAAATATTCAAAGTAGAGTAATCACAAGTAATGAAAATGGTATAGAGGGTCTGTTAATGAAATCTCTTAATAAAGATGATATTTATAAGATACCTAAAATTAATCAAAATATATTTGAAATTGAAAAAAATATCGACAATTGGGTTTTCATTGGAGTTGAACTAGCTAGATCTTTAAATCTAAAAGTAGGAATGCCTCTTCAAATTAACATTCCTGGAAATTCTATGACAATTTTAGGCCCTGTTTTAAATTCAAGACAATTAACCATTATAGGAATATTTAATACAGGAGTATATGACTTTGATAAATATTTTATTTTTAGCAATATCGATCAGTTTAAAAATAATATAAGCAATAAAGTTATAGATGTTTATTTGAATAATAATGACTTTGATTATAGCGATTTAGATGGCCTAAACTACTCAACATGGGAGGAACAAAATCAAACTTTAGCTCAAGCATTATCCACTGAAAAAAATGTTATGTTTGTTATTCTTTTTTTTATTATTGTAATTTCGTCTTTTACAATAATTTCAAATCAAATTTTTTTTATTAAAGAAAAATATAAAGATATTGTTTTGCTTAAAGCATTGGGAATAAAGCAATCAAAAATTTGTTTTTTATTTTTTTTAAATTCTTTCTTCATATCATTTTTCTCTATTGTCATAGGAACTTGTTTGGGATTGCTGTTATCTACAAATATTGATGCAGTTGAAAACTTTTTATCATATTTGTTAAATTTCGAACTTTGGAATAATGAGATAAGATATTTAGCATCAATGCCCTATAGTATTAAATTAAACGACATAGTGTTTATTGTAAGTATTTCTCTTTTTTCAAGTCTAATCGCTTCTTATATTCCAATATTGAGAATATTTAGAATTAAACCAAACTTAATATTAAGATGAGTTTATTAGAACTAAAAAATATTTCAAAATCATACTTATCTAAGGCAGGAAACTTTCAAGTAATCAATAAATTGAATTTATCTGTAGATCATAATCAAAATATTTTTCTATTTGGGCCATCAGGTTGTGGTAAGTCAACTTTATTAAACTTAATATCAGGATTAGATAACTCAGACTCTGGTGATATTTACTTTGATGGCAAATTAGTAAAAAACCATTTTGATCTTTTGAAAGATGATATAGGTATTATTTTTCAGGATCATTATCTAATATCTGAATTAAACATTTTCGATAACATTAAACTAAAAAGTAACAATACTAGAGAAATTGAAAAAATCTTATCTTATTTTAATATGGGTCGTTTTAAATTCAAATACCCTAATCAGTTATCAAATGGACAAAAACAAAGAGTTTGTGTTGCAAGATCTTTAGTGAATAGCCCTAAACTTTTAATAGCTGATGAACCAACAAGTTATCTAGATAAAGAAAATGCTAAGTTGGTAATAGATCTTATAATAAATAGTTCTAAAAAATTCAATTTATCAACAATAATAGCTAGTCATGATATTTCATTTCGTCCACTTTTTGATAAGTCTTATACAATTGAGGACAAATCAATAAAAGAATGCTAATACCTCTAAGAAATTATTCAAACTATTCTATCTGCGAGTCCAATATTAAAATTCAGGATCTCGTAAATTTTGCTGAGAAGCAAAAATTGCCTGCAATGGCATTAACAGATTACAAATTACTATCAGGAGCACTTGAATTTTCAATAAAATGTAAAAACAAGGGTATTCAACCAATTATAGGATTAGATGTTGATTTTATTTCAAAACTTAAACACAAATCACGACTTACCTTTCTCTGTAAAAATAATATTGGTTTTAAAAATCTCAATATATTATCTACAAAAATAAATACTGAAAATGAATTTCATTTATCTTTAGATAATATAAATAATTTTTCCGAGGGTAATATTCTAATTTTAGGTGGTTTATTTAGTTATTTCCAGAATTTGAACATAAATACAAATAATTTAAAAATTATTTTAGATGAAATAAATGCTCTAAAAAATTTCTTTAAAAATGATGTTTTTTTTGAATTTGATGAAAACTTAGACAATAAAGCATTAAATGAAATATCTAAAAAATCTAAAATTAATTCCTTTCTATCTTCATTTAGTTTTTACAAACAAGATAAAGATTATGATGCTATAAAAATACTTCATTGTTTAAAGAATGGTGAATATCTACAAAATACTTCATTTAATCTTAATAATAATTATTCTTTAGCTAAAAATTATAAAAAAAATAATAACTTAAAATCACTGATACATAATTCAAATTTAATTGCAAATAAAATCAATTTACTAATTGAGGAAAAACCTATTACATTGCCAAATTTTAAATCAGATTTTGACTCCGATGAAGACAAAGAAATTGTTCAACAATCAAGAAGTGGCTTAGATTTAAGATTAAAAAAAATACTTACAAACAGAACCATTGAGGAATTTAACAGTCAATCTAAAATTTATAGGGATCGACTAGAATATGAATTAAATGTTATTATAAAAATGAAATTCTCAGGATATTTTCTCATAGTTAGTGATTTTATTAGATGGGCTAAATCAAATTCAATTCCTGTTGGTCCTGGTAGAGGTTCTGGCGCTGGTTCGATTGTAGCATGGTCTTTATTAATTACAGATGTAGATCCAATTCAATATGGTTTGCTTTTTGAAAGATTTTTAAACCCTGATCGAGTGTCAATGCCTGACTTCGATATTGATTTTTGTAAATCAAGAAGAGATGAAGTTATCGAGTATGTGCAAAAAAAGTATGGTTATCAAAATGTTGCACAAATAATCACCTTTGGATCGATGATCTCGAGAGGAATATTAAAGGATATTGGTAGAGTAGAGGGTGTTCCATATTCTGAAGTAGAGAGAATGGTTAATAAAATACCTTATAATCCAGTTCATCCATTAAGTATTAGTGAGTTGAAAACTAATCATTCTGATCAATTAGGTGATTTAGCACACTCTCCAATGATGGATAAAGCAGAGTCAATGGAAGGTGCTTTAAGAAATGTATCTACACATGCTGCAGGAATAATTATTTCTTCGGATAAGCTTTATGGGAATATTCCTTTATTCAAAGATGATGACTCAGAAATAATGGCTACGCAATATAATATGAAAGATTGTGAAAAAGCAGGCTTATTAAAATTTGATTTTCTTGGCCTAGCTAATCTCACCATAATTGATGAGACTCTTAAATTAATAAAAGCTAAAAATCAAATTTCTATTGATTTAAATGAAATTCCTTTCAATGATGAAAAAACTTTTAAATTATTAAGTGATGGGTATACGTGTGGAGTGTTTCAAGTTGAAAGTGCTGCAATGGTTGACACTTTGATTAAACTCAAACCAACAAGCCTAGAGGAAGTTATAGCAGTTTTAGCTTTGAATAGGCCTGGTCCAATGCAATTTATTGATAGCTTTATTAAAAGAAAAAAAGGTAAGGAAAAAATAATATATGACCACCCTTTGCTAGAACCAATTTTGAGAGAAACTTATGGAATCATTGTTTACCAAGAACAAATTATGAAAATAGCCCAAGTAATATCAGGTTATACTTTAGGTCAAGCAGATTTATTGAGAAGAGCTATTGGTAAAAAAATTAAATCTGAATTAATGAATCAAAAGGATAATTTTATTAAAGGGGCTGTAAATAAAAAGGTTAGATCCAAAGATGCAGAGAAACTATTTTCATTGATTGAAAAATTTGCAGAATATGGATTTAACAAAAGTCATGCAGCCGCATACGCTTTTATTACATATTATACAGCTTATCTAAAAGCACATTTTCCATTAGAGTTCTATTGTGAACTTCTAAATAATTCATTGAATAATACTGACAAAATTTTTGTTATACTAAATGAAATGTACGAACAAGATTTAAAAATTTTACCACCTGATATAAATCATTCGGATTATAAATTTATCGTACGTGAAGATAAGATTATTTATGGTTTAGCTGCTCTAAAGGGAGTAGGTGAGGAGTCTATGAGAGAATTAGTAATTGAAAGAAATAAAAATGGTAAATTTAAATCTCTGTCGGATTTTAATGATAGATTATCTAGATCTGTATTGAATAAAAGACAAATAGAAAAACTTATTTTATCAAATTCTTTAAATTCACTTCATACGAATGTATCAAAACTATTTGCTAACGTAGAAAATATTATACAAAAAAAATCTGGAGCAACTTTGTTTAATGACATATCGGATGATCAGTTTTTTTTAAATAAAAGTTATACCAATGTTGATCCTATAAAAGCTGAGTTTGAAAGCTATGGCTTTCTCTATTCCCAAAAAAAACAAACAAAAATATTAACAAACCTAAATTACTCCTCTTTTAAAGAAAAAGTTGAAAATAAGCTTGAATTTTCAGAGGAATTTTATTTTTATGTTGTAAAAGCTCAGTATAAAACTACGAGAAATGGAAAAAGATATATTCTTTTGAATGTAATAAATGAAAGTGGATTTTTTGATTTGAGACTTTTTGATGATAAATTTGATGCAAGT
Organism: uncultured Alphaproteobacteria bacterium; assembly: GCA_902522155.1. Lineage (GTDB taxonomy): Bacteria > Pseudomonadota > Alphaproteobacteria > HIMB59 > HIMB59 > HIMB59. The sequence continues at coordinate 4,190 of CABYUJ010000003.1, read as the reverse complement.
TCTATTCATACCAAATATATAAAAGCTAAGATTAAATCAGTATTTAAAAACGACTTTTATAATGTAAATATTGATAATTTACTCATTATTGAAGATGATGATTTAATTAATCAGATAAATCATATTTCCTATCAGGATCTCCTTGATTTAGATAAATTTAGTATATCTAACAATATCAAAGTACATAATGAGAACAAAATTCTAAATATTTCATTGAATTAAACCTTGATTATTAATATTTATACTTTAAAACATCACAAAAAAACAGGTTAATAGACATCCGGTGCCTTTATGGTTTCCTTTCTATTAACTAAAGAATAACCGGAGGCATTATGAATATAGAAATATCTTTAGAGGATCTTTTAAAAAATGGTTCTCATTTTGGACATAATAAGAAAAGATGGAATCCTAAAATGGACAAATACATTTATGGAGAAAAAAATGGTACACATATTTTAGATTTAAGAAAATCTCTTCCTCTAATAGAAAATGCTCTAAAATTTGCACATGAGTCATCAAAAAATAAGAAAAAGTTTTTATTTGTTTCTACAAAAAAACAACATTCTGAGATAGTAGAGAGTATAGCAAAAGAAACTAGCAATTATTATGTTAATTTTCGATGGCTAGGTGGAATGATTACTAATTGGAATACTGTAAAAAATTCTATTAACACACTAAATAATTATGAAAATATTTTAAATTCTGAAGATACTGTATTTACCAAAAAAGAATTATCTGATATTGAGAAAAAGAAAATTAGATTAGATAAAACACTTGGAGGTATCGTTGAAATGAAATCAACACCTGACGTAATTTTTATCATTGATACAAATAGAGAACATATAGCAGTTTTAGAGGCAAAAAAATTGGGAATACCGATTATTGGTATTGTAGATACAAATTGTGATCCTGATTTAATAGACTATCCTATTCCAGCAAATGATGATGGAGTTAAATCAGTGCAATTTATACTAGATAATTTTAAAAAGGTTTTAATAAAAGACGAAACAACTACATTAGATGGAAGTGATACTAAAAATGAGTAGTATGGAATTAATTAAAAAATTAAGAGATGTTACTGGTAGTGGAATTGTAGATTGTAAAAAGGCATTATCTGAAAATAATAATGATGTTGATGCAGCTGTAAAATGGCTCAGAGAAAAAGGTATTTTAAAAGCTCAAAAAAAACAAGACAGAGAAACAAATGAGGGCGTCATCGTGTTTTATAACAAATCTTCAAATACATTTTTTACTGTTTGTAAAATTAAATGTGAAACTGATTTCGTGGCAAAAAATGAGGATTTTTTAAATTTTGCTGAAACTTTGTCAAAAGCCATTCATGAAAACAAAAATATTAAAGATTTTGGAAATAATGATGATTTATCAGATATTAAAATTAATAACAAATCATTGGATGATAGCTTAACTGATCTAATATCCAAAATAGGCGAGAATATTCAAATTATTTCTTACAAAAAATATTTTTCTAAAAATTCTGTATTTATTAGTTATCTACACAATAAATATAATTCTAATTGTTCGAAAATAGGATCTGTTGTTGAAATTTCAACAGATAACAAAGATATTGCTTTGAAATTAATTGATGAGTTAAAGATTATCGCAATGCAAATTTCTGCCATGAAACCAATGGGTATTGATGAAAATTCAATTAATTCTAAAATAATTCAAGATGAAAAAGATATAATTTTAAAGCAAATTAATAATGTACCTGAAGACAAAAAAGAACAAATTATTCAGGGTAAATTAAAAAAATTTTTAAAAGATAATACTCTTTTAGGACAAGCTTTAATAACTGATCCAAAAAAAACTGTAGGCACATATTTGAGTGAGATTTCAAATAATAATGATATTAACCTTAACATTATATCCATGGATTTATATACTATTTAATATTATGTATAAAAACATCATGTTAAAGATTTCAGGTGAATCTTTGGCAGGATCAAATGAACAGGGTTTCGATTTTGAAATACTCAATGACCTTGCTATTAGTATAAAAAAACTTCAATCTAAAAATTTAAAAATATCAATTGTATTAGGAGGTGGAAATTTCATAAGAGGTTCTTCTTTTTCAAGTGGAGTTGTAGATAGGGTTACATCTGATTATATGGGAATGTTAGGAACAGTGATTAATTCATTAGCTTTACAATCTAATCTTAAAAATATAGGAGTAGAGTCCAGAGTAATGACAGCAATAAGTATAAACAGAGTTGCTGAACCCTATATAAAAAATAAAGCTACAAGTCATCTTGATAAAAATCGTGTTGTAATATTTGCCTCAGGTACTGGCAATCCTTTTTTTTCGACAGATACTGCTGCAGTGCTAAGAGCTTCGGAAATGAAATCTGATGTAATTTTTAAAGGAACAAAAGTTGATGGCATCTACAATAAAGATCCTGTTAAAAATCCTGATGCAAAAAAAATATCACAAATTTCTTATACTGAGTATCTTAACAAAGATATTAAAGTTATGGATGCTACAGCAATAAGTTTAGCTAAGGACAGATCATTACCAATAATTATTTTCTCTATATTAAATAGTTCAAATATGATTGATATAGTTGATGGTAAAGGTTCATATTCTGTTATTAAAGATAACTAATTATGTTTGATAAAAATAAATGCATATCAGAGATGAATTCAAGCATAAATGCTTTTAAAAGTGAACTAAAGAATATAAGAACCGGAAGAGTTTCACCTGATATTCTAAAAACAATACTGATTGAGAGTTATGGTTCAAAAACTCCTTTAACCCAACTCTCAAATATTAATAACTTAGATAACATGACTTTAAATGTAAATATATGGGATGGCTCTCTTTTAAAAAATGTTGAAAAATCTATCTTAGACTCAAACTTAGGTGTTACACCACAAAGTGATGGAAATAATATTTTACTAAAATTTCCTGAACTTACAGCAGAAAGAAGAAAAGAGCTTGTAAAATTTGTAGCAGAAATATCTGAAAAATTTAAAGTTTCAATTAGGAGTATTAGAAGAAAATATTTAGATGAAATAAAAAAACTTGAAAAGGAAAAATCATTATCCATAGATGAAAGTAAAAAATATCAGGAAGATATTCAAAAAATTACTGATAATTCAATTAAAGATATTGAAAATTTAACAACCTCTAAAGAGTCTGAAATTTTAAAAGTTTAATTTTGTCTAATAAGATTAATCACATTGCTTTTATTATGGATGGCAATAACAGATGGTCAAAAAAAAACCATTTGAATAAATTTAACGGTTATAAGGCTGGTGTTAAGAGTTTACTCAATATAGCTGATTACTTATTTAATTATAAAAATATTTCATATATATCAGCTTTTGCACTTTCAAAGAATAACCTTAAACGTCCTAAAAGTTTTATTAAAATACTTAAAAATATTTTAATAGATTTTTTAGATAACGAAGCAGAGTTACAATCTTCTAAAAATTATAATATAAGATTTATAGGAGATAGAAATTTCTTAAGTAAAGAAATTAAAACAAAAATTGATTATATAGAAAATATAAAAAACAACTCTAAAAAATATTTAATTATTTATTTAAATTACAGTGGTAAACAAGATATAGTTAATGCAGCAAAAGAATTCAAATTTTCTAATTCTACAAATCAACCTTTTTTCAAATTTCTTGCAACTTCAAAATTCCCTGATCCAGAAATATTAATAAGAACCGGAGGATATAAGAGAATTAGTGATTTTTTGATTTTTCAGCTAACATTTACTGAATTTTTTTTTACAAAGAAATTATGGCCTGATTTAAAAATTAACGATGTCTTAAGAATACTGAATAAATATTATTTAATAGAGAGAAAGTTTGGTCGCTGACATTAATAGATTATATGTAGGTATACTGCTAGTCATAGCTGTATGTCTCTCATATCTGCTAAATTTAGATATACTTTTATTAAGTATTATTATTCTTTTTGTTTTATACGATCTTTACAAATCAAATTTAATTAATCATTTTAAACAGATTTTTATAATTATATTTACTTTAATATTTTTTTTTTTAATAAATGAGTTTAAGTTTTTATGGAATTATTTATATTTAATACAAATTATATTTGTTTTTTTAACTATAGTATTTTATAAACAAAGAAATATCTTTTTTAGCACAAGTGTTTGCTTATTTTGTCTAATTTTATTTCTTATAAATCAAGCAGA
>CABYUJ010000002.1:0-159915 GCA_902522155.1 uncultured Alphaproteobacteria bacterium | reverse complement strand
ATCTGTCTCTAAATGATCACACAACCAACTATAACTAAACTTCATTAAAAATCTCCTATGGTAAAGCCATTGCTAGCTATCCAATTTAAGTTTCCACTAAAAAATGATCTAATATCTGTAAGACCATACTTTAACATTGTGATTCTGTCTAAGCCCACTCCAAATGCAAAACCTTGATAGATATTCGTATCCACATTGCAGTTCTCTAGAACTATTGGGTTCACCATTCCACATCCAAGAATCTCAAGCCAACGATCGCCTTGACCTAATTGAATTTTGTTATTCACAATCTCATAAGCAATATCCATTTCAGCAGAAGGTTCAGTAAAAGGAAAGTAACTAGGTCGAAATCTTACTTTTAAATTCTGTACATTAAAAAATTGTTTACAGAATTCAATCAGAGTGCCCTTCAAATCTCCCATATTTACATTCTCATTAATAAACAAACCCTCAACCTGATGAAACATTGGAGAATGTGTTGAGTCAGAGTCACACCTATATGTTCTTCCAGGAGCAATTATTTTGACTGGGGGTTTTTGATTTAATAAAGTTCTAATTTGAACTGGGCTAGTGTGTGTTCGTAAAACGTAGGGCTTACCCTCTTTATCCTTGTCATCTATATAAAAAGTATCCTGCATTTCACGAGCAGGATGATTTTCAGGAATATTTAATGCTGAAAAATTGAAAAAATCTGTCTCAATATCAGGGCCTTCGGCAACAGAGTAACCCATTGATCCAAAAATAGTGATAACCTCATCAAATGTTTTCGATATTGGATGAGCCTTCGAGGCTATAGAATTTGGTGGAGGGAAACTTATATCTAAATATTCGTTTTTTAATTTAGAGTTTATTTCTTCAATTTTTAAATCGTTAAATTTATTTTTGATAAGATTATCAACTTCAATTCTTAGTAAATTTAATTTTGAACCTGAAGATTTTTTTTCTTCTAAAGAAAGATCCTTAAGACTTTTCAATAACTCAGTTATTTTCCCCTTTTTTCCTAAGTAAGCTACTTTAACGTTTTGTAATTCTTGTTGGCTAGAGCTTTGCTCTATTTCTTTCGTAACTTCGTTTAGGACTTTTTTAATGTCCATTTTTAATCTAGTTGGCTAAATTAGCCTTGGCTTTCTCAACAATTGATTTAAAAGCAGCGGGTTCATGAAATGCAATTTCAGAGAGAATTTTTCTATTTATTTCAATGTTTGCTTTTTTTAATCCATCAATAAATTTTGCATAAGTTAGACCATGTTCTCTAACACCGGCATTAATTCTTTGGATCCACAATCCTCTAAAATCTCTTTTCTTATTTCTTCTATCACGATATGCGTATTGGAGAGCTTTATCCATACTTTGTGTTGCTACTCTATAAACATTTTTTCTTCTCCCACGATGACCTTTTGTAAATTCAAAAACTTTTTTATGTTTAGCTCTTGCTGTAACACCTCTTTTAACTCTTGGCATAATATCTCTCCTTTACCTATTTAGAATATGGCATCATTGAATCAATTATTATTGATGCAGATTTTGATAAAACCCTAGTACCTTTAGAATTTCTGATAAAAGAGTTTGTTCTTTTGGACATGCCATGGCGTTTACCAACGTTTCCGACAACTAATTTTCCTGAAGAGGATTTTTTAAAGCGTTTTTTTACGCTACTTTTTGTTTTAAGTTTGGGCATTTCATCTCCTTTTGAGTAAGTTATTAAAGTCTTAAGGCATACCCTTTTAAAAGCCCCTTCGACCAACTGAGGTCAATTTGATATCATATAATTTATTTGGGTGCAACTACGAGGAAAGCTTGTCTTCCTTCGATTTTAGGCTCCATTTCAACTCTAATAAGTTCTCCCAAATCAGTTTTTACTCTTTTAAGCATATCAATACCTAAATTAGAATGTTCCATCTCTCTACCCTTAAATCTCAAGCTGAATTTCACTCTGTTTCCCTCTTTTAAAAATTTCTGAGCATTTCTGATTTTAACTTGGTAGTCATGCTCTCCTGTACCAGGTCTAATTTTAAGCTCTTTAGTTTCAATTACTTTTTGTTTCTTTTTTGCTTCATTTTTTTTCTTCTGTTCTTGATACTTAAATTTTCCATAGTCTACTATTTTACAAACTGGAGGATTATTATTTGGTGCTATCTCTACTAAATCCATACCTCTACCTTTAGCAATGTCTAAGGCTTCATTTTTTTTCATAACTCCTAATTGCTCCCCATCATCAAGAATAACCCTAACATCAGCAGCAGAAATAAAATTATTTATCTTGTGGAGGTCTTTTTTGCCACGAAAATTATTATTTCTTTGGTAAGGTTTATTCAAAATATTATATGTAATAGAAAAGAAAGGAGGTTTGCAATTATAAATGTCCTAGTGATTGCTTTAATAAAATCATCTTAGGATTATTAGCAAAGATAGGTCAATTGTAAATATAAATTATTTTAAAATTTGTTCTATTTTATTGATAATAGTGTTCACACTAATATTTTTTACGTTAGATGCTGTAATTTTATGTAAATTATTCCCTAGCGGGTAACATGATCGTGAAATTTCGTTATCATTTGCTAACCAAATTACATTTTTATTTGTAAGACCTGCAATATGGGCTGGTCCTGTGTCATTTGTAATGATTAACTCAGAGGAATTACATAATTGATAGAAATCCTCAATCTTTGATTCATTAATTTTATTTTTAGACTCTGGACACAATTTAATTATTTCATTAATTGTATCTAAATCTAAATCAGAACCTGTCAGATAAACTTCATAGTTTCTTCCAACTAAATACTTTGCTACTTGGGCATATTTATCCGAAGGCCATTTTTTATATTCTCCAGATTTAGAAGTCCCTGGAATAAAAATTACTTTTTTTGATTGAGATGTATTACCTTCAAGCATCCAATTTAAATCTGGATTTAAGTAGGTATTTATTTCAAGATGTTTTAATTGTTCTTGATGATTTTTAGTAATGTGTTGTACACCAAGCTTTTTTTGCCTGTATTTATAATCCGAAAATTTTCTAGCAGATAAGATTTTACATTTAGTAAATATCTTAATAAAAAAATTATAAATTTCTGTTCTATTTGAATTTTGTAAATCAATTAACAAATCTATTTTTTTTTCTTTAACTTTTTTCAAAATATTTTTTACTGAAGGGAAAATTGATATCCTATTATCAACTAAAATTTCATTCACATAAGGTAAATTTTTAAAAATTTGTTTATAGTTAGACTGTGTAAGTAAGTATATGTTCGAGTTTGGATAATTTTCTCTTAGTGTTTTAATAGCTCCAAATGATAAGACTAAATCGCCAAGTGAACCATGTTTAATTACTAGAATATTCATGAATTAATTAAATGATTATAAATGTCCAAAGTTTTTCTGCACATGAGATCTGATGAGTAATTTTTTTCTACGTAAGATCTTCCTTTTTTTGATATTTCTTTATAATTTTTTAAAGCATATTTAAAAGTCTTTTGGAATGATTTAAAAGAGTTAACATCAAATAACAAATTTTTATTAAAATTGAGAAGTTGCTCTTTAGTGCCGCCTTGATTAGGCGCAATAACAACTTTAGATACGGATAATGCCTCACAAACAGTTCTACCAAACCCTTCGGGTCTCTTAGAGATATTTACAACCAAGTATGCCCCTTGATACAGTTTTTTTACATCTAATGTAGGTTTATGAATTATAATTTTTTTTGATATATTTAATTTATTAATTAGTAATTGTATTTTTTTTTCTTCTTTACTTTTATTTAAAGATACAATGTGAATATTGAATGTGTCTTTGTGCTTTTGCTGCAATAATGAGAAGTAATTTAGTAATAATTCATGCCCTTTCCAACTTGAAATCCTTGAGGGTATAAAAATATTTTTACTCATAAGTTTTTTTCTCGATGGTGAAAAGTAATTTATATCTACACCTCTTGGAATAACATGTAGTTTAGTTTTATCATTAAATTTATGCTCATATGTTTTTTTGACAAAATTTGAGTTAAAAATGATAGCATCACCTTTCAATAAAAAACTGTTATACCAATCTTTTAAAAATGACTTAGACTCATATTTGTTGTGAACACTTGTAACGACTTTTATATTTAAATTTTTAATATATTTAATAAGAAAAAAAGCTGGTGCTCTTGAAGAGATATGTACTAAGTTTATTCTTTTTTGTTTAATTAATTTCTTTATTTGGATTTTGATTTTGCTTTGATCTAAAAAATTTTTAAATTTGCAATTATCTAATTCTATTATTTTTAAACCTTTAATATTAAAATTTTTATTGCTATTTTCACATAAAATATAGTTATCAATTTTTTTTTTATTGAGATATTTTGCAAAATCTCTCACACCAGTCTCAACACCTCCAATGCCCATGGATGGAATTATTTGTAAACAAGTTATTTTTTTTGTATTTTTAATTTGTGTCAAAACTTAGCTTTTATAAAAAAGATGATGTTAAAATATCTTATAGATATTACAAAAGAAGTAAAAAAACTCTGATCTTTTTACATGGCTTATTATCAGATATGAGTGGTAAAAAGTCCAATTTTTTAAATAATTATTGCAAAAAAAATAAAATTTCATATTTGTGTTTTGACTTTCAAGGGCATGGTAGATCTAGTGGTGAATTTACTAACTTTGGTATTAGTGATTGGTATAATGATTTAGACAATATTACAAAATACCTAAAAATAAAAAATTTTATTCTGGTTGGCAGCAGTATGGGTGGATGGGTTGCAATAATATATGCTTTGATACATCCAAGAAAAGTTACAAAACTTATTGGCATTGCCCCTGCGCCAGATTTTACTACAAAGTTAATTTGGAAAAATTTTAATACTCATCAAAAGAATAAAATTAAAAATAATAAGATTGTTAAACAAAAGGTTAGTTCTGATTTTAATTATTATTACTCTCCAGCACTTTTTAAAAGAAGTAAAAGATATCTAATTGAAAAAATTAAGGGTAATTTTTTAGGAGAAACTATTTTCCTTCATGGGGGCCAAGATAAAGCTGTTCCATATGGATATAATGACAGTTTCAATTTTAGTAAAAAATTTAAAAACTTTAAGAATATTTTAATTAAACATGCAGATCATAGCCTGTCTGATAAAGAGAGTTTAATAACACTATCTAAATTTATTTAAGCTATTTTTGATTTTTTTGTAACTGGAAATTCTAGTTTATCAATCACTTCATCAGGAACGACGTGAGCAAATTTTTTGATCTCAGAGTCATAATTTTCAATAATAAACTCAGCTCTTTTTGATTTAGTCTCTTTATAGAAATCATTTAATAGATCTAGGAGGTGTTTTTTCCATTCTTTGTTATCTACTTCATAAAGTCCAATGGTTTCCATGTTCATCAAATCAGAAATATTCTTTTGTTCAGAGTAAATAAAAGCAGATCCACCAGTCATCCCAGCACCAAAGTTATCGCCAACATCTCCTAAAATAATTGCAGACCCACCTGTCATATACTCACAGCCATTAGCTCCACATCCCTCTACAATTGCTAATGCACCGGAATTTCTAACACAAAATCTGTCACCTGCTTGACCAGAAGCATATAACCTTCCATTAGTAGCTCCATAAAGGGTGACATTTCCAATAATTACATTTTCATGACTAGGTTGAGTAAATGAATTTCTTGGCTGAATGATAATTTTTCCTCCAGAGAGACCTTTGCCAACATAATCATTAGCATCGCCAAACACTTTTAAAGTAAGACCTTTTACAGCAAATGCTCCTAAGGACTGACCAGCTGAGCCTCTTAGTTTTAGAGTAACATGATCCTCAGATAAGGTATTCATTCCATATTTTCTTGTGATGATGGATGAAATTTTAGTTCCTATTGTTCTTAATGTATTTTGTATGTTATATGTAAGTTCAATTTTTTGACCTGAGTTAATAAAGTCTTTTCCGTCTTTTTCAAACTGATCATCAAGTGTTTTTGGTACTTCATTTCGTTTTTTTAGTGAATGGTAATCGTAAATTTTGCCATCATCAATCTTTGTTAATATTGGATTTAAGTCGAGATTATCTAAATCACTGGATCCATAATGAATTTGAGATAATAATTCTGTTTTACCAATAATATCCTTTAAAGATTTGTAACCTAAAGAAGCGAGAATTTCTCTGACTTCTTCGGCAATAAATGAAAACAAATTTACAACTTTTTCAGGAGTACCACCAAATTTTTCACGAAGTTTTTCATCTTGGGTACATACACCAACTGGACATGTATTTGAGTGACATTGTCTAACCATAATACATCCCATTGCTACCAAAGATGCTGTACCAATTCCATATTCCTCAGCTCCTAATATTGCAGCAATAACAATATCTTTTCCTGTTTTGATACCTCCATCTGTTCTCAGAAGAACCTTGTCTCTTAAACCATTCAAAGCTAAAATTTGGTGAACCTCACTTATTCCCAACTCCCATGGAAGGCCAACATACTTAATACTTGACTGAGGGCTTGCCCCTGTTCCACCAGAGTGTCCTGAAACTAAAATTACATCAGCTTTAGCTTTTGCAACACCAGCAGCAACAGTTCCAATTCCTGATTGAGCAACTAGTTTTACACAAACTTTCGCAATTGGATTTATTTGTTTTAAGTCGTAAATAAGTTGAGCAAGATCCTCTATAGAATAAATATCATGATGTGGAGGGGGACTAATAAGCGTTACACCCTTTGTGCTATGTCTTAATTTAGCAATTAAATCAGTAACCTTAAATCCAGGTAGTTGACCGCCCTCTCCAGGCTTAGCACCTTGGGCTATTTTAATTTCTAGTTCTGAACAGTTATTCAAATATTCCGCGGTCACACCAAATCTTCCGCTTGCTACTTGTTTAATCGCTGAACTTGGGTTATCACCGTTTTTTAATTTGGAATATCTCCTAGCATCCTCTCCACCTTCTCCGCTATCTGACTTTGAACCTATTCTGTTCATTGCAATAGCTAAAGTTTCATGAGCCTCAGGGCTAAGAGCACCAAGTGAAATTCCAGGGGATACAAAGCTTTTTCTTATTTCAGAAATGCTCTCTACATTATCCAAATTTAGAGAATTGCTACTTTCATTAAATTGAAGTAGATCCCTTATTTGAATTGGTTTGGAGCTATAAACTCTTGAGGTATATTTTTTATAAAGATTATATGAGTCTCTGGTTACTGCTTCTTGAAGCATATGTATTGAAACACCCTCATAGGCGTGTGTTTCACTATTGGCTCTAAATCTATATTCACCACCTATATCTAAAATTACATTATCAGATTTAAATGATATTTCATGCTGTCGCCTTACTCTTTTTTCTAATCCATCTAATCCAATACCAGAAATTCTAGAGGACATTCCTGGAAAAAAACTCTCTACCATACTTCTACTTAAACCAATTATTTCAAAATTTCTCCCACCACGATATGAACTAATTACTGAAATTCCCATTTTACTGATAATTTTTCTTAGTCCTTTCTCAATGGATTTTTTAAAGTTTTTAATTAGTTGAGGGTAATTAGTATTCTGATAAATATTTTTTTTAAACCTATTTAAGATAAGTTTTTCTACTAATGAAGCGTTAACAGTAGTGGCTCCAACACCAATAAGTACCGCAAAATAATGTACATCAAGGCACTCTTTAGAGGAAACGTTTAAAGAAGTAAAGGTCCTTAAATTATTTTTAATTAGATAACTATGAACAGCACTCGTAGCAAGTATCATTGGTAAAGCAATTCTGTCTTTACTAATATTATTATCTGTTATAATTAGGTGTTGAGAACCAGATCTGACTGCCTGTTCAGCCTCAGAACATATTCTTTGGATTTCATTTAAAAAATTAGTATTTTCATTTAAGTTATAAGTACAGTCAATCTCAGTTGTATACTTTGATAAATGGCATTTTAATGTTTCCAGTTCATTATCTAATAATAAAGGACTCTCTAAGAGTACCAAATTACATTGTTCAGAGTCCTCTTCTACTATATTTCCAAGGTTTCCAAGCCTAGTTTTTAAACTCATTACGACTTGTTCCCTAAGGCTATCAATTGGGGGATTTGTTACTTGAGCAAAATTTTGTTTAAAGAAACTATGAAGACCTCGGTATCTTTCAGTGAGCACACTTAATGGAGCGTCGTCTCCCATTGATCCAACAGCCTCTTGACCTGTTTTAACCATAGGGTCTAAAATTAAATCTAAAGTTTCTAATGTTAAATTAAATGATTTTGCTATTTGAAATACATTTTCTTTATCCTCAGGTGATGGATCATAAATTTTATTATTAGATAATATGTTATCTAACTTTATAGTTTTTTGGTTCCAATCTGAGTAATTATTACGTTGACTGAGTAATTCTTTCAATTCAAAGCTCTCATAAAACTTATTCTCTTTATAATTAACTGCTATTAGTTCACCAGGCCCAACTCTTCCTTTTTTTAAAATATTTTTCTCATCTATATTAATCATTCCAACTTCAGATCCTGAAATTAATAAGTCGTCATCCGTAAGTATATATCGTAGAGGCCTTAGCCCGTTTCTGTCCATACCAGAAATTATCCAATCTCCAAAATTTCCACAGACAGCTGCTGGTCCGTCCCATGGTTCAATTACAGCGTTACAATAAGCATACATAGCCTTTAATTGATCAGATAAATCAGATCGATTAGACCAAGACTCGGGAATTATCATTGATTTTGCCATCGGCATGTCCCTATCAGTTTGAACAAAAAGTTCAAAAGCAGCATCAAGCGAAGCAGAGTCAGAGGCGTCTGGGTCCAGTATCGGTTTCAAATCATTAATTCTCTCATTAAAAAAGGGGTGTGTAATTCTTGGTTCATGTGCACTCATCCAATTTATATTTCCCTTCAGAGTATTGATTTCACCGTTATGAGCCAAAACTCGAAATGGTTGCGCTAAGGACCACGTAGGAAATGTGTTGGTGGAATATCTCTGATGGTAAATAGCAAATTTAGATGTAAATTCATTATCAAGCAAATCTGGGTAAAACTCCGATAACTGTTCAGCTAAAAACATGCCTTTGTAAACAATTGTTTGTGTCGATAAAGAGCATACATAAAAATCATTAATACTCTGTGCTTTAATTTTGTTCTCTATCCTTTTCCTTGTTAAATAAAGTTTCTTTTCGATATCAGGAGTTGTATCTTTAGGTGAGAAAATAATTTGTTCAATTTCTGGTTTGGTATAGTTAGCTTTTTCACCAATAATCTCTGTGTTAACAGGAACCTGTCTCCATCCAAACAGATTCATTCCAGATTTTATTATTTCATATTCAACTATAGCTCTACATTTTTCTTGGGCTCCAAAATCTCTTTTAGGCAAAAATATCATACCCACACCCAAAACAGAGTCTTTAGTTGTTCTGTGACCCATTTTTAAAACTTGTTTGCTGAAGAAAGAATTTGAAACCTCCAACATGATACCAGCACCATCGCCAGTTTTGCCATCAGCATCAACTGCGCCTCTGTGGAATACTGCTTTAAGTGCCTCAACTCCTTTTTCGACTATGTCTCTTCTTGAATCACCATTTATTGAGGCTACTAAACCTACACCACAATTATCATGTTCATATTTTTCATTGTAGACGTGATTATCTTTAAGTTTTTGTCTATTTATTTTGAAAATTTCTAATGTATTGTCTTTCATGAAGCTTTTTTAATTTTCGAACTCTGTAAGAAATTATGAATAGATTTTGCAACTTCTCGGCCATCATGTATTGCCCAAACAACAAGAGAGGCGCCCCTAACAATATCCCCTGCAGCAAAAATCTTTGGGTTGCTAGTTTGAAACTTTTTAAAATCAACTTTAACTGTTTTCCAGCTAGTTAATTCAATATTTGTATTGAAATTATGATTCAAATCTTCAGGCTCAAAACCAAGAGCTTGAATAATTAAGTCACTTTTTATTTGTTTTTCAACACCAGTATCGATTGGTTTTCTTCTTCCACTCTCGTCCACCTCACCTAATGTAGCCACTTTGTATGTCATACTTGTTGCAGTATAGTTATCGCTGATAATTTTAGATGGAACAGATAACCAATTAAATTTGATGCCCTCTTGCTCTGCATTTAAAACTTCTCTTGCTGATCCGGGCATATTTTCTTTGTTTCTTCTGTAAAGACAAGTAACTTCTTTTGCTTGTTGTCTGATGGCTGTTCTTACACAATCCATAGCAGTATCGCCTCCACCAATAACAACTACATGTTTATCTTTTGCTGTAAGATATTTATTTTTTGAGGGAGAGTCACCTAAACCTGTTCTGTTACTTTCAATTAAAAAATCCAAAGCAGGAATGCTATTGTTGACTGATGAGCTATCTATATCTAATTGTCTTGCTTTGTATACACCAGTTGAAATTAATATAGCATCATAATCTTTTTCCAAATCTTGAAAGGAAATATTTTTTCCTACTTCAGTGTTTAAGTTAAATACAACACCACTATCAGTGAGCCACTCTGTTCTTCTCTCAACAATTTTTTTATCTAATTTAAAGTTAGGTATGCCATAAATCATCAACCCACCAGCTCGGTCGTTTTTTTCGTATACGTCTACTTGGTATCCATTTTGAATTAAATAAGCTGATGCAGCCATTCCTGCAGGGCCCGAACCAATTATAGCTACTTTTTGCTTAAATTGGTTTTGTGATGATAGGTTTTTGACCCATCCTTTTTCCCATGCTATTTCTGTTAGGTATTTTTCTAAGTTACCAATTGTAATAGCCCCAAAGCCTGCTTGTTCGACGACACAATTTCCCTCACATAAACGATCTTGAGGACAAACTCTACCGCACACCTCTGGAAATGCATTTGTGGATGCAGATACTTGATAAGCCTCTTCTAATCTGCCCTCTGCAATGTAACGCAGCCAATCTGGTATATTATTGTTTAGAGGACAATGTATTTGACAGTATGGAATTCCGCATTGAGAGCATCTTGACGATTGTTCAACGGAGTCATTTTTATCAAACTGGCTATAAATCTCCTGAAAATCCTTTATTCTTTTTTCAGGTTCAGTTTTAGATGGATTCTTAGATTTTTTTTTATGAAACTCTAACATGATAATAAAATATTACTTTATTTTCCTACAAACCAATGGACAATATTAATACAAAGATTTATAGACTAAGTAAACTTATAAATGATAATAAATTATGACTTATAATAGTACTTTATATTTCTTTTATGGTTTAATTCAGGGAATTACTGAATTTATCCCCATTAGTTCCAGTGGTCACCTTAATATCTTAGAAATCCTCCTTAAAAACATAGAGTCTAGAAACTTTTTATATGAGACATCAGCACACTTCGCCTCTTTATTAGCTTTGTTGTTATATTTATTTGCAAACAAACATTTTTCAAACTCAAATATCAAAGCTTACTGGAAAATATTAATATATGCTAGCGTTCCTGCGATTTTTCTCGGCATAATAATAAAATTTTACGATATAAGTTATGTTGGTTTAGAGTTGATTGGATATACTTCAATTACTGGGGCAATATTACTCTATCTTTCAGATAAAAGAAAAATATTTAAAGTAAAAATCAAAAATAAAACTACTAAATTTATTCTAGCTGGATTTTTTCAATGTTTAGCTTTTTTACCAGGTTTTAGTAGAGCAGGAAGTTGTATTATTGCATTCAGACTATTTGGAGAAGACAGAAAATATTCATCTATTTATAGTTTGTATATGGGTATCCCAATAATTTGTTTATCTTTTTTTTCCAATATTAAAGGTATCCATAATTTTGTTATAGACAAAAATCTTGCTTTAATTTTTATTACTACATTTGTTGCGGCATATTTTACAATATCTGTATTTATTAAAATTATAAATAAGATTGGCTTCACACCTTTTGTAATTTATAGAATTTTACTAGGTATAGTATTGTTAGTTTACGTTTATTAAACTTTATCAATAAACTTTTTAAGATATTCTGAGGTAATGATTTTCATGTTTGATAAATCTTGTTTTAAGATATCGGTGACTAATTTTTGACTTCCCTCTGAAATGCTATCATGTGAAAGTGTAACATACTGGTCATATGTAAACAGAGGTTTTGGAAGTTTTTCCAATACCTTACCTTGAATTACCGCAAGAAAAGATGGGATGTAGAAAAATCTCTCTTTTTTTTTTAAAGATAAGAATATATGACTTAAGATTTCTTTAAATGTGTATATTTCATTACCAACTGCAGCTAGGTTATGATTTTTGTACTTATTAAAATTATTTAATAAATTAAAAATTAAAAGAGATAAGTCATTTATATATATCGGTTGGAATCTGGTTGTCCCATTTTTAATAAGTGGAAGAAAAGGTAAAATTTTAGCCATCTTACCAAATAAGTTAAAGAAATTATCCTCCTCACCATACACAGTACTTGGTCTTATAATTATATGGTTAGAATTATTATTTTCGATAAATTCCTCACCCATTTTTTTACTAAATAGATAATTTGATTTTGTTTGAAAAGTTGAACCCAAACTTGAAACATGAAGAAAAGGCTTATTATAAATTTCACAATAACTGGCTATTTTTTTTGGTAATAAATAGTGAACTGTTTCAAATGATAAATTATTTTTTTCATATAAGATTCCAACTAAATTTAAAACCAAATCTGATTTTTGAATTAGATTTTCAATATCATCTAAATTATAAATATCAAAATCTATTACTTCTATTTGCCCTATATCTCCTGAAAGGATATTTCTTTTAACCCTGTTAGCATTTCGCACAGGACATATTAATTTGTCACCATTTTGTAGGAGCCTTTTTGTAATGCTTCTCCCTATAAAACCTGTAGAACCAAAAACTAATACATTTTTGTTTTTCATTATAATATGTATCTTATATAAATATATGTTCTACAATGTCAAATTATCAATTATTCCATAATGACTTACCAAGTAAAGTCATGAAATCATTTAAAGGGGATATCTCAATTGATACTGAAACATTAGGATTAAATATTAAAAGAGATAGACTATGTCTAATACAATTAAGAAATGAAACAGATAAAAAAGTTTATCTAATAAAATTTGAAGAGGACTTATCGCCAAAATTATCTAAAAATATAAAATTATTGCTTGAAAATAATAACCTCACCAAAATCTTTCATTTTGGAAGATTTGATATGGCAGTGTTGAAGGAAAATTTGAGAATAAATGTTAAAAATGTTTTTTGTACTAAGGTCGCCTCAAAACTAACTCGAACCTACTCCTCAAAACACGGTCTTAAAGATTTAGTTTATGAAATATTAGATATCCAATTAGATAAAACAGAGCAATCATCTGATTGGAGTAGAAAGAAATTAACAAAAAAACAAATTGAATATGCTATGAATGATGTTTTGTATTTATCAGAAATAAAAAATGCCCTTAATGATAAATTATTGAGTCAAAAAAGACTCAAGCTTTTTAAATCAATTATGAAATTTATGCAGATAAGAGTAGACTTGGATTTACAAGGTTGGGAAGGAATAGATATTTTTGCACACAAATGAGAAATGAATGAATTAAAAATCAAAAAAGTAGGAAAAGATGTAATTAAGCTAGAGTCCATGGCTTTAGCTAAACTATCAAAAAGTATAGATAAAGATTTTGTTAAAGCTGTAATACTAATATCTCAGATTAATGGTAAAGTAATTATCTCTGGTGTTGGAAAGAGTGGTAATATTGCAGGTAAAATTGCTGCATCTTTTACTTCCACAGGAATTCCAGCTATATATTTAAATCCTGTTGATGCTAGTCATGGCGATATGGGCATAGTAGAAAAAAATGATGTTCTAATAATCTTATCTAACTCAGGAGAGTCTCACGAATTATCGGATTTGATCAGTTTTAGTAAGAAAAAAAAGATAAAAATTATTTCGATAACATCTACAAGTAAGAGTTTGCTATCAAAAAATTCAGATATTAGCTTAATTTTACCATCTCACAAAGAAGCTGATAAATTACAGACCATTCCCACGACTTCCACAACTATGTCATTAGCTCTTGGTGATGCTCTTTGTTGCTCTGTTTTAAGTTTAAGGAAATTTGATAAAAAATCATTTATTGAACTTCATCCTGGAGGAAAAATAGGAAAAAAATTGAAAACACTTGGTGAAATTATGGATACTGACCTACCCATTATTAATAATCAGTCATCGATAATCGATGCTGTATTAATTATGACCGAAAAAAAATATGGTTGCGTTGTGGTTCTTGATCAAAATAAAAAAATAAGAGGTATAATTACAGATGGTGATTTGAGACGTTCAATTTCTAAGGTGAATGTTAATGAAAAAGCCACCATGATAATGAAAAGTAGACCAATTGTTGCAACAAGTGATCTGTTGATTTCATCAGCTATAGTGCTTATGAATAAACACTCTATTACGAGTCTAATAATAGCAAGTCAAAACAAGCCGATCGGAATAGTTAATATAAAAAAATGTTTAGAAAATGATTAATTATATAAGTAAAAAATTTATTAACATATTTATAATTTTTGCTTTAGTGATACAGGTTATAATTTTTATTTATAACCAAAAACCAATAACTACAAACTTTAGCCAAAAAAATATTACTGTTGAAAATTTTTCAAGTATAGTTCTTAGTAAGTCTGGGATGACTAAAATTGGATCTGAAAAATTAAACAAAATTGATGCTAATAATATTTTTTTAGAGGGAAAATCTTATTTAGAAAATAAAAAATATAAAATTTATGGGAATAATATAAATATTAACTTATCAGAAGAAATATCAAATAGTGATGAAGTTGTTGAGGTAATCAATTCAATGGGTGTATTAAAAGCTGAGGGCTTCAAGAGTCTAGAATATGAGAGTAAAATTATTTTTAAAGGTAAGGTAGAGTTTGTAACAAATGAATAGATTATTTTTTTTGTTGGTTTATTTAATTTTTTTTTCTAATGCTAATTCTGAAAGCTATGTTAAAGCAGGGGATAGCCTGGTTTGGGACTCAGATAAGAAAAACTATATTGCCAATGGAGACGTTGTATTTAAAAATGAAAGGTTCATTGCTTATGCTGACAAAATGATTGCTAATTATATTGAAGAAAATAATAGTGAAATTTTTACTATAATTGAACTTTTTGATAACGTAATAATTGAATTCGAAGATGAAACCTTTAAGGGTAATTATGCGATATACACTCGTAATGATAATGTAATAAAACTCACCGGCAATGTATCAATTGAGTCTCCAACAAGGCTGCTAAGTGGATATGAATTGATTGCCGATATAGACAACAATAAGAGAATACTAAATTCAGCAAATGATGAGTCTCTTGTTGAAGTTTTATTAGATAATAATGCAGATAATTAAATTAATTGACGTAAGTAAAAGTTTTAAGTCAAAGAAAGCTCTAAATAAAGTAAGTGTCGAATTTAAAAATAATAGAATTAGTGGGCTATTGGGCCCTAATGGAAGTGGTAAAACAACCTTATTTAATATTATTGCTGGTTTTTTATCGCCAGACTTTGGAAAAGTTTTATTAGATAAAGAAAATCTTAATGAAAAGAGTTTAAGCATTAGATCGAAATTAGGTATCTCTTATCTACCTCAAGAGGCTTCTATTTTTAGGGATTTGAGCGTTTATGATAATATATTAGCTATAGCTGAACTGTTTCACGATAAAAATAATTCAGCTAAAATAACTCATAATTTAATAAACCAATTTTCTTTGAATAAATTTAGCAAAACAAAAGGTAAGTTATTATCTGGAGGTGAGAGAAGAAGAACAGAAATAGCAAGAGCTTTAGCTAGTAACCCAAAATTTCTTTTACTTGATGAGCCGTTTGCTGGTATTGATCCTATAGCAATCGAAGAAGTAAAGTCTACAATCTCATTATTAAAAAAAATGAATATTGGAATTATAATAACAGATCACAACGTTAAGGAAGCTTTAAGTATTGTTGAATTTGGATACATAATTTACAATGGAGAAATTATTAAATCAGGAAGTCCAAATGAGATCACATCTGATAAGTTTGTAAAGAAAATTTACTTAGGTAAAAATTATAGTTAGTCTTATGACTTTAAATTATCGAAGTAAAGTTAAAGGTACATATTTTCCTCCTGGGGATAAATCAATAAGTCACAGGATTTTAATACTGGCTGGACAAACAATTGGTAAGTCAAAAATTTCTAATTTATTAGAGGGAGAAGATGTAATTAATACTCTAAATGCTATGAAGCTATTAGGAGCTCAAATCATCAAAAAAGAAAAAGAAATCCATGTTTTTGGCATACCTCCTGGAGGATTGGTTCAACCAAATAAAACTATTGATTTTGGAAACTCTGGAACAGGAATTAGATTAATGTCAGGTTTAATTTCGTCAAATAATATCAAAGTAAATTTAATTGGAGATAAGTCTTTGAGCAAAAGACCAATGAAAAGAGTAACAGAACATCTTTATAGGATTGGCGCAAAAATTAAAATGAGGAAAAATAAATATCCTCCAATTCAATTAGAGGGTACTGGAAAAGCAGTACCATTGAGCTTTAATATACTCATCCCTTCAGCTCAAATTAAAAGCGCTATAATGCTCTCTGCATTAAATACAAATGGGACAGTAAAAATTAGAGAGTTTAAATCAACAAGAGATCATACAGAAAACATGCTCAAGTCTATGGGGTACAACATAAAAGTAAAAGAGATAAATAAATATAGATTAATAGAAATGAAAAATAATAGGGAACTAAAGTCAATTGACTATAATGTACCTGGTGACCCCTCTTCTGCTGCTTTTTTTATTACAGCTGCTTGTATGAAACCTGGCTCTAAATTGATTGTGAAAAATCTTCTTTTTAACAAAACTAGAATAGGATTTATAAATACTTTAAAGGCAATGGGAGGAGATATTAAAATAATTAGAAAAAGAAATATTCATAACGAATTGATTGTTGATCTTAAAATTAATCAAAATAAAATATTAAATTCTACTACCTTAATGCCAGATGAAGTGCCTCTTCAGATAGATGAAATACCAATTTTATCGATTGCAGCATCTTTTGCAAATGGATTGACAATTTTTAAAGGTTTAAAAGAATTAACATTTAAAGAGAGTAATAGATTAAAACTCATTCACAAAAATTTAAAAAGAATAGGAGTAAATTCAAAAATAAAAAACTATGATTTATATATTTATGGTAATCAGTGTTTAAAAGAAGGTGGTGCTGTAATTCAGCATGATGATGACCATAGAATTTTGATGTCCTTTTTTATAGCAAACATGATATGTAAAAAAAATAATATTATAAGAGACAAATCCTGTGTAAAAACAAGCTATCCAACGTTTTTTAAACACTCTTCAAAATTTATCGATTAATTTTCTTGAAAAACAATAATAAAACTTTAAAAGAATCTAACTTAATTTGAAAGGTAAAAAATGACTAATGATATCTAATGACGAGTATGGAAAATTACTAGACAAACAATTTGATAATAAAAATACTATATCCGCGAACAAAATAATTTCTGGAACAATTCTAAAAATAAGCGACCAACATATAACAGTTGATATTGGATATAAAAGTGAGGGTCAAATTCCTAAAGAAGAATTTTTAAACACAGGATCAACAGACGATTTAAAAACTGGACAAGTTATTGAAGTATTTGTCGAAAGATTAGAAGATAGAGAAGGCAACGTAAAAGTCTCACATGAAAAAGCAATTAAAATGAAATCATGGGATAAACTTCAAAAAGTTTATGATAATAAAGAGAGAGTAAAGGGTTTTATTGTCGGTAAAGCCAAAGCCGGTTTATATGTTAAAATTATGGGCACAAATGCTTTTTTACCTTTAAGTCAAATTGATGTTCGACCTGTAAGAGATGTAAGTCATTTAATAAAAACAGAAGATACTTTTGAAATTTTAAAAATGGATTACTCAAAAGGGAATATTGTAGTTTCTAGAAAAGCAATACTTGAGGAAAAACAAAAAGAAATTAAAAATCAAATTTTGGAAAAATCTCAAACTAACTCTGTTGTTACAGGTAAAGTAAAAACTTTTACAGACTATGGAGCATTTGTTGATCTTGGTGGCATTGACGGATTGGTTCATTTAAGTGATATCTCATGGAGTAGAATTAGCCATCCTTCAGATGTACTAGAAGTTGGAAAGAAATATGAATTCAAAATCCTTAAAGTTTCTGATGACTCAGATAAAATTAGTTTAGGTTACAAACAACTAAAAGATGATCCATGGGAAAAAATTGAAGATAAAATTACGCTCAATGAAATTTACGATGGTAAAATAACTCATATAACTGATTATGGTGCTTTTGTTCAACTTTCAGAAAAAGATTTAGAGGGATTAGTTCACTCAAATGATATTAGTTGGACTAAAAAGAATATTCATCCAAATAAAATCCTTGATGTTGGTTTTAATATTAGGGTCAAAATTTTGGAAATAGACAAAGAAAAAAAAAGAATAAGCCTTGGTATTAAACAAACTGAACCAAATCCATGGGAAAATATTTTAAATGAGTATAAAAAAGATCAAATCATCGATACGGAAATAAAAAATATTACCGAATTTGGTATTTTTGCTAAACTAAATGAAAATATTGACGGATTAATTCATAAAAACGATTTATCGTGGACAGACTCAAATGGTGATAGAACCCTAAAGAAATATCAAAAGGGGCAAAATATTCAGGTCAAGATTCTTGAAATTGACCCTGTTAAAGAAAAAATAAGTTTTGGAATAAAACAACTATCTGCCGATCCTTTTAATGAATTTTTCAAAGATAAATCAAAAGGAGATATTGTAACTGCTACAATTACAAAAATTAATAATAACGGAATTGATGTAGAAGTAGCAAATTTCATTGAAACAACTATTAGAAGAAAAGAGCTTTCAAAAAATAAAGAAGAACAAAATATATCTAGATATAATGAAGGACAAAAAATAGATGCTAAAATAAGCTCCATTGATCTTACTAATAGAAAGTTTGCATTATCAATAAGACAATTGGAAATAGATGAAGAACAAAGTTTATTAGAAAAATATGGGTCTAAATCCTCTGGTTCAGTTTTAGGGGATATTTTAGGTAAGGCTTTGGATGAGGATAAGGACTCCAAAAAGGAATAAGTCTGATATTTTAAAGACTTATTTGCAATCACAAACTGATTTAACTACTAAAATTAACGAAGCTATCTTTCAAAGATTTTTTAGTATCTTAGAAAAAAATATTTCTGATCATATCAATATTGAACTGAGAAATTTTGGAGTTTTTAAAGCATCTTTAATGAAATCTAGGTTTGGCTCAGATCCTAGAAATAAAAAGAAGATATATATTCCATCTAAATGGAAGGTAACATTTAAAGCAAGTGAAAAGATGAATAGTAAATTAAATGAAAAAATTTAAATCTTTTATAGCATTGGATCTTAATTCAAATGCTAAAAATATTAAAATTGTAAAAAAGTTATACCGTCATGTGTACGGTTTTAAAGTAGGATACAGGTCTTTTTATAATAAACGATCAAATGATTTAATATCAGAGATTAAAAAAACAAAATGTAAATTATTTCTTGACTTAAAACTTCATGATATTCCAAACACTGTAAGTAGTGCTATAGACTCTTTATCAAAAATAAATCCAGATTTTTTGACTTTGCATATATCGGGAGGTGAAGAGATGATGAAAGCAGCAGTGAAGTGTTTAAGAAAAAATAAGTTTAAAACCAAAATTTTAGGTGTAACTTTACTAACTAGTTTAGATGGAAAGGATAGTAAAAAAATATATAGTGAAGAAGACTCTAAGAAACTTGTAAAAAAATTTGCCGAAATAGCCAATAAAGTAAAACTTCATGGACTTATTTGTTCAGGAAATGAACTGACAGCTTTAAAAAAATTCACTAAATTGATAAAAGTAACACCTGGTGTAAAACTTTTTTCAAGAAGTGATGATCAAAAAAGAGTTACTTTTGCACATAATGCTTTAGAAAATGGTGCAAACTTTGTTGTTATAGGAAGAGAGTTAATTGAAAGTAAAGAACCAATAAATTTGTTAAATAAATATGCTGAGCAATATAAAAATAAAAATTTGTGGACAAAATAATCCTGCCATTATTAATCATTGTCTTGATTTAAACATTAATTACCAAGGTCTTATTTTTTATAATAAAAGCCCAAGGTTTATTGATGCAGATACACTTGCGATTTTAAATCAATATTTTGAATCTTTTAAGAGTAGATTTGTAGGTGTTTTTGTCAACCCTACGATTGATGAAATAAAAAATAAATTAACTATTTTTGATTTTGACACAATTCAGCTTCATGGAGAAGAAAGTCAAGATTTTATAAATGATGTTAAAAATAATTTTAAAAAAAAGATATACAAATCTATTTCCCCTGAAGATTTTAAGATAACAAATTTAGTTAATGTAGATCAATTCTTGATTGAAGCTAAACCAACTTCAAATCAAATGCCTGGAGGAAATAATAATACATGGGAGTGGAGTGATTTTCAAAATACTAAAAAGCTCCCTTATATTCTATCAGGAGGTCTAAATGTCACTAATATCAAAAAGGCAATTAACTTAACAGGTGCAGATTTTGTTGATATAAATTCTGGAGTAGAGGAACAACCAGGTGAAAAAAGCCTTACTTTAATAGATGGAATTGTTTCATCAATATATAATTAATGAAAACATATAAACAACCTAGCACAGTTGGAAGATTTGGTGAGTTTGGTGGAATGTATGTTTCAGAAACATTAATGCCCCTATTATTAAATTTAGATAAATCTTACAAAAGAATTCAAAAAGATAAAAAATTTAAAAAAGAGTTAAATGATCTTTTTAAAAACTACGTGGGTAGGCCCTCCTCTTTGCACTACGCTAAAAATTTATCTAAATATATTAACGGACCAAAAGTATATTTTAAAAGAGACGAGTTAAATCATACAGGAGCCCATAAAATCAATAATTGCCTAGGACAAATACTCCTTGCAAAAAAAATGGGCAAAACAAGAATTATTGCAGAAACGGGTGCTGGACAACATGGAGTTGCCACAGCTACTGTTTGTGCTCTTTTTGGTCTTCCTTGTTATATTTACATGGGGTCAAAAGATATCGAAAGACAAAAACCTAATGTTTTTAGAATGAAGCTTCTGGGAGCCACCATTATTCCTGTTGAGTCTGGCAGTAAATCTTTAAAAGATGCTATGAATGAAGCTTTAAGAGATTGGATTAAAAACGTTAGAGATACATTTTATATCATCGGTTCTACCGCAGGTCCTCATCCCTATCCAAAGATGGTGAGAGATTTTCAATCTGTAATTGGCAAAGAGGCGAGAGAACAAATTTTAAAAGTAGAAAAAAAACTACCAGATTATTTGATAGCTTGCGTTGGAGGTGGATCAAATGCAATGGGTTTATTCTACCCATTTTTGAATGATAAAAAGGTAAAGATTATTGGAGTTGAGGCAGCTGGTAGAGGCGCTAAAACAGAAGAAACAGCTGCTACAATGACATCTGGAACTCCTGGTATTTTACATGGCAGTTATAGCTATGTCTTACAAGACAATGATGGGCAAATAAAAGAGGCTCATTCAATTTCTGCCGGTCTCGATTATCCTGGTGTAGGGCCTGAACACTCTTACTTAAAAGATATAAAAAGAGTTAAGTACTTTGGTATAACTGATAAAGAAGCACTGGGGGCATTTCAAACATGTTCAAAACTAGAGGGAATTATTCCTGCACTAGAACCCTCTCATGCCCTAGCCTACTTAATTAAAGCATTTAGAAATAAACATAAAAACAAAGTTGTAATTTTAAATTTGTGTGGACGAGGTGATAAAGATTTATTTACCGCAGCTAAAGCAATAGGATTTGATGCAGATGAATAACCTAGACACTCTTCCTAAGAAAAAAATACTCTCGTTATTTATGACGTGTGGGTTTCCTACACTAAATCAAAGTAAGAAGGTTTTTAATGAAATGTTATCTCATCAACCAGATATTATTGAGTTTGGTCTTCCCTTTTCTGATCCGATGGCAGATGGCCCTATTATCCAAGAGGCAAATAAACTTGCACTTAGATCAAAATTATCAACACAACAATCACTTAATTTAATTAAAGAATTGAGTAAATCTAAAAATAATACTTCATTTGTTATTATGTGTTATTTAAATACTGTCCGTAAATTTGGATTAAATAAATTCATCAAAAATATTAAAAGTATTGTTGATGGTATAATAATTGTTGATTTGCCTTTTGAAGAAGAAGATGCAATCAAAAAGTCATTGTCTAAAAATAACATCCACTTGATTAAGTTAATCTCTCCAATGACAGATAAGAAAAGATCTCAAAAACTTTTAAAACATTCAAAAGGATTCATCTATTATATATCAGCAACTGGAATCACTGGTTCAAATAAACTAGATTACAAAGAAATAAATAAAAATGTAAAATCTATAAAAAAAATGTCTTCTGTTCCTGTTTTAGTTGGATTTGGGATCAAGTCTAAAAAAGACGTCATAGATATATCCAAAAAAACAAATGCAGATGGTGTTATAATTGGCTCAGCTCTAATCCAAAAATATTTTGATATAAAGATGGATTTTAGTAAGTACCTTAAAAGCCTTAAAAAATTTATTCAAGAGGTTAAGATCTAAAAATGAACTGGCTCACAGATTATGTAAAACCAAAATTAAGCTCCCTTGTTAATCGAAAAGAACCTCCGTCTGATTTATGGACCAAGTGTGGATGTGGAGAAAGAACCTTGTATGTAAGTGATTTAAAAGAAAATCTAAATGTTTGTTCATATTGTGACTTTCATATGGGGATGGATGTAAATAGTAGATTAAAAAATTTATTTGATAACGAAAATTATGAATTAATCGAGATACCTTTTGAAAATAATGATCCTCTAAAATTTAAAGATCTTAAAAAATACACAGACAGGATGAAAGCTGCACAAAAGAAAACTGATCAAAAAGATGCCGCCATTTTAGCTAAAGGTGAAATTGGAAGCACAAAAGTTGTAGTTTTTATTTTAGATTTTAATTTTATGGGTGGTTCAATGGGTCAATTTGTTGGTGAAGCATTTAAAATTGGTTGTCAAAACGCTGTTGATTTGAATTGTTCATTTATATCTGTTGCTTCTTCAGGAGGTGCAAGGATGCAAGAAGGTATTGTAAGTTTAATGCAACTACCTAAAACAGTTGCAGCTGTAAATATGCTAGATCAACATAAAATCCCTTTCGTGAGTGTTCTAACACATCCTACTACAGGAGGTGTAAGTGCTTCGTTTGCGATGCTTGGAGATATTATTATTGCTGAAAAAGGAAGTATGATTGGTTTTGCTGGAAAAAGAGTTATCGAAGAGACGATCAAAGAACAATTACCTGAGGATTTTCAGACAGCCGAATATCTTCTTGAACACGGAATGGTTGACATGGTCGTCCATCGAAAAGAGTTAAGTCAAACACTTTCAAATGTTCTATCATTCGTAAAAAAATAAATTCTTGAAAGATCCCATTTTTCAAAGGCTACTGAGTCTTCATCCCAAGTTTTCAGATTTATCTTTAGGGAGAATTAAAAAACTTTTAAAGAAAATAAATTTTGATGAAAATTTACTGCCAAAAGTCATTCATATAGCTGGTACTAATGGAAAAGGCTCAACAGCAGCTATTTTGAAATCAATTCTCAATCATCATGATTGCTCAACACACGTATACTCCACACCTCACCTAGTAAAATTTAATGAAAGAATTCAATTAAGATCAAAAGAAATTTCAAATCAAAAATTATTAAAATATTTAAAGTTTTGCGAAGATAAAAATGAAGGAAATTTAATAACATTTTTTGAAATTACTACTGCAGCAGCGTTTAAAGCTTTTCAGGACCATAAAGCTGACTATCTGATATTAGAGGTTGGACTTGGAGGAAGATTTGATGCTACAAATATTTTAAAAAAATCAAAGTATGCAGCTATTACTCCAATTTCCTTAGATCATCAAGATTATTTAGGAAATTCATTGGATCAAATTGCTTTTGAGAAATTAGGAATATTAAATTCAAAAAGCACGATTTTTATTAATCGACAGAAAACAGTTGTTATGAAATTTATTAAGTCACAATTAAAAAAAAGAAAATTAAATGCAAATCTATTTAATACTCATTGGAAAATAAAATCTAATTTTTATTTATCGAATGATATAAGAGTTAATTTATCAAAATTAAGTTTAAAAGGATCACATCAATTAGTTAATGCTGGATTAGCAATACATTTAGCGAGAAATATATTGAAAGAAAAATTTGTAATAGAAAAAACAGAAAAAGCGTTGATGAATTGTGAGTGGCCTGGGAGATTACAACAAATTAAGAGTGGACTTCTAATGAAAAAAATAAAGAAATATAAAAATATTTATTTAGATGGGTTTCACAATATCGATGGAATGAAAGCATTACTTAAATCATTAACAAAAAATAGAAAAATTCTTATATGCTCTTTTTTAAATAATAAAAAATATACTCAAATGCTCTCTAGCTTATCAAATCATTTTAATAAAATAATTGTTGTTAAAATGAACGAGGAAAACTCCATTACTGAAGATCTATTACCCAAATACTTGAAACTTTATTTTGCAAATTCCTTATCAGACTCATTTGAAATTATGAATAAACTCTCATCAAATCAGACCTCAATTTATTTTGGAGGCTCATTATATTTTATAGGTGAAGTGATAAAATTAAATCGTTTAAAAAATTAGATTTTCTCCCTATATAGTGCCAAATAGCAAAAATATCCCCATTTATAAAGATATATTGATTGATCTAAATTTTCTCAGAAAAGTAGGAATTAATAACTAACCTTAATCCTCCAGAACCATTCTTGTGGATTTCTTCAAGAATGGTTCTACTCAATCTTCTTTTTGTTTTTCAAATAAAGCAGTAAAGCTAAACCTTCGTATGCAATTTTCCATAATTGTCTAAATAATGGTAGCTTCAACAATAAAGACAGGTATCTCCATCTTGGAATTGTACCCCATAAAACTAAAAAGGACTCTGATCCAGAAAAAATTTTTCCATCATGATATACATGCATTCTTCTAAATAAATCTTTTTTGGAGAGATGATTTATATGTTCATCTTTATTTTTTGAAATATCAACATAGTTTATATTACAGGTTTTCTTTTTATAGTGACTTATCTCTGCATTACAAATATTACATGAACCATTAAAGTATACTTTCATTTGATTATGCGGGTGGTGGTATTGAGCCATCTTCAAATAGATCATATCCCTTTAAGACAGCAGGTCTAAGTGATATTTGATTATACCAACGCAACAGATTGATATATTTATTCAGACCTATATCATGAATTGAATGTCTAGCGATCCAAGGAAATGTTGCAATATCTGCAATTGAATATTCATTTGCCAAATATTCATTTATAGATAAATGATCATCTAAATTTTTGTATATCGTTTCTGCAATTTTAAAATATCTATCTTCACCAAAATCACTTTTACCGGGATTATAATGATGAAATTGATGATGCTGACCTAACATAGGGCCTATATAACCCATTTGAGCCATCAACCACTGGGTTGTTAAACTTTGATTTGAGCCATAAAATTTTCCTGATAAATCTGCTAAATAAATTAAGATAGCACCAGACTCAAATATGGTCTTATTATTATGTCTTAAAACAGGAATTTTTGAAAATGGAGAAATTTTTTTAAACTCCTCATTGAATTGTTCACCCTTATTTAAATTAATTAAAGTCAAATCATAACTCTCATTAATCTCCTCTAACATTATTGAAATTTTTCTTGCATTTGGAGTTGAGTCTGCAAATAACTCAAACATTCAAATTAAACTCATAATATATTTATGAACAAAATATCCTATTACGAGTAAAGTCAATCCAATCAAGTAAATTAACCAAAAATTCATATTGAAATTTTTTGCAAAGAAAAAAGGTAAGAAAAATAAGTATGAGACAGGTACTCCAATAAGAATACTTTTTGCAAATATTACAGTATTTTCAGTATTTTTATGCTCTAAGAAAGAAAAAGCTATGGCTATTATACTTGCTATTGGAAGAGCAATAATAAATCCAGATAGCTCAGGTTTTTTACCAGAAAGCCAACTTGCAAATGCAATCACAAGAGCAGCTAATAAAACTTTTAAAGCAAAAATCATAATTATCTATTTTATACTAATTAATAATAATTAAAGATTATTTTCAGGTATTAAGAAAGTTGTAGATGCCCAATCACTATGCCAGATTGGCTCATTTTTTTCTGGGTCTGCTTTTAATGGATAAATCACAACTGAGTCTAAAAGGTATTCCCTTCCTGGTTCAATATCAAAAGTGAATTTTCCTTCATTATCCGTTATGGTATTTACAATTGATAACTTTGTATTTTTATATTTCGAAAAAATTGTAACAAGATTTTTTTTTAGTGGTTTTTTTTTGTAATATAAAGTTCCACTCATTCGCTTTGAATTCAATTCTTTGTAAGGATTTTGGTCTAAAACAAATTCAAATAGAAGTCCTGTTTTTTTATCCTTCCCCTCACTGCCATTTAGTGTAATAAGAGATTTTGCATAACGACGATAACTCTCAATAAAATTACTTTCGGGAAATCCTTTCTCAAAATGAGTATTGATTAGTTGCTGGTAACCTTTTTCATTTACAAAATCCTCGAATTTTTGAAACTTTTTATAATCAACATATTTATCTTTAGTTTCATGATAAATAATCAATAAATTGTCTAAATTAGTCGTTATATTAATTGCAGGCACATCACCTAGTATGCCCTTTATTTTTTCTTTTTTATTTTTGGATCCAGATAATATTTTAAATTTTTTAAAATCTTGTGGGTTATACATTAAAACCATACCTTGAAATTCTTGTCCTACCCTCAAGTGAGCATTTATTAAGTCATCATTAAGTTGATATTGCGTAGGCTCGATCCAAAATTCATGAGCGTTTGCTCTAATAGAATAAGCAATAAGGAGCAAAAAAATATAAAGAATTTTTAGGTGAATTTTGGTAAACATGACCGAATGATTAAGTACTTATTTTTTCTAATTTTAATATTGAGCTCTCCTCTGCATTCACACGAAATTAAACCCGCGGTGATGGATATTACCATTATTGAAGGAAATGCATCAATCGAATTTAAATTAAATGTAGAAACTGTTCTTTCTGAAATTGATGCCTCTTTATATCAGGATACCAACGACTCACCTCAATCTCAAAAATATGATGCGTTACGGGCCCTTTCCACTGAAGAATTAGAGAAAATGGTCATAGAAAATGAAAACAAATTTACAGATAAGATTAAAATCAATATCGGAGATGAAACTATTCCGCTTTCTTTAAGAAATGTAGATACTTTTCAAGAAATAAACGATGAATTTCCCAGAGATACGACTTTAAACATAGGTTTTGAAATAAAAGATGAGTCTTTTACCATTCAATTTGAAAAAGAATTGGGTCCCGTGGTAATTAGACATTTTGAGGATTTATCAAAAGAATCTGTTTTATTTACAACTTATTTACAACCTGCTGAAAGATCATCACTCATATCCCAACAGACACGGTCTCCAGCTTTAAGTACAACAATTGAATATTTAGTTTTAGGGATAGAGCATATTGTTCCTAAGGGACTTGACCATATCTTATTCATAATAGGTATCTTTTTTTACGCCATCAAATTTAAACCTTTATTACTTCAAGTCACAATGTTTACAGTCGCGCATTCGATCACACTTATTCTAGCTAGTTTTAATTTAATTTTTATACCTGCTACTATTGTTGAACCGTTAATAGCATTGTCTATAAGCTA
This sequence comes from uncultured Alphaproteobacteria bacterium, assembly GCA_902522155.1. Classification (GTDB taxonomy): domain Bacteria; phylum Pseudomonadota; class Alphaproteobacteria; order HIMB59; family HIMB59; genus HIMB59. The sequence goes on along the minus strand of CABYUJ010000002.1, from coordinate 132,079 downwards.
TGTTGCAATTGAGAATATATTTCAAAGACGTTCAACTTTACTTCGGTATTTAATAATTTTTATTTTTGGATTAATTCATGGTTTAGGTTTTGCGTTTGTGCTGGGAGATATTGGGTTAAATACTAGTCAACTTGTTTTAAGTTTAATCTCATTTAACATTGGTGTAGAAATAGCACAGATAGCAATTATTATCTTAGCATCAATTATCTTTATAATACCTTCACGTCAAAATTGGTATAGAGCATTTTTGCAAATTCCTATTTCGATTATAATTTCAATGATTGGTTTATATTGGTTTATTGAAAGAGTATTCTTTTAAAAATTTATTTTAATAGTGCCAAGAACTGATAGAGATTTATCTGTTATCACCATTTCTCCTGAACTTGGATAATAGCCAAGAAAGCCTCCTACAATTACATAATGGGTTACAAAAATTAAATTACCTTGACTGTCGTCCCAATTTTTAATGAATTGATTTAATTCATACATTTGTTTTGAATGGTTTTTTTGATAATTAGCTGAAAATGTTGAATTTAAGGCACTTAAACTCTCAAAATTTCCAAATGCCAGACGAGCGGTTTCTTTGCAGCGACACCATTCGCTGGAATAAACAGAGTCTATTGGAATAGAATATTTAGAAAATAATATACCCATTCGTTTAGATTGATTAATTCCTTGTTCATTTAAATTTCTTTGTGTTGAACAATCGTATAATTCAAAATTATTGGGATCACCGCCTCCAGGAGCATATGCATGACGAATAAAAACTACTTTACCGCCCTCTTTTAATAATTCCCAACTTGTTGTTTCATTAGATAAGGAATTAAATGTAAAAAATATAGAAATTATGAAAAATAAATTAACAATTTTCATTGTTGAGAGAGGTATTGATGATATGCCTGCTTTTTTACGTCATTCCAATATTGATCTGCCTCTTCAGCTGTATATTTTCCATAAAGTTGCATCCAAAGATCAGTTGTCACTAAGGACAAAGCTTCCTCTTTTTCTTTCCACTCATCATATATCCAAGGGTCTAAAGAGGGATCAACTCCTTTTTGTGAAAAATAATTAACCTCTTCTTGAATTCCTCCTATGTCTATAATCATTGTTTTAGGAGAAAACTCTACATCTTCAAAAAAACGTATACGTGCGATATCTTCTTCTCTTAATCTTTTAACCACTATACCCTCAACGCCAGAATAATTTTCACCGAAGATTATTACAGGGAAGTTTTCATTAACGACTAAACGCAATTCACTTTTTGGTGCAAAAGCTGGGGTTATTTTTAAGTGTTCAGTTTTACTTCCTATAACCTTCTCTAATATTGCAATAGAGCGAAGAGTGCCGTAAAAAAAATAATTATTCATTTTAGTCTTAGAAAAATTCTGGAAGAGCTGCTTTTTTTATCTTCATTTCATGAAGGAGTATGCAAATTTGTTCAGAAATTTCAACACTATTTGGCGTATCACTATGAACACACACTGAATGAATGTTTGTTTTTAGAGTATTCCCATTACGTGAGATAATACCTTCTTGTATAAGCATGGCTTTTACATGCTCCTTGGCGCTTCTAGGATCTGTTATCAAAGAGTCATTAATGGAACGAGGTGTTAAAGTAGCATCATCTTCATAAGTGCGATCTGCAAAAATCTCAAGGGCGGTGGGTATGTTGCAATTCATACCGATTTTAGCAAGTTCACTTAAAGCAGGTGCAAGTAATATCATTGATGGGTAATTTTTTTTTAAAACATCTACTATTTCACTAGAAAGGTCTTGGTCAACGCATGCCATATTACTCAAAGCTCCATGAAGCTTAACATGTGTTACTGGAAAATTAATATTAGAGGCAAGATTATGCATAAACATTAACTGGTCTTTGACAATTTCTTGGATTAATTTTTTGTTCCAATTAATTTTTGTGCGCCCAAAATTATCTCTATCTAAAAAAGAAATATGCGCACCAACTGAAACACGTTTTGTTTTACAGTAATTTAGTGCTTTAAAAACAACGTCTTTTGATCCTCCATGATATAAACAGGAAAGATTAGCAGAGCTAATTTTATTTATTAACTGCGCATCAACAGTCTCGAAAAAACTGAGATCTTTTTCTGCGATATCAGAATTTAAATTAATTTTATTCAAATGCACCAAAGTTACATTATGATATTAGCGTGTATTTCAAAGGAATAAATTCTTATGGGGATCGGGGTTTAGTCTTAGATTTTGGGAATGAAACCTCAAAATCTATATCACAGGAGGTAAATGAGACATTTTTAAATATTTCAAACCTTAATCTTCCATCACTAAACATTATTCCCTCATTCAATAAAATAGTTGTAATTTTTGAAAATTCAAAAATTAGAGATCAAAACAAAGACAAAATTAGTATGAAAATGAAAGATACAAACTCGCAAACTAACAAAAAAGTCACTAAAACATGGGAAATACCGGCATGTTATAATGAAGATTTTGCTTTAGATATAAAGATCATCCAAAAACTACACCAGATTACAAAAGAAGAGGTTATCAATCTTCACTCATCAGTTCGTTACTATACATATTATATAGGTTTCATGCCGGGGTTTCCGTATTTAGGGGATGTTCCCTCCCAATTAATCACACCGCGGTTAGCTACTCCTAGGGTAAAAATTCCTGCTAGATCCATTGGCATAGCAAAAAACCATACCTGTATATATCCAAAAGTTTCACCTGGAGGTTGGAATATAATTGGACAAATACCATTTGATATTTTTGATTTACAAAGTTCTTACCCTTCCCTTTTTCTTCCAGGTGATGAAGTAAAATTTTACTCCGTATCACTTTCAGAGTTTGAAAAAATTAGAAAATATAATTTTTCATTAAATGAATTGATCAAGGAATACTCGTCATGAACTCAATCATAATCACTCGTGCAGGGACTCATTCAACGATTCAAGACTTTGGAAGATTTCAATATCAGCACTTAGGAGTTTCACCAAGTGGAGCAATGGACCAAAGAATTATTAAAGAGCTACAAAAAATTATACCCAATCATCAAAATCAATTTCTAGAATTTGCTTATGTGGGGCCTTCAATAAAAGTAAAAGAAGGATCTGTTAAGATTTGTATTGGTGGTAATTGTAATATGAGTATTCAGAAAAATAACAACAGCCAGCTTGAGTGCCAGTCCTATAAAAGTATTAATTTATTTGAGGGCGATGAATTGATTATTCACAATACAATAGACTCAGTATATGGATACATAGCTTTTGAGCATGGACTTGGGTTAGAGCCTTGTCTTAATAGCTACTCTACTGACACAAAAGCAAGAATAGGTTCGATTAATCGACCTTTAAATGATGAAGATATATTTCACATTAACAAAGATGTAAGCTCTTGGGATCTTATCTCTATACCAAAACCTGATTTAGAAAAGGTAACCAATTTCAAAGTTTATCCCGGTCCTCAACTTCAATATTTCTCAGACAATACTCTACAATCTTTTATTAGCGGTGTTTTTACAATAACTAATCAAAGTGATCGAATGGGTATCAGGCTCAAAGGTGAGAGTCTCATTAGTTCTAAATCTCATGATATTTTGTCTGAAGGAATATTACCTGGGTCTATTCAAGTGCCAAGTGATGGGCAACCCATTGTATTAATGCGGGACATTCCTTGTACTGGCGGGTATCCAAAAATTGCAATTTTAAATGAAGTGGATATTTCAAGAATCTCTCAGCTCCCCCCTGAAACCAAAATCACCTTCGATTTACAAACAATCTATTAGCACAGATTTTATGTATAATTAAAAGTGAAAATCTCAAGTGTTCAAGATCTAATACCAATATCGAAAAATTCGAATAGCACCATGTTATCAAGACATGATGCACTGGAAAAATTCAATTCTTTTAATCCTGCTCTCTATGCAAAAACAAGAAACTTTTTGAATGGACAAATTTCAAGATTATCAGCCCATATAAAATATGGAATCATCACTAACAAAGAGCTCTTTCAATATATTCGAGAAAAACATAATTTTGTTGAGAGTGAAAAGTTTATTCAAGAATTAGCATGGAGAGATTTTTGGAGAAGCTATGCCTACCATCATCCTGATCAATTATGGACAGATGTAGAAGAATATAAAACTGGATTTCAAGCTCAAGAATATCAAGATAACTTGCCTGAGGATGTTATGTCAGCAACAACACCAACACAAATTATTAATATTTTCATCGAGCAACTCACTAGCACTGGGTACCTTCATAACCATGCACGTATGTATTTGGCTTCTTATATTATTCACTTTAGAAGAGTGAAATGGCAAGCTGGAGCGAAGTTTTTTATGAGTCATTTACTGGATGGGGATATTGCAAGTAATAACTTCTCTTGGCAGTGGATCGCGAGTACCTTTGCAGGAAAACCTTATATATTTAATTTAGAAAATGTTCACAAATACTGTCACAAAAGCATAGATATTATACCTGAGAAGAATAGAGAAATAGATGGCAGCTATGAAGAAATTAGCTCGAGGCTCTTTCCCAATTTATGAACTTAATTTATTTATATGACGAGTTTATGAGAGTGCCAGCCGGTATTGAGGGTAATCCTGTTTACATCTTTGATGATACTTTAACTGAAGGCTATGAGCTTAGTGACAAAATCATTGAAAATAGATACTTTTTAGCTAAAGAGGCAGGGGCTGAAATCTATAGAGGTAATACATATGAGATATTGCAAGAAATTCATAACCAAAACACCATATCCAAAATTATAACAAAATCTACTTTTAGACCTATTTACCAAAATTTATTTCAAAAATTAGGTGAAAAATATGATTTAGAGCAGTTACCCGATTACTTCTTATTGCATGAGAATTATCTTCATCCAGCAAAAAGATTTTTTCAGTATTGGAACAAAATTAAGAAAAATTTAAAATATTAGTCATGGCTGAGAAATGCAAATATTGCGAGGGTGAGCTATCAGTCATGGATAGTGTGTATATTGAATCTGAAATTCGAACAGCTCCTAAGAAAGTTCAAAATTTAATTAAAAGTCATCATAATCTTGTCTGTTACATGTGTTATAAAAAACTAAAAGCTATTAAAGTGATAAATACTAAAGATAAAAATAAAAAATTAAATTAGAGATTTTTGACTGTTTCTCTTAGCTCGTACTTTTGAATTTTACCAGTTGATGTTTTTGGTAAGACCTGAAATACAAAAGTTTTGGGCATTTTAAAACCAGCTAAGTGCTCTCTACAAAATTTCTTTAACTCATCTTCTTCTACCGTTTGACCTTCAATTAATTCTATAAAAGCACAGGGTGTCTCACCCCATTTTTCATCAGGTCTAGCAACAACTGCTGCTAATGATACTGCAGGGTGCTTTGTAATAATATTTTCAATTTCTACAGATGATATATTTTCACCACCACTAATAATAATATCTTTTGATCTATCTTTAACTTGAATATATCCACTAGGGTGCATTACTGCTAAGTCGCCCGAGTGAAACCATCCACTTTTCATCGACTCTTTTGTAGCCTCTTCATTTTTGTAGTACCCCATCATAACAGTATTTCCTCGGATCATAATCTCCCCCATAGTTTCTCCATCGGAAGGGACAGGCTCGAGTGTTTCTGGGTTCATGACTGATACCATTTCTGTGTGCGGATAGCGAACTCCTTGATAGGCTTTGAGCTCAGATCGCTTTTCATCTGCTAGATTATCCCAGTCCTTATTCCAAGCACAATGAACAACATGACCGTAAGTTTCAGTCAGTCCATATACATGCATAACCTCAAAGCCTAAAGACTCCATTTTTTGAAGAATTGAACTAGGGGGCGGTGCTCCAGCAGTCATAACATAAACCTTATTTTTCAATGCCTTTTGATCATCTGAAGGGGCATTTGCTATCATATTTAATACGATAGGAGCACCTCCAAAGTGAGTCACCTCATATTTGTCAATTAATTCGAAAATTTCTTTAACAACAATATTTCGTATAAATATTACACGGGCATGGAGCATCGCCAAAGTCCATGGATACCCCCAGCCATTGCAGTGAAACATTGGCACTGTATATAAATAGGTGAGCCGGTTAGGCATATTCCATGCAGTGATACTTCCCATTGACATTAAATAGGACCCTCTGTGATGGTACACAACACCTTTTGGGTTTCCTGTTGTTCCAGATGTGTAGTTCAGTGAAATAGCCTGCCACTCATCATCAGGTCTTATCCATTCAAAACCCTCATCACCTGTTTGTAGGAAACTTTCGTACTCTAGTTTTCCAATTGATGGAATATCTCCTAAATCTGCTTGCTTGTCGTCGATATCAATAACGATGATATCTCGGTTAACTTGAGCAATAGCATCAATTGCTACATTGTGAAACTGTCGATCCACTATAAAAACTTTGCAGTCACTATGGTCTAGTATGTAGGCAACTGTTCTAGTGTCTAAACGAGTATTAATTGTGTTAACAACCCCTCCTGTCATGGGAACAGAATAATGCGCTTCAAATAATTCAGGTGTGTTTGCTGCCATAATAGAAACCACATCACCTTTACCAATTCCAACTTTTGTTAAAGCACTTGCAAATCGAGTACATCGATCGTAAACCTGTCTCCAAGAGTATTTTCTCTCTTTATATACTATGGCTTCATAGTCGGGGTATACATCCTTTATTCGATCAAGGAAACTGATGGGAGTTAAAGGAACAAAGTTTGCATCATTTTTATGCATTCCCTGTTCAAAATTATTCATTAGTTTTTTAGCCTTCTCCCCGTAGACAACATTGCATGGATCCTATCCCTCGTCTTATTGGATTGTATTAAATTTATCAAAGACTGTCGCTCTAAATTATAAAGATCAGCTTCCGACAATTCTTTTGATTTAGTTGTATCGCCCCCGCTAAGTACAGTTGCTAAATGAAGACCAATATCAACATCATAGCCAAAAATGATCTTTTTTTGCTCTAAATCCAATAAAACTTGATGCATTTTCTCTTTTACCTCAGGTCCGCTTAGTGTGAACTTTGGCTTATCAGGAGCCGAATATTCATTATTTAATAATGATACTTGATTAAAGGCCTCCACAAGAAGATTATCTCTGTTCAAAACGAAAATATCATCATCTAGAAAAAATTTATGCTTTTTGGCTTGCAATGGGGAATGGGCCATTAGGCCATATCCTATAATATCAAATACTTGAAGAGCTGCATGATCATGGTCATTTGCATATTTTTTGTCTTGTACCCATCTCCATAATAATTCTTTACATCCACCACCACCTGGAACAAGGCCGACACCTGTTTCTACTAAACCTAAAGTGCTATTCATATGTGCAACCATCTTAGAAGTTTGACATGCTACTTCAAAACCACCACCAATAGCTAATCCAGCTACGGCACTAACTGTTGGTTTCGATGCATATTTCATTTTCATACACGCGGATTGAAAATCAGATAGGTATTTATCAATACCTTTCCAATCTTTCACGTCAGCTAAACCAATCATGGTATTTAAATCAGCTCCTGCAGAAAAATTCATAGCCTCATTATAAACTACAAGCCCTTGATAATTATCTTGCTCAAGACGGTTTACTGACTCCTCTAAAATTTTCATGGCATCTGCGTTCAAAGCATTAGCCTTAGTGTGAAATTCGCAACATAGTACATTCTGTTCTCGTGGCTCATCATTAAATTGCCATATAGTGGCGGCAAAATTTTTAGATAAAGGGTTAGCATATTTCTTGTGATCACCTAATCGGCGAACACCATCTCCTCTAGAGATAAACTTCATACCTGCCTCATGATTATAAGCCCGTGAGGAAGCTGAGTCGTAAGGCTCTTGTTTTAGCTTAATCATAGTTTTTAACAACTCAGGAACATCTTGTTTTTCATCTTGAAGTCGTTGAACAAATTTGTTGAGCCCGTACTCATTTAATAATTCAAATGGACCTTCATTCCAGTTAAATCCCATACGAAGAGCATCATCTATATCTGTTACCTTTGATGAAACTTCAGGAATGCAAAAAGCGCTATAATTAATAATTTTTGCTAAAACTGCAAAAGCATATCGGCCATACTCACTATCATCATCAAGGAGTGCTTTGATGCCCTCTTTCTCAACTCTTCTAGCGATTTCCAAATCTACTTTATCAAAATCATAATAACTCATGTCTGAAGTGTTCATGGCTTTAACATGTTCATCACCCTCAACGATTGTTGTTTGATAGAAACCCCCAGGGCCCTTATTCCCATTAAAACCTTTATCAAGTAACTGCTCGACTAAAGGATGAGGTTTCACCACATCCATAAAAGGATCATTTTCTTGTAATTCTTTTTTAAAGCTTGCAAGCACATCTTTCATCAAATCAATTCCAATAAGATCGTAAAGTCCAAAAACGCCTGTTTTAGGAATTCCTAAAGGTCGCCCAAATAAGGCATCTGCAATTTCTACTGGAAGGCCTCGTTCTAATGCTTCATACATCGCAACCTGCATTGCATACACACCAATTCGATTACCAATAAAACCAGGGGTATCGTTACAATTGACAATTCCTTTACCTAACTCATTTTTACAAAAATCTCGAAGTCCACTCATCTTATCTTTATTCATCGTTGGTGTTTCAACGATCTCTAATAATCTCATAAATCGGACAGGGTTAAAAAAATGAGTAATACAAAAATCTGCTTTCATGCTATCGGACATCTCTTGTGTCAGAATTGAGAGAGGAATTGTCGAAGTATTAGATGAAATAATAGAGTTGGGTCTGCGAACTTTATCAATTTGGGAGTAAAGTTTGTGTTTGATATCTATACGCTCAACAACTGCCTCAATAACCCAATCTGCATCTTTGATCTCATTAAAGTCATCATCAAGATTACCTGGTTTTATATGATCAATTCTAGATCTTTCCACTAATAGAGGTGGGTCTGACTTTTTGATAATATCAATCGCATTTTCAGAAATTTGATTGGGTTTGTCTTTGCTTTTGAGATCAAGCAAAACTACTTGGCGGTTAGAATTAGCCAAATGGGCAGCAATACCCGAGCCCATCGTACCAGCACCAATTACAACAATTTTATTAAAGTTACTCATAATAATAAGACAGGGATAATAGCAAAAACGCCTATATAGTTAAGATCTTTTAAAAGAAAATATTAAGACTCAAAATCACCAATATTTTCTATTGAAGAAACAACCATTAAGCTTTCAATATATCGTCTTTTACTACAATCGTAACAAATCGTAATCATTTCATCGTTGATTTTATTGATATATTTCTTTGAGACTTCCTTGTAATCACCACATTCAGAACACTTATTATATGGAATTTCATTATTTTCAAATAACTCCTCTTTACCATTCCACCAGCCCATTAATGATTGATATCATACATATAGATCAGTCTTTGATAGAAGTTACGCATAAATAAAAAAAGTTGTTAATAAATTATTTGGTTAATTCATTAATTAAAATATTTAGATCGCTTATGAAAGTCTTTTGATCAATAGAGGTATCAAGATACATGGTGCAATGATGATTGACGAAGTGATCTGTGAGAAATTTCATTGCATTGTCTTCACCACTCCAAGATTGACTAAAATCTTCTGAGGCTTGAAAAAAAGACTTCAATGACTCCTCACTGCAATTATCCCAGAACGCAGGACAATAGTTTATTCCATCTCCCTTAAATAGATTGATGTATGCATCTAATACCAATATTTCAAAATTAGGATAATTGACTTTTTTGTATTTGCTTATGTCTACACCATCCAAATTAGTTAAAAATTGCTTTGATTGGGAGTCATAATATAAGTCATAATCTAAGTTTTTTGCACCTTCAAAATTTTCGTTGAAGAATTCAATTATTTTTTCTCGTATTTCAACCTCTTCAATAGGATCCAAAGACCAGTAAACTTCCTCTAAATAGCCAACACAGTAATCTTGATCAGATGAATATAAATTATGATAAAAACTTAAATTAATAATAAAAGTTATTATTAAGAAATATTTTTTTGACAAAATATTTAATTATTTTTTCGGAAGTCCCATGGATATTCAAATTTCATAGACCACATTCCAAGTTTGTTAGATTTAGCATACTCCTCATCTAAAATATATTTTTCTGAATATTTTCTATATGCAAACGCAAAACCCTCTCTGACTAAATAACTACTTAATGACTCTCCATTGACAAAGCACTCACCTAATACTCTTCCATAAAAGTCTTTTCCCTCATCTGTACAACTAATTTTCTTATTTGTAACTTTTGTAAGTAAAATATCTTTTGATATTTTTCCACAAGCAACCTTCCCTTCACTTGCAACACACGTCTGATTAATTTCAGGAGCATCTATTCCACTAAAACGTATTTTAACATCACCTAATTTAATTGTGTCTCCATCAACTACAGTGACATGAGAGGCAAATAGATTATTTACCAGTAAAAACAGGGAGAAAATTAGGTAAATAATAGAAAATTTTAGTGACACGCAATATTATACTTTTTTAAACGCCAATAATTATAGGGCCAAGGAGTAATAAAACCTACAAAAAGCATTATAGGAACGACCCACCAAGTGAGCATTGCTCCTCCCGTTAAAATTACATCTGTAACATTCATAGCAATTTCCATAGATATCATAGAAATAAAGCTCATCCCAAGAGCAGTACTAATTGCCTGTCTTAAAGAAAAATTTTGTCTTAAAAGAATTATTGTTTCAAGAATAATGCTTGTAATAAGTCCATTGATGATTGCTAATATCATTATATTTAAGGTAGGCCAAGCAATTTCATTAACTTGAAAGTAGAATATTGTACCAAGATCTCCTATTGCACATCCAATTAAACACCACTTAGTATTTTGAGCACTTTTTTTCCAGGTGTGTTTACATTTCCAATTAAAGTTGGTGAGAGTTGAAACAAACATTATTTTTTTATTTACTATATACTGGTATATAGTATATTGCTAATATGTCAAATATAATTAAAATAAATAAAAATCCAGATCATATTAAAAATATTCATCGTATCAATCGAATACATGGTCAGCTTAAAGGTGTTGAAAAAATGATTGTTGAAAAACGATATTGTCTTGAAATTTTACAACAAACAAGAGCTATAACTTCGGCAATAAAATCTCTAGAAAATAACATACTTAATAAGCACATTGATCACTGTGTTGTAGATGCGATGAAAAAAAACGACAAACAAAAAAAACAAAAAATAGAAGAATTACAAGATTTACTTAGAAAATTTAATAATTAAAAACATTGTCGTTTCTTTTAAAAAGAATTCTAATATTTGTTATTGGTTTCGCAGCGATAATAATTTCTCTTCTGTATTTTTTAAACCCGAATAATAAAGAAAATGATAATATTGAAATAACTAATATCGAAATTGATGAAAAATTAATTAGTCAAATTAACTTAGGTAAATCTCTTTATGTAACTCATTGTGCGTCATGTCATGGGGACAACTTACAAGGTCAATCCAACTGGAGCACTAAAAAAGATAAAGATGGTCATAATCTCTCCCCACCCTTAAATGGTACAGGTCATACATGGCATCACAGTCAAGAACAGCTCTTTAGCATAATTAGGTATGGGTTTAAAATTTATAATGAAAACTACGATGGTAAAATGCAAGGTAACGACAAATTAAATGATGATGACATATGGTCTATTTTAGCTTACATGAAATCTGTTTGGCCTGAGTCAATTCAAAAAAAATACGACACTATAAGTAAACATTAATTTTAAACATAGCTAAGCATATAAAACCCCTTAGAAAGTGGATTGAATAGGAATAAAGGTTGATAATATTGATCTTTTGATATCAGTTAATTGCATATTATTTAGGCTTTTAATGTGTTTGAAAACATATTCATTTTGTTAAATTCATCCTCACACATTTTTATAGGAGGAGGATTTCTATGAAATTAATTAAGACAATTACAGCTTTGATAGCTATTTCTCTATTTGGAGCAAGCTATGCAAATGCTGGTTCTCACGCATATACAGGCCCTGACCTGTCGGGAGAAAAATTAACAATCTTTGGTCCTTGGTTGGCACCACAAGATGATGATTTCAGGGATGTCATATCAATTTTTGAAGCAGCAACAGGAGCGTCCGTTGAGTATGGTGGTTCTGATGAATTTGAATCAATTATTAATATTGACTGTCAAGCAGGTAGTCCAGCTGACATAGCTGTATTCCCTCAGCCAGGATTAGCAGCAAACATTGCAGCTACTGGTTGTTTATCTCCACTAGGTGACGACATCAAACAAATGGTTCTTGACAATTATGCTGCTGGACAATCTTGGGTTGATCTTACAACATACAAAGATCCAACTGGTTTTGATAAGTTCTACGGTGTTTTTTACAGAGTCAATGTAAAAAGCTTAGTGTGGTATTCACCAGATAACTTTGAAGACAACGGGTATGAGACACCTTCCAGTATGGAAGAGTTGTTGGCATTAGCTGACCAAATGGTTAGTGATGGCAATACTCCGTTCTGTATTGGACTAGGTTCTGGTGGTGCAACTGGATGGCCAGCTACAGACTGGATGGAAGATATTATGTTGAGAACTCATGCACCTCATATTTACGATCAGTGGGTATCTAACGATATGAAATTTAATGATCAAAGAGTGATTGATGCGATGGAATTTTTTGGTTCAATAGCATTAAACGACTCTTATGTTAATGGTGGAACTAAAGCTGTTGCTACAACAGACTTTAGAGACTCTCCAAATGGTCTTTTCACATCACCTGCTGAGTGTATGATGCATAGACAAGCAAGCTTTATTCCTGCGTTCTTCCCTGAGGGAGCTGAAGCTGGTGTTGACTATGACTTCTTTTACTTTCCACCTTTTGAGTCTCAGGACTTAGGAAAGCCTGTTTTAGGTGCTGGTACTTTAATGGCCCCAACTAATGACAGAAAAGTCACTACTGAATTCATGAAGTTCTTGCTTCACACAGAAGCCAACGAAAGATTCATGGAGAAAGGTGGTTTTTTAACACCTCATAAGTATGTGGATACAAGCAAATATTCTAGCGATACGTTCAGAGGTCTGCATGATATCCTAATAAATGCAACAACTTTCAGGTTTGATGGCTCAGACTTGATGCCTGGTTGGGTTGGTGCAGGATCTTTCTGGACAGGAATGGTTGATTATACCAATGGTAAATCAGCTCAAGATGTTGCTGACGAAATCCAAACTAGCTGGGAAGCTGGTCAATAAAAAAATAGTTAATTTCTAAACTAAGGGCGAATAGTGTATTATTTGCCCTTAGCATCTTTCTAATACAATGAGTATTTTCTCCCTAGCAATTACTGTTTTAGTTGGCGTTCTCTTTTTTGTATTATTTTTTCACTTATCAAATTTTTTACTAGATTATTTTAGAGTAAAAGCATCTAAAAATTTTGCTTTTGAAAATTCTATTAGGGTTATTATTTTTATAGCACCTGCTTTTATAGTGTTATTTGTTTTTATTATTTATCCTGTATTTGAAACTATAAGATTGAGTTTTTACGACAAAGTAGGTGAAAACTTTGTAGGGCTCTTCAATTATACTTGGGCTATAAATGATCCTGATTTTAGAAGAAGTATTATTAATAATCTAGGTTGGTTAATTGTTGTTCCAACTTTAAGTACTTTTTTTGGTTTAGTGATTGCAAATCTAGCAGATAGAATTTGGTGGGGATCAATTGCAAAGTCAATAATTTTTATGCCTATGGCAATTTCATTTGTTGGAGCAGGTGTGATATGGAAATTTATGTATGATTATAGAGGACCTGGTGATCAACAAATTGGACTTTTAAATGCAATAGCAGTCGCTTTAGGCTTTGAACCACAAGCATGGTTAACAATTCCATTGTGGAATAATCTTTTTTTAATGGCAATTATGATCTGGATACAAACTGGTCTTGCCCTAGTTATTTTTAGTGCAGCTCTAAGGAGCATTCCTAATGAAACTTTAGATGCAGCTAGGATAGATGGTGCAAGTGAATTGAAAATTTTCTGGTCAATTATCATTCCATATCTAGAACAGACAATCTTGGTAATTTGGACGATAATTACAATCCTTGTTTTAAAAGTTTTCGACATTATCTATGCAATGACCAATGGTCAGTGGCAAACTGAAGTTCTAGCAAATTTAATGTATGATTGGATGTTCAGAGGTGGTGGCGACTCAGGTAGGGGGAGCGTACTTGCTTTTTGTATCTTGATTGGAGTTATCCCAATATTAGCTTGGAACCTTTACAGACATAAGCAAGAGCAAAAAGTATGAAAAAACTAACCTTTACCTCAGTATTCTCGCAAATTTTGTTACTATTATTCGTAATTGCATGGATTGTTCCAACATTTGGGCTATTTATCAGCTCTCTAAGAGATAAAGATGTTTTAGCTATAAGTGGGTGGTGGACCTCGTTTACCACTACTGAGGTCAATGAAATATATCGTACAAAAGGTAAAGAGGACCAGATCAAAGAGGGAGATTACTATTTTATAAAAAGTAATTTATTTGATAAAAATCAGGGTAAAGAGATTTATCGGTTTGGAATTACCTCTAAGAATATTGATGAATATGAGGTTGGTGAGACTGCATTATTTAAAGATGAAACAGAAATTACAGTTTTTGAAAATGGTGATTATGTTTGGAAATCAAAAGAAGAATTTAAAAAGAAAAAAGGGAAAAGAATTTTTGTATCAGCTAAGAGCCCTCCAAGCTTTACACTTGATAATTATAAAGAGGTGCTTCTTAAAGAGGGATTAGGCCAAGCATTCTTAAATACATTTGCAGTAGCACTTCCTGCAACTTTAATACCTTTAATTATTTGCTCGTATTTTGCGTATGCACTTACCTGGATGAAATTTTATGGTAGAGATCTTCTACTAGCTACTATAATAGCGTCTCTGGTTGTTCCATTGCAGATGTGCTTAATACCTGTACTAACAATATACAATGATTTTGGGGCATTATTCGGCGTCTCTGCTAAATCTTATCCCGGTATTTGGATGGCACATACGGGATTTGGTCTTGCGTCAACTACTTTTTTATTATGGAATTTTCTAAAAACACTACCTAGCGAAATGATTGAGGCAGCTAGAGTTGATGGAGCGACACATTACGATACTTTTATAAAAATAGTAGTGCCATTATCAATACCCTCTTTTGCATCGATTTTTATCTTACAATTTTTATGGGTGTGGAATGATTTGCTTGTTGGTTTAGTTTTTTTAGACAAGCACCCAAGTGAAATTATTTTAACAGCAAAGTTAAAAGAACTTCTTGGATCGAGAGGAGAAAATTGGGAAATTTTAACAACAGGTGCATTTGTATCAATGACGGTCCCTTTATTTATTTTCTTCTCCCTTCAAAGATATTTTATTAGAGGGCTTGTAGCTGGATCAGTAAAAGGCTAATGATAATAGGTAAATAAATTATGGGAAAAAGAATTGTAATAATAGGAGCAGGAAGCACTAACTTTGGTTTGAAGATAATTGGAGACTTTTATAAATCTCAAATCCTTAAAGGATCCACTATCGTCCTCCACGACATAAGGCCCGAAGCAGTCGAAAAAACAAGGAAAATTGCCGAGAATTATAAAGAAAAACTTCAGGTAGATTTTCAAATTGAAGCTACCACTTCAAGAGAAGAAGCTCTCAAAGGTGCTGATTTTTGTTTAATCTCAATTGAAGTTGGAAATAGATTTGAACTCTGGGAACAAGATTGGGGGGTACCAGTTGAATATGGTTTTAAACAAATTTATGGAGAAAACGGAGGCCCCGGAGGTCTATTTCATGCTTTAAGAATAATACCTGTGATCATAGAAATTTGTGAGGATATAGAAATGATTTGCCCAAACGCAGTTGTATTTAATTACTCGAACCCCATGCAAAGAATATGTCATGCTCTTACCACAAAATTTCCAAATCTAAATATAATTGGTTTATGCCACGAAATTCATTCTATGGAAAGACAATTGCCAACGTTGCTCAATACCGACCTCGACAATATAGAATTTGAAGCAGGAGGGCTAAATCATTTTAGTATCCTATTGGATGTCAAATATAAAGACACCAAAAAAGATGGATATCCTATTATTCGAGATAAATTTAATAGCTACTACTCTAACTTAATTAATGATCACGAAGGTTTTGAGTCAGACCCTGGCGCTGAAAGAGGGGTCTTTTTTGAGTTATTTAAAAAATATTCTTACCTTCCCATTACAACAGACAGTCATGTCGGAGAATACATGCAATGGGCTTTCAGCGTTGCTGATCACGAAGGAATTTCAGATTTTTATAAAAAATATAAAAATAGATGTTTAAATTTTTATGAAGATGACTTTTTGTATGGGAGGTTTTTTGATAATAGCAAACCAAAACTAGATGAGAGAGTTGTTCCAATTATTGAAAGTATTATTGAAGATGATAATAGACTTGAACATGCAGTAAATATCCCAAATAATAATTTTATTGAATATTTACCAAATGATATTGTAGTAGAAGTGCCAGCTGTTATTAATAAGAAAGGTGCGAATGGAAAAAAACTAGATAATTATCCTAAAACATTTGGCGCTCTTTTAAATTCGCAAACAGGAGTCATACAATTAACAACAGAGGCTATTTTAAATAAATCAAAACATGGTGCGTATTTAGCTCTTTTGTCAGATCCTATTGTTGATGATGCAATTAAGGCTGAGAAACTTTTAAATACTATGATTAATAAACAATCAAAATTTTTAGGATATTTAAACTGATGGCAGATATAGAACTCAGCTCAATTAATAAATTCTTTGGAAAAACCCATGTAATAAAAGATTTTTCACTCAGTATTAAAAGTCAGTCATTTACAACACTTGTTGGGCCCTCTGGATGTGGGAAATCGACATTATTACGTATGATAGCTGGGTTAGAAGAAACTAATTCGGGCAAAATATCAATTGGTGGGGAAGAAGTAAATAACCTCCCTCCTAAAGAAAGAAATATTGCCATGGTTTTTCAATCATATGCTCTTTACCCCCATATGACTGTTTTTGACAATATGGCATTTGGACTGAAATTAGAGAAAAGACCTAAAGATGAAGTTAAAGATAGAGTACATGAGGCTGCAAAAATTTTACAAATTGAAGATTATCTTCTAAGAAAGCCTAAACAGTTATCAGGAGGTCAAAGACAAAGAGTTGCTATTGGTAGAGCAATAACTAGAAAACCTAAAGTCTTTTTATTTGATGAACCTTTATCTAATTTAGATGCCGCTTTAAGAGTTCAAATGAGAATTGAATTAGCAAAGTTACATGACCACTTGGATGCAACCATGGTTTATGTGACTCATGACCAAACTGAGGCAATGACTTTATCTGATGAGATTGTTGTGTTAGATCAAGGTGAAATTTCTCAACAAGGTAGGCCTATAGAATTATATAATAACCCAAAAAATTTATTTGTTGCAGGTTTCATTGGTTCTCCAAAAATGAATTTTATAAATGCTAAAATTTCATCAATAGATCAAAATAAAGTTGAAATTAATGTTTTAGGTTCAAAGATTACAATTTCAAAAAAAATTAATTCAAATGAAAATAGTGATATTATTTTTGGAATTAGACCTGAAGATATAATAATTACTGATGGCTCAGATTATGATTTCCAAGGCAAAGCGTTCGTTGTAGAAAAATTAGGTTCCAACACTTTTATTTATTTAGATAATGAAGGTGATCCAATAGTAGTTGAAGCATCAGGAGATAGTTTAATTAAAGTTGGTGATGATGTTAAAATTAAATTTGATTTAAACAAAACAAATTTGTTCAATTCTAGTAATAAAATAAGAATTGATTAACTTATCTTTTCTTCAAGACTTTCCAAAAGATTTTAACTTTGGAGTTGCTACTTCCTCTTATCAGATTGAAGGATCGATGTATGGCAATTGTGGTAAATCAATTTGGGACGATTTTGCTGAGAGAAAATTGAATGGCATTGATGGGAAACTTGCTTGTAATCATATTGAATATTTCAAAGAGGATATTAAACTCATAAAAGACGCGGGTTTTAAGGCCTATCGTTTCTCATTTGCTTGGCCTAGATTATTTCCAGACAACAATAAAGATGTCAATTTAAAGGGTGTGGATTTTTACAAGCAATTATTAGAAGAAATAAATAATTGTGATTTAAAGGCTTTCCCTACAATTTATCATTGGGATCTTCCCATAAGATTTCAAAAAATTAAAGGTTGGGAAGATCAGGAAACCTGTAAACATTTTGGGGAATTATCTTTTTTCATATCAAAAACATTTGGAGATCAATTTGAAAAAATTTCAACCATTAATGAGCCTTGGTGTGTTTCTTGGTTAAGTCATTATTTAGGAGAGCATGCACCAGGTATTAAAAATATCCAATCAGCTGCTAAAACTATGCATAATATTTTATTTGCACACTCGCAATCTGTTGAAGCATTAAGGTCATGTAATGATCATCAGATCGGAATAGTTTTAAATAATCAATTTGGTCAACCTATAGATAGTAATGAAGAAAATATTCAAGCAACAAAACTGTTTGATGAGATTCATAATAGATGGTTTTCCGATGCTATCTTTAAAGGTAAATATCCAGAATTAGCTTTATCCATCCTAGAAAAATTCCTCCCAGAAAATTACAAAACACAATTAGAATTAATATCTTCACCAATTGACTGGATAGGATTGAATTATTACACCCGGTCTTTAATCAAATATAAAAAATCAGATGATGGTGTCAATTATGAATGTAATAGTGGGACGCTAAAAAAAACAGATATGGGGTGGGAATTTTATCCTGAGGGATTGAGCTACTTTATTAAAAGAATTAATAAAGAATACGATAATAATATTCCAATCTATATTACGGAAAATGGGATGGCTAATAATGACAAATTATCTTTAGGAAATAGTATTAAAGATCATGATAGAATAGAATTTTTCAATATACACTTAAAAGAGGTGTTAGATTGCGTGAATGAAAAATTACCAGTCAAAGGGTATTTTGCTTGGTCATTACTTGATAACTATGAGTGGGCCTTTGGTTACTCAAAAAGATTTGGTTTAGTTTTTACTGATTTCCAAAACTTTAAGAGAATACCCAAAAATTCTTATTATGAATTTCAAAAATATTTAAAATAAGTGTCTACCTTATACTTCTTCCACCATCTACTGGTATTGTCAAACCCGTCATAAAAGATGCACTCTCACTTGCTAAAAAATATATTACATTGGCCACTTCTTTTGGTTTGCCAACCCTTCCTATGGGATGGTTTTCTCTCATTCTTTTTTGATACTCTTTCAGTGATAAATCTTTTTTAAAAGAGGCCAACATTGGTGTTTCTATGGCTCCTGGAGCAACAGCGTTCACTCTGATTTTATTTTTTGTTAAATCCAGAGCTAGTGACGCTGTAAAAGATGTTATCGCACTTTTAGAAGTCGCGTATGCCAACATATTTTTTGCTCCTCTAATACTGTTTATTGATGCAACATTTATAATTGAAGAATTTTTAGATTTTTTAAGAAAAGGTAAAATATACTTACAAGCAAGAAAGGTGCCTGTTACGTTATTATTGAGATGGTATGACCAATCACTCATAGACGTGGTCTCTAAATTTCCACTTAATCTAACACCTGCGCTATTCACTAAGACATCAATTTTTTTATATTTTTTTTTAATATAGAGAGCTAGATTTTCCCAATCCTTATTCTTAGTAATATCAATGCGATGATATTCAATATAATTAGTATTTTTGTTATTATTATTTTTAAGGTAAGTACAAATAACTTTGTATCCGTTATCTAAAAAAATTTTAGATGTACTTTTTCCTATACCTGACTCAGCGCCTGTTATTAAGGCAACTCTTTTTTTAGATGTCAAAAATTAAACACCTTTACGCTGTTTGCTCTTTCCAGACTCAAAATCCTCAAGGGCATTTTTATTATTATCAGTAATTGGATCTTGTAATGTGGGGCTTTCCCAAAATGCAGTCCCCTCTAACCATTCATAACCATGAGTTTTAATTGTAATAACATAAGTTTTATCTGAGTCTTTGGCCCTTTTATAAGCTGCCTCTAGCTCTGAAGTTGAGCTTACAGTCTCTGCATTAGCTCCCATACTTTTTGCGTGATTTTCAAAATCTACAAATTTAAGATTGGTCGCTCTAGCAGCACGAAGATTACAAATGTATTCTTTTCCTCCTTTAGCTAATTGAAGGCGATTAATAACCATGTGCCCTCCATTATCACATACTATAATAATGAGCTTTTGATCGTAGATAACTGAGCTATATATATCTGTATTGTTTAATAAGTAAGAACCATCACCAACAAATACCACCACGTCTTGATCGGGTTTCGCCATTTTAATTCCTAGTGCACCTGAAATTTCATATCCCATACAACTAAAACCCCACTCAGTTTCAAAGGTATTAAGCTGCTTTGGTTTCCAAACTTGTACAACCTCTCCAACAAGTCCCCCTGCTGCTGTTACTACAATGTCACTTGGATCTGAATTTCTATAAACTGCACCTACCGCGTGAGCATAGGAGGGTTCCTCTTGATTGGTGGGTCCGCTTTGTTTTTCAACATAAGCATCCCATTCATGCTTTTCCTTAATTGCTCTTTTATACCAGTCATCAGGAGCTTTCCAATCACCAAGAGCTTCAGACATTTTCTGAAGACCTACTTTTGCATCGCTTATAACAGGGGTTGCTAAATGTTTTGTGGTGTCGTATCGAGCTGTATTAACTGAAACTAATTTGAAATTAGGATTTTCAAAATTTGCCCATGAGCCTGTGGTAAAATCTGCGAGCTTTGTACCTATGGCTAAAGCTAAGTCAGTATCTTTAGATAAACTATTTGATGAGCCTTCTCCTAACGCACCAACCGCACTAATATAATACGGATCATCTTTAGTCATACAACCAATTCCCATTACCGTTGAAGTGACAGGAATGTTATGTTTTTTTGCAAATTTTGAGAGTTCTTGCTCTGCTTCAGAGTAGAGAACGCCGCCTCCTGAAATAATAATAGGTTGTTTTGAGTTTTTTATTTTTTCGACTGCTTGATTGATCTGACTTGGATCTGGATGAACTCTTCTTATCTCGTGTACTTTTTCTTCGAAAAATACTTCAGGGTAATCAAATGACTCTCCTTGAACATCTTGTGACATTGCAATAGTTGCTGGTCCACAGTCAGAGGGGTCAAGCATGACTTGTATAGCTTGAGGTAGAGAAGCAAGAATTTGTTCTGGTCTTGTAATTCTATCGAAATACTTTGAAACAGGTTTAAAAGCATCATTCGCGGTTTCAATAGGTGAGTTGAAATTTTCAACTTGTTGCAAAACAGGATCAGGAAATCGACTAGCAAAAGTATCTCCTGGTAATAACAATATTGGAAGTCGATTGCTCAAAGCTACTGCTGCAGCTGTGACCATGTTTGTTGCCCCAGGGCCTACTGATGAGGTGGCAATAAAAATTTGTTTTCTTCTCATGGCTCTAGCGTATCCAATACCAGTCAAAGCCATACTTTGTTCATGATGACCTCTAAAACCAGGAAGGTCAGACTGGAACTCTTCCATTGCTTGGCCTAAACAAGCAACATTACCATGGCCATAAATAGCAAATGCTCCTGGGAATAATGGAGCTTTCTTACCATCAATGATAATTTTTTGTGCAATTAAATATTTAAACAGTGCGTGAGCACAAGACAATTTAATGGTTTTCATTATTCCTCCAAAAAACTTAACCGTTGTATGATATTACACGATAGAAAGATAATTTGAATGAAAAACCTTTTAAAATTCGCACTTTTTTGACATAACTTTGAATCAAGAGAAAATATGAAAGTTGCTGTTCTAGGTATAGTTGACCCAAAAGGCTTATCGTTTTTGAAAGAAAACGAATTCAAGGTCATTGAAATTGAGAATTTTGAAATACAAAACTTAAAGGAACAATTAAAAGATGTTGATGGAATTTTATTAAGAACTACAAGACTTGATAAAGAAATTTTACAACATTGTAACAATTTAAAAATTATATCAAGACATGGAGTTGGTTACGATAATGTTGATCTTGATTTTCTGAATGAGAATAAAATCGCGCTTGGTATTACATCTACTTCTAATGCTGTAAGTGTAGCCGAACATGTATTATCATTTTTCATTTATTTGACAAAAAATTTATCCCTATCAGATAGTCTGGTTAAAGAAGGTAATTTTGAAAATAGATCTCAGTTACCCAATTTTTTTGAATTATATAAAAAGAAAGTACTTATTATTGGTTTTGGTAGAATAGGAAAAGAAGTTGCTAAGAGATGTCTTGGATTTGATATGGAAGTATATGTATATGATCCTTTTTTAGATAATGAAATAATAATTAGAAATCAATGTATACCGATTGAGAAAAACCAAGGTTTAGGTATAGCTGATTTTATTACTATCCATTTACCATTAAATGGAGATACAAAGAACTTTATCTCCCAAACAGAATTAAATCTAATGAAGAAAAACTCTATTCTTGTCAATACATCAAGAGGTGGTATCGTTAACGAAAATGACTTATATACAGCTTTAGAGTCAAAAAAAATTCAAGGTGCAGGAATGGATGTGTTTGTATCTGAGCCGCCTGAGTCCAATCATCCTTTTTTTAAGTTAAATAATATTTTGCTGACACCTCACAACGCAGCATTAACATTAGAATGTAGGGAAAGGATGTCCTTAGAAGCTTCACAAAATATTGTTTTTTTCTTAAAGAAAATGAGTGAATTAAATGTCGAAAATTTAGTGAATAAAAAATATTTATAAAAATCAAAAATCAGCCAAAAGTTGCTTTGAACCTTGAGTCCCTGTTTTAATTTTATAGAGATTTCCGTCAGCACTATCGTTAATTGGATCTGCTCTTAGAGAGGTCACATATAGACACGATAAATCAGAATTTCCAAATGCTACACATGTAGGTGTCTTTGTAGGAAGATCAATTTTTTCAATGATTTTGCCGTTTTTTGTATCAATACATATAATACATTTTCCCCTAACCCTTGCTGACCAATAGTTGTCATCATTATCCAAAGTGGCGCCGTCTGGTTCTCCAACATCTTTGAAAATCATATTTGACTCTAATTCATTTAATTTTTTAAAATCTTGATTGTAGCTAAATTTTTGTATCCGACCAGTTGGGGTGTCTGCAAAATACATAATATTGTCCTTTTGAGAGAAGGCTAGTCCATTAGAGACAGTAATATTTGATAAAAGATGAGTTAAGGACAAGTCTGGAGCAAGTCTGTAAAGATTTGCAATAGGTTTTCTATTTAATTTATCTGGATCTTCATTATAAGTCCCAAATACAATTCCACCATATGGATCTACTTTTGCATCATTTATTCGTGTCTTTTTTATACTAACCTCTACGTCACATATTTTTTCAAAAGATGAAAAATTTTGATTAGAAATTGCAATAAACTTTGGAAATCCAATTATAAATCCATCTTTTTTTCTTGGTAAAATAAAACCAGCTCTATCTGGTAAATTAAATTTAAAACTTTGATTACTCTCATCAAGTTTCCAAATTGTTTTACCTTCGATATCTGTCCAAATTAAGCAATTTTCTTTCGAGTCCCAAAAACAACTTTCTCCAATATGGTTTTTACAGTCTAGAGCTATTGAAACCTTATTTATATTCATCTCAAAATAATCTTTATTTAGAACATAGAGAATAGTTAGGGTTTAAGAACAAATAAATTTGAGTCCCTTTCATCTGCGATAACATATATATTGCCTTGTTGATCTATCTCTAAATCTCTTACTCTTCCAATTTTATCTTTAAAAATTATCTCCTCTTTAACAAATTTATTATCTTTTCTGTGTAAAACAGAAAGGTATTGATATTTTAGTGAAGATACTAAGAGTGAATTTTCCCACTCTGGAAAAGCATCTCCATGATAAAATTTAATACCACTAACTGCTATTGATGGCACCCAAATAAAATCAGGTTTTATAAATCCAGGCTCCCACGCATTACCGTCACCTATTTTAGTCCCTGAGTAATTGGTTCCACCCCAACCTATTTTTTTCCAACCATAATTTGATCCACTTACAACTTTTCCTATGAAGTCGCCTCCTTTAGGTCCATGATTAGATATATAAATTGAATTTGTTTGAGGATCCAATGTCATCCCTTGAGGGTTTCTAACACCAATTTGGTATAACTCAGGTAACCAGTTATTGCCTGAAATGAAAGGATTATCATCTGGTAATTCCCCATTTTTGTGAATTCTGATTATGGCACCAATAGAGTTTGAAAAGTCTTGGGCAATCATACCCTTGCCTCTTTCCCCTATGCTAGCATAAAGATAATCATCAAGAATTTCTATTCGTGAACCAAAATGCTTACCATTACTGAAGTATGGTAATGCTTCATAAATAAGTTGTTCATTTATGAGGATATTGTTTTTAAGCTCAGCGCGATAAATGGCAGTAGTGTATTTACCATTTTTTTTAATAGAACCAGTGACCCATATAATATTTTTATCACTTACTATATCTAGAAGTCCTCCTTGTCCATGTTGAACAAAGGGAATTTTATGATCAATTTTTATTTTTGTATAATCATTTGTGTTAACAAGATAAATTTCACCTGATTTTTGCGTGATCAATAACTTATTTTCCGTCCAGCTCATACCCCAAGGATTGTTTAAAGAAACTGGTGTTTTCTCTAAGGTTATAGAATACGTGTGTGCACTAAAAAATAATAGACAAAATGTAAATAAAAAAGTTTTTTTAAATGAGTTTATTATCTTCATATATGCAGCAATGTTCTGCTGGTAATTTTAGAATAACTTTTTCTGACGGTATGTCTAATTCTCTTTTAACTTTTGCTTTTATTTTAAATGAATCAAAAGACGCTGTAATAAGTTTATAATTTCCAAAATCTTCGACTTCGATTACGTCAGCTTCTAATGAATTATCACTATGTTCATTTTCAACTGTAATATACTCAGAACGAATTCCTAGTTTTAGATTTTCCGATTTAGAATTGTTTATATTAGTTTGAACTTTGAATGAATTAACACCTATACTAATTTCATTTTTAGAACTTGCGGAACATTCATATAAATTCATTGCAGGTGAACCAATAAAATAACCAACAAATGTTGTTTGAGGTCTCTCAAAAAGGTCCTTTGGTGATCCTGCCTGCACAACTTCACCTTGATCCATAACTATAATATTATCTGCAAATGTCATAGCCTCATTCTGATCATGAGTTACATATATTAATGTTGTCTTGTACTTATCATTTATTTCTTTTAATTTTCTTCTGAGACGAAATTTTAAGTCAGGATCAATAACTGTCAGTGGTTCATCCATTAATATAGCAGCTACATCCTCCCGAACTAAACCTCTTCCAAGAGAAATCAATTGCTTTTGATCTGCTGTTAATCCTTTTGCTCGATTGTTCAAATAATCTTGCAAATTCAGTATTTCTGCGACCTCTTTGACTTTCCTTTCTATTTGATCCTCAGGAAACTGTCGGCATTTTAAGGGAAAAGCAAGATTTTCGAATACTGTCATTGTTCCATAAATTACAGGGAATTGAAACACTTGGGCGATGTTTCTTTCTTCAGTAATCATTGAGGTTACATCTCTTTCATCGAAAAATACTTTTCCATGAGATGGGTTCACTAAACCACTCATAATATTTAACATTGTTGTCTTTCCACAACCTGAGGGACCAAGTAGTGCATAACGTCCACCATCTGCCCAAGAAAGAGACATTTCTTTCAAAGCAAACATTGGGTTGCTTGCATTGGGCTCGTATGTGTGTGCAATGTTTTCTAAAATTATTTTAGCCATTATTGTTGATAGGGAGAGTGTCGGAGATCCCCTGACTCCTCAAACAAATAAATTTTTGATTTATCAAAATTAATTTTTACAACCTCATTTGTATTATAGGTTTTTACCTCTTCAATTGTGGCAACACATTTTAAATTTTTATTACGTAAGTGAAGAAAAGTCTCTGAACCTGATATTTCAGAAATTTCTACATCAAAAGCAAAACCTTGATCATCAAGATATATATCTGTGGCTCTAATGCCCACTAAATACTTTCCGTTAGGTACAGACTTGAGTTCATCAGGGATTTGGATTTGAACGCTATCATTCATAATCAAAGAATTATCTTGTATAAGACATTTATTGATATTCATTGCAGGGTCATTAGTAATTTCAGCAACTTTAGCAGTTGCAGGATTTTCAAATACATCTTTAGCTGTACCTGTCTGAAGTATTTTACCTTCATCAATTACAATAATATCGCCATTGAGTTGCATCGCCTCTAAAGGATCTGTGCTAGCATAAATTAAAATTGAGTTTGACTCGTCAGATACATTAAAAAGTTTTTTAAATTCCTCTCGAAGGCCCTCTCTCAATTTGTAATCAAGGTTAACGAGAGGTTCGTCTAATAAAAGTATTTTAGCTTTTTTTGCTAAAGACCTTGCGAGAGCTACTCTTTGTTGTTGTCCACCAGATAGTTCTTGAATTTTTCTTGACTCAAAACCGATTAAACCAACTTTTTCCATTGCTTCTTGAACTTCTTTTTCAATAAGATTTTCATCCATTTTCCTTTGTTTAAGTGGGAAAGCGACGTTATCTCTGACATTTAAATGCGGATAATTTATAAATTGTTGATACACCATAGCTACATTTCTTTTCCAAACAGGAATTGATAAAAAATCTGTATCTTCAAAATTTATAGATCCCGAGTCAGGTGTTTGAAGACCAGCAATAGTTTTCAAAAGTGTGGTTTTACCTGATAAAGTTCTACCTAATATCGTGTACATTTTTCCTGAGTCAAATCTCAAACTAATATCATTTAAATGATATTCCTCTGTTGGTTTAAAAGAAATATGATTGAGCATTAAAGACATTATTTTAAAGCTCCAGATAAATTGCCCTTTGATAAATAACGCTCTACAATAAACGCCACGATTATTAACGGTGCAACAGATACAAGTGCTGCTGCAGATAAGCTCCACCAAGGTGTAATTGAAGAATTTAATGCTACAATTTTGACTGGCAACAACTGTACTTTTGTAAAGGTTAATATAAAAGCAAAGAAAAAATCAATCCAACCAAATATAATACAAAACAAACCTGCTACTAACATACCCGGAACTGAATTAGGGAGAACGACTTTAAAAAAAGCTTGAAATGGATTGCATCCATCAATTAAAGCTGTTTCATCAATTTCTCTGGGAACACGATTAAAAAAATCAACCATAATCCAAACAGCAATTGGCATTAATAAAACAATATAAACTAGAATTAAACCAGCGAGACTATCTAGAAGCCCCAAGGAGCTTAAAAAAATAAAAAAAGGAATTGACAATACAACAGGTGGCATAATTCTTTGGGATATAAAAAAGAACGTAATATCATTATTTTTAACAATTCCAGCTTTGAAGGTGTAACGAGATAAAGCGTATGCAGCTAATGTGCCTAAAACAATGCTGATCAAACTTGCTGTAAGTGTAACAAAAATACTATTGAAATATGGTCCGATAATATTTATTCCACCTTGGGAACCGGGCTTAAATAAAACACTCCATCCATCTAACGTTGGTTCAAACTGCAACCAAGGGATATATGTCGCTCCACCTGTCACTGAATTAAAATCCTTAAAAGAGGTTGATATGGCCCAAAGAAAAGGCGCTACAACAAAGCAAGCCCATAGTACAACAAAGAAATATTTCAAAAATGTATATAATTTAGGCATTTTATTCTCTCATCAAAACCTTCGTTAAGACTTTAACAATAATTGTCAAACTTATGATCATGATAATAAGGTACGTAAATGAGGCGGTTGCGGCGTATCCCATTTGGAATTCGCGAAGCCCTTTTATGAAAATGAAAAAGCTAGATGTTTCCGTAGACGTGCCCGGACCACCGCTTGTCAAAACAAAAACTGTATCCATAATTTTAGAAGCTTCAATAAGTCTTATTATTATTGCACCAATAGATATGGGTGCCATCAAGGGAAAAGTGACATATATAAATTTTTTAAATGGGGAGGCACCATCAACAGCTGCTGCTAAAAAAGGCTCTTTAGGTAAACTTAAAAGTCCAGCCAACATTAATAGGAACATAAACGATGTCCACTGCCAAACTTCTACTACAATAATGGAAACTTTTGCTAAACCAGGACTAGATAACCATGGAGGCTGTACTCCAAAAATACTCAGAAAATCATTTAAAGGACCTAGTGACTCATGAAAAAAAGTTCTCCAAATAACAGTCATAATTACTGGAGTAGTCATCATAGGAATGAGAAACAATACTCTAAAAAATCTTTTAAACTTAATGTCCTTCCAGACCATATGAGCCAAAGCAAACCCAATTATATATTGAAGAAAAACCGTAGTTATTGCTAAAAAACTTAATCTAAAGAATGACTGCCAAAAGCGTGGGTCATCAGTAAATAATCGAATATAATTTTTAAGACCTATAAAATCTAATCCAGGATTAAAACTATTCCATCCTGATAAACTTAATCTTACAGTAAAAATTATTGGAAATATTAGTATACCAATTAAAACTATTAAACCGGGAAGTAAAAATACATATTTATGTTTAAAGTTCATTCAGTAATAAATATTTTATAAAATTAATCTTTGGAGTGATCGCTCAGTATTATGAGCGATCACTAAGTTAAATCAAATTAATAATTTATAATTCGTTATCTTCCATTTTGACACCAACAGCGTATGCATCTCTAACGTTATCAGCACCAACTCTATCGAGAATTGATACCCACTCAGCATAAACTTCGTCAAGTGCCTCTTGAGGAGATAATTGTCCTGCTAAAGCTTTTGCCGTTCCAGTTGCTAATGCACTGTTGAACTCAAAAGTACCAGGAACTCTTAATGGAAATACTCTGTTAGTGCTTTTTTCCATATCAGCAAGTGTGTCGACATATGATTGAGCAATGTCTGCGTCCCAACCAATTTGTGTCCAAACATCAGCTTTAAAGTCCTCTTCCATAAATGGGTTCACACCAAATCGACCAATTCCGATATCTGCTTGGTGATTAGCTCCATTTGCAAAGAAGCAAAGATAATCAAAAGCGACATCTTTATTTTCTGACTTTCCTGCAACACCAACTGCCCATCCCCATACGAAGAAAGGAGCTTGATTGAATCTTGCTTCCCAGGCACCCATCCCTCTGTTCCAAACTTTTTCGGCACCAGGAAGTTGTGCGGCACCAACTTGGTTTGCAATTGGACTATCTGGTTGCATTGCTGCTACAAAAGCATCGTCCCATGAGAAACTAAATAAGGTCTGGCCTCCACCAAAAGAGTTAATTTCATCTCCTAGACCAAAGTTAATTCCTCCAGGTGGTACATAGTTAACTGCATCAACCCAATCTGTGAGAGCTTCAACAAATCCAGGGTTATTAATTAATGGTTCCATAGTTTCTAAATCAAAGAAGAAACCTCCTGGGGTACTCTCATTTTTGGCGTAAGCAACTGAACGAGAATAGAAAGCAGCATACATAAGGTCATCTTTTTTCATAACCTCAGCAGAACCATATTCTAGTTCTCCGTCACCATCCCAGTCCCAACCATTAAAGTAAGAAGCTATTTCTCCGTACTCTTTCCAAGTTGTTGGAACTTTTAATTCCTTACCTGTATCAGCTTTATACTTAGCTTGCATCTCAGGATTATCGATGACGTCTTTTCTATATTTTAAATAGTGTCTGTCACCATCAACCGGATACTGATACATAACACCGTCCCATGAAGCGATAGCCTTGTGTGAGGCTGATACACCATCCATTTGGTCCACATATTCTTGTGGCACAGGCGCTAAATATCTTTTCCAGTCATTGATAAAGTTTGAAAAACCAAAGACGATATCATATGGAGCCTGACCAGCTTGGAAAGGAACCATTGCCTTTGAGTAAAGGTCACCAGCAGGAGTATGTGTTACTTCTACTTTAGCACCTGTTAATTTTTCAAACTGCTCAGCGTGAAGAGCGGTTGGCTCTCCCATAACAGGGATAGCGTGTGTATTTATAGTAAGTGTTCTTCCGCTATAGTCCTTTTGAGACATAGACTCATAAGAACACATTCCAGGAATGTCTCCTGTAGCAGCGATGTGTGGAAATTGATCTCCCCACTTGTCTGCGTGAGCAACTTGGCTGCCTATCAAGAGGACAGACGCCAAGGCGCTTATCAAAGTTTTAAGTTTCATATATTTCCCTCCCTTAATACTTCGTTTTTTGCTCAGAACTTAATCTGATAACAAACTTTTTATGGTACTAAAACTGCTCTTCCTTTTACAAGACCGTTATTAAGATCATGCAGAGCTTTATTGGCTTCACTAAGCTTGTACTCCTGCATCGATAACCTTACTAGGTCTTTATTCGCTAATTCCATTAGCTCATAAAGTTCGGACCATGTACCAATTAAATTTCCTATGATATTTCTCTCAGAAATAATCATATCAACGGATTTGATTTTAATATCTTCTCCGTAACCAACTATATAATAAGACCCAGTGTTTTTAGTCATACTAAGACCCATTGAAGTTGAACCTTTTTCTCCCACCATATCGATGACTGCCTCAGCACCAAGACCTTTGGTTAATTCCATAACTCTCTCTACTTCATTGCCATCAATTAAAACACCATGATCTCCACCAAGAGGCATAGCATGCTTAAGTGCGGTTTCAGATTTTTCTACAATAATTATATTCGCAGCACACATTGCTTTTAAACATTGGATAGCGATGTGACCCAAACCACCAGCACCTATTACAACACAGTTCTCACCTGGTAAAAGATGTCTTGTTGCTTTTTTTGCAACACGATATGCTGTTAAACCGGCATCAGAAAATGGTGCAACATCCTTAGGGGTTAATGTGTTCGGAATCTTGATAAGATTTCTTACACTTGTTTTTAATAATTCAGAGTATCCACCTTCTTTAACATTTAATCCTGGAAAAATTCCGTTCTCGGCGTGAGTGTCTAGACCTTTTCTACAACTTAAACAAGTACCATTGGTTCCAGAGATAATTGGATGGAGAATAACTGAGTCACCTTTTTTAAATCCCTCTACATCACTTCCAACTTCCTCAATCCATCCAGCGTTTTCGTGACCCATTACACATGGTAAAAGTTTATCATCAGGGTCCTGAATATGTCTCCACTCACCTTCGATGACATGTAAATCTGTTCTGCAGACGCCTGCTGCTCCAATTTTAACAATGACGTCAGATGCCTTTTCAAGTTTTGGGTTTGGAACTTCCTCTTCCTTTACCCAAACGTCCTGTTTCATCTCAGGGTCATAGCTATGTAATACTTGTGCTTTCATCAATTCCTCCCAAAAATAACATTCATTTAACTATAAAAAGTCCACAGATCCAATGTTCAAAATTGATGCATACTCTTGTTTAAAAGAAAAAAATCAAAAAATTGTCCATTTTTTGAACAATCTTAGAAGTTGTAATAATTTTATGAAATTGCTAATTTTCAAAAATGCAATCTTACAGACAGTTAATTGAAAGAACTCGTCTTTTGGAAAAGGATAGAAACATATCCTTAGATTTTACAGATAAAAAAATTGTTGATAGTTGGATTAGATGTTTTGAAAATGATTTAAGTCCTGAGAGAAATTCTATTGAAAGTGTAATAAGTTCATCAAAATTAAATGAACTCCAAGATGAGTATAACGATATCAGAGGTTTTATTTTACCAGAGTTGGAACTTCTTCATTCTCAAATTGCTGGAACAAACTTTATGGTTGCTTTTGCGAATAACGAGGGAGTTGTTCTCGACACACTTTATGATAATGAATTTTATAATAGTAAAGCAAGAAAGGTTGTAATACCTGGCTCAGTTTGGAAAGAAGAGTATAGAGGAACGAATGGATTAGGATTAACACTTAAAACAAAGTCTGCATCAATAGTTGCTGGAGGTGAACATTTTTTTAATGAACATTGTCACCTTTCCTGTTTTGCAAGTCCAATTTTTGATCATAACCAAAATATTGTTGGTATAATAGACGCTTCAACTGATACATCATCAAGACAAGATCATACTTTGGCTCTTGTTAAACTATCTGCAAAATCTGTAGAACAGAAATTATTTTTGAATTCATTTCAGCACACAAATATTTACTCTTTTCACCCAAGAAGCGAATACCTTAATACGAATAGTATAGGTTTGATTGCTGTTAATGATGATGGAGAAATAGAAGGAGTAAATTCTAACGCAAGAGTTATGCTAAGTGGTATTTTTAAAGATACAACAAATGATTTTTTTAATATCTTTACTACCCCATATCATAGAATTGCTCATGATTTAAATTTAGATAAAGTTTTAAAAGTAAAAGATTGGTTGGGCTCAAGTCTTTTTATAAAGCTATTTCAAAGACAAGTATCAAATTCTAATAGGGTAAATAATAATTTAAAACAGCCATATAAGCCCTGTGTTAATTGCGAAGGATCTGCAATAAAAGAAAAGCAGTGTATTCTTATTCAAAAAACATATAAGCAAACTGGCGAAAAAGTTAGCAGTGTTTCAAGAACTTTAAATATCTCGAGAACGACTGTTTATAAGCATTTATCTTAGTTAT
This sequence comes from uncultured Alphaproteobacteria bacterium, assembly GCA_902522155.1. Taxonomy (GTDB): domain Bacteria; phylum Pseudomonadota; class Alphaproteobacteria; order HIMB59; family HIMB59; genus HIMB59. The sequence goes on along the minus strand of CABYUJ010000002.1, from coordinate 99,436 downwards.
TTTACGCCAAGTTTTTTTTGTAAATCACTAGAAGAGGTAGTGTACCTAAACACGTATTTCTTATCACTATGACAATATTCAAACATTTTTTTTGCTGCAAGAGCTGCTTCATGAAAGCCACTTAAAATTAACTTTAATTTACCAGGATAAATACAAATATCTCCAACAGCAAAAACTCTTGGAACAGAAGTTTCAAAATTCTCAGTATTCACTGATATTAAATTGTTTTCTAAATTTAAGCCCCAATCTGCTATTGGGCCTAATTCTATTTTTAATCCAAAAAACGGAAAAATGGCGTCAATATCACTTAGTGTTGTCTCATCATCAAGTGTCACTGTGACTTTACCGTTATCATTTTTTTCAACCTTTTTTAAACTTCCCATGTTGAAGTTTACATCGCCTTTATCAACTAAAGACATAACTTTATTTACAGAGTCTTGAACTCCTTTAAATTCTTTTCTTCTGTGGACCAAAGAAACTTTTTTGGCTATTCCTTGAAATCCCATAACATAATCAAGAGCAGAGTCACCGCCACCAATTATTAAAATATTCTTATCTTGGAAATCAGATCTTTTTTTTACAGAGTAAAAAATATTTTTATTTTCTAGCTCCTGTGAGCCCTCTGCAGGAAGCTTTCTTGGAACAAAACTACCAGCACCTGCTGCAATCACTAAAGACTTACATTTAATGGATGTGCCCTTATCGGTTTCAACTAAAATATCATTATCATTTAAAGATATTTTAGAGGTTAATTGATTGAGATGATATGAAGGATTGAAAGGCTCAGCTTGTTTTATTAAATCATCAGTTAGTTCTTGGCCGGTAATAGCAGGCCTACTTGGAATATCATATAAATTTTTATCAGGATATAATTCTGCGCACTGCCCTCCTATTTTATCAAGGTTGTCGATTAAATGAGCCTTCATATCTAAAAGACCCAATTCAAAGACTTGAAACAGACCACATGGACCAGCGCCAATAATAACAACGTCTGTTTCGTGGCTTCCACCTGATTTAATAATATTGGTCATGTCTTATTATTATAATAAATGTTACTTGAGTTAGATTATTTGTTTCTTTTGTAAATATCAAAAACCATTATCACTATTGCTAAAACTGCGCCAAATATACCCAATAAAAGCGAGGTTTCTAAAGTCATATTTATGATCCAACCAGTTAACTCTATTATGGTAATCAATGCATTTCTAGTTTAAAAAAAAACTAGGAGAAATAAGGTGGGGGCAAAAAAGTCTGATTTTTTTGATTCAAGAGATAAATATTTATCATTTGTAAATTCTACCAACGAAAAAAGTCGAATAGCTTTTCAATTAGCAAAGTATTTAAAAAATTCTAAAATTACTAAAGATTCATTTAGAATTTTTGATGCTGGGACAGGAGATGGCTCAGTTATCTGCACATTGCTATCGGCTGTTCATGACAAATTTCCTGAAGATCCAATTATAGTTGTTGGAAAAGAAATTAGTATTGATGATATTAACAGTCTTTTAAATTATCTTGGTTATAGATTTTTTGAACATAAGAATTTAGTTTTCTGTATAACAAATGCATCCTACAGAGAGATTAATGATAATCGATTTACAGATTGTAAGTTAATTAAAAAAGAATTAGTTGGAAATTCAAGTTTTAATTTCAATCAGCAACTCATGAATATGGGTGAGGTTATAAGAAAAAATTGGGATATAAAAGAAGATTCTTCTTCAACCATATTGAGACCGAGGCAGAAGACACTGATGGTTATTTATAGAAAGGATCAAAAAATTGCATTAAAGCATTTGATACCAACTAAGTTAGAGAGTATTCCAAAGTTTTACGACTATATAATTGCATCTCAAGCTTTCAGGCTAAGATCTCCTTACGACAGAACACTTAAGCTAGTACTTATTCCATTATTAAAAATGTTAGATGTAAAAGGTCAGCTATTTTTTATTTATTCATCCGGAAATGATTTTTCAAAGAAGCTTCTCAAATTATTCTTTCCAAAAATTAATCCCTATCAATTTAGTGATCCCAAAAAATTTTTAGAAAGCCTGAATAAAAAAATACCTCATTTTAGAAAAAAATTTAAAGTATCCACATCTTCATTTTTATTTTCATTTATAAACCTATCATTATCCTCTAAGAAAAAATTTTCACCGATGAACTCTCTTGGATTATGGAATGCTATCACCTATGTCGGTCAAATATCCGAAAATGAACAAAAAAGTATAAAAATAAGTATTAATTTCCTTGATAAAATTAGTAATAGTGCAAAAAAACTTAAATTGCAATTTAGTGATCATCTTTTAAGGTTTGAAAAGAATAATGTTAAAAGTCATTTAGATGAGTAATTTTACAAGTAAATTTGCTGACCGTAAAATCGGACCAAAATTTTTCGAAACAATTAATCAAAATTTTGAAAATCAAGTTTACAAACCTAGACTGTACGAAGAAAAAATAGACTTCGACCGTTTACGTATGTACCGACTCAATAGAGTTTTAGAACAACTACGGTTAAATAATGTTGGTGCTTGCATATTATTTGATCCGATCAATATAAGGTATGCGACCGACAGTAGAAATATGAGTTTATTTACAATGCATGAACTTGTGCGATTTGTATTTATTTCTGCAGAGGGAAAAGTAATACTATTTGATTATCCAAAGAGCGAACATCTCTCAGAACATTTATGCACGATTGATGATATTCGAGCAGTTGATAGCTGGGATTTTTTTTCAGCAAATAATTTTGTTGATAAAAATGCAAAAAAATGGGCTGGCACTGTTCAAGATTTAATGAAAGAGCATTCACCTGATAATAATTGCCTTGCAATAGATGTTTCCGATCCAGTTGGAATACAAATGTTACTTAAACAGTTTAATGTTAAACTAGTGAACGCCCAAAAGTATATTGAGCTTGCAAGATCTATTAAATCTGATGATGAGTTAATTTGCATGAAAGCTTCTATTGAGACTGCTGAAAAAGGAATGTGGCTAATGAGAGACAAACTTCAGGCAGGTATGACAGAAGAAGAACTTTGGTCATACATGCATAAAGTCAATATTGAAAATGGTGGGGAATGGTTTGAGACTCGTCTTTTAGTATCTGGACCACGAACAAATCCTTGGCTTCAAGAATGCAGTAACAGAGTCATTGAGTCTGGAGATTTAGTTGCTTTTGACACAGATATGGTTGGACCGTACGGTTACTGTGCTGATATCTCTCGAACCTTTGTTGAGGGCAATCGTCTAAATGATGAACAAAAAAGGCTCTACTCAATGTCTTTAGAGCATATTAATCATAACAAATCTCTGATTAAAGCTGGTTTAAATTTTAGAGAATTTGCAGAAAAATCCTGGAAATTGCCTGATAATTGCTACGATAATCATTATCCATGCATTATTCATGGTGTCGGTCTTTGTGATGAATGGCCACTTGTTGCTTACCCAAATAGAGATTTTAGCAATGCGGATTACTCAGCCAATTTTGAGGAAAATATGACTATCTGTGTAGAGAGTTATATTGGTGAAGTTGGCGGTAAAGAAGGAATTAAACTGGAGGATCAGTTCGTTGTAACCAAAGATGGCTTGGAGCAACTAAGCTCATTTCCTTATGAGATAGATATCTAAATTGATTGGATATTTTTATTTAGCTGCTGCAGTCTTCTTTGGGATACTTTCAAATAATTTTGCTAAAATATCAAATGGATACGAGAAATTCATACCAACTTCACTAAGTGCTATTTCCATAGTAATCGCAGTCTTTTTTATTTCTAAGGTAATGAAGTTTTTACCAATGGGAATTGCCTATGCCTCTTATGCTGGTTTAGTGATTTTTGGAACGTTCATATTAAGTATAATTAAGTTTGGTCAGAGTCCAAACTTATTTGGAATACTTGGTTGTGGTCTAATTATACTTGGTATTGTAATGGTAAACGCTCTGGGTAAATAATTATTTCATTCCAGTCATAGTGATACCTTCAACAAATCTTTTTTGAGCAACTATGAAAGCCACAATAAGTGGAATTGTAACAGTAACAATCGACGCCATCATAGGTCCAAATTCATCACTATCAATTCCACCTCTAAATTCTCTAATACCAAGTGGTGGTGTAAATAAATCACGATTACCTGTAATAACAATCCTAGGCCAAAAATAATCATTCCAGTGAGCAACAACTGAGAAAATAGCAAAAGCGAGTAACGCCGGTATGGCTACAGGAAGCATAACTTTCCAAACAATAGAATATTCTCCCATACCATCCATCCTTGCAGCATCAATAAGTTCATCTGGTACTGTCATAAAAAATTGCCGCATGAGAAAAATTCCAAACACAGATATCGTCCACGGTATTATTAAGGCTGCATAGGTATCCACTAGTCCAGCTTTTGCTAACATGACATACAATGGTAATGCGATAGCATGTACAGGAATTAATAAACAGAATAGAACCATCGAAAAGACAAATTCCCTTCCTTTAAACCTGAGTTTCGCTAGTGCATAAGAACATGGAAGTGCAATCAATACTTGTATTAAAAAGATTGAAACAGTCACGATCAAACCGTTCATTAAATACCTTGGAATTGGGGCTTTTTTGAACGCAAACCAGAAATTGTATTTATATGGCCGCATTGTACATACCTCTTCGGTGTATCCGTGCTTAGTACATACTGGAAATGTTTGAATCTCCTGCGCTCCGACTAATCCACCAGATATTGACTGAATTTCTTGTTGAGATTTCAGTGACATTGAAACCATCATGTAGAATGGAATCAACACAATTAATGCTCCAATAATGAGCAGTCCATGCTTCCATGACTCTCCAATATAATGTCTAGCTAACATTTTAGTAATGTACCCTTTTCTCAATCACATATCTTTGGAAGAATGTTAGCAAGATTATAAAAATTATAAACACAACAGTAATCGCTGCACCAATACTTGTAATATTTTGTTGAATTGCTTTTTCAAAAATTGCGTACATCATTACATACGTTGTTTTGGCAGGACCACCTTTTGTAAGAATTTCAATTGTGTCAAATACTTGAAATGACCTTATTGTCGTTATGGTAACCACAAAAAGAGTTGTAGGACCTAACATTGGCCAAGTTACAAGTTTAAATTGTTCCCAAGTTGACTGAGCGCCATCCATTTCTGCAGCATGATACAACTCTCTTGGTATGCTTGTTAAACCAGCTAAGTATAACACCATATTAAATCCAAAGGCTTGCCATACTCCAATAAAACAAATTGTCCAAATCGCTGTTTTTTTATCTTTGAGCCAATATGGGAAATCCATATTGTTAGCACAAGCAACACTGTACCAACTGTCCTCGGAACTAACCCACGGTAGCCAATGAAAACCTAAAATAAATTCTCTAATACCTCCGCATCCATTGGCAAGAAAAGAATTAATTATTCCAAGAGTTGGATGAAGAGTAAATTCCCAAGCAATAGCCATTGCCAATAAAGTAGCCATCACTGGAAGAAAGAAAATTGTTTTATAAATATCAGCTCCAAATCGAAGAGAGTTGAGCATAATGGCTGCAACTAAACCTAATACCACTGAAACAGGGACAACGATTAACACGTAAGTTGCCGTTGATATAATCATTTTTATATAAGTTTTTCTGGAGAACATTTTTTCATAATTCTCAGTACCTACCCATTCGAAACTAGAATTCCCAAGATTGTAATTAGTAAATGAGATACCTCCGGCTAAAAAAATTGGAAGTATTAATATGACAATCATTAGTATGATTGCAGGCCAAACAAACCAAATATGTGCTTTAGAGTGGTGCATATTTATCGGATACGCTCACCGGATGTTTCAAAAAGCATAGCCTCTGCATGAGAAGGACTTATTCTAACTGTTTCCCCATTTGAAATTAGTCCAGCTGGTGAGCCTCTGACTATGATCTTAGAGTCAGATTGATCAACTTGAACATGGTAAAATATATCCGAACCAAGGTTTTCTCTGTATGAAACTGTAGCCTCAAATGCAGGTTTGTTTGAGTCTTTTGTAATTTCTAAATGTTCTGGTCTCACAGCAACTAAAGCTTTTTGACTATTAGTATTAAATTTTCTTTCAAGCTTAATACCCATAAATTCAACAGAACCATCAGAGCTAATCTGAGCAGCAAATGTGTTAATCTTTGGGCTGCCGACAAATTCTGCAACCCTTAAAGATGATGGATTATTATAAACCTCACTTGGTGTATCAAGTTGCAAAAGTTCCCCATCAATCATTACCGCCATTCGAGTTGACATTGTAAGTGCTTCAGCTTGATCATGCGTCACATAAATGAAAGTGGTCTTTAAAGAATTATGAAGCTCAGATAGTTCAGATCTCATATGAACTCTTAATGCAGCATCAAGATTTGATAAAGGTTCATCCATTAAGAATGCAACTGGTTCTCTTACCATCGCTCTTCCTAGCGCCGCTCTTTGTCTTTGACCTCCAGATAGTTGACCTGGCTTCCTATCAAGTAGTTCTGTTATTTTTAAAGTTTCAGATGTTTTGAAAACAAGGTCATCAATTGATTTCTTTTTTTCTTTTCTACTTGGTACAAAATTACCAATAAGAGGCAACCTCTCTACAAAACTATAGTCTCTTAATTTCAAAGGTGTTTCTAGATTTTTTCTGACAGTCAGGTGTGGGTAAAGAGCGTAAGATTGGAAAACCATTGCTAAGTCTCTCTTGCTAGCTCTAGTGCTGTTAACATTCTTATCATCAATAATTACATCGCCACTATTTTGTTGTTCCAATCCGGCAATAATTTTTAACAAAGTGGATTTGCCGCAACCGGACGGACCGACTAATGTTAAAAATTCACCATCTTGGATATCAAGGCTTAGCTGTTTAAGCACCTCAGTTGAGCCAAATGACTTATTGATGTTCTTTAAAGAAATTGTCCCCATCTATTTTTATTCCTCAAAACTAAAATAGTTCTGATTAAGACATTTTAAAAGTAAATTTGTAAAATTTATGTTAAAACTTTATGAACAAATTTTAGATTAATCGAAAGTTTGTTCTTTATTGAGGGCAATAGTAATTATGAGTGATAAAATTGAAATAAACAAAAGACAATACAATAAATCACTCTCTTCAACTGTAGTAGTTATATGCCTTGATGGTAGTCAAAAAGAGTATATTGATATCGCCTCTTCAAAAGGATTGACACCAAATCTTGATAAAATACTGGAAAATGGCCAATATCTGATGGCTAACAGTGCTATTCCCAGTTTTACAAACCCTAACAACATTTCGATAGTCACAGGTCAGCCTAGTGATGTTCATGGAATAAGTGGTAATTTCTTTTATACCCCATCAACTGGTGAAGAAGTGATGATGAATGATCCACAATATTTAAGAGCTCCAACTATTTTTGAGAAATATTATAATGAAGGTTATAAAATAGCAGTAATCACTGCAAAGGACAAATTAAGAACTCTTTTAGGTAATGGTTTAAGATTTAATGAAGGAAGAGCAATCTGTTTTTCATCAGAAAAATCAGATCAGGCCACTCTCAGTGAAAATGGTATTGAGAATATTAATGAATGGATTGGAATGAAAGTACCTGAAGTATATTCTCAGGATCTATCAGAATTTGTTATGGCAGCTGGGGTAAAATTACTTGAGGAATTTAGTCCTGACATTATGTATTTATCTACAACTGACTTTATTCAACACAAATATGCACCTGGAGATAAAGAAGCAAATGATTTTTATCAGATGTTTGATAAGTATGTCAGTAAAATTTGTAGTAATGGTAATTCGGTTGTCATCACTGCAGATCATGGAATGAAGTCTAAAGCAAATATTAATGGAGAACCTAATGCCATCTTCCTTCAAGATTATTTAGATGATCAAATGGGTAAAGATGAGGCTAAAGTAATACTTCCAATTACTGATCCTTATGTAGTTCATCATGGTTCACTGGGATCGTTTGCCACTATATATGTAAAAGATAAATCAAAAATTGATGAAACAATTAGCAAAATATCATCAATTAAAGAAATTGAAGTAGTTGTTAAACAAGAAGAAGCATGTAGAGAATATAGGCTACCTTCAGATAGAATAGGTGATATCGTATGCATGTCATCTGAAGATATGACAATTGGTACCTCAAAAGCTAATCATGATCTTTCAAAATTAAAGGAGCCCCTTAGATCTCATGGAGGTCATCATGAAAGAGAAGTTCCTTTTATTTCTAATAAAAAACTAAACATTGCCAAAGATCAAAGTTTAAATAACTATGATGCATTTTTTTATGCTATTAATGGAGCATAATCATGACTGATAAAATAATTAATGAGGGTATGAGGATTGGTGGAAAAACTGTTCACACCGATAACAAGATTGATGTTATATATCCCTTCACAGGTAAAGTTATAGGCACAGTACCAGCTGGCACAGCAGAACATGCTCAAAAAGCCTTTGATATTGCTGCAAATTATAAACCTAATTTATCTAGATATGATCGTCAAAAAATACTTCAAAAGACTGCTGAAACACTTGTTGAGAGAAAAGAACAAATCTCTGATCTAATTTCACTTGAGTCCGGGTTATCGAAACAAGATACGCTTTATGAAGTTGGTAGGGCCTTTGATGTATTTTCTCTTACTGCTCAGCTTTGTATCCAGGATGATGGGGAAATTTATTCTTGTGATTTAACACCTCATGGAAAGCAAAGAAAAATATTTACAATTAGAGAACCGCTTAACACAATATCTGCAATCACTCCATTTAATCATCCTTTAAATATGGTTGCTCACAAAATAGCTCCATCAATAGCAACTAACAACTGTACTGTTTGTAAACAAACTGAATTGACCCCTTTAACAGCTATGCTGCTAGCAGATATTTTATATGAATGTGGCCTTCCTCCAGAAATGTTTTCAATTTTAACAGGATGGCCTGAAGACATTGGGAATGAAGTAATTAAAAATAAAAATATAGATTTAATTACTTTTACAGGAAGCGTTGGTGTTGGAAAACTAATAGCTGAAAATGCAGGTTACAAAAGAACTGTTTTAGAGTTAGGTGGAAACGACCCTTTAATAGTTTTGAGTGACTTAGATGATGATGATTTAAATAAAGCAGCTGATCTAGCAATCATGGGAGCAACAAAAAACTCTGGTCAAAGATGCACTGCTGTAAAAAGAATATTAGTTCAAGAATCGGTAGCTGATAAATTTGTTGAGCTTGCTTTGGAAAAAGCAAAAGCAATAAAATTTGGTGATCCCATGGATGTTAACAATCAGTTGGGTACAGTAATTAATAAAGAGGCAGCAAGTATGTTTAATGACAGAGTAAATAAAGCTGAACAGGATGGTGCAAAAATTCTTTATAACCCTGGGGTCCAAGAAGCTCTTGTGCCACCAATTTTTATAGACAACGTTAATTATAAATCAGAACTTGTTGTTGAAGAAACCTTTGGTCCAATTGTGCCTGTCATTAGAGTTCCCAATGATGATGAAAAAGTAATGGAAATTTCAAATTCAACGGCGTTTGGTTTGTCATCAGGTGTTTGTAGTAACGATTTTAGAAGAATTAAAAAATACATAAGCGGTCTTAATGTGGGCACGGTTAATATTTGGGAAGTGCCCGGTTACAGAATTGAGATGTCACCTTTTGGCGGAATAAAAGACTCAGGATTAGGCTATAAAGAGGGTGTCATAGAGGCTATGAAAAGTTACACAAATGTAAAAACCTTCTCATTACCTTGGTAATTAATAGCGTTTAAGAATTATTCACAGATTTTTTCTCACACATACTGATTATTTCTACTTTGCTTTAAAAATTTAACATATTCTTAACATTAAGGATTTAATGATTAATTATCATTATTTTAAGGAGGGACTATGAAAAAAGTAATCTTAGGATTTTTTGCATCAGTTTTCGCATACAACGCTAATGCGGTAGAAATTGAATTTGCATATCCTTATTCAGGTTTGTTCGATGTGACATACCAGGCGATTATGCCAGAGTTTGAAAAAGCTCATCCTGACATTAAAGTTAAGTTCAGAGCAACTTATGAAAACTATGAAGATGCTACTGCTACTATACTAAGAGAGTCAACATCAGGAAACTTACCTGATATCACCATGCAAGGTCTTAATAGACAAGCACCTTTAGTAGACAAAGGTATCGCTTTATCTTTAGAGCCTTTCATTGCTAATGAGCCAGATTTTGCAAAAGACGGTTATCATGAAGCTATGTTGAGCTTATCTACCTTCGGAGGAGAGGTTTATGGTTTACCATTTTCAGTATCAACTCCGGTTGGTTACTACAACATGGATCTTTTAGCAAGTGCTGGTGTTAGCAGCATTCCATCAAATTGGGATGAGGTCATTGACGCTTGTAATAAATTAGAAGCTGCAGGACACGGTACACTTTACTTTGGATGGAATATTACAGGTAACTGGTTCCATCAAGCTCTAATGCATAGCCAAAATGTTCCAATGGTTAAAGATGGAGCTGTTAATATGGGAGGAGATGCTGGTCTAAAAACTTTAGAGCAAATGAAAGATATCATGGGTGGCTGTAACATGCCTAACTATTCTATTGCTGACGGACAAGCTGCGTTTAACGCAGGTACTATTGGTATGATGTTTTGGAGTACAAGTAGTTTAGGCTCTGTTGAAGCTGCAAAAGCTGACTTTGAACTAAAGACTGCGCCTTTCCCAGGAATACCTGGTGTTAATGGTGGAACTCCAGCTAGACTACCTGCCGGTGGTAACGCAGCGATGTTAGTTACTACTTCAGATGATCCTGAAAGAGTACAAGCGGCATGGACATTTTTAAAGTTTATCACATCAGGTGTAGGAGCAGCTGCTGTTGCAGAAACAACAGGTTACGTTCCTCCTAACAAAGCTGCAAATGACCTGTTAGGTGATTTTTATGATGCAAACCCCAACAAGTTAACTGCTGTTAATCAGCTGCCTTTGTTAGCTGATTGGTTCGCATATCCTGGAGAAAACGGTCTTGCTGTGACTCAGGTAATCTATGACTATACTGAGACCATTGCTACAGGTGACGCCGACGACATGGCCGATCTTCAGGAAGAAATGATGGAGGAAATTGAAGACTTAATGTAGGTCTTTTCAATTCCGTTTATCATTAGATTTTTAAACAGCAGCTAGTATACTAGCTGCTGTTTTTTTTAATGAGCATCAAAACTACAACTATTGGAGCTTATCCAAAACCTAATTACACACCTATAAGAGATTGGTTTCTCCAAGATAAATCTGACGAAGAAAAAAAACAATCCAAGGGATTGTTGTCTAATTGGGATCCCAAAAGTGAAGACCATAAAGTATATGAAGAGAAAGATGAGGAAAAAGAAAAACTATTCTTAAAAGCTATTGAAGAAGTAATTCTTGATCAGACAAGTAGCGGAATAGATATCCCCACAGATGGTGAAGTAAGGCGAGAAAACTATATTTTTTATCAATTGAGATTTTTTAATGGGGTAAGCTTTGAACACTTAACGACTAAATCAGTCAGGAAAGGAGCTTTTGAAGCAACACTCCCAACAATTACAAGTAAAGTTTCAAATAAATCATTACGATTAGTAGATGATTGGAAATCTGCACAGCAGTTTACTAATAACCCAGTGAAAATAACTATACCAGGTCCTATGACAATAACTGACTCCATTGCTGATGACTATTATAATGATCCCAAAAAAATGGGTTATGATCTAGCATTATGTATTAGTAATGAAGTTAAGGCTCTATCCGAAGCTGGTTGTCAATACATTCAAATTGATGAACCAGTGTTCGCCAGAAAACCAGAAGAAACACACGATTATGGTATGGAAAACTTAGAAAGAGCAATGCATGGAATGCTAAAAGAAACTCAAAGAGCTTGTCATATTTGTTGTGGTTATCCTAACTCGCTTGACTCAGAACACTACAAAAAAGCAGACCTAGATGCATATGATAAAATTGCTGACTTAGTTGAAGACTCTAGTATAGACGAAGTTTCTTTGGAAGACTCTCACCGACCTTTAGATTTAAAATTATTAGAAAAATTTAAAAAAACCAAAGTTATTATGGGTTTGATTGATGTAGCTAAAAGTCGTATGGAAAGTGTTGAGGAAATTCAAAAAAGGATCAGAGAAGTTCTTGAGCATATTGATGAGGAAAGATTAATTGCTGCTCCTGATTGTGGTCTAGGGTTTTTTGATAGAAATCAAGCAAAACAAAAAATGCAAATTCTCTCAAAAGCTGTTAAAAATCTCTAAATCTTATGTGGGAATATTATAATCCGGTAAATGTTATTTTTGGTTCAGAAAAATTTAGTGAAATTGAACGTATAATAAGTAATCGAAAGTACATTCTTGTTACCCATCCTGATGATAACTTTGATACATATAGAGAGTTTTTTAACAATTTATCAAATAAGCCTCTAGAAATCTTTGATGATGTTCAACCAAATCCAGACTATCAAGATTTAATTTCTGCAGGGGAAAAATTTTCAAAAATAGAGAGTCAAATTGATACAGTTGTTGCTCTTGGAGGTGGCTCTGTCATGGATACGGCCAAACTACTTGCGGCTTTTAAAGGTGAAAATAAATATTTAAATGATTTTGTAAGAAATAAAAAATCAGCTTACGTTCAAGATCCAAAAAAAATTATAGCTATACCTACTACTTCGGGCACATCGAGTGAACTTACGTGTTGGGCTACAGTCTGGGATAAAGAGTATAAAAGTAAATTTTCATTAGCAGATAAATCTTTATATCCTGAAATATCAGTTATTGACCCTAAGTTAATGATCAACAAGCCAAAAAATCTGACTATTTCTACTGGTCTTGATGCATTGTCCCACTCATTAGAAAGCATTTGGAATGTAAACTCAAATCCGATTTCAACATTTCATGGAATTGCAGGTGCTCAAACCGTGATCGATACTCTTCCAAAACTTGTAAATGATTTAAAAAACATAGAGTTGAGAACTTTAATGGCTAAAGCTTGTGTTCATGCAGGTCTAGCTTTTTCAAATACTAAAACTGCAATAGCACATAATATTTCATACCCGATAACAATTAATTTTAATGTTCCACATGGAATAGCTTGTTCTTTTACTTTGCCGACAATAATGAGGAGTCTGATTGGCCAAGATGAAAAAACAGAAAAATCCCTAGAAAAAATTTATAATGTCGATCTCATTGAGAGTTCAAAAAGACTATCTGGGACATTGAGAATTCTTGAAGCACCATTAAATTTAAATGAAATTGGAATACCAAAAATTGAATGGGATAAATATGTTGAGGATGCTTTTCAAGGTGAAAGGGGAAAAAATTTTATTGGAAATAAAATCTCATTTGATAAAGCGTGTTCTGAGATGAATTTCTTCTAAAGTTTACTGTAAATCCAACTTCTTAAGTCCGCTTCTGAGCCTAAGCCAATCTTTGCATCAGCCATTGATCCATCTTTAAAGAGTATCATTGTGGGTATACTCCTAATACTAAAGTTTGCTGGTGCTTGAGGATTTTCATCTATATTAATTTTTTTTATAGATATCTTATCGCCCATTTCAGAGGCTAAATTATCCAAAATAGGAGCAATAGCCTTACATGGACCACACCACTCAGCCCAAAAATCTACCAAAACAGGCTTATCTTTTGATCCTTCAAGAACTTTTTGATTAAATTCATCGTCATTTATTTGTTCAACTGTCATATATCTAATATGGTTATTATTATTTGTATTTCAAATACTCATCTTTAGTCCCAACATGAGCATTGATTTTAGTAGTCTCATATCCATAGATTTTTTCATTTAACGAACAATCTTTCCAAAAGTCTTGAATGTTAAAAATTTCAGGATAAGGATGCAAAGAGTTTTTTCTAATAATATGACAACCTTGAAATGAAGTATTGCATAGTTTTGATGGAAATTTAATAAGCCCTTCATTATTTACTTCAAGATCAAAATTATTATTTTTAGAATTTATAAGAAGGACGCTATCAAAACTTTTATTTTCATCAAAAAATTTGATTGACTTTTCTAATTCATTTTCAAAGGTCTGGTCCCATAAATTATCTGTATTTAGAATTACTGTATCGTTTCTTTGTATGTTTTTAATACCACCTCCTGTTCCTAAGATAGTTTCTTCATAAGAAATTGTAATATCAGGGTAATTTTCAGAGACAAATCTTTCTAACATATTATGTTTATAGTGGGTATTGATATAAATTTTATCAAACGACATATTTTTAATGAGATCGATTGCATAGCTAATAAGTGTTTTATTTTTTATTTTTAATAAGGGTTTAGGGATATCTTTGGTTAAGTTATCCATTCGCATTCCATAACCTGCAGCTAATATTAGAGCGTCCATTTAACTTGTTTTGTTATATATCTCCATAAATATTTCTCTTAGATCCCATAGTCTTAAATATTCAACATGTTTAAATATTTGGGCCCATGTATTTTTTCTAAAGACTTTAAGATATTTTGGTTTTCCAGCATTATATAATTGCACCCAATTACCAAGAATTCTCAGATTACGTAAAAGACTAACCATATGAATGTCTGACCTAAACTCCTTGAGATTAAGTTTCATTCTTCTTGCATAAAGCTTCAATAATTTATCTTCGACTTTGGTAGAATAAGATCTCCTAGCATCAAAAATCAATGAAGAAATATCTAATAATGGATGGTTGTAGTGAGTATCTTGATGATCAATAACATAAACTTTTTGATTGTAATAAATTAAATTATCTAAAAAAAAATCACCGTGAGTTAAAGTTGGCTTAAATTTTTTATATTTTTCAGTACTTTTTTTCAGTGATACTTTCACAAGTTTATTGAGATAAAAACCAATTTGGATCTTGTGCTCATAGTGATCAATAAAAGTCTCAATACCGTTCAAAGCATCCTTGAGTAAATTATTTTGTGATTTTACCGGAACGCCTGAAAACTTTTTCTTAGGTTTTTGAAGATCTGTAAGAGCTCTCACAGCCAATGGAAGTATTTTTTTAATTTGTGGTTTTTGGAAATATTTTGATGCATTTGCAATAGGGAAATAATCCATGATTACAAACTTATATAAATTACTTTGGTCAATTATTTTTGGTGTATTAACATTTTGAGAAATTAAAATATCAGTTGCTTTAATGTATTTTTTATAATCGCTAGGTTTATTTAAAAAAGAGAGGACAAGCAATGATTGATTTGCTGTTTTACATAATTTGAAAATTTTTTCTGATGCATCAGACTTAAAATTCAAAAAGCCCCCTATTTTAAAATTTTTATTTTGAAGGTGGTTTTTTATTTTGATTAGATTTATTTTATTTTGTGAAGCCATTTTTTATTACTTGATTTTATCTCTATATTTCTTTTCTCACCAGTAACCGAAATATTAATAGATAAGGCCATATAGTTATATCTTTTAATAAGATTTTCTAATGGCCACTCAATAAGAATACAATTGTCATTAAAATACTCATCCAAATCTAGTTTGTTATTTTGAACTTGATAAAAATCAAAGTGAATAATATTAAACTTATTAAAATTGTAAATATGTTCTCTTTGATACGTGGGGCTCCCTTGGAAGGAGAAAGTTTTTTTTTCTGACTTGCTAATTTCATTTAAGATATATCTAATTAAAGTTGTCTTACCAGAACCAGCCTCTCCCTCAAAAAAAATAATCTGGTTTTTAGAAATAGACCTAGATATATTTCTAGCTAAAGGTTTTAACTCAATTTCGTTTGAGACAACAAACCTCAAACTCAATTAAGCTAGCGATTTGAAATCGGACACTAAATCTAGAGCTTCCCATGAAAAAGCTCCTGAAGAGCTGTCATGTGTTCTACCAAAATGACCGTAAGCTGCTGTTTGTTCGTAAATTGGCTTATTTAACTGTAATTTCTCTCTGATTCCTCTTGGAGAAAGATTCATGATGTCAGGTATCGCAGACTCAATTTTTGCTTCATCTATTTTATTAGTGCCTTGAGTATTCACATAAATTGACAATGGTTTGGCTACACCAATTGCATAAGACAACTGAATAGTACACTGATCACACAAACCAGCAGCAACAATATTTTTTGCTAAGTATCGTGAAGCATAAGCAGCAGAGCGATCGACTTTTGTAGGATCTTTTCCTGAGAAAGCCCCTCCACCGTGAGGTGCTGCACCACCATAGGTGTCGACAATAATTTTTCTTCCTGTTAATCCCGTATCACCATCTGGTCCTCCGATTACAAAATTACCTGTTGGATTTACGTAGTATTCTTTATCATCTAAATTTTTTAATAACTCTTCAGGGATAGACTCTTTTAATGCTGGGTTTACTATTTCTTTAACATCAGCAGGAGACAATCCGTCAGCATGTTGTGTTGATATAACAACAGATGTAACTGCACTTGGTTTACCATCAACATATTTAAGAGTTACTTGGCTTTTTGAGTCAGGCTCTAATCCTTTTAAGCTGCCGTCTTTTCTTCCCTTAGCCATTATCTCTAAGATTTTATGAGAATAAAAAATTGGTGCCGGCATCAGTTCAGGTGTTTCCGTACAAGCGTATCCAAACATAATTCCTTGGTCACCTGCCCCCTCGTCTTTGTCAGATGATGAGTCTACACCCATTGCAATATCTGCAGATTGTCCGTGAAGTAAATATTGGATATCTGCGGTTTGCCAATGAAAACCATCTTGCTCATAGCCGATGTCTTTTATGCACTCCCTTACTTTTGAAATAATTTCATCTTTGTCTTCTTGGACTGGTCCTCTTACTTCACCAGATAAAACAACTTTGTTGGTTGTTGTTAATGTTTCGCAAGCGACTCTAGCAAATGGGTCTTTGGAGATAAAATGATCGACAACTGCATCAGAAATCCTATCAGAAACTTTATCTGGGTGTCCCTCAGACACTGACTCAGATGTAAAAATATAATTTTTTCTCATTTTAGTACCTATATGTATCTTTCTTAAATGGACCTTGTTGCTCAACTCCTAAATAATCGCTTTGTTCCTTGGACATTTCAGTCAATTTAGCACCAACTTTTTGTAAATGAAACATTGCAACCATTTCATCTAGTTTTTTAGGAAGGACATAGACTTTATTTTCATAGTTTTTGTAATTCTCCCAGATTTCGATTTGAGCTAAAACCTGATTTGAGAATGATGCACTCATCACAAAACTAGGATGGCCAGTGGCATTACCTAGGTTCACTAACCTTCCCTTTGAAAGAATTATTAGCTTCTTACCATCCGGAAATGTTACTTGGTCAACTTGAGGTTTTATCTCTTCCCATTTATAGTTTTGCAAATCATCTATTTGAATTTCATTATCAAAGTGTCCGATATTACAGACAATTGCTCGGTCTTTCATTTCTCTCATATGGTCTTGGGTAATGATATCTTTGTTGCCTGTTGCAGTTACAAATATATCAGCATACTTACATGCATCATCCATAGTGACAACCTCATAGCCTTCCATTGCTGCTTGAAGTGCACAAATAGGATCAACTTCTGTTACTTGAACTCTAGCCCCGGCCCCTCTTAATGAAGCTGCGCTACCTTTTCCAACATCTCCAAACCCAGCAACAACTGCAACTTTACCAGCCATCATTACATCAGTTCCTCTTCGAATACCATCTACTAAACTCTCCTTACAACCATATAAATTATCAAATTTACTTTTTGTTACCGAGTCATTCACATTTATAGCTGGAACTTGAAGAGTTCCTTTAGATGCCATTTGCTCTAAACGAAGAACGCCTGTGGTAGTTTCTTCAGATAGTCCTCTAACATTTTTTAATAGCTCAGGGTACTTCTCGTGCATTCGAAGTGTTAAGTCTCCGCCATCGTCTAGTATCATATTAGGCTCCCACCCATCTGCCTCAATTGTTTGATCAATACACCACCAAAATTCCTCTTCATTCATACCCTTCCAGGCAAAAACAGGTGTACCGCTTTGGGCAATCGCAGCAGCTGCATGATCTTGAGTAGAGTAAATGTTACAAGAACTCCATCTACATTTGGCGCCAAGTGCTACAAGTGTTTCAATTAAAACAGCAGTTTGGATGGTCATGTGAAGGCAACCCATAATATTGGCTCCAGCCAACGGTTTTGAGTCTCCATATTGTTCACGAATAGCCATTAATCCTGGCATTTCAGTTTCTGCTATTTCAATTTCTTGTCTCCCGAATTCATGTTGGGAAATATCTTTTACTTTGTAATCCACTTAACCCTCCTTTTAGATAGACTATTTAAAATAAAATATGATTTATTCTTCATTATCAAGCTCTTTTTATCCTTGGTCCCAGCTGCTGAATAACTTCTTCAGCCTTTCTATTACCATTTTTAAGCGCTTCATCGACAGGTTTTCCAGATAAGTAAAAATCTAAAAATCCTGCAGCAAAATTATCTCCAGCACCTGTTGTGTCCAAAACATTTTCTATTTTTTGAGCAGATTGATGTTTTACATCGTCTTCAAAAAAATAATATGCACCCTCAGCACCAGAGGTCATAACAATTTTTTTTCCAAAATTTTTAAAAAAAGAACTCACATCTGCCATTGAATCAGATTGTGTAAACATCTTTGCTTCATCAAAATTACAAAAAACTAAATCTACATTATCAGTTATAAAATTTTTTAATTCATCTCTGTGTCGATCAACACAAAAAGGGTCTGACAATGAAAGAGATATTTCTATGTTTTTTGATTTTGCAATATCTGAAAATTTTTTGAGTGTTTTTTTTGTTAGTTCATGATCCCAAAGATATGACTCCATGTACACATGATCAATTGAATTGAGTATATCCTCATTAACTTCGTCTGGATTTAATTGTGAACCTATTCCTATGTGTGTAGCCATTGTTCTTTCACCATCGGGTGAAACTAAAATATTACAGCAGCCAGTTGGAAGATCTGTTTTATTGGAGACACCTTTAAACGAGATATTTTCTTTTTGTAAATCTTGAACAAAAGCATTTCCATACTCATCATCATTGACCTTGCCGTAAAAACTTGCCTCATGAGAGCCAAAGTTTAATTCATGGATAGTATTACATACTGACCCACCCGAAGTAATTAATGGATTATCGAAATTTGACCTAATTTCCTTAATTTGAGACTCCTCAATCAATGTCATAGAGCCTTTAGTTAATTTCAGATTATTGATGACACTGTCCTCTACCTGGCATATGACATCAACCAAAGCAGTCCCTACCCCTAGAATTTTTTTCACCACATGAAAGTAAGGGATTTTAAACAGAGATCTATTAAAAAATCCTGAATTTCTTATGAAAGTTGAACATAAATGTGAATTGTTTTTGATGTGCAAAATGCGAATCAGGTCAGAATTAGGGCTATTAAAAATGGACCTAAATAATATTTTTTAAGAGATATTCGTAGTTTTGGAAAATTTGATAAAAACCTGTGAATATTTTCAAATTACTTGTTAATTGAATCTTTAATTTCCAATTGAATTTATTGGCTTTTCAGAATTTAATACAAAATAAATTGACTAAGATTGTCTATAGATTGTATAGTCACTAGGCAATAAACACTACATCTAGTGATTATTCAAAAAAGTACACTTAAACTTGGTAGGAAGAATGGAAACAAATAACGCAGAATCACTTGAAAATTCAACAAAAAATACAGTTATAAATAAGCAAAACGAAGAAATAAACTTGCTAAGTCTCAGTGTTGTAAGGCGTGATGGATCTATAACACCTTTTAAATCTGACAAAATTGCAAATGCTATAAGAAAAGCATTTTTGGCACAAACTGATCTTCGTGATAGCAAACAAATTGACAAAAATGTTTCAGTGTTAACTGAAACAGTCACCGCGGCTCTAACTAGACGTATTGCAAACGGTGATATGATTCATATCGAGGATATCCAAGACCAAGTGGAATTGGCCCTCATGAGAGGTGAGCATCATAAAGTAGCTCGCGCTTATGTACTCTATAGAGAACAAAGAGCTAACCAACGTTATAAGACTGCTCAGCTGAATGAACAAATTGGTGCCAAAGTATCCACAATGGCTGTTACCAAAAGAGACGGTAACAAAGAGGATATCTCTTTAGAAAAAATTACAAATCGTATCTCAATTTTGTCAAACGGTTTAGAGATAGATCCTATTACAATTGCTCAAAAGGCAATTCAAGGTCTTTACGATGGTATCACAACAAATGAAATTGATACTTACCTAGCAGAAACAGCTGCTGCTCTGACAGTAGAACATCCCGATTACTCATATCTAGCTGGGAGGATTAAAGCTAATGCTCTACATAAAGAAACACCAGGTTTTATAATTGCAACAAAAAATCTTTATGAGGATGGTTTATTGCGCGATGAATACTATGAAAAAGTAAAAGCTAACGCTGAAGAGATTGAAAAAATTATTGACTACGATCGTGATTATTACTTTGATTATTTTGCATTGACTACTTTGTTCAGAGCTTATCTTTTACAATCAAACAATAAAACAGCAGAAAGACCTCAGGATTTATGGATGAGAGTCGCTTTATGTGTGTCCGGAGATAAGTTTGATTTTTATCAGGTTAAGAAAACTTATGACAGCCTATCTCAGGGTTTCTACACACACGCAACCCCCACTTTATTTAACAGTGGTTTGAAGATGCAACAATTATCGTCCTGTTTTCTAATTGGAATGGAAGATGACTCTATCGAAGGAATTTTTAATACTGTAAAAGACTGCGCTTTAATTTCAAAAACCGCTGGTGGCATTGGTCTTCATGCTCATAACATTAGAGGTGGCGGTAGCCGTATTAAGTCAACCAATGGCAAGTCTAATGGATTAATACCTTTCCTTAAAATTTTTAATGAAACAGCAAGGTCTGTTGATCAGGGTGGAGGTAAAAGAAAGGGTTCTTTTGCTGTCTATTTGGAGCCATGGCATGCAGATATTGAAGCTTTTTTAGAGCTTAGAAAAAATACTGGGGCTGAAGAATTTAGAGCCAGAGACTTATTCTATGCCTTATGGATCCCTGATTTATTTATGGAAAGAGTCGAAGAAGATGCCGATTGGACTCTAATGAGTGAACACGAATGCCCTGGTTTATCGGATACATATGGCAAGGAGTTTGTCGATCTTTATACAAAATATGAAAATGAAATGCCTGACTTAAAAAGAATAAAGGCAAGAGCTTTAATGTCTAAAATCATCGAAGCCCAAATTGAAACTGGTCAGCCATACATGCTTTACAAAGATGCTGTGAATAATAAGTCTAACCAAAAAAATATTGGTGTCATTAAATCTTCTAATCTCTGTGCAGAGATAGTGGAGTATTCTGAAAAGGATGAAACTGCTGTTTGTAACCTTGCGTCAATTGCATTACCAAAATTTGTAACTGATGAAAGTAAATTTGATTATCAAAACTTATATCAAGTTGCAAAACTGGCGACTAAGAATTTAGATCAAGTCATTGATATAAATTTCTACCCTACTAATAAAACTGAAAACTCAAATAGTCGTCACCGTCCTATTGGTCTTGGTATACAGGGTTTAGCAGATGTTTATTTTAAAATGAATATCCCTTATGACTCTGTTCAAGCGCAAATAATTAATAAACAAATTTTTGAGACAATTTATTTTGGTGCTTTAGAAGCATCAATGGAACTTGCCACTGATAAGGGGCCTTACTCTACTTTTAAAGGTTCCCCTCTATCTGAGGGGAAATTCCAATTTGATCTTTGGGATGTGAAGCCGTCAAGTATGTGGGACTGGAAGGGATTAATGGAGAAAATCCAAAAGCATGGTGTTCGAAACTCTTTGACCACTGCATGTATGCCTACAGCCTCCACTGGTATTATCCTAGGAAATACTGAAACCTTCCAAGTACAAACGTCAAACATTTATAAAAGACAAACTCTCTCAGGTGAATTTTTATTAGTAAATCGTCACCTTGTTAAAGAACTTATGAAGAGAAACTTATGGAGCAAAGAATTACGTGATCAAATTATTTTGGAAAATGGCTCTGTACAAAATATTGAAGGATTTCCTGAAGACTTAAAAGATGTTTATAAAACTGTTTGGGAAACATCTCAAAAAACAGTTATAGATATGGCAGCTGATAGAGCGCCATTTATTGACCAAACCCAATCCATGAACTTATGGTTGGCAACACCTACTTTTGGAAAAGTAAACTCCATGCATATGTATGCTTGGAAAAAAGGCTTAAAAACAGGCATGTATTACCTGCGAAGCCGATCAGCCGTAGACGCAGTTAAAGTAACAGTGTCTTCTGAAAAAAAAGCAAAAGAGTCTTATGTCAAAGAGGCGCAATCTAATGAACCAGAAGATTGTGTAACATGTAGTGCGTAAGATTTTCAATCAATTTAATTTAAGGAGCAAGCCATGATATCTAAAGGATGTAAATCAATTTTCCCTATTCAACACCAAGAAATTTTCGATCGTTACAAGCAACACGTTCAGGCATTTTGGACACCTGAGGAGGTGTCTCTTCAAGATGATTTAAGAGATCTAAAAACACTAGGAGAAGGAGAAATACATTTTATCAAACATGTGCTTGCATTTTTTGCAAATTCAGAGGCAATGATAAATGAAAATCTAGCATCCAGATTTTATAATGAGATTTTAATTCCTGAGTCTCGATTGTTTATCACCATGCAAATGCTAAATGAGTCTATTCACGCAGAAATGTATGGTTTACAAATTGAAGCTTATGTAGAGGACCCATCAGAAAAAGATAAGCTATTTTCTGCTATTCAAAACGTTCCTTGTATTAATAAAAAAGCACAGTGGGTTTCAAAATGGCTGAATGGAAATCAAAATTTATTAACACGCTTAATTGCCTTTGGTTTAGTTGAAGGATTATTTTTTGCTGGATCCTTTTGTGCCATATATTACTTTAGAAAAAGAGGTTTGCTTCCAGGCTTAGCCTTATCAAATGACTGGATAGCCAGAGATGAGGGAATGCACTTCAGTTTCTCAGCTTTGATGTTTAAAACATTAAGTGAAAAGTTTAATAAAGGAACCTTGTCAGATGAAGATATTAAATCAATGGATTTAATACCTGGCCCTGTTGCACAGTCTGAGTTCGAAGAAATAGTCAGAGAAGCAGTAGAGTTTGAAAAAGAATTTGTTACTGACGCACTTCCTGTTGATCTCATTGGAATGAACAAGGAAATGATGTGTATGTATATTGAAGCTGTTTCAGATCGAATTGCTGATCTTTTTGGATTTGAAAGGGTATTTAATACCGAAAACCCATTTGATTTCATGAGAGCTCTTGATGTTCAAAACGTGACTAATTTCTTCGAAAAAAGGGTGTCTGAATACCAGCGTCCAACAGATCGTTCTTTGTCTTTTGACGAGTCTTTCTAAGTGGAAGTCAAAATTTATAGTAAAGACAACTGTATTTTTTGCACTAAAGCCAAGGCAGTTTTATCCTCACATAATCCCCAAGTATTAATGCTAGATGAGGATTACAGCCGTGATCAGTTTTTTGAAATATTTCCAACTGCCAAAACATTTCCCCAAATCATAATTAACGGTGAAAAAATTGGTGGCTACCATGAGCTAGAACGTTGGATGGCATTTAATAAACCTGACGATGATTTTTAGTTTTAACTAGTGAGCTAATCCCCAGTTCAAGCCACCACCGAAGTCGACTTTTATAGGAGTTTTAAAAGATTTGTATTTTTGATGTGATGTTTCCATCAACTTAGTTATTTGTGGAATAATATCTTTTTCTTTTTTATGAATTTCAAATAAAAGCTCATCATGGACTTGTGATGTCATTTTAGATTTACATTTATTTTTCTCTAAATAGCTATGAATATCCAACATTGCAATTTTAATTAACTCAGATGCTGTGCCTTGAATAGGTGCATTGATAGCTTGTCTTTCTGCAAAAGATCGGAGCATAAAATTTTTAGCATTGATGTCTTTAATGTGAGACTTTCTTCCAAAAAGGTTTTCAACGTAGCCTAGTTTTTTTGCTTTATCGGTAGTTGACTTCATAAAATCACTAATGTTTGGAAATTTTTGAAAATAGTTATCTATGAAAAGCTTTGCTTCAGCATTGCTAACACCTAACTGTTTAGCTAAACCATATTGGCTAATTCCATAGATTATTCCAAAATTAATAATCTTGGCCATTCTTCGATCATTAGCATTAATTGTTTTTTTGTTAAAAACTAATTGGCCTGTACTTTGATGAATATCTTGATCCTCTTGGAAAGCTTTTAATAAATTAGGGTCTTCGCACGCTTCACAAAGCACACGAAGCTCGATTTGGGAGTAATCGAAGCTATATAACTCATGATCTTTTTCTGCAATAAATGCTGTTCTAATTTTCTTTCCGATCTCAGTTCTAATAGGGATATTTTGTAAATTAGGCTCAGATGAACTTAATCTACCCGTAATAGTTGCTGCAATATTAAATGTGCTGTGAACTCGATCGTTATTATCAGCATGTTCAGCTAAAGAAGATGTATAGGTCGACACGAGCTTGGAGTATTGACGCCATTGCAGAATATGCGAGGCAATCTCTACTCCCTCAGATTCTAATTGTTCTAAGACTTTGACATTAGTTTGAAAATCTCCTGCTTTTGTTTTTTTTGTTACCTTCACATCAAGTTTCTTGAAAATTTCGGTAAGTTGCTTTGGCGAACCAATATTGAACTCCTCACCTGCGATATTGAAAATTTTCTGTTCAATTTTTTCAATTTCTTTATTTAGATCTTTTTCAAGTTTTGTTAAAAATTTAAGATCAATCTTACAACCATTGTTTTCAACCTGTTGAAGGACTAAGCTTAATTTTTTATCGATATCAAAATATATATAACTATCGGGGGCATCTAATATTTGATCGTGTAATGTTTCATATAATTTATAAGTGGCATAAGCATCATGAGCAGCGTAATTTGTTGCAGACTGTAAAGGCACTTCAGAAAAATCTTTATAATTTCTTTTAGATTCATTTTTAATAACATCTTTAAATTTTTCTTTTTCTTCTCCAAAATAATAATAATACAAATCCTCAAGATTGTGTTTTGTTAAACCGTTATTGACAAAAAAAGACATTAATAAGGTATCTTGAAAAGAAATAGTATTTACATTAAAGCGTTTTAAAATAACACTATCGTATTTAGCATTATGAAAAATCTTTAAAATTGAAGGATCTTCACATAATAAATTCAGCTCTTTCAATATTTTTTTTTGATCTGTCTCAGATATTTCATTTTCAGGTGATTTAAAAGGTAGGTAATAAGCTTGCTGTGCATTAGATAATGAAATGCCAATGATATTTGCTTCATTTACGTCTAAACTATCTGTCTCTAAATCTATCGCTAAGGTTTTTTCAGATTGAAGAGACTTTAGATATTCGATTATGTCTTTTGTCTTAATAAGTGATTTAAATTCTAAGTTTTTTTTGGCCGCATGCGGCTTTGTTTCATGAGCGCTATTTCTAATTAATGATTTAAATTCATATTTTTTGAAAAAGTCATTAAGTTTTGGTGAGTCCTCAAAATCTTTTAACTTTTCGATTGTAATAGGTAGCTCAAGATCATTTTTTAGAATTACTAATTGGTGGCTTATTTTTGCTTTTTCCTCATGATCATGTATAAGATTTTTAATTCTTTCATTTGATATTTTCTCTTTATTTGCCAGAAGGCCCTCAAAAGAACCAAATTCATTAATTAATTTAGAGGCTGTTTTTGGTCCGATGCCAGGAACGCCAGGAATATTATCAACACTATCACCAATTAGAGCTTGTACATCTGTAATCTTGTCAGGACCAACACCAAATTTTTCCATTACCTTTGCTTCGTCAATTTCAATATTTTTCATTGGATCCATGATGCGATTATTAGTTGATAGCAGTTGAAAAAGGTCTTTGTCTGAACTAAATACTGTGGTGGGTATTTTATTGTCTTCACCATATTTAACGTAACTTGCTATAACATCATCGGCCTCAAAGTCTTTTTTTTCAATAACATCTAAACCAAACGCATCAATAGCTTCACGAATAATAGTAAATTGAGGGATCAAATCTTCTGGTGCCTCGCCACGATTTGCTTTGTATTCAGGAAACAAAGTATTTCGAAAAGTATTCCTTCCTGCATCAAGAATGATTAGTATTTTGTCATTTGGATGCTCTTCAATAAGTCTAAGCATCATATTGCAAAACCCATAAACTGCATTTGTGGGGATGCCTTTAGAATTATTCATTGGGGGTAAGGCGTAATAAGCTCGGAAAATATATCCGGAACCATCAACAAGTATTAGTCTTGTCTTAGACATTTAAGCAGAATAACAAAGAATGTAGTGAGTTTCTATTCTTTAGGTGCGTGCTTATTTAAAATTCTTTGAAGAGTTCTTCTGTGCATTTTTAATCTTCTAGCAGTTTCAGATACATTACGGTTACACTGTGTAAAAACTCTTTGAATATGTTCCCATCTTATTCTGTCAGCAGACATTGGGTTCTCAGGTGGTGGGGGCAAGGATGTAGCGGTAGCAGACATTAATGATTTTTCGATATCATCAATGTTTGCAGGTTTAGTTAAGTAATCATCAGCGCCCAATTTAACGGAGGATACAGCAGTAGCTATGTTGCCATAACTTGTCAACATTACTGTTCTACATTCTGGGTTTTGCTCCTTGATCACCTTAATAACATCGAGTCCTGAACCATCACCTAGACGAAGATCAACTATGGCATAATTAAAATTATTTCCAGCTAAAACATCTAAAGCCTCTTTTTTTGAAGCTGCTGCTGTTACTGTGAAGTCTTTACGTTGAAACGAAGTGGTTAAACGCTCACGAAAGGGTTTATCATCCTCAATAATAAAAAGTGTTTTATCTTTGACTAATGTATTTTGCTCTAAATCCGCCATGTTAAAGTTACTTCTGCTCCATCATTACTTTGTACTAATATTTCACCATTTAGATTTTCAATCATTTGTTTTGTTATGAATAGGCCGAGGCCCATATTTACCCCTTTTTCAGGTCTGCTAGAATAGAATGGTTTTCCAAAATTAGCTATAAACTTCTTATCAAAACCGGGACCATCATCTCTGATTTTAATTGAGTAAGAATTTTTCGATGTCACTGAGATTACTAATATTTGTCTATAAGCGAAACTTATGGCATTTTTTATAATATTATTCATCGCTATGTTCAGTTCGGGTGTGATTTTAATGTTGATATTTTTTGAATTTTCATCAGATCTATAATCTAATTTCACAGCTCGATAGTTATTTGAAAATTGATCACACAAAGATTGCACATAGGCATCTAATGACATATTTGTAATTTCAGAAGAGAGTTCTTTTGACTCTGGGTTTGTTGAGAGCTCTTTTAGTATTTCCTTACACCTGTCTAACTCTAATAATAGAGTATTAATATCTTTTCCATAATCATCTTTTAATTTTTGATCTTTTTTTAAATCATCAACAATTAAATTTATGGTATTCAGTGGTGTACCTAATTCATGAACAGCTGCAGCTGCTAAACCTCCAACTTTTAAAAGCTCTTTTTCATTTTGAAGTTGTTTACTAGCTAACTCATATGCTTTTTGGGTGCTTTTGTAATTTAATGAAAAGTAATAAAGATAAAAAACTAAAAAAATACTACTTATGAATAAAGAAATCATAATAGCTAGGCTGTATGTAAAATTAATATTAGGATGCACAGACAAAGGAAGATTAATATAAAAGTTAAATATCAAAGCAAAACAAACTAATGCTAAACTTAAGATAATTATTATTCTTTCTATCGTGAGATATGATGCTGCAATAGCAATAGGAGCTAAGATAATAAATATAAAAGGATTAGTGTGCCCACCATTTAAAGCAATCAAACTTGAAATTTGAACAATATCAAAACATAAAAATAAGAAGACTTGTTTTTCAGAAATAATTTTATCTCCTTTATTTAAATAAAATCCTAAGAGAATACTAGCCATTAAGATAAAAGCTATTATCCAAGAGCTCATTGCTACTGTCTTAGAAATTTCGAAAAAATACTGTGTTATAAATAAAGTGGCGGCCTGACCTCCAAAAGCTATTGCACGTATAATTAAAAAATCTGAAGAATTAACAAAAAGAAAGTTTTTTTGATTATTCAACTAAATATCTAAATTTGCTACTTTGACTGAATTATCTTGAATAAAGTTTTTTCTATCAGTCACATCATCGCCCATCAGCATGATCAACTGTCTTTCAGCATTGATTTGGTCTTCGAGCTTAACTTGAAGCAATTTCCTATTAGTTCGATCCAATGTTGTTTCCCACAATTGATCAGGGTTCATTTCACCTAAACCTTTATAACGGCTAATTGATTGGCCTTTTTTACTCATTTCAAAAAGAGTAGTAAAAAATTCAACAAGTCCATTACAATTAAAGTTTTCTTTTGAAGAAAGTTTAGAAATACCAAAGTAAGTATCAGTAGATTTTGCAAAACCCATTTTATTATAAAGAGATATACTGTCTGAAGAAATAAACTCTCTTAAATGTAATAATTTATCCAAAGCGACCTTTATAATTTTATTGTAACCCTCTTTTTCTTGTAAAAAAACTAGTTCATTACTAATCATACTTTGAAATGTAAATTTAATATTTTCTGATTTATAAACTTGATTTAAATTAGATAAGAAAATTTTAAATTGTGACTTTTCTATCTTATTTGGATGAAAATCCTGAAAAAATAACCCTGTATTTAGAATTTGATCAAAAAACTTTGCATCTAAATATGTAAGATCTAAGTTTTGATAAGCAGAATTTGCACGAGAAGCTAAATCTATTAATTCGTTTAACTGTTCCTCTTTTAGCTGAATTTTTTTCTTTTTATTGTAAATATTGAAATCAAGATCATCCTTGTTATTTAACAATAAAAACTTTGTTAACTCTCTATCATCTAACAAGTAATTTTCAGCATTTCCTTTTTTTACTTTATATAGGGGTGGCTGAGCAATATATAAACGACCTGTGGTTATAATATCTCTCATGAATTGATAGAAAAATGTGAGTAGCAGCGTTCTTATGTGACTTCCATCAACATCAGCGTCTGTCATGATAACAATTTTATGATATCGCATTGACTCAGGATTGAAATAATCAGAAGGATTGTATTCTTTATCTTTTGGTGGATTACCATATCCAGCACCGATGGCTGTTATAAGTGCAGAGATTTCATTATTTTCTAAAATTTTATGAGGATTTGCTTTAATTACATTTAATATTTTACCTCTTAGTGGAAGTATAGCCTGAGTGACCCTATCACGGCCTTGCTTGGCTGAGCCTCCAGCTGAGTCACCCTCAACTATAAATAATTCTGAATTTGATGGATCTTTTTCTTGGCAATCAGCTAATTTTCCCGGAAGTGATGATGTCTCTAATACATTTTTTCTTCTTGTAAGCTCTCTTGCTTTTCTTGCTGCCTCTCTGGCACTTGCTGCCTCAATAATTTTTGAAACTAACTTTTTTGCCTCTCCAGGAGTTTGCTCTAACCAAGCACTTAATTGTTCAGATATTATTTTCTCAACAACTGGTCTTACCTCAGACGAAACTAGCTTATCTTTGGTTTGGGATGAAAACTTAGGGTCTGGAACCTTTACAGATAGTACGCATGTCATGCCCTCTCTAGCATCATCTCCTGAAATGGTGATATTGCCTTTTTTAGCAACTGCAACTGTATTTGAGTATCCAACTAATGAGCGTGTTAGTGCTGATCGAAAACCCTGTAAATGTGTTCCTCCATCTCCTTGAGGAATGTTATTAGTAAAGCAAAGCATATTTTCATTGTATCCATCATTCCATTGTAAAGCGCCTTCAACTTTAATTCCATTTGACTCGCCATTAAAAGGTATAATTTTATTTAAAGTTGATTTTCTTGAATTAAGAAATTGCACATATGCCGTTAAACCTCCTTGATAATAGAATTCAATAGGTTCTACTTTTGATGTGCGCATATCAGATAATGTAATGCGTACGTTAGAGTTTAGAAAAGCTAACTGGCGAACCCTATTTTCTAATGTTTTAAGAATAAGAGTTGTATTGGAAAAAATTTTTTTTGATGGCCAAAATTGGACAGTTGTTCCAGTTCTCTCCATCTTTTTCATTGAACCGATCTCTTTTAATTTTTTTGTTGTAACTCCATCTTTAAATTCCATTGTATGAATTTTGCCATTTCTGCGAATTGTTAAAGATAGTCTTTCTGATAAGGCATTCACAACAGAAACACCAACCCCATGAAGACCACCGGAGATTTTATAGCTATTTTGGTCAAATTTACCACCTGCATGTAATTGGGTCATGATTACCTCTGCTGCTGGGACTTTTTCAGTTTTGTGCTGGTCAACTGGAATACCTCTACCATTGTCTGATATTGTTGCTGACCCATCTTTATTAATTATTAATTGAATACTGTCACAATAACCTCCTAATGCCTCGTCAATAGAGTTATCAAGTACCTCGTAGACCATGTGATGCAAACCTGTGCCATCATCGGTATCACCAATGTACATACCTGGTCTTTTTCTGACTGCCTCTAAGCCTTTTAAAACTTTTATCGAGGATGCTGTATATTGATCTGTCATTAAAATATTTCTTTAATATCTAAGTTATCTATATTCCCTTGGAGTGTGAAGTTATCAGTGGTTGAAAAGAAAGTCTGAAATTTATTTTCTGCACAGTATTGAATAACTTTATTAACATTCATCATATCAAAGTTATCAAATATTTCATCAATTAAAAAAACAGTAATCTTGTTACGATTTAGAAATTTTGCACAACTAAGAAGAAGGCTTAATATTA
Organism: uncultured Alphaproteobacteria bacterium; assembly: GCA_902522155.1. Classification (GTDB taxonomy): domain Bacteria; phylum Pseudomonadota; class Alphaproteobacteria; order HIMB59; family HIMB59; genus HIMB59. Next base: position 68,656 of record CABYUJ010000002.1, on the reverse strand, counting down.
ACATTTTAGATTGTGCAGAAGATAGCTGAGAAATATTTTTTTGATTATGTGAAATTTCAAAAACTGATTTTTTTGGATCATGTTGTGATTGAAGTTTATGATCATTTGGCCATTGATTCTCATCAGAGAGATCTTTTTGAAATTTTTCTAAAAAACTCTCTGTCTCTATAAGGCCAAAACTTGGCTTAATTTCAAAGTCAAAAAATAGTTTATTGTTACTTGATAGGAAATTTTGGTATTCAGAAAGGAATTTTTTTTTAATCTCAATAATTGCTCTGCCTATGTCAATCAGTTGTTTATCCAGTGAAACTAGCCATGAAATATCTTGAGAAGATTGTAATATTCTTCTTTTTTCTCTTCTTAAAATTGTATATTTGCTAAGAAAACCAAATAACTTTGAATCAAAATAACAAATTATTCGATTGATAGTATTTCTTTGATACTGGGCATCCTTGATAAAATAAACTTTATCTGTTTCTGTTAGCCAAAATAATTGAAAAATATCTAAAAGTTTTTGCTGTTGGATTTTTTTATCGTTTAAAAAATATTGTTTTGTCCATCTTTCATCTTTATTACTCAATATAATAGTTAAATGATTTTCTAAACTCTCGTGAATAAAATCAAAGGTCATAGAAGCTTCTAACTTTTCCTGTTTTTTAAAAATAAAATTTTGTATCACGTCTTTTCTAAAACCTGTGCCAGGACATAAGAAACTTATAGACTCTAATAAGTTTGTTTTACCAACAGCATTCTTTCCTTTAAACAAAGTATGTTCAAAGTTAAAAATTTCTTTTTTGTTGATAAAATTTCTATAATTCGATAGCTGTATACCCTTTAATGGTGGGGGCAATTAAACTCTCATAGGCATTAAAATAAATAAACTCGTTGTATCTTTGGGATCTTTTACTATTACTGGTGATGATTGATTAAGTAGCTCTAAAATCAAAGTATCTCCCTCAACAACATCTTGTAAATCCAATATATATTTTGAATTAAAAAGTATTTCAAGACCATCGGCAGCGTAATTTGCTGCAACCTCTTCATCACCTTTGTTACTGTCGGTGCTTGTGGCCATTATCTTAATGCTATTATTTTCAAATTGTAACTTAACTGTTGGTGTTTTATCTTGATTAACAGTTGAAACCCTATCAATGGCATTAAAAAAAGGCTCTGCCTCAACTTGTAATAATTTGTCATTGGATACAGGTATAACTTTTTCATAATCTGGAAATGTTCCATCTATTAGTTTGCTTATTATTATGAAATTATCTGCTTCTAGACTCACTTGAGTATCAGTGCATATTATTTTAACCTTACCCTCAAAATCACCTAAAATACGGTCTAATTGAAGTATAAGTTTTCTTGGGAGTATAATTCCAGATATATTTATGACATTTGATAAGTCCAGCTCTGTCTTAGCAAGTCTGTGGCCGTCAGTAGCAACACATCTCAAAGTTGATTTTGGTCCGTTCGTAACAGTATGGAAGTATATACCGTTGAGGTAGTATCTCGTCTCTTCTGCAGATATTGCAAATTTAGTTTTATTAAAAAGTCTTTTAATTTGAGAGACTGTTAATTCAAATGAGTTTGTTGAGTCTAATGGAACAAATTTTGGGAATTCATCAGCAGTTAATGCATTTAATTCAAAAACAGAATTATCAGAGTTTATTATTAATCTGTTTCCCTCTAGTTTACATTTTACAATAGAGTTTTTTTTTGTCTTACGAATTATATCAGTTAAAATTCTCGAATTTACAGTCGCTTCGCCATTTTTTGAAGAGTCAGTTGATACGAATTCTCTGATAGAAATATCCATATCTGTCGATCTAATTTCTATTTGGTTATTATCGCATTTTATATAAATGTTAGAAAGAATTGGAATTGTAGATCTACTATCAACAATTGAACTAACGTGAGTTAAGACTCTTAAAAAAGCCTCTCGACTTACTCTAAAATCCATTTAAGAAGTTTGCAATATTCTAGTCAAAAGTTCAATATCTTCTGCAAGGTTAGGATCATTTACCATAATCTCTTCAATAGTCTTAATTGCATGAATAACTGTGGTGTGATCTCTACCACCAAATTTTCTACCAATTTCAGGTAAAGATCTAGTAGTGATGGACTTTGCTAAATACATTGCAACTTGTCTTGGACGCGCAACAGACCTTGATCTTCTCGGTGAATGCATATCTGAAAGTTTAATGTTGTAATGCTCAACAACTTTCTTTTGAATTTCATCAATTGTTATTTTTCTTGAATTAGTTCTCAGTAAATCTTTTAAAACGTCTTTTACTAGATCAACAGATATTTCTGAGTCCTGAATTGAAGCATGAACTGCTAATCTATTCAGGGCACCTTCCATTTCTCTGACATTATTTGTGATCTTATTTGCAAGAAATTCCATCACTTCTTGTTTTAGATTAAGTGATTTTTGTTCAGCTTTAGCCTGCAGAATACCTAATCGTAATTCATAAGTTAAGGGATGTATATCCGCTACTAATCCCCAGCCTAATCTGGACTTTAATCTGTCCTCTAATCCATCAAGATCAGCAGGGGATTTATCAGCTGAAATAATAATTTGTCTTTTTTTATCGATTAAAGTATTGAAAGTATGAAAGAATTCTTCCTGTGTGTTATCTTTACCAATAATAAATTGAACATCATCGATCATTAGAACATCTACTGATCTAAATTGTTCTTTAAAACTCATAATATTTTTAAATCTAAGAGCTTTAATAAACTGATACATAAATTTTTCAGCTGTTAAATAAACAACATTTTTTTTGGGATTTCTTTTTTTAATATTCCATGCAACTGCATGCATTAAATGTGTTTTTCCTAATCCAACACCACCATACAAAAATAATGGATTAAAGCTTACGACTTCTGATTGTGCTACACGTTGGGCTGCTGCGTACGCCAACTCATTGGGTTTACCAACGATAAAATTATCAAAAGTAAATTTTGGATCTAATGGTGCAGAAATATCATCATAATATGTGTCTTCGTCATCATCTTTATCTTCATAGATTACTTCTGTGCCAGGAATAATTCGATTATTATTTTCTTTGACGAGTATAGCCAATTTATCGATGCTATGACCTTGGTCCATATAAGCTTTTTTAATAACAGAAGCATAATTTTTTATTATCCAGTCACGTAAAAACCTTGTTGGAACTGAGAGAGTAAGAGAAGTGTCAATTAAAGACTCAAAATAAATCGGTTTAATCCAGTTTTGGAAGGTATCTTTATCAAGTGATTTTTTTAATTCAGATGTGATCTTCGGCCAGGACACATCTATGCCACCTTGATGCTTTTCGTCTTCCACTAACTTAATTCCTTCCTCTAAAAGATGAACTATTTAAGCATGAAAAGTAAAAAAAGAAGAATAAAAAAAAATGTTTTTTTTAAAAAAAATTGCTTGAAAAAAAAAATTATTTTGAAATTGCGGTTATATCTTTTTGTAGTTTTGAGATGGTTCTAGATGCCTTATTGAGGTGCATGATTTTCTTTTTAGTAGATTTATGCAATACAGACATAACTACTTTTAGTTTCGCCATTGATTCCTCTACCTTTTTATCTTTAATGAGTTTATCAATTGCCTTTAGCTGGGTTGAAACATTTGACTTTACAGCTTTATTCACTGATTTTTTTCTATCAGACTGTCGAAGTCTTTTTTTTGCTGATTTATGTTGTGGCATATAAAAGTATTATTAACAGGTTGTTCGTCTAAAAGCGTTAATAACTTATACACATTTTTTTATTTTTGTAAAGCAGGCGAAAAGAAAGTCGAACGCCCATTTTGGATGATTTTTTTTATTTTATAAGTCTTTTTTTTGTATATTACATGTTCCTTTTGATAGACCTTAAATAAACTCTGAAAACTTCCGAGGGTTCCATCTGGGGATTTATAATCATTTATTGAAGAGCCACCATTTTTTAAAGATAATTTCAATACAAATTTACAAGAGCTTAATAACTGAGATATTTCTGATTTTTTTAGAGTGTAAGTTAGTCTTTGAGGATTTAATTTTGAGTGAAAAAGAGCTTCATTAGCGTAAATGTTTCCAATACCAACAATTAAACTTTGATCAAGTAAAGCTTGTTTCAAAGAGATTTTTTTCCTTATAAATTTGTGATACATCTCATTTAAATTAACCTTTTTAATTAGTAAATCAGTGCCATAGTTATTAAAAAAAAATTTAACTTCTTTTGAATCTTTAAGCCTAAAAAACATGCCAAACCTACGAGGATCATTATAAATAATTTTAAATTCGTTAAATTGTAAAACAACATGGTCATGTTTTTCTTTTTTATAGTTCTCGTTTAAATAAAACTTTAATCGACCGCTCATTCCCAAATGAATAATTACATAATTATCGTTTTCTAATCCTATGATTATGTATTTTGCAAAACGTTCAACAGATATAATTTTTTTTTGTGATATTTGCTTAAGATCTTTAAAGTTTAGATTTTTCCTTAGTTTTTTTTGTGACCTATTGATAGAAATAATTTTTTTTCCTTTAACTTTTGACTTTAAATATCTTATTGTGGTTTCTACTTCAGGTAGTTCGGGCATGATAACTAAAAATAATTCAAATAATTATAATATTACAGATATTTTTGAAAATGTATCTCATGCAAAATATGATTTAATGAACGATATTATGAGTCTTGGCATACATAGACTTTGGAAAAAATATTTTGTTGACCTTGTATTATCAAATTATACCGATAATGAGAAAATTTTAGACATTGCTAGTGGTAGTGGAGATATTTTTAATTTGCTTTCTATTTCAAAAAATCTTTATGCTTTAGATCCTGTTTCCGAAATGCACAATATATCCAGAAAAAAAAATAGTTCTAAAAAAATTAATTACGAAGTTGGTTATGCAGAAAATTTACCTTATAAAAAAAATTTTTTTCAAATTATTACATGTACTTATGGTGTAAGAAATTTTAAGAGTCGAAAAAATGGTTTTTCTGAGATTTATAGATGTCTTAAAAAAAATGGTTATTTTTTTATTATGGAATTTGGTATTCCAAAAAGAGATTTATTAAAAAGTCCATACAAAAATTTTTTAAAATATATTTTACCTTTTACCGGTAGCATCATCTCCAATGATAGACATAGTTATAAATACTTAGCTGACAGTATTATTTCTTTTCCTAATCAAAATAACCTTCTCAATGAACTGATAAATACAGGTTTTTCTCATATTAAAACTATTGATTTCATTTCTGGAGCTAACAGCATATATATAGTTCAGAAAAAATGAAAATTTTAATAATAATAACGGGGAGTGTTGGTTGTTATAAATCTTTAGATCTAATTCGTGAGTGCCAAAAAAAATCTATTGAATATGAAGTTATTTCAACAAAAAACACTTATGAGTTTATTTCTAAACTACTACTTGAAACAATTTCCAATAAGCCAGTGTATTCAGATCTCTTTGATTTAGATATGGAAAAAAAAATTGGTCACATAAAATTAGCACGAGATAATACTCATATTATTGTTTACCCAGCAACAGCTAATATAATTTCAAAATTTGCAAAAGGTTTTTGTGATGACCTAGCTCTAACATGTATGATTGCTGCAAACAAACCTATATATTTTGCACCTGCAATGAATAAAGAAATGTGGGCTAATCAAATTATTCAAGACAATGTTGACTATTTAAAGAAAATTGGCCATCATTTTATTGGCCCAGATGATGGATCTTTAGCTTGTGGTGAGTATGGTAGTGGTCGATTAGTTGATCCTAGTGAAATAATTAGTCAACTTAAGTAATTGAAACACGCATTAATAACTATTGGGTGCACTCGAGAGTATATTGATCCAGTAAGATATATATCAAATGAGTCATCAGGTCGGCAAGGGATAGCTTTAATAAAAAGCCTATTAAAATTTAATTATAAAGTTATTTGTTTACACGGATATCTTCAAACAAAACAAATAGTTTCAAAACATGTTAAGTTTATCTTCACACCTACAGCAGATGAAATGTTAAAAGAGGCAAAAAAATATAAGTCTATCGACTTAGGAATTTTTAATGCTGCGGTTAGTGATTACAAAGCTAAAAAATATAATAAACTGAAAATTAAGAAAGAAAATGGAATGTCTTTAAAATTAATCAATAACCCTGATATTTTAAGATCAATGTCATTTGGAAAATATAAACCTAAGGTTACAGTCGGATTTGCTTATGAGACAAATGATATATTTCAAAATGCAAAAAAAAAATTGCTTTCCAAAAATTGTGATTATCTAGTTTTGAACTTTCCAACAACGGAAGATAAAATTTTTAGTTCAAAATACAATAATGGTATTTTAATTGGAAGGTCAGGTGACTTTTTAAATTTAGGAAATGTAAGTAAAACAATTTTTGCAAATAAAATTGTTAAATACATTAGCAATGGAAAGAATTAGATTGGTATTTATAAAAGTAAAAAAGATAAATGATAACGTTATTCTTCCAACTTATGAGACATCGTCTAGTGCAGGAATGGATATAAGAGCATTCTTACCTAATGGAAAAGTTAGCATACTACCAAAAGAAACAAAACTAATTGGAACTGGATTATTTTTTGAAATTCCAAATGGATTAGAAGTTCAAATTAGACCTCGAAGTGGACTTGCTGTGAAAAACTTTATTACTGTTCTTAACAGTCCGGGAACAATAGATGCGGACTATCGAGGAGAAATAAAAGTAATTTTAATAAATCATGGATCAAAAATGTTTGAAATTGAAGATAAAATGAGGATTGCACAAATGGTTGTATCAAAATATGAAAAGGTTAATTTTGACCTTGTAAGTGATTTAAGTGAAAGCGAGAGGGGGAGTGGTGGTTTTGGATCAACAGGAACAAAGTGAAAAACTGATTGAAGAGTTTGGAAGACAAATTTTAGTTCCTGGGATAAATGAAGAGGGTCAACTAAATATCTCTAAGAAAAAAATTTGTATAATTGGCTTGGGCGCTCTGGGAACTGTTGCATCACAATATCTCGTTCGAGCTGGGGTTGGTGAAATTCACCTTATTGATTATGATAAAATAGAGAAGTCAAATTTACATCGTCAAATTAACTACGATAAAGATGATGTTGGTAAATCTAAATCAAATACTTCAAAACATAAACTTAAAAATATAAACGACTCAACAATTATAAAAGAGCATTCTTTAAATTTTGAGTCTTTCATAAAAAAAAATCCAGATAATAATTTTGATTTAATATTTGATTGCACAGATAATCATCGGAACAAAATTTTTTCTTCAAAATATTCTAAAGCTAATAAAATCTCATTTGTATCCATATCAATTAACTCTTCGGAGGGCATATACTTTGCACAAAACAATGAAGAAAATAATTCATCATGTTTTGAGTGTCTTTTTCCTAAAGCTGACCAGAACCACCGTTGTCTTAACAGTGCAATGATAGGACCAGTTGCAGGATTTGTTACTAGTTTTGCTTGTATGAAAATTATATTCGCCCTTGCCAAAATAAAAACTCATTTGAAAAGTGAAATCAATTTGATAGACCTTTTGACTTCAGACATAAACAAACTACAATTACATTGTAGAGATTGTCCTCATTAATATGAATACTTTTACACCTCAATCTAGTTATAGTTACGAAGAAATCATAGAGTGTGGGAAAGGAAATTTATTTGGTAAGGGAAATGCCCAACTCCCAGCACCTCCTATGCTAATGTTTGATCGAATTACTAATGTTAACAAAAATGGCGGAGTTTATGGAAAAGGAGAAATAACTGCTGAACTAGATATAAATGCAGATTTATGGTTCTTTAAATGTCATTTCTTGGGTGATCCTATAATGCCAGGATGTTTGGGTCTTGACGCTTTATGGCAGATGTTGGGTTTTTATCTAGGCTGGCTTGGGTATCCAGGAAAAGGTCGTGCTTTGGGTGTTGGGGAAATAAAATTTGTAGAAGAAATAAAACCAGATAAAGAATTAATAAAATATAAAGTTAGTCTAAAAAAATCTTTAAATAAAAAAGGTTTATCAATAGGTTATGGAGATGGGCAGATAATTCATAAAGAAAAGATAATATACCATGCAAATGATTTAAAAGTGGGTTTATTCAATGAGTAATAAAAGAGTTGTCGTTACTGGGTACGGCATAGTTTCTTGTATTGGAGATAATAAAAAAGAGGTTTTACAGAGCTTAAGAGACGTGAGATCTGGGATTAGTCATTGTAAGGAATATGAAGAACTTGGAATGAGAAGTCATGTACATGGAAAACCTAAAATAAATATAGAGGAAAATGTAGATCGAAAAATTTTGCGTTTTATGGGAGAAGGGGCCGCATATAATTATATAGCAATGAAAGAGGCAATTGAACATTCAGGCCTTGATGAGAAACTTATATCTAATGTTAATACTGGGTTAGTGATGGGATCAGGTGGACCTTCAACATTTCAATTACAACAAGCATTTGACATAGCAAGAGAAAAAGGTGTCAAAAAAATTGGACCTTATATGGTTACAAGAACAATGGCATCAGGAAATTCTGCTACTTTAGCAACTCCTTTTAAAATTAAAGGTGTAAATTACTCCATTAGTTCAGCGTGCTCTACGAGTTTGCACTGCATTGGCAATGCTTATGATCTCATTAGACACGGGCAACAAGAGATTGTTTTTGCCGGAGGTGGTGAAGAAACTCATTGGACAATGTCAATTTTATTTGATGCCATGGGTGCTTTATCAAGTAAATATAATGAAACACCAGAAGTTGCTTCTCGTGCTTATGATGCTTCAAGAGATGGGTTTGTTATTGGGGGTGGAGCTGGTGTTTTAGTAGTTGAAAGCCTTGATAGTGCAAAAGCAAGAGGAGCCAATATTGTTGCAGAAATTCAAGGTTTCGGTCAGACTTCAGATGGATATGACATGGTTCAACCATCTGGAGAAGGGGCAGTGCGGTGTATGCAGATGGCAACACAGGGTAGGCCTGTTGATTATATTAACGCTCATGGAACATCGACACCTGTCGGAGACATGATTGAATTACAAGGTATAAGAGAAGTTTTTGGTGATAATATCCCTCCAACAAGTTCTACTAAATCACTAACGGGTCACTCACTAGGTGCAACTGGTGTACAAGAAGCTGTCTACTCTCTTTTAATGATGGAGAATGATTTTTTGGTTGAGTCGGCCAATATTTCAAACTTAGATGAAAAGGCTAAAGGAATGAACATTCTCTTAGAGAATAAAAATGATATTAAAATTAATTCTATACTATCAAATAGTTTTGGTTTCGGTGGAACAAACGCATCTATCTATCTAACTGTCTTTAATGAGTAAAATTTTAGAAGGCAAAAAAGGATTGGTCGTTGGTATAGCCAATGATCATTCGATTGCATGGGGAATTGCAAAGTCCTTGAGCGATGAAGGTGCAAGTATGTATTTAACATATCAAAATGACTCGATCAAAAAAAGAGTTGAGCCCCTATCTAAGAAAATTAATTGCTTGGGAATTATGCCTTGTGATGTATCTAACACATCTTCTCTGGAAAGTGTTTGTAATGGAATTAAGGGAAATATTGATTTTTTTGTCCATGCCGTTGCCTATTCAGATAAAAATGAACTATCAGGTAAATATTTAAATACCACTAGAGAAAATTTTCTCAAAACACTACATATTTCTGCATACTCATTAACTGAAATGGTGAGGATGCTTTCACCAAAAATGAATGATGGCGCATCTATCATGGCTCTTACTTATTATGGGTCTACAAGATATATGCAAAGTTATAATGTAATGGGTGTTGCAAAGGCTGCATTGGAAACTTCTATAAAGTATCTTGCTGTTGATATGGGTGATAGAGGAATTAGAGTTAATGCAATTTCAGCAGGCCCTATGAGAACCTTGGCAGGAGCTGTTATAAACAAATCAAGAAAAATTTATAATTATACAATTGAGAACTCTCCGATTAAAAAACCATTATCGTTGGCAGATCTTGGAAAGTCAACAGTGTATTTAATGAGTGATTTATCTAGAGGTGTAACTGGGGAAATCTTGTATGTTGATAACGGTTACAATAAAGTCGGGATGAGTGTACAAGAACTATGATAAGAATATTCTTTTTTTGTAGGACTGTGTCATATTAATTTTGTGTCGATAATAGGTTTTTTTAAATGTTAAAAAATAAGCTAGCAATTATTGGAGGAAGTGGTTTATATAATATTGAAGGACTGTCTAATGTTGAGTCTTTAAAAATAAAAACTCCTTGGGGGGACCCCTCTGACGAACTAACAAAAGCTTCATTTAAATCAAAGGAGGTTATATTCCTGCCAAGACATGGAAGAGGTCACTTTATATCTCCAACTAAAATTAACTTCAGAGCTAATATTGATGCATTAAAACAACTTGGGGTAACTGATATCGTTTCCATATCTGCAGTTGGGTCTCTAAAAGAGAATCTTGAACCTGGAATGTTTGTTATTGTTGACCAATTCATCGATAGAACATTTGCAAGAAATAAAACATTTTTTGATGAAGATATCGTGGCTCATGTATCTATGGCAAAACCAACCTCCGAGGGTCTAATGAATGCATGTGAAGAGAGTATCAAATCTGAAAATATTAAATATAAGAGAGGAACTACTTATCTTGTAATGGAAGGTCCCCAATTTTCCACTCTTGCTGAGTCTAATCTTTACAGATCTTGGGGTGCCGATGTAATTGGAATGACTAATATGCCAGAAGCCAAATTAGCAAGAGAGGCTGAAATTAGATATGCTTCAATTTCTATGATAACAGATTTTGATTGTTGGCATCCTGATCACGATAACGTTGATGTAAAACAAATTATTGAAACACTCTCACAAAATAGTTCAAATGCTAAAAAAGTTGTTAAAAACTTAATTTTAGATTTTGAAAAATTCATCGACGCACAGGACCCAACAAACAATTGTCTTGATTTTGCTATTATTACGGCACCTGAAAAAAGATCGGAAAAAACCAAAGATAAATTAAAAAATATCGCTGGTAGGGTTCTATAATTGAGGATAGGAGATAAAAACTACCAGACAATTTGGTATGATGAAGAAAATTTATCTGTAAAAATCATAGATCAAACAAAACTCCCACATGAGTTTATTATTAAGGATATTCACAATGCAGATGAAATGATTAATGCGATATTTACTATGGAAGTCAGAGGCGCTCCATTAATTGGTGGTGCCGCTGCTTTTGGCGTAACATTAGCTGCTAAAGAGAATGAAGATTTAGAATTCATAAAACAAAAAGGCTCTGAGCTAATTAAAACCAGACCAACAGCGATCAACTTAGAGTGGGCTGTTCATCGAATGATCAACAAACTATCAAATATTGACTCATCAAATCTATTTGAAGTGGCAGTCCAAGAGGCACAGGAAATTATAAAAGAAGACATTAATTTTTGTGAAAAGATAGGTATGCATGGTCTTAAAATTATTGATGAAATATATAAAAATAAAAAGGATACTGTAAATATTTTAACTCATTGTAATGCAGGTTGGTTAGCGACTATTGATTGGGGAACGGCAACATCTCCAATTTATCAAGCGAATAAAGCAGGAATTCCATTACATATTTGGGTTGATGAAACTAGACCCAGAAATCAAGGAGCAAATTTAACCTCTTTTGAATTAAATAACGAAAAGATATCTAACACCATTATTACTGATAACACTGGGGGCATTTTGATGCAAAAAAGCTTTGTCGATATGTGTATAGTAGGATCAGATAGAACATTACATACCGGGGATGTATGTAACAAAATTGGAACTTATCTAAAAGCGCTTGCGGCTTATGATAACTCAATACCTTTCTATGTTGCGCTACCTAGCTCAACGATTGATTGGGAAATTGATAACTATAAAGATATTACAATTGAAGAACGTAATAGCAAAGAATTATCCCATATTAACGGGATAGATAATGATGGTAATTTAAAAAATATTTTAATTTACCCTCAAGAGAGCAAGTGTTTGAATTTAGCTTTTGATGTAACTCCAAGCAAATATATCACTGGATTGATAACTGAAAAAGGTGTCTGTAAAGCAAATAAAAGTGAAATTACTTCATTGCTTAAAAATTAGTTCTATTTTTTTTAATAACTAGAATAAATAATTTTTAAATTAGGTGTTTTCAGCGCAAATAATGAAGAATTGTTTACGCTGAGTTATAAATTATTATTTAGACTTCTTTCATGCTGAGCTTTACTTTACCAGCACGATCTACGTCGAGTACTTTAACTTGAACTTCTTGTCCCTCAGATAAAACATCAGAGACATTCTCGACTCTTTTTTGTGAAATTTGTGAGACATGAAGCAACCCGTCCCTGGCGCCCATAAAGTTTACAAAGGCTCCAAACTCAACAATTTTAACAACTTTACCAGTGTAGACTTTGCCAACTTCTGGCTCCGCAACAATGTCTTCTACCATTTGTTTAGCTTTATTAATTGACTCTTCATTGCTGGATGCAATTTTTACAATTCCATCATCATTAACTTCTAGTTTTGCTCCAGAGACTTCGACAATGTTTTTAATTACCTTACCGCCTGAGCCAATTACATCTTTTATTTTAGCTTTATCGATAGTGATAGAGATTACTTGAGGAGCATGCTTAGAAAATTTTGTTCTAGCCTCTGGTAAAGCATCCGACATAACACCAATAATATGTTTTCTTCCACCTGATGCTTGATTTAAAGCAATTTCCATAATCTCTTTAGTAATACTGGTAATCTTAATATCCATTTGAAGGGAAGTAATACCATCCATAGTGCCAGCAACTTTAAAGTCCATGTCACCTAAGTGGTCTTCATCTCCTAAGATGTCACTAAGCACTACAAAGTCCTCGCCCTCTTTGATTAGACCCATCGCTATACCACCAATATGTTTTTTAATTGGCACACCCGCTGCCATCAAAGCAAGGGATGAGCCGCATACTGTAGCCATAGAACTAGAACCATTGGATTCAGTTATCTCAGATACTAATCTTAATGTGTATGGGAAATCCTCTTTTTTTGGTAACATTGGATGAACTGCACGCCATGCTAATTTTCCATGACCAATTTCTCTTCTGCCAGTTGCTCCTACTCTTCCTACTTCTCCTACAGAGTAAGGAGGAAAATTATAATGCAACATAAAATGTTGTTTATGCATAGGATCAAGAGAGTCGATCATTTGTTCATCATCCCCCGTTCCTAATGTGGTAACGACTAATGCTTGAGTTTCTCCGCGAGTAAAGAGACTTGAACCATGAGCTCGAGGAAGAATGTCTAATTCACATGTGATTTGTCTTACTTCATCTAATTTTCTTCCATCAATACGGCTTTTATTTTTGATGATATCGCCTCGAACTACGTCTTTTTCTATGTCTTTAATGATTGTTGTAGCGGCTAAAATCTGATCATCTTCAACATTATCGAGAATAGATGATCTGATCTCTGTAAGTTTTTGACTTCGCTCTTGCTTATCAACTAAACTGTATGCTTCACGAATAGGATCTGAAATTTTACTTTCAATGTCTTTTTGTAAACCTTCATAAAAATCAGGCAGGCTTGGGACTTCAAAAGTCTTAATTTCTGTTTTGCTTGCAAAGTTTTGAACTTCTTTAATAAATGTCTGATAAAAATCATGTCCAAACATTACTGCCTCTAGCATGGTGTTCTCAGAGAGTTCTTGGGCTTCAGACTCAACCATTAAGACACCCTCTTCTGTACCAGCCACAACGAGATCTAGTTCAGAGTTTTCCATATCTTGGATAGATGGATTTGCAACTAGCTTTCCATCTATATATCCAACTCTAGCGGAACCCAAAGTACCTGCCACAGGAAGACCTGAAATAGCTAATGCTGCGCCGGTTGCATACATTGCAATTATATCAGGATCAACAACGCTATCGTAAGATAGGACAGTTAGTGTTACTTGAGTTTCATTTTTAAAGTTTTTGTGAAATAGAGGCCTAATAGGTCTGTCAATTAAACGACTTGTTAATGTTTCTCTTTCAGTCGGTCTAGCCTCTCTCTTAAAAAAACCTCCAGGTATTTTACCTGAGGCATAATATTTTTCCTGATAATTAACTGTTAATGGGAAAAAATCAATATCAGGTTTTTGTGTTTTTGCTGCACAAATATTAGCCATAACCATTGTTTCACCACAAGTTACAACCACAGATGCATCTGCTTGTTTTGCTATTCGATTTGTTTCTAGTGTAATTTGTTGGTTACCCAACTCAAATTTATATTCTATTTTCATCTTCCTCTTTCTTTATAGCTAATTAAAAATTATTTTTTTCTTAGCTTTAGTTTATCTGCTACTTCTGTGTACTTTCCTACATTCCTCTTCTTTAAATACGCCATCAATCTATTTCTTTTACCAACCATCATCAGCAGACCTCTTCGAGAATGAAAATCTTTCTTATGGATTTTGATATGTTCTGTTAACAGATTAATTTTTTTTGTGAGAAAAAAAATTTGGGACTCTGGCGAACCAGTGTCATTATCAGCACGAGCTATATCGTTTATTTGTAATTCCGACATCAATACTCCTTTCAAAGTAAACATCATCTGACCAGGATGTCGCCCAGTTCAAATGGTAATCAGATTGGTATGTAAATCATTTATACTTGAGAAATCAAGGATTTTTTCATAAGGAATAGCTTGATTTATATCAAAAGTCCCTATTTTCAATCTTTTAATCATACTTGCATAAGCTATATCACCTAGGGAATTTGCAAATTCTTCTGCGAATGCCCTCACATAAAACCCTGAATGGCAATTCAACTCAACCCTCATTTTTGAGTTATTTGAAGATAGAACTTTTAAACTTTGAACTGATACTTTTTTATAACGATCTTCTATAACTTTGTTATCTCTAGCGAGTTCATAAAAATTTTTACCGTTTAATTTATGCGCAGAAAAGTCTGGTATTTTTTGTTGATAAGTTCCTATGAACTTTTTTAAATGCACAACTCTTTCATTTATATTATGTGAGGTCGACTCCATTTTAAAAAATCTACCCTCTGAGTCTAAAGTATTTGTTGATGCACCAAATCGTATCTCAACCTCATATCTTTTTTTTTCTTGATGTATATCTGGTATTTTCTTAGTAGCTTTATTAATACCTACTAATAATAAACCGGAAGCTAAAGGGTCTAAAGTTCCAGCAAAGCCAATTTTTTTGAATGAATAACTAAATTTTAATTTTCTAATAACTCCAAATGACTCTATGCCCTGTGGTTTATTTATTAATAACCATCCATCACTAAGAAAGTTTTCTTTTGCCAAGATCTATAATTTATCTAGAAGTGATTGTACTTTTAAAGACTCTTGAAAAGATTCATCAAAAATTAAAGATATTTTTGGAGTATATTTACTTGTAAGAGTTCTTGCTATTAAACTTTGTATTTCTCTCAGATAAAGTTTATTAAATTCCTTGAAATCCTCCTCCGAAATATTATGAATAAGATAAATTTTTGCAAATCTTAGATCTTTACTTACTTTTACTTCAGTAAGTTCGAAACGAACAGTTGGAAATTTTAACAGATAATCTTTTTGGGTTACAAGATATTCAGAGACAAGCCTTTTAATTGAAAGCTCAACTTTTTTAGTTCGAAAACTTGGCTTATTGTCCACACTATAATTCTTTTTGAACTTCCTTAGTTACGTAAAATTCAATTTCATCTTTTTCCAAAATATCTGAATAGTCTTTAAATGAAATACCACACTCGTAATTTTCTCTAACCTCTTTGACATCATCTTTAAATCGTTTAAGTGTACCAACTTCTCCTTCGTGTATGATTTTACCTTCTCTAACAAGCCTGATTTTAGCAGAATTTTGGACTATACCGTCAGTAACAAAGCAGCCTGCAATTGTACCAAACTTTGAGGATTTGAAAGTATCACGAACCTCAGCATGACCAATAATTTCCTCTTTAGTGTCTGGGGTGAGGAGACCAGAGAGCATTTTTTTCATGTCATCAATTAATTCATAAATAATTGAATAATATCGTATATCTACTTTATCACGTTTTGCGATTGTTCGGGCTTGTGGGATAGCTCTGATGTTAAAACCAATTACTAGCCCTTGTGCAGAACTCGCTAAACTCACATCACTTTCATTAATTGCACCAATAGCGTTATGGACAACATTTATTTTAACTTCTTCATTACCTACTTTTTCTAATGAGGAAACTATTGCTTCAAGAGATCCTTGAACATCTGCTTTGACAATGATTGGAAGTTTTTTCATATCTCCCTTTGATACATTAGCCATCATTTCCTCTAGTGATGATTTTTTAACTGCTTCAGTATTTTCTAATTTTTTTTGTTCTTTTACTTTTTCTGTAATATTTTTTGCAATATCCTCATTTGGCATAACATAAACTGTATCGCCTGCTTGTGGCACTGAGTCAAAACCTAATACTTCAATCGGCATTCCAGGACTAGCTGATTTAATTCTGCTACCATTTTCATCAAGTAAAGCTCTAACTCTTCCATAAGACGAACCACAAGTAAAATGATCGCCTTCTTTAAAAGTTCCATTTTTTACTATTACTGTTGCAACAGGTCCTTTTCCTATTTCTATTTTAGACTCAACTACAATTGCTTCAGCGAGTTTGTTATGTTCGACGTTAAGATCTAGAATTTCTACTTGTAATAAAATGTTATCTAATAATTTTTCTAGATTTGTTTTTTTAATTGCAGATATTTCAGTTTCTAATACATCTCCACTATAGCTTTCTACAACTACCTCGTGAGTTAACAAATCATTTCTAACAATGCTTGGGTCAACATCTGGTAAGTCCATTTTATTAATTGCAAGAACAATAGGAACTTTAGCTGCTTTAGCATGTGAAATCGCTTCAATTGTTTGAGGTTTAACACTATCGTTAGCAGCAACTACTAATACAACAAGATCTGTTAAATTGGCTCCCCTAGAGCGAATATTTGAGAAGGCTGCGTGACCAGGTGTATCTAAAAAAGTAATAGGATTGTTTTTATGTTGAATTTGATATGCACCAATATGTTGAGTAATTCCACCAGACTCTTTTGAAGTTACATTTGTATTTCTTAGTGCATCCAACAAAGATGTTTTACCGTGATCAACATGGCCCATTACAGTTACAATTGGAGGCCTAGGTGAAATTTTGGATATTTTTGTTTTTTGATGATTTGCGATTTCATCTTTTAAACTGATCGCCTCTTCTCTTTTCGGTGTATGTCCTAATTCTGTAACTATAAGCTCAGCCGTATCTCCATCTATATATTGATTAGCCGTAGCCATAATTCCACTTTTCATAAGTGCTTTTACAACATCACCTGTTTTTTCAGACATTCTACTCGCTAATTCCTGCACAGAAATTTTTACAGGTATGTCAACTTCACGAACAATTTTTTGAGAACTAGTTAAATTTGGCTTAAATTTTGTTTTTTGTTTTTCTCTATTTCTTTTTGTTTTTGCAAGACTGGGCATTTTTTCGTAGTCTGGTTCTTCATCTAAGAGATTGTTAACTGAAATAGAGGAAAGTTTTTTTTGAAATGCTGTTGTATTGAGAGTTAGTTTTTTTCTGGGAGGAGTAGAAGTTGTAGAGGTAGGCGTAGAAGGCTTAGCCGAAGATGTATTTGTGTTCTTTGTCTCTTTTGTCATTCAAAATTAGCTATTAAGATAAATCTCCCTAGCATCCATTATAATTTTTTCTGCAGCAGATTTTTCAACTCTTTTTTGTAGTATGCCATCCCTGCCCACTAATTCATCAGTTGCTAAATCTGCAAGGTCTTGACGTGAAAAGATATTGTTCTCAATCAATGTAGCTAAAATTTTATTATCAAACTCTGAAATCCCTTTGACATAATCATCTAGTTTTGAAGATTGTATTAATTTCTCAAGTTCTGCCTTCTCGTTTTCCATATACTGCGTGGCACGCGCATATATCTCAGCAGCAAGCTCATTATCAAATCCCTCAATTTTTTCTATATCTTGGCTTGAAGCATTAGCAATTTTTTCAATACTTGTATATCCCTCGACCGCCAATAATTGTGCGATCATATCTTCGAGATCAAGTTTTTCAGCGAAAAGAGATGTGATTTTTTTAAATTCCTCTTGTCTTCTTTCTGCGTCTTCTTTTTCAGTTAGTATGTCAATTTCAAGATTAGTAAGTATTGAAGCTAATTTTACATTTTGACCTCTTCTACCAATAGCAATACTTAACTGATCCTCAGGTAAGACTATCTCTACTCTATTTGTGTCTTCAAATTCATTAACCTTTGCAACTTGCGCGGGTGCGATGGCATTTTGAACATACATCGACTTTAACTCTGACCAATTTACGATATCAATTTTTTCACCTTGTAATTCATTAACAATAGCCTGAACTCTTGAACCTCTCATACCTACGCATGCCCCTACTGGATCGATGGACTTATCGTTCGCACGAACTGTAATCTTTCCTCTACTGCCAGGGTCTCTTGCAACAGATAAAATTTCTATTTGACCCTCATATATTTCAGGCACTTCCTGTTCAAATAGTTTCGCCATAAACTGAGGGTGAGTTCTTGAAAGAAAAATTTGATGTCCTTTGGCTTCTTCTTTTATATCGAAGAAATAAGCTCTAATACGATCACCATTTTTAAAATTCTCTCTTGGAATGAGTTCATCTTTTCTTAAAAATCCCTCAGCTTTACCGAGATCAACAATAATATTTCCAAATTCAATTCTTTTAACAATACCCGACAAAACTTCTCCGACGCGATCTTTGAAATCATTAAATTGTCTTCTTTTTTCAGCTTCTCTAACTCTAGAGTAAATAACTTGCCTTGCCATATTGGCTGTTACTCTTCCAAAGTTTACGGATGGTAAAGGAATTGTTATTTGTTTTCCAATTTCAGTATCAGCATCATATTTTTTAGCATGATCTAATAAAATTTGATTTGCCTGCAAAACAGGATCAATTTTTTCAACCACATCTTTAATATGAGATAAACTTATATTTCCTGTGAGACGGTCAATAGAGGCTTTAATGTTATTGTCCATCCCATATTTTGATTTTCCAATAATTTCAAAAGACTCCTCAAGAGCCTCCATTACTATATCCATTTCGATGCCCTTCTCTTGTGAGACGACTTCGGCAACTTTTAATATTTCTGTGTTATTTAGCATTGTCTTTTCTAGTTAAAAAAAAAGGCGGGATAACCCACCTCCTCATCGTTGGTTAATAATTTTTAAGAACGCTAAAATAGAATAATTTATGATTTTTGTCTAAGGCTTTTTTCTCAAATTTGGTGTGTAAAGCATTGGAATCACTATATTTCCAACATTTAGGGCTAATATCTGGCATGGTGTATTTGAACTTTTTCATCAAAGCCAAAGCTTCAATAAAATAGTCACCATGATCAGTAGCAAAACGAATAACTCCTTTTTTTTTTAGTTTTTTTGTGAGTTCTTTTACAAGTGTTTGGTTAACAGTTCTTCTTTTTTTATGCTTATTTTTGGGCCACGGATCTGGAAAGAATATTCTTATTTCCTGAAGATAATTGTTTGGTATGAATGGTAAAAGATCTTGAATATTTAAATGAAAGACTTGAAGATTTTTCAAATTATCATCAACAGAGTTTCTGATAGCTCTTAAAACTCCATCAGCAAAAATATCGCAACCAATAAAGTTTATTTTTGAATATAGTTTTGCATCTTCACTAATTTTTTCTCCATCACCAATTCCAATTTCTAAAATTCTTGGTGTTTTGATTTTATTAAATAATCTTTTGTTTGGTTCTTTAAGTAATTTCGAGTATTGCTCGAGTCTTACAAATGACTTTCCTTTTTTTCTACCAAAGTATTTATTTTTTGATTCGAACATATAAAAAACTAAGTAGAAATATTAAGAAAATCAAAAGAGTAACTGGAAATAAAGTTGATGAACAATTTGATTTATATTTGTTAATTGGATGTTGATAATAAAGGTAACCTTTTTTGTTTGTTGGAATAGTCTCAATAATTTTACCCGAGTAATCAACAACAGATGTAATACCTGAAGGAGTTGATCTTATGAGAGGTTTTTGGAATTCAACACTTCTTAGAAGAGAGTTAGCTAGATGCTGATGTGGTCCGTACCATTTACCAAACCAAGAGTCATTTGAAATTTGTATCACCATATCTGCATTACAAACCTCAGTATTAATTGATTTATAATTAAAAATAGACTCAAAACAAATCATTGGGGCAGCATTTATATTTTTTGGTAATTTTAAGATTTTTTGATCAGTTCCAGGAGTATAGTTCATTCCTAAATTTAAAAATTTGCTCACAAAAGGTTTCACAAAGGGGATGTATTCTCCAAATAAAACTAACTTTTGCTTATCGTAAAAATCAATGGTCTTTCCTTGATGATCAATGATATATAGACGATTAAATAATTGGTTTTCCTCAATAGCACTCGACCCAACTATTATTTTTTGATCCTCGTTAATTAAAGAGGATAATCTACTAAGAAGTCCGTCCCTGTTATTTAGATCAATTGGTAATGAGCCTTCAGGCCAAATAATTAAATCTACTTTTGGAGAATTTGTAAGAGCTTCTAAGGTTAATTTTTCATATATTTCAAGGTTTCTTAGAACGTCAAATTCTACTAATGACTCATAGAGATTAGGTTGAATTAAAAGAATGTTTAAAGTTTCATTGTTTGTTTTTCTCTCAGTATTATTTTCAAAAAAACCGAATGCATAAATTAAAACAAGCACTAATGACAAACTAAAAGTTACAACTTTATTTTTGTAATAGAGAAAATAAATAATTAAACCCACAATCAAATGAACAACTAATCCCAGACCATAAACTCCTAAAAATGGTAGTGATTTTAAGATCCAAATATTTTTGTAATATATGATCGCACTAGGATTCCAAGGGAAGCCTCCGAAAATAAATTCCTTTAGTATTTCTACTATAGATAAACCTAGTGGTAATAAGAAAATCTGTAGTAATTTTTTTTTAAATGTAACTAGGATGAGAATTGTTGCTGAATAATGTAAGAATGCAATAAATATTGAGAGTATGCCAACTAAAATAATACCTAAGAGTAAATATCCAAAACCTCCTGAATAAAAAGACTGTGTAATCCAACTTAATGTAATTATTTGAGTAAATAAGAAAAAATAAAATATATATTTTTTCGAAAAATTATCATTAGTTAGAATATTATAAAAAATGATTGAAAATGATAAGTAATAGAAAATAGATACTCCGAATGGAGGAAGAGAAAATACATAAACAATAGAAAAAATAATTATTAAGTTTATTGGCCTAGAGAGATAGGGCAGTAGATTATTGAGATTTGACACCACTAACCACAACTTCAAGAATTTTTCTTGTTGATACCTTGTGAATGGTGAAAGATAATTTTTTATTTATTGTAAATTTTTCTTTTTTCTTTGGTATACGACCAGCTATATTAAATATGATACCGCCTATAGTTCCTACATCCTCTTTTAAATCATCTGGGATATTGACATCAAATTCTCTTTCAAAATCATCAACAAGCATTGCGGCATCCATAATTATATTATTGTTTTTTTGTCGAAACATCGGTGCTTCATCCTTATCGTGTTCGTCTTCAATCTCACCTACTATTTCTTCCACTAAGTCTTCGATGGTAACCAAACCAGTAACACTATTAAATTCATCCATGACAATTGCTAAATGGATGTTTTGTTTTTTCATTTTTTGAAGAAGGTTAAAAACAGGTGTAGCAGAGGGAATATAAATGACCTCTCTTAACAAACTCTTGATATTAAAAGACTTATTGTTGATTTTCTTGAATAAATCCTTGATATGAACCATTCCCAAGCAATGTTCTAAGTCCTTTTTTACAACGGGCATTCTTGAGTGAGCTTCTTTATTGATAATTTTAATGATGTTTTCTTTATCAATATTTTGATCAATAAAAATTATTTCACCTCTTGGAACCATTACATCATCAACTGTTTTTTTGTGTACCTTTAAAAGATTATTAAAGATTTTTTTTTCTTCATTCTTAGCGATACCTGAACTATCTGAAGTCGCTGAGATAAGATCAATAATATCTTTTTTAAAATTCTCGTCTTGAATTAGTTCTTTGACTAATTTTATCGCTAAATTTTTTTTAATTTTCATGTACTTTTTTTAAACCTAATAGTTTCATAAGTGTGTTTTCTAAAAATCTCATATTACTTCTCGATTGTTTATCGTAATGATGATAACCGAATAAATGATGTAATCCATGACTCACTAGCATAAAGAAATTTTGTTCATTAATTTTTTTATTGCGATTTAAAATATAACTATCTGCTATAGCTATATCACCGGAAAAGTCACCATCGGGAAAAGATAACACATCAGTTATTTTATTTTTATTTTTAAATTTTTTATTCATGCTTTTGATTTCTTCATTAGAAACTATTTTTATTGTCAGTTGTGTTTGATGATCAGCTTGGTGGATTGTTTGAAAATATTCTGACAACTTTTTTAACTTTTCTTTGGAGGATTTTAGAAATTGCTCTAAATTCTTGTCTCCAATTATCTCAATCACAAATTTTTTATTACTAATCCTCAAAATTACTTATCGTAAGCATTAATTATTTTTTCTACTAGTGTGTGTCTGCATACATCACTACTATTTAAATGAACAAACCCGATGTCTTTAACTTTTTCTAATTTTTCCATTGCATCCTGCATTCCACTTTTTGCATTATCGGGTAAATCTTTTTGACTTAAATCTCCAGTGATAACCATTTTTGAGTTTTGTCCTAATCTAGTTAAGAACATTTTCATCTGTGTCGATAAGGTGTTTTGTGCTTCATCTAAAATTATAAAAGATTTATTTAATGTTCTTCCTCTCATGAAAGCAAGAGGAGCTATTTCTATTAGATTATTCACCATTTTTCGGTCAATTTCCTCACCTGGCATCATCTCATACAAGGCATCGTAAAGTGGTCGTAAATAGGGATCAATTTTCTCTTTCATATCTCCAGGTAAAAAACCTAATCGTTCACCCGCTTCAACTGCTGGTCTTGATAATATTAATCGATTAATTTTTCCTTCTACAAAAAGACTAACTGCATATGCAACAGCTAAGTAAGTTTTTCCTGTTCCCGCTGGACCAACAGCAAAAACGACATCTTTTGATCTCATTTCTTTTAAAAAGAGCTCTTGGTTTTTAGTCTTGGGATAAATTGTTTTTAATTTTGTATTGATTTGAAATTTCTGATCTTGTTCGATTTGTTCTTTGATATATGTAGGTTTTGCTAGATCAATATTGTTTTCTATTTCTTCTGCAGAAATATCGTTATTCTTCAATTTTTGATATAAGCCTTGAATAATAAAGTAGGCTTTTTCAACTGGATCTCTATTACCTTTTATAGATAGAAGGTTGCCTCTTGTGTATAGCTTTACTTTAAATTTATTCTCTAAGACCTTTAAATTTTTATCGTGGTAACCAAATAGGCTTGATAGAAATTGATTATCCTCAAACTCGAGTTGTTTTTGATGGGAAGAAATATTTACAGGACTCAACTAAATTTTTTCTCCCAATAATGAGTGTGTTAAAACCTCTTTGATTTGCACAGGAATTATTTGACCTATTGTTTCTTTTTCTCCCTGCAGGGCTACACTTTGGTTAAATTGTGACTTGCCTTTGATTTGTCCCGTGTGTTTACCAGCACCATCAATTAATACTTGCACTGTCTTTTTTACAAACTGGTTGTTGTATTCAATTTGTTGTTCATTGAGTAAATCTTGTGTGATCTTTAATCGCTCATTGAGAATTGCTTCATCTATTTCTTCACGATCGGCTGCAGGTGTACCTGGTCTTGGGCTATACTTAAAAGAATAAGAATTCATGTATTTAACTCTTTCAATTAGATCGATTGTGTCTTCAAAATCTTTGTCTGTTTCTCCAGGAAAACCAATAATAAAATCGGAAGAAAGTGCTATATCGGGTTTTACTTTTCTAACCTTTTCGATGATTTCAAAATAATAATCCCTGGTATGTTTTCTATTCATTAATTTTAAAACTTTGTCAGAACCTGATTGAACAGGAAGGTGAAGATAGGGCATAAGTTTTGAGTTTTCACCATGAAGGGAAATTAGATCATCAGTCATATTCACAGGGTGACTTGTAGAATAAGTAATTCTTTCAACTCCATCTATTAAACTAATACTGTTAATAAGAGATGCTAGATTATTTGATTGACCTTGAGTGTCTAAACCGTGATAGGCATTAACATTTTGACCTAGAAGTGTGAATTCCACCACACCCTGATCAATTAAAGATTTAACCTCATCAGAGATTTCCTTAACTGTTCTTGAGTATTCTGACCCCCTTGTATAAGGAACAACACAGAAATGACAAAACTTATCACAGCCTTCTTGGATAGTCACAAATGCAGATTTATTCGATGTATTCGTTTTAATATGATTGAGTGTGTCAAATTTTTCATTCACATCAAATTCAGTGATAGAGGTCTTAGGTAAATTATTTTTATCTAAGAATTTATTTAATGACTGAATGGATTGTGGTCCGATCACTAAGTCCACGTAGGGTGCCCTTTTTTGAATTAATTCACCTTCAGCTTGAGCTACACAACCGGCAACAATAACTTTTTGGTCTTCTTTTCCTTTTTTATGAATTTTTCCTAAATCTGAAAATGTTTTTTCTGTTGCCTTTTCACGGATGTGGCAAGTATTTAAAACTACATAGTCTGCATTTTGAAAGTCATCGGTTTGATTGATATTATGAGAAAGAAAAATATCTTTCATTTTATCAGAATCATAAACATTCATCTGACAACCAAATGTTCTAATATAAAATTTCTTATTTGATGGCATTAAGGGATTTTGCAAACAAAATTGCGTCTTGCGTATTTGGAGCGTTTATAGACTTACTCCGATAATAGTTTTTTCTTTCATTGTAGGCTTTATAGCCTAATTTTTCATAAAGTTTAATAGCAAATTTATTAATAGCACTCGCTTCCAGAAAGATTTTAAATGATTTTCCAGTACTTTTGAGTTGTTTTTCAAGCTCTTCTAAAATCATTCTTCCCAACCCTTGGTTTCTAAATTCAGGCAAAACAGCAATATGTAAAATTTCAAATTCACTGACCTTTTGATCTTGATATAAAAAATGTCCTATCAAAGCACCTTTGACGTTAGTTTGATCCAGAAGATAAATATTAAAACTTGTTTCTTTATTGAGGTGAAGCTCAATATCTTTTTCACTCCAATTAATCTCTAGTTGGTCTTTATGATTGATAATCCAATTTTTAGAATCAGATAGAGTATGTGTAAAGTTCAAGCCACAATATTATCATAAAAAACCTTGGAACACTCATACCAGTTAAATTTTTTTGTATATTCTTGACATTTTTTTCGATCGATAGTCAAACAATTCAAAACATTATCTTTTAAGTTATCACCAATAAAACCGTTGACCCCATTAACAATAATATCTTTAGGACCTGTTACATCATAAGCAGCGACTGGTGTGCCGGTTGCATTTGCCTCAGTTACCACATTTCCAAAGGTATCAGTCTTGCTAGGGAAAACCATTACATCTGAACTAGCATAGTAATTCACTAAATTCTGGCCAAACTGGTAACCAACAAATTTTATATCTGTATATTTTTTTTTTAGTTTATTTAACTGTGGTCCATCGCCAACGACAACTTTAGTACCTTCTAAATCTAAATCTAAAAAAGCTTGAATATTTTTTTCAGTAGCCACTCGACCGATATAAGAAAATATTGGCCCCGGGCCTAAGTCTAATTTTTGATAGTTGCCAAATTTTTGATGATCGACACCTCTTGACCAAACAACGGTATTTTTAAAATTCATATTTATTAATTCGGCCTGCATGGATGGGGTAGGAACAAGAACTTTTTTCGCTTTATTGTGAAAATGCTTTATGAAGAAGTAAAAGAAACTTGCAGGTATTTTTATACGTTGTTGAATATACTCAGGGAAACGAGTATGAAATGAAGTTGTAAAAATAATTTTTTCTGAAAGACATATTTTTCTGGCCAAAAAACCTAGGGGCCCCTCTGTAGCAATGTGAATATGATCAGGATTGATCTGATCCATCATATTTTTCAATGTTTTTTTGCGAGTAATCACAACTTTAATCTCATTATACGAAGGAAGGCCAAAGCGAACTTTAAATAACTCAGGGTGTATTACTTCTACCTGCATACCCATTTTTTCCAATTCCGGTATGGTATTCAGATAAGAACGGACGACGCCGTTTACCTGAGGTTTCCATGCATCTGTTACTAATAATAATTTCAAGCTACAGATACCTTATTAAGAGTTTGTTTTTCTAAAGACTGGATTTTTTTTTCATTCCAAAAGACTAACTCCAAGTTGCCTTTAAAGTCCTCAACCATTGCACTACAGCTATCTACCCAATCTCCTAGATTATGATATGTCTTGTCACCAATTTTTTTTATTTGGGGATGGTGAATATGACCACAAACAATTCCATCACAATTATTTTTTTTTATTCTCTCAAGACATGCATTTTCAAAATTTTCAATATATCGTTGAGCATCTTTTACTCGTGTTTTTAAATATCCTGATAAAGACCAATACGAAAGACCAAGTTTTCTTCGACAGAAATTTAAAATATTATTAAACCAAACAGAGTAGTCATAAAGGACGGCACCTATCTTTGCTAACCATTTTGAATTTAGAACTATTCCATCAAATTCATGCCCATGCATTAAGAGAAGTCTTTTATTGTTCGCTGTTGTATGAATTCTATTTTTTCGAACTTTAATGTTTGCAAATGAAAAACCACAATAATCTGAAAAAACTTCATCATGGTTTCCAGGTATATAATAGACTTTGGTACCTGAGCGTGCTTTTCGTAAAACTTTTTGTATGAAAGTATTAAAATCAGGATTCCAAAACCAATTTTTTTTTAGACGCCATCCGTCTATAATATCTCCAAGTAAATAAAGATGATCACAATCATTATATTTTAAAAAGTGTAAGAGCTCCTTTACTTTTGAAGCACGTATGCCAATATGAATGTCTGAAATAAATATAGATCGATGTTTTTTGATTTGCATAGAATCTAAAAATAGATATATCTACGATTGATAGTATTGAGGATTGTTAAAGTTTTATTAAATGGACTCTTCACAAAAGCTTTATATTAGAAAAAATTCTAAAATTCATGCATCTGGTCTTTTTGCAAAAGCTGATATCAGTGCTGGCACTAGAATCATTGAATATCGCGGGTTAAAGATAACTAAAGCTCAATCCGACAAGATTGCTGATGTTCACATAGAGGCAAACAAAAGGGCTAAAACAGTCGGGTCTGTTTACATTTTTACACTGAATCAAAAATACGACATCAATGGAAAAGTAACATGGAATTTAGCAAAATATATTAATCATTCCTGCGACCCTAATTGTGAAACTGATATCATCAAAGGAAAAATATGGATTAGCGCAATTAAAGATATTAAGAAAGGCGAGGAGCTGTCCTACGACTATGGATATGACATGTTTTGTTTCGAGGATCACCCGTGTCGATGTGGGTCTCAAAACTGTATTGGATATATTGTTCGAAGCAATCTTAGATGGAGAGTTAAAAAAAGGTTAGTTGAAAATAAAAAGTCAAGATTTAACAAAAACTTCACATAAGTAGTTAAACTTCAGATATGGATTTTAAAAATAAAAATATAGTAGATGCTTTTTGGTGTTCAATTGAAGGCCTAAAAATTCTCCTTCAAGAAAAAGCAGCAAGAAGAGAGCTATTATTGCTTCCCTTGTCTGCTCTATACATCGTAATTTTTCAACCGGCTCTTTTGTTCATACTTTGGCTGATAATTTTACCTTTGCTCATACTTAGTATTGAGGCTCTAAACACTGCAATAGAATATACCTGTGATAAAATTACTATGGATAAGTCAAACAAAATAAAGAAAGCTAAAGATTTGGGCTCTGCTGCAATTTTTTTATCTCTAACAGCCTATGGAATAGTTTTATTCTTAGGTTTATTTAATTAATTTGGGAAGATTGACATGATTTTTCTACAAGTAGAGGAGGTCTATGTTTCAATCACAGGGGAAATGCCAATCTTCCACCTAATAAAATAATCATTTATATTAAATTAAAGTTAAATTTAGATTAAATTTCCAATTTCTTTTATTTGATCGATATTTAATAAGTTGTTTTGCTTATAATTTTGAACTAGTGCAAGACATCTTTTTTTAAGAACATTGAATACTTTTAAAAATTCTATCTCAACTTCCTCTTCAGTGCCTTTAAATTTTGCAGGATCAGCTACACCCCAATGTGCCTTTAATGTATTTTTGAGATACAGGGGGCAAGTTTCTCCAGCTGCATTATCACACACAGTAATAACCAAATCAAAATTAATATCTGAAAAATCATTCCATGATTGACTTTTAAAATTGTCTAGGAAAATTTTATTTTTTTCTAATGTTTTGATACTTAATGGATGCACATATCCTGCAGGGTGGCTTCCTGCACTATAAGCATTAAAAAAGTCTTTACCATAATGGTTTAAAAGCCCCTCTGTTATAATTGATCGACAAGAGTTACCTGTACAAAGTACAAGAATTTTAATCATTTTAATTTTCTGAATCGATAGAGTAGCCAGCGGATCTAACTGTTCGAATGAAATCTTTTTCTCCTGGTAAATTCAGCTCTTTTCTGAGTCTTCTTATGTGAACATCAACTGTTCTAGGTTCAACGTAAGCGTCATTTAACCAAACATTATCCAATAGTTGCTGCCTAGAATAGACTCTACCTTTATTTTCAATAAAAAATTTTAAAAGATTAAATTCAGTCGGTCCTAAATTTAATTTTCTCTCACCCCTTGATACCCTTCTGTTGGTAAGATTAATGTTAATATCATGAAACTTGAGTGAGTCGTTCTCTTCTCTTGCTTTTGTTCTTTTAAGTAATGATTTAATTCTAGCAAGGATCTCACTTGGAAGAAAAGGTTTGGTTACATAATCCTCCACACCTAATTCAAAACCTCTAATTTTATCATCCTCTTGACCTTTAGCTGTTAACATTATAATTGGAATTTTTTTTAGATTATCTTTTCTTTTAATTCTCTTTAAAACTTCAATGCCCGATATATTTGGTAGCATCCAATCTAATAAAATTAAATCAGGCAGCCAATGTTCGATCTCTTGGATTGCAGATTCTCCGTCGTATGAAAATTTTATTTGGTAGTTTTGTTGTTCTAAATGAAATCCAATTAATTCTGAGATTGGTTTTTCATCCTCTACAACTAAAATCTTGTCTGTCATTCAAAATCAGATTTTTTTAAATCAATATAATGACCTGTAATGTTAAAAATGACCTCTTCAGCTATGTTAGTAGCATGATCACCTATTCTTTCTAAGGACTTTGCAATTAAAATTGGCTTAGTGCCTTCATCAACAACACTTGTTTCTTTATTGTGCATTCTTTCTATTAAATCAGATAATAAAGATTTGTACTGCCTGTCAATTTCTGCATCTTGATTCCATGAGATCCTTGCCTGTACCTCATCTTTTTTAAAAAAACTCTCAAGTGTTTGATTAACCATTTTTTGGACACCTTTACCTAAATTATGCATTTGGTCCGTTAAATCCTCGTCAAATGAAGAAGAAATTGAAATAGCTCTTTTTGCTAAATTTCTAGAGTGATCTCCCATTCTCTCAAGCTCTTTTGAAACTTTGAGGGCAGTGAAAACTAGTCTTAAATCACTGGCAACGGGTCTATGTAAAGTCATAATTTCGAAACTTAAATCCCTAACATCTCTTTCCACTTCATCAACTTGTTCATCAAGATTCTGTGTTGTCTGTGCATCAGATGAGTCTTTAGATTTAATAACATTTACTGCAATTTCAATTTGTTTCTCAACAATATTACTCATTTTAATTAAATTATCTGTAAGATGATTTAACTTTTGTTCAAAGTTTTTATCTGTGTGTGCTGTTTCCATTTTAACCAAACCTTCCAGTTATGTAGTCATTTGTTTGTTCTTTATCAGGTTTTGTAAATATCTTACCAGTTTCTCCATATTCGACAAGGTTACCTAAATGAAAAAACGCAGTTTTAGATGATACTCGTGATGCTTGAGACATAGAATGAGTTACTATAATAATTGTGTAATTTTCTTTCAATTCGTTAATTAAATCTTCTATTTTTGCGGTTGCTATTGGATCTAATGCAGAACAAGGTTCGTCCATCAAAATGATTTCCGGTCTTATAGCAATCGCTCTTGCAATGCACAATCTTTGCTGTTGTCCTCCTGATAAACCGGTAGCAATATCATCCATTCTATCTTTTACCTCTTCATAAAGACCCGCTCTGTGAAGTGAGTCTTTTACTATTTCATCTAATTCATTTTGAGAAGAAGCAATACCATGAATTTTTGGTCCGTAGGCAACATTTTCATAAATAGTTTTTGGAAAAGGATTGGGTTTTTGAAAAACCATTCCAACTTTTTCGCGAAGAGTTTCTACCTGTATATCAGGGCTATATATATCAACATTGCCATTCAACAAAAACTTACCTTTAACATTACAAATATCTATTACATCATTCATACGGTTTAAACATCGCAAAAATGTCGACTTACCACAACCTGAGGGTCCTATAAGAGAAGTTACTTCATTTTTTGGAAAATTAAGAGCAACGTTATTGATTGCCATTTTTTTTCCATAGTGGACATATACCTCACTTGTTTGCAAAG
The DNA here is from genome assembly GCA_902522155.1 of uncultured Alphaproteobacteria bacterium. Taxonomy (GTDB): domain Bacteria; phylum Pseudomonadota; class Alphaproteobacteria; order HIMB59; family HIMB59; genus HIMB59. The sequence goes on along the minus strand of CABYUJ010000002.1, from coordinate 37,893 downwards.
CATAATTGCTGTTTTGATCTACCATTTCACCTCCAATTTTCTTCTTACCAACACTGCCACAGTATTCATTATAATCAAAAAAGATAAAAGTAGCATTATTCCTGCAGATGTTTTTTCGAGGAAACCTCTTTCAGCGCTCTCAGACCATAGATATATTTGTGAAGGAAGACCAGTGGCAGGGTCGAATGCCCCTCCCGGTATTTCCATCACAAAAGCAACCATACCTACCAATAATAAAGGGGCTGTCTCACCCAAAGCTTGTGCCATTCCAATAATTGTTCCAGTAAGAGTACCTGGCAAAGATAAAGGGATTACATGATGAAATACAGTTTGCATTTTAGTAGCCCCCACAGCAAGTGCTCCCTCTCTAATTGAAGGGGGGACGCCTCTGAGCGATGCCCTAGATGCTATAATAATTGTTGGTAAAGTCATAAAACCTAAAACTAATCCTCCAACTAAAGGGACTTGATATGGCATCCCAAAAACTCCAATTAGCATACCTAAGCCTAAAAGTCCGTAAACAATAGAGGGAACCGCCGCAAGGTTATTTATATTTACTTCAATAATGTCAGTTATTTTTCCTGGTTTAACAAATTCCTCTAAGTACACAGAAGCCAAAAGTCCGATTGGAAAAGCGAAACTAAAACAGATCAATAAAGCATAAAAAGACCCCATAAGTGCTCCAAGTATTCCGGCTGTTTCTGGATCTCTTGAGTCTCCATTTGTGAAAAACCAAAAATTGAATGTCTTAGACATTTTACCTTTGGAGTCTAAAGAGTCTAAGATAGAAAGTTGATAATCATTTATTTTTCGTTGTGCTTCGGGAACATTTCTTGGATAGTTTCCTTTGACAATTTGGTCAAGATCTGATGAGGCAGATATATCTAAATTGACAGTTTTTCCAATTACATTTGGATTGTTTGCAATATAATCTCTCAGCTGATAATCAAATTTTCTTGTGTACATTTCTCTGACTTTAATAAAATTTTCTTCATCTAATCCAGGATGGTTTTGGTTAATCACTTGATCAGCAAGATCAACATAAGATGCTTTCATTATTTCTTTTTTGGAGGAGTTACTAGAAACCTCTATAAAATTTGGGTCAAAATAAACATCAGCATTAATAGTTGTTCTAACAAAAGCACCACTGCCGGTAGAAAAAATTTTATACATTAAAATAAGCACGAAGAACAAAGAGAGAGTCATCGCAAACATTCCATAAAATTTGAAACGTTTCTCTGCTGCAAGTCTCTTTTCTAAACTACTCATATTTTTCTCTGTACTTTTTTACTATTGTTATAGCAGCAATATTAAGAATTAATGTCATTACAAATAAAGTTAGGCCTAAAGCAAAAGCAACTAAGGTTTTTGGATTATCAAACTCGACATCTCCTATCAAACTTGTAACAATCTGTGTTGTTATTGTAGTCGCTGGCTCCAAGGGATTAAAAGTAAGATTTGCTCTTAGGCTGGCGGCCATAACGACAATCATTGTCTCACCTATTGCCCTAGATATAGCTAATAAAAATGAGCCCATTATTCCAGCTAGAGCTGCTGGTAAAATTACTTTTTTAATAGTTTCTGATTTAGTTGCTCCAATTGCATAAGAACCCTCTCTTAAAGATTGAGGAACTGCTTTTATGACATCGTCACTAAGAGAGGAAACAAAAGGTATGATCATAACACCCATCGCTAAACCTGCAGCTAGAGCACTTTCAGCGGACACCGGTAATCCAACGCCTTCACCGACATCTTTTATGAAAGGTGCCAGTGATAAAGCAGCAAAAAATCCATAAACAACTGTGGGTATGCCAGCAAGAATTTCAATTATTGGTTTAGCTATATCTCTTACTTTTGATGACGCATACTCTGCTAAATAAATTGCTGTTAGCAGTCCTAAAGGAACAGCGACTAACATGGCAACAGATGCAATTAAAAGCGTTCCGGTAAGCAAAGGTACAAAACCAAAAGCCTCTTTTAAAGCCTCTTGATCGAAGCCTTCTGATGCATTGATAACAAAAGCTCTATTGGGATTCCATGCCGTATTAAAGAAAAAGTCCATAAAATTTACGTACCGAAAAAAATTAATGGCCTCGAAAACAAGAGAAAAGAAGATTCCAAAAGTAATGAATATTGCAATATAAGAACTGCCCTTGATAACATATGAAATTATTTTCTCAACAATTGGCTGTGCATTTAGTTTTCCTGATATTGATTTCGTAGCCAAAAATCCTAAAAGCACAGGTAGAATAATAAATAGAGTTAAATTCGACCATCCGTAGATCTTGTCAAAATTTGCTAAATTTTTTGCTGCAATTATCTCACTCTCACTGGCCATTTTTAAAATTGATTTATCGCCTACGGTCAAATCAATTTCTGGTAAATTAACAATTATAGATAGGTTGCTAATCTTATTCATAATTAAACCGAATTTTCCAGAGCTCCATGTAGCGACATCTGGAAATAACACAGGGGACATTACAAACATCTCTTGAAAGTTTGATTTAAAAATAAGTAAAAAGAACCAAATAATTATTGCTGGAAAAAAAACTAAAAGGACAACGTAATATCCATAATAATCTGGAAGAGAGGAAAGATTTTCATTTTTTTTAAATTTTAGGCTTAATGCTCTTTTTTTACCATAGAAGTAAAAAGAGTAAGAAAGTATAAAAACAAAAACAAGTGATAAATAAAGCATACTGTCCTATTCCTCTATAAACTGATTTTGTCTTAGGGGCAAGAAATCTTGCCCCTTAAAAATAAGATAATTAATTAATGCTTACTTACAAAGTCCGCTTGAAAAAGCGTAACCAGCATCTTTTAATGGATGTTTTTTTTCAGCACATGCTGCAATATCAAATCCCATTGCATCTAAGCTGTCAGTAACGTTTCTTACTCTATTGATAAGGTCTGGTACCATAGGTGCAGCACCAATTTTTGTTAGGTAACCGTTATCACCAATTGCTTCATCACTTACCATCATTTGTGCAAACTCCTGAATGCCAGGTACAACCCCGATGTGATCTGCTTTTAAGTATATGAAAAGAGGTCTTGCCATTGGATACTCATAAGTTGCAATGGATTCAGCAGATGGTACTACTCCCTCAACAGTAGATGGTTGTAATTTATCTCCGTTGTCTTTTAGATAAGAATAACCAAAGTAACCAAAACGTTCTGGATCCTCAACTAGTTTTTGAACAATAAGAGTGTCATTCTCACCCATCTCGATGATTTTTCCATCTTCTCTGTAATCAGTACATCCATCGTCACTGCCAGTTACTGCTTCTAATGTACATCCAGCTTCCATTACTTTACCATCAAATGCATCTCTTGTTCCTGAGGTTGGAGGAGCTACTAATACTTCAATTTTATATGCAGGAAGGCTTGGGTTAATTTCGTTCCAAGTTTGATATGGATTTTCGACCACTTCACCATCAACAACAACTTTTGCAGCCATAGCTGTAAAGATTTCTTCTCTTGTTAGAGAAAAAGGTTCTGCTTCGTTGGAGTGAGAAAAAGTAATACCGTCATTAGCCCACATCACTTCAATTACGTTTGTTACACCGGCTTCAAGACATAATTTAGCTTCTTTAGCTTTCATTGGTCGTGACGCTCCAGTAATATCTGGAAATTCAACTCCCACACCAGCACAAAATGCTTTCATTCCACCACCAGTTCCAATTGGATTGTAAGTGGGGGTTTTAAAACCTGACTCGCCGAGTCTTTGTGCGTTTACTGTTCCATATGGGTATACTGTTGATGAGCCAACAATATTAATTTGATCTCTTGCAAAAGTTTCAGCAGAGAAAAGTACGCTTACTGCTAGAGCAAGAAAAGTTAACATAGATTTTTTCATAGTTAAGTTCCTTTATGTTGTTTAAATTGAGCTAAAAATATCCATTAGAAGTAAATCTTATGTTACAAATATGTTAAAGTTTTATTAAGCATGCTTTGGAATTGTGATTAAAAACTCTGAGCCTTTTCCAACTTCACTTTTTATGTCAATAAAACCCATGTTTTTATTCAAAATATGTTTCACAATTGAAAGGCCTAATCCAGTACCACCAACCTCTTTGGATCGAGCACTGTCCACTCTGTAAAATCTCTCGGTAAGCCTTGAGATGTGCTCTTCTGCAATGCCTATGCCATTATCCTTGAAGGAAATTTCGACATATTCAGTCATATTGCTAGTATTCATTTTTTCACGAGCTTTAATTAAAATTTTAGCACCATCTTTTGAATATTTAACAGCGTTGTTAACGATATTGACAACCACTTGAATAAATTCTTCATGAGGACATCCAACTAAAAGAGATTGGTCTAAATTAATATCAACATTTATTTTTTTCTTTAAAATTTTTGACTCCAATGAGTTTATTCCAATTTTAACGGTATTTAATAAATTACAAAATTGGTCATTCTCATTAGTTTTTTTATTCTCGATGGAACTTAAACTTAATAGATCATCAATCAAAGAGTTCATTCGATTTGACTGATCTTGAATAATTGAAATAAATTTTTTTTTATTTTTTTCATCGTCAACAGTTAAAAGTGTTTCTAAATATCCTATTATTGAAGAGAGTGGAGTTTTTAATTCGTGACTTACATTAGCTACGAAGTCAGTTCTTACCATCTCAAGATTTTTAATTGCAGTAATGTCTTTAAAAGCAACGCAAAAAAAATCGTTAATTGGAAATCCTGTAACGTCGTAATATCGGTCATTTGGTATTAATCTGTTCCACTCAAAATTTTTTTTTGATTTAGTTTTAAGTGCGTTACTTAGATTTTCAGACAAAGATAAGTCTCTTAAACCTATTTTAAGGTTATCTGCATTTTCTAAATTAAATGTCTCTTTGAAAATATTATTAACGAATATTATATTATAATCGTAATCTATAATAACTATTGAGAGGTCTAAGGAGTTAAGAATGTCTTGATACTCCAAACTTTGTTTGTCACCAACTTCGATGCGTCTTTCTTTGTCTAAAAGAGTCTCTTCTAAAATATTTCGGACTTTTGTAAATAACATATTGTCAGATTTTCTTAGGTCAAAAGTTTTTTTTTCAAGATAGCTCTCAAAGAAATAATAAGAAATGAAATAAACTAAACTCTGAGAAATAATTGATATTAAAAAAATATTAATTGAAGTACTAAAAAACAAAAATAAGTTTAATGAGAGAACAGCAATAGAAAATACAAATAACATTTTATTGTTTTTCTATTTTTTTATAGACCTTTTTGGCAGCAGTGCCTCTCCCTGAGAGACTAGGGTTGGTCATAAAATATTTATGTGAGTCTATTTTTAGTTTAGAGTTTATTTTTTGATAATTTCCATCTGAGTCGAGTATCCAAGTATTTTGATTATCGTTAATGGCAGTGTACATAATTTGATATAAAATTTGTTCGTGAACAGTTTTGTTATCGATAGGAACTAATGTTTCCACGCGCCTGTCAAAATTTCTAGTCATCCAGTCAGCAGATGAAATATAAATTTTTGCTTTTTTACTGGGTAGTTTATTGCCTTTTCCGAAACAAACTACACGTGAATGCTCTAAAAATCTTCCTACAATACTTTTAACTTCTATGTTTTCTGACATTCCTTTAACACCAGGAACTAAGCAGCAGATACCTCTAATTAAACAAGTAATTTTCACTCCTGCTTTAGATGCTTCGTAAAGTTTGTTAATTATTTCTTGATCAACTAAATTATTCATCTTGATCCATATGTTAGCTGGCTTTTTAATTTTTGATAAACCTATTTCGTAGTCAATATGTTCGTATAGTTTTTGTCTTAAGTTATATGGAGAGAAAGATATTCGTTTAAAATCTTTTGCCATGTTGTAACTACTCATATAATGAAATAATTTTATAGCATCAGATGCTAGATCTTTATTACAAGTAAAAAATGATAGATCTGTATAAACCTTTGCTGTTTGAGGATGATAGTTACCAGTACCATAGTGAACGTAATGGACTAAATTTTTTTTTTCTCTTCTAGTAACTAAGGAAACTTTTGCATGAATTTTTAGATTTAAAAAACCATACACTACTTGAACTCCAGCTTTTTCCAAATTTGATGCCCACTGTAGATTTTTTTCTTCATCAAACCTTGCTTTTAACTCAACAACTGCTGTTACAGATTTACCAGCATCAGCAGCACGAATGAGTGCATCAATGATTGGCGATTGATCGCTAGTACGATACAAAGTTTGCTTAATTGCCACAACGTTTTTGTCGTTTGATGCTTGATCTAAAAAACTAACAACAACATTAAAAGACTCAAAAGGGTGGTGTACAACTAAATCCTTTTTTTTGATTGCTGCAAAACAATCACCGCCAAAATCATTTATTCGCTGTGGGAAACGAGGTTTAAATTTTTTATAATTTAAATTCTTGTTTTTTATATTTCCAAAGACTTCTGATAATTGGTCGAACCCCAGTAGATCTTCGTATTCAAAAATTTCATTTTCAGATACATTCAACTCGTTAATGATGAATGATTTAAAATTATTATTAAGACTTTTTTGAACATCTAATCTGATTACCTGTCCTCTTTTTCTTTCCCTGACAAGTTTTTTAAACTCTCTGATAAGATCGTCTGCCTCCTCCAAAACCTCTAAATCACTGTCCCTTATTACGCGGAATAGATTTGTATCAATAACATCAAAATCATGGAATACATCCCCAACATAATTGTTAATTATTGACTCTACGGGATAAAAATAAATACCCTGTTTATCAATAATTTTAAGAAAGCGTTGTTTTAAATCTGATACTCTCATAACTGAGATAAATTCTTTTTTTGATTTTTTATTTTTAATTTTAGCGATAAGACACAAACTTAAATTTGGTATAAAGGGCAAAGGGTGTGTGCTATCAACTGTAATTGGTGTCAGAATCGAAATAATTTCATTCAAATAATAATTTTTTATGTGGGACAAATGTTTTTTTAAAAACTTATCTCTTAAAATATAGATTTTATTTTTTTTTAATTCTTTTTCAATTTGACCATACGATTCATTTTGCCTTTTAATCAAACCTCTTGTTAATGAGTCAACAATTTTAATTTGATCCTCAATCTTCATTCCATCAAAACTTTTTTTATTAGGAGTGAGTTTTAACTGTTCAATTAATCCAGCCACTCTTACTGAAAAAAATTCATCTAAGTTTGATGCAGCAATACTTATAAAATTTAGTCGTTCTAAAATTGGGACGTTTTTATCATAGGATAATTCATTTACTCTCTCATTAAATTTTAGCCAGGATATTTCTCTATTAAAATACTTATTCATTCTTGTAATTATAACTTTTAAGTCTTTTTACTAATTGTAGTTCTTTAATTTCACCAGTATTTTTTTTTATCTCACTCCAGGAATTAATATATAGATTAATCTCGCAAAATGCACATGTTGGAAATTTTATTATTTTATCTTTTGCAATATAGTTAATTAAATCAATCAAAGCTGGATTATGACCTACTATCATTAAATTTTTGTTAATTTTAATTTTTTTTATCCATTTAATTAAATCGTTAAAGTTGAAAGTATATAGTTCACTTTCAAAATTAACTTTAATTGAGTCTTTAAATATTTTTTTGCAAGTCTCTTGTGTTCTTTTTGAATTCGATGAAAAAATTGAGATATCTTTAAAATTTAGTTTTTTAAAAATATGCGTTGCCATTACTTTGCAACTAAAAATCCCCCTCTCAGATAATGGTCTTTCATGATCGTCTAATTCTAAATTTTTCCAAGAGGATTTAGCGTGACGTAATAAAAATAGTTTTTTTTCAATCATCTGTTAAATATATGCAATATAATATGCTTAATAAAAAAGATTCTATTGCAGTAATAGATATAGGGTCAAATTCAGTAAGATTGTGTGTATTTAGGGGCAATATGAGAAGCCCTGATGTGCTCTATAATAAAAAATTTTTTTGTGGGTTAGGTGAATACCTTCCAAAAACAAAATTGATCAGCAAAGAGGCTGAAAAAAAATGTATCAACTCAATAATTTTTTTTAACTCAATAATTGAAGAAATAAAACCTAACCACTCTGTCGCTTTGTGTACTGCAGCAATTCGAAATGCTTCTAACAAAAAACAAATTACAAATAAGATACAAAAAGTTTTTAAGGGAAAAGTTTTAACTTTATCTGGAAGACAAGAGGCCTCCTATGCCACACTAGGCGTTCGTTCTGCAATACCTAGGGCCAATGGGACCATTATTGATATGGGAGGTGGCAGTCTTGAATTAGCACAAATAACACCACATAAAATTAAAAATATATCTTCTTTTCCTTTGGGTATATTAAACTTCACTAAAGAACATAAAGAGCATAAAAAAATTAACAAAGAAATAAATTCAAAACATAAAAATCAAAAAATCTTCTATTTAATTGGTGGAGCATTTAGGACAATTGCAAGATGTTATATTTATTTTAATAAATTGCCCTTTAATGAAATACACAACTTGAGTATCTCTCGGAAAAATTTTTATGAATTAAAATCAGAATTACAAAAAATTGGGATTGACGACCTACAAAAAATTCCGAAAATTTCTGTCGACAGAATAAAACATATTCATATTGCAATAGAAGTATTGGACAAGGTGTTAAAATTATCAAACTGCGAGCAGTTTATTTATCCAAGATACGGGATTAGAGAGGGTTTCATTTACGAAAATCTTCCCAAAAAGCAAAGGCTTTTAGATCCAACTGAAATTTCTTTAGAATTAATAGCTAAAAGTAGATGTCGTTTTTTAATATTTAATAAAAAGACTTTTGCTTGGATTAAAAATGTTTATTTAAAATTTATAAATTTAAAAATGTCCCCTAACCAACTGAGAGTAATAAAACTCTCATGCATTATTTCAGATTTGGGATGGGAGCAAACAGCCAAAATTAGAGCTTCTTATGCATTCAACCTAATATTAAATAGTCCTCTAGTAGGAATAGAACAATCAGAAAAAGTATTTATTGCATATTTAGTGTATTTAAGGCACACGAAAAATATCTTAGACCAAAGGGTTATTGAAAAAGAATTAAGTACCTATTTATCTTATTTATCAAGTGACGAAAAAAAGTTAGCTTATCAGATTGGGTGTGTATTAAATTTTTTATACTCTATAACTAAGGGTTCTTCTTTTTTATTAAAACAGCTTGATCTTAAATCTTTAACATTGGCAGAGCAAAAAAAGGTTTCGTCTATTCAAAAAGTACCAAAATCAGGCAAAACTGAACAGCTTTATAACCTAATTAGAAAATTTTAATATTAGATTAATATTTTTTTAATTAAAATTACATAATCAATAAATCTAATATTCTTTGGTATTTGGAGAAAAAATAATGAAATTATTATTATCAATGCTTTTAAGCTTTGTTTTTTTCAATGTAAATGCATTGGAACTTAATAAAATCTCAGGCTATTCAACTTTTTCATGGGACGAAGGTGGATCAGAAATTTTAGCTTACGACTCTCAAAGAAACAGAATATTTGTAACAAACAATCTAACAAAATCTATAGATGTTTTAGATATTACAAGATTACCATATACAGAAAAATTAATTTCAATCAAACCAAGAGCAGGTGTTGGTGGAATAAACAGTGTTGCTGTTTCAGAACAAGCAGGTTTGCTTGCTTTAGCAATCGAGGCAGAAGACAAACAAGACAATGGTGCTGTTTTGTTCTATAATCTTAATACATTAAAATTGGCTTTTGGGTACTCAGTAGGTGCGCTGCCTGATAATGTTGTATTTACTCCGGATGGGAAATATGCATTGGTCGCCAATGAGGGTGAGCCAAATGATGACTACACTGTTGATCCCAAAGGATCTGTTTCAATTATTGATTTAAACAAATGGTTTGTTGGCCCTAGTGAAGATAAAATCAGAAATATAAACTTTTATTACAATGGGGCTCCAGAGGGTGGCAGAATTGTAAAACCTGGATCATCTTTTTTGTATGATGCTGAACCAGAGTTTATAGCAGTTAGCGGTGACTCTAAAAGAGCTTATGTAGCTCTTCAAGAAAATAACGTTATTGCAAAGATAGATATTAGTTTGGGCATAGTTACTGATTACTTTGGTTTAGGCTATAAAGATTGGTCTCAGTCCGCTCTTGATGCTTCGAATAAGGATAACAGAGTTAATATACAGCCTTGGCCGGTTAAAGGAATGTATCAACCAGACACCATGGTAGTTGTCAGTAAAGAGATTAATGGTGAAATGTATGATTATGTTTTAATGGCTAATGAGGGAGATGCAAAAGATTACGATGGATTCTCAGAAGAGGTAAGGGTCGCTGATTTAACTTTAGACCCTTCAGTCTTTCCTAATGCCTCAGAGCTACAAAAAAAATCAAATCTCGGTAGGTTAAAAACAACTACTACTATGGGAGATGCTGATGGTGACGGTTTTTATGAAGAAATCTATACCTACGGCGGAAGATCTTTTTCAATTTTAGACGGTAATACCGGACAAATTATTTATGATAGCGGTAATGATATTGCTGTTAGAACAGCGTTTTCAGGTTTTTTTAACTGGAATGAGGATGCGGGATCTTTTGATGACAGAAGTGACGATAAAGGTGCAGAGCCAGAGGCTCTTACAGTTGGAGAAATTGATGGAAGAACAATAGCTTTTGTAGGTCTTGAAAGACAGGGCGGTATCATGATGTACGATATTACTGGTATGGTAAAACCAAAATTTCTTGGATATTTTAATGGTAGAAACTTTTTTGGAGATGGTACAAAACAAACTGGTGGTGACATATCTCCTGAATCATTAGTTTTTATACCTGCCGACAAGACACCTCCACTTTATCATGTCAGAAAAGGAACTCCTTTATTGATTGGAGCCTATGAACTTTCGGGTTCAACTGCTATTTACGAAGTTATAATTGATTAGTAATATTTATTTTACCCTCTCTAAATTAATAGGGAGGGTTAGATTAAATAGCTTTTTCTAAACTTGTCATTAATAAGTGCAATAGCTTTTTTTCCATCCTCAAGTGAAATCTTATCTGGCGGACCCCAAGCAGTTTTATTGACATCAACAATGTAAATTTTTTTCGTATCCCTATCTCTTAAAATGTCTAACTCCCCAAAATCTAGTTTAAATTTTTTACAAAATTCATTTATTAAACTAATCTCTTCATTTTCAAATAAAGAACAAATTGAGACTATTTTTGAATAAACAGTTTTAGATTTAAAGCGATATTCTTTTTGAGCAAATTTCACGTAAGCTAATACAATTTCATCTTTAACCCATACGACCCTATAATCGATAGCAAATTCGTTATAAATATTATTAATTAATTTTTGGTAAACCTTATTTTTATAAATTTTAAATCCTAACGAAGAACTATTTATAATCTTCCCGTCATGTTTTGCATTTTGCTCTGATTTTTCTAAAATTGAACCATGAAAGTTTTTTGGATCTAAGCTCAGAGAATAACCAAAAATCTCTAAGAAAACTTTATCAACATTAGATTTACTGATGTCAGTGCAATTTTTATTTATTACTATTTTTTTTGGATTTCCAGAGACTTGGTAGTTACTATTAGTTTTGTCATAAAAATATAATTCTATGTCAGCTAGTTCTGGGGAGGACGTAAACCTAACTGGCAAGCCCCATCTAACTTTAGCTAAAGTATAAAGTGGATTCAAAGGCCTTCTAGGGTAACAGATTATTTTTTTTTTATTTGATGAGGTAGATTCATATAAGCTAATCAAAAAATAAACATCTCTCAGCCCTCGAAGAATAGTACTAATTACGTCTGAAACAGTTATTGATGACATAAATTGATTCTTGAGACCATTACATATATACAATGTTAAAGTTTTATTAATGAAAGATATCTCTCAAATAAAAAAGAAGTATCAATCAAATAAGGTTAAATTATTTCAAAAATTAGCATCAACTAATGATGGCTTCTATTTTAATAAAAATCATACAGATCTTGTGGATACAGTTGTAAAAGAAATAGTTAAAGGAATTTATAATATTTATCCAATAGAAGATTTCTCTTTAATCGCTGTAGGTGGGTACGGCAGACATGACTTGTCACCAAAAAGTGATGTTGACTTACTATTTATTTATAAAAAATCTAATAAAAATATGAGAGATTTTATTACTCAATTAAATAACACACTGTGGGATATTGGATTAGAAGTTGGAATATCTTTCTTAACAATTAAACAGGCATTAATTGATTCTAAGAAAGATACAAAGACAATTACAAAATTTGTTGAGACTCGTTTTATTATTGGTGATGAAATTCAATATGGTGAGTTTGTTAGGTCCATTAAGATTTTAATTGGAAAACAAAATCCCTTAAAGCTCAGCGAATTAAAGCTTATAGAGTTAGTTGAAAGACATGACTATCGAATAGGAATTAAAAGTAAATTAGAGCCGAATATCAAAGAGGGTATTGGGGGTCTTAGAGATATTCATACCATACTGTGGGTATCAATCTTTATGTTTAATATTTATAGATTAGAAGACTTAACGTCTGTTAATATCTATACCAAAGAGGAAATTAAAGAATTAAAGAATGCTTGGAAATTTCTCTTAACCATTCGAGCATTTATTCATTTGTTTAACGAAAGCAAAGGCGATGTTTTATCTATTGAAAATCAATTAAAAATTTCAAAAAAACTCTCTTACAAAGATAAAAAGAAGGAAAAAGGAGTGGAGATTTTTATGAAAGATTTGTTTGTGAATGTTGCAAAGATTAATTCTCTCTTAAGAACCTTTTATTCAAAGCTTCCAGAGGATTTAATAATCAAAACAATTTATAAAAGAAAACCCACTAAAACTAAATCATTAGAAAAAGAATTTATAATTGAAAAAGGTTTTCTGAATTTAAAAAATAATACCGCTAAAAACCTTCAACTAAAATGGGCAAACGTCTTTGAAAAATCCTTGGAACATAATTTACTCATTCATCCTCGCTTTTTAAAGACCGTCGAGGAAAAAAGAAAAGTTTTAAAAAAAACCACAAATAAACAGCACCTCCAATCATTTTTAAATATTGTCGTCTCCAAAAAAAATCCTATACAGGCCCTTCATGATTTTAATGATACCCAGCTATTTAGCGAAATATTTCCTGAGTTTGGTAGAGTTTGGGGACAAGTGCAGTTTGATATTTATCATCACTACACCACCGACGAACACTTATTACTAACACTGCACAACCTAAATGAGCTAAGACAAAAATCCTTTTATAATGAAATATATAGCAGGTTATCCTCAAGAGAAGCTCTTCACATTGCTTTACTATTTCATGACATTGGAAAGAAGGGGCCAAAAAATCATTCTGTTTATGGAACAGAGTTAACCAACAAGATCCTAAAAAGACTTCCTGTGTCAGAAGAAGTGAAAGAATTGACATTGTGGTTAGTTGAAAACCATTTAGCAATGAGCGATACAGCTTTTAAAAATGATACTCAAAGTCCTGAGGCAATTGCTAAATTTACATCTATTGCAAACACAGAAGAAAAAATAAACTCATTGTTTCTTTTTACCTTATGTGACATTGCCTCTGTCGGACCAAACGTTCTAAACGAATGGAGAATAAGCCTGCTTAGAAGTTTATTTTATAATGCAAGAGATTTTCTGCAAAGAGGTCTAGATACAAAAACGTATTCTACTTCTGTTCAAGAATCTTTGAAGAAATCAGTATTACAAAAATCTGATGTTAATTTAAAAAAGTTTATAAAAAATTCGATAAATGAATTTCCAAATCAATTCTGGGAAGCTTTTTCATCAAGAATGATCGTCGATATCTTTAAAATTTACCAAAGAAATAAAAAAGCAAAGGTTATTAACTCTGTAAATTTTCTTAATTATGAAAATAAAGAATATAGTGCTGTTGTTGTCACAAGTAAAAATAGACCAGGGATTTTAAAAGATATTGTTTCGGGGTTTACACACTCTCAATCGAATATTCTTAGTTCAAGAATAATATCTTTAAATAACAATCAAGTAATTGATGTGTTTTGGGTAACCAATTTTTTGAATAAAGGTGTTTTAGATTTAAACGAACAGAAAAGAGCAGCTAAACATGTAATGAGCGCTCTTGATCAAAAAGATTTTAAACCCTTACGGTCATTTACCAAAGGTCTACAAAAACTTGCTGTAAATCCTCAAATTACAATTGATAACGATATGAGTAAGCAAGTCACTACTTTTCAAGTATTATCTGGCGATAGGCCTGGATTATTAATGGATATTTTGGGAGTTTTTCATGACAAACAAATAAGTGTCCAATCAGCAAAAATTTCCACATACGGGGAAAAGGTTTTCGATATTTTTCAATTAACGAATAGCAATAACCAAAAAATCAAAGATAAAAAATTACTCAAATCAATAGAAAAAGATTTAATGTCTATTTTTTAGGTTTTTTGTGTTTATCGATTTTAGTCCCTCGATATTATTAGATAATTCTGATATCAATTTTAATAATATTTGAATATGAGCAGTTTCCAAAAAAGAGTTTTTTCTGGTGTTCAACCAACAGGAACCCTGCATTTAGGTAACTATCTTGGTGCGATAAAAAACTTTGTAGAGCTTCAAAAAGAATTTGAATGTATTTATTGTGTTGTAGATCAACACGCCATTACTGTTGAGCAAAATCCAGCTGAGCTTCGCTCAAACACACTTGAGGTATTAGCTTCATTTATTGCAGCAGGAGTGGACTATAAAAAACAGATTATATTTCAACAATCAAGTGTAGCAGAACACTCTCAGCTTGCTTGGGTATTTAATTGTGTTAGTCGAATTGGTTGGCTAAATAGAATGACACAATTTAAAGATAAAGCTGGTAAGAATAAAGAAAACGTAAGTGTTGGTTTAATGGTTTACCCTAATTTAATGGCAGCTGATATTCTTGCTTACCTTGCAACGCATGTTCCCGTGGGTGATGATCAAAAACAACATTTAGAACTATCAAGAGACATTGCACAAAAATTTAATAATGATTTTAAAGTAGACTTCTTTCCACTGCCAGAACCACTTATTTATGGAAATGCGACAAGAGTAATGAGCCTTCGAGATGGAACTAAAAAGATGTCAAAATCTGATGCATCTGGATTTTCTAGAATTTTATTAACTGATAGTGATGATGATATAAGTTCTAAAATAAAAAAGGCAAAGTCTGACTCAGACCTTATTCCTGATGACAAGGATCAATTACAAAATAAACCTGAATGCTTAAATTTAATCAATATTTTGTCTGCTTGTTCAAATGAAAGTATTGAAAAAACTCTGGTAAGTTATGCTGGCAAAGAATATTCAAAATTAAAAAATGACCTTGCAGACAAATTAATTCAAGTCATAGGACCAATTAGAACCGAGATATTAAATCTTCTCAATAATAAGGATGAATTAAATAAAGTCCTAGATATGGGTAGCGAAAAAGCATCCACAATTGCCGGCCCTATTCTCAAAGAAGTCTATAAGATAGTCGGTTTTAGATAGACACTTTGGCTTGAAATTTCCAATTTTATAGACATATTATTAGCAATGTTCGTACAAACTGAACCAACGCCTAACCCTGCAACCTTAAAGTTTTTGCCAGGAAAAGAGGTCATGAAAGACGGAACTATGTTCTATCAAAACCAAGAGTCTGCCTCAAACTCACCTTTGGCAATGAACTTGTTTAATATTAAAGGTGTTGAGGGTGTTTTTTTTGGGTCTGACTTTATCACTATAACCAAAGGCAAAGATAATGATTGGACGCTTATGAAACCTGCAATTTTGGGTTGTATCATTGAGCACTTTACAATGAACAAACCTATTATCTCAGAGCAATCTGCATCAACTGGACATACAATTGATGAGAACGATAGTGATGTTGTAAAAAAGATCAAAGAACTTCTAGATAGTAAAGTAAGACCAGCTGTTGCTATGGACGGTGGAGATATCATATTTGACAAATATAATGAGGGAGTTGTATTTCTACAAATGCAAGGGGCCTGTCAGGGATGTCCAAGTTCAACGGCAACTTTAAAAATGGGAATTGAAAATATGCTAAAGCATTATATTCCCGAAGTCCGTGAAGTACGACCCGTTGAAGTCTAGTCTTTTACTTTTTTTTTTTGGATTTTTATTAAATTCATCTCTTAACGCAGGAGAATTTCATAATTGGGTTGATTTAAATAAATATTATAAAAAAAATAATTTTATTCCTGAAATTTTAACGCAAGAAAATATTGGTCATCTTCCTATAATATCAGAATTACCTAATGATTTTTCAGAAATACAAGATGTTCCAACAAAGAAAAAACTATTTTACCTCGTAACACTTCCTTTGATTTATAATGCGAATGCATCAATCATGCAAGAACGAAAAATGGTAATCAACATAGAAAAAAAATTTGCTAGAAAAGAATTAAATAAAAACGAAACTGACGAAATAATTAGGTTGTCAAAAAAATATAAATTAGATTATAGCGAAATTAACACAAAACTTTTTAGAAAACTTAAACAACGTATTAATATTATCCCTGTGTCACTAGCTCTTGGACAGGCAATTATTGAAAGCGGTTGGGGACAGTCTAGATTTGCAACTGAGGGTAATGCTCTTTATGGTCAATGGACTACAAGTGAAGACAAAGGGATCATTCCTCAAGACAGGGATGAGGATAAAACTCACGCTGTTTTAAAATTTAAAAATTTATCAGAGAGTGTTAAAGCGTATATGTTTAATATTAATACCCATCAAGCTTATTATAATTTTCGTGTCATTAGACGAATAGATGAGCGCATAAAATACACAGACCCTATTAGTATGAAAGTGAAATATTTAGCAGCCTATGCTGAGATCGGCGATAAATACGTCGATAAATTAGAGATGATCATTGCTTCAAATAATCTTCAAGAATTTGATCGATTTAAATTTAATTAACTAAGTATTGATAGCCAAACCAGAAAATACCATTATTAACTTTTGTGCAATTGAACCTAAGTCTACCTTTCACAGGTAAACGATTAAGTTCAACTAATAACTTATTATTAAGATTTGTAATTGTTGGATTAAATGATCCTTGAAAATCACTAATAAAACAATTTATGTTGGAAGAGTCCTCGTTAAAATCTAAAGCATATCTACTGATAGGCTCACTTTGATAAGGGTTGCCAGGTTCAATAAGCACATTATTAAAAGGTAAAACACTTGATGCGTCTTTTATTCGATTAATAGATCCGTAATTCTCATTTAGAGGGAATCTTGGAATAAAATATTTTTGATTAATTGAAAAGGCACCTGAATGTTGTCCAAATGCTGCATCAAAATACTGAGAAACTACTTTTTGTGCTATAGTGCTATTTTCACCAAAAGGATAAGCAAATAAATTTGGAGTAATACCTAAATTTTCAAAAATAAGATCCTGTGATTTTTCTATTTCATTTACAATTTCAATTTCACTAAGACTAGATAAACTTGAATGAGAGTGTGTATGATTTTGAATATCTACACCACGACTTAGTACACTTTTAAGCTGAGTCCAATTCATATAATTTTGTCCACCAACGTTTTCTGTATTTAAAAAAAGAGTGACTGGTATCTCATACTTTTCAAAAATAGGTAATCCCACCTCAAAAAATGATAAATAAGCATCATCTACAGTTATTGAAATAGTTTTTTTTTGTAATTTATCTTCAAACAAAAGATCTCTAGCTAAAATAAAATTAAACTCCTGATCCTTTAAATACTCTAGATGACTTACTAATTGCTCTTCGCGTATATTTGTTGAGGGATACTTATTTTCACCAAATCGATGATACATTAGAATATTATTTGGAATTGTATCATTCACACTTGTTGCATAGGATGTACTAATTGGAAATGTAAAATTTGACACAAAAATGATCAGTAAAGTAAAAAATTTTGAAATCGGCATCGATAGCTCTTTATCATACTGTTCAATTACTTTATTTGAAAATGAAAAAATCATTTGGGATAAAACTGTAAAAAGTGAGTATGGACATGAAAAAAAATTATCGGAATTACTACAAAACTTAGTAACTAAAACAAAAATAAAGGCTTATCATATCAAAAAATTGCATCTAAATTATGGACCAGCACGCTTTACAGCAATAAGAAATTGTCACTCACTTATGAAAGGCTTTTTTATAGATCATAAAGTAGAAATTGTGGGTTATTCTATCTTTGAGCATTTCTTTTTAGGTATTAACAAAAAACTTACTAAAGATGTCTTGTGTGTGATTGACACAAATAGAAAAGATTTAGCTATTCAAAAGATTGATACTTCAGGAAGATTAGTTGGAAAGACAAAAACTTTAAAAATTGACTCAGACCTTGAGGATATATTGAGTCAAAACTATTTTTTAATAGGAAACGGATTAGAAAAACTAAAAAAAATTTCTGAATTTGCCTTTATTAAAAATAAAATTATTTCGCCAACAAAATTGAAATCAAATTATTTTATTAAAAAGCATTATAAGAAAAAATCTTATTATAAATTCCCAAAAATAATTTATCCCTACTCTCCGATTTAAAAATTAAAAATTTAAAAAAGAGTATTTTTTTTCCATATACTTCTGATGATAATCCTCTGCGGGGCAGTAATTCTTAACGGGTTCTATAATAGTAGTAATTTTTTGATTAAATTGGCTTTCATTCAATTTGTCTGTGATCTGCTTTGCTATTTCACATTGAGTTTCGTCATAATAGCCTATCAATGATCGGTATTGAGATCCTCGATCTGGGCCTTGTTGATTTAAAGTTGTCGGATCATGAATTTGATAAAAAAACTCCACAAGGTTGGTATATGAAACGAGATTTTCATCAAATTTTAAGAAAACGACTTCAGCATGGTTTGTATTACCTTTGCAAACTTCTTCGTAAGAAGTTTTATCAGTTAAGCCTTGAGAGTAGCCTACTTGGGTTTCAATCACACCTTTGATCTCAGAAAATTTTTTTTCAGGCCCCCAAAAACATCCTGCACCAAATAATGCTTTAGACATAATCTTTTCCTTTTAGTTGTGTCTTTTGGGCACTTCTTTGGTGAATTCTCTTTCTCCAAATTTCATAGCTTTTTTGTTTAATATTTTTTTTCATAATTTTTTTAACATCACCCTCATCAATTTCATAAATTTTTTTGATATGACTAAAATCAGTTTGATCATCCCAAGCCATTTGAATTATTTCGCTAATCTGAGATTGATTAAATTTCATACTTATTAATGATACAAATCGGGGATATTTTCAGATCTATAACAATTTGAAGCATAACCTTGTTCTTGGGTAACAAACTTAAACAGTTTTCCTGCATGCGGTTGTCTTTCTGCTTCAATGTCGTTGAGACCAACAGATGCAGTTGTAATAAAAAGCTCATTGAGATTTTTCCCACCAAAAGTGCAACTTGTTACTTTTGAAACAGGTAGTTGTAAAATTAATTTAAGTGAACCTTTTTTATCAAAACAACAAACTTTGCCACTTCCCCACATTGCTACCCATAAGTTACCATTTTTATCAACTGTCATTCCATCTGGGTTCCCATCGATTTTGTTCATGGAAAGAAAAACTTTTTTATTTATTCCATTGCCTGACAAATCGTTGATAGAAAAAATATAAATAATTCTTTTTATAGAGTCAGTTACATAACCTACATTTCTCTCGTAGTCAAAAACTGGTCCATTTGAAATAATATAAGAGTTATCTGAGTATATTGGTTTTAAATTGGAGTCATGACATATAACTTTTCCAGTCTGAGACTTTTGTTGAATATCCATTGTTGATATCCAAATTTGTCCATTTAAATCTATGTCTGCATCATTAATCCTGTTATTTGGACTATCAAAATTGATCTTTGTTAGAAGCTGTTTTTTAGATAATGAGGGATGAATTGAATAAAGAGAGTCGTATGAACTCATGATATAATTTTTATTATCTTGTAAAAGAATATTGGTGACACCGTCTTGTATTGAATATTGACGTTCTTCGTTATTATCTTGATCAGTTTCAATTATTTTATTTTCATAAATATCCACCCATAACAGCTTATCGTGCCTCCAATCCCAAATTGGTCTTTGACCAAGAACACTTTTATATGATTGATGGCAAACAGACGGTTGCTCGTATTTAATTCTCACAAAGATGATTATAAACTAAATATTTAGATGAAAAAAGTATGTTGGAGATTTGTTTTGATTGTCTTATCGTGTTTTTAATATAGAAATTGCATGAGCAATTTGTGTTCTTATTGATTTAAGAGTTTGATGAATTTAGTTAAATTATCTAAATATTTTATTTTTATTTCTTTTTTGATTATAGCAACAGGCTGTGAAACAACTGATGTAGAAGAGAAAGTAATAAAACCAGAGCCTGTACCTAAAATTATATATACCCCTGAAGTAGAGGAAACTGTTGAGGAAAGCGATGAAATTGTTGAGCATTTCAAAGGTGTAGAACTATTTTTAAATAAATCGCTAAATGATTTAATTTTAAAATATGGAAAAGTTGATTTTTCAAAAATTGAGAGTTTTTATGAATTCCACAGATATAACACTGATAGTTGTAGAGTCTTTATACAAAACAGATCTGTAGATAAAACAATAATAAATATTACGATTTACAACTATAAAAAGAATTTGTTTATCGAAACATACTCAAAAGATTTGTGTACTGATATTTAAAATAGATAATAGTTTAATAACAAATAATATAATTCTTAATTATGAAATTTAAATATTGGATATTTATTTTATTTTTCTCAATAAATTGTTTTGCTCATCATCCAGGAAATCAGATAGATGCTGATAAGCCATACCCTTCAATTAATTTAACAGTCATCAAAGATAAAATTGATGGTTACAATATTTTTATAGATTTAAAAAATTTTAACCTAAACCCTTCAGAAATTGGAAGTGAAAATATTTCAAACTCTGGATATTTACAGCTTTTTATAAATGATATTAGGATCACAAGAATTTATTCTGACTGGGTACACGTACCTCAACGTTTTTTTAATCTGAAAGAAAACTTTATCAAAATTACAATTCATTCCTATCTCCATGATCAGTTTACTATTAAGGGAAAACCAATAGAACACACAGTAAAAGTTAATACTAATTAGATTTACATTAAAAGAATTTTAAAAAAAACTTACTCTATGTAAAAAGTTAAATGAATTTCGGATTTTCTAAAAATAAATATTTACTCAAGCTTTATAAGGCAGCGAAGAGTGATGCAAAACTATTTTTAATATGCCATTTTCGGTTTTTTTATATCCCCAGCTCTTATCAACTTTAACAGCGGTTCCTTCTTTGTTAATCAACGTTACCCAACCCATCCACATTGCTACATTTTGATCTATAAACACAGATGATGTTTCTGATTTGACTTCGAGCCAATCTTTAATTCCAAACCCAATGTCTTTAGGGTACTTTGGGTTATTTCCAACAAAGTATGAAAGCGCCCCCTCTTTGTCTAATCGAAATGTTTGATTACCGCCACTCAGAGTTGGTTTAAATAATACTTCTCCTAACTCAAACCCATAAAGATTATCTAACATTTCATTTGCAACTAAAGTAGCTTGATCAATACCTTTTTTTTCATAAGCTTGTGAAATTGCAATCATGCCCTCTCCCCAAGCAGTTCGAGCATTCGTTAAATCATTTTCATTTATTGTCATTGGCTATGTGTTATTTCATATTTATAAAAATGATTATTCATCTAATACGGTTAACGATAAAATTAACAAGACTCGACATATATAGCAAGGGTTCCCTCTTTTTATTAAAGAAATTTTGCATTGCTTTGTAATTTCTATTTTGAATCAGTCTTAAATGCCTAGTGCATTCAATACGATTAAGCTTATAAGCAATATTTGCTTTTTGTGAGTCTTTTTTAATTTTCTTTCCAACTTTTTTCTCATTTCCCCATCTATCAAGCATATCATCAGTAACTTGAAAAATTTTTCCAATTGTATCTCCAATTTTTTTTAGCTCTCTCTTTTTATTTTCATTTAATTTTTTTACGTTTAGAAGAAGATTGAAGCATAAGCTAAATAATGCACCAGTTTTTAAATGATGCATTTTCTCAATATCCTTTATGGTAGAATTTTTTTTCATGTAAATATCCATGGATTGTCCAGCAATTAAACCCTCCAAACCGTTAGCTTTTGAAAGCATCTTTATTGATTTGATTTTCTGATTATCAGAGAGATTTTTTGACTCTGCTAGCGTTCTTACTGACAAAACTTGAAACATATCTCCAGCTAAAACAGCAGTGGCCTCATCAAATTTTTTATGCACAGTTAATTTACCCCTTCTATAGTCATCGTTATCCATAGACGGTAAATCATCGTGGATTAATGAGTGCAGGTGAACACATTCTATCGAAAGGGCAAAGTCATCTAATATTTTCGGCATTATATTTAAATATAAACCCATTCGATAAAGCAAGAACGGTCTAATCCTCTTTCCACCAGTTTTGGCAAAATAAATCATTGCATTTTTAATTCGTTTATCTGGTGACTTTAATTTTTGGATATGTCTAATAAGCTTTTTATCAAAATTTAAAGAAAATGATTTGATTTGCTTTTTCTCGAAGTTTTCATTTATTTTCATATAATTACAAGTTATCCAAGTAATGAGAGGTGTGATTATCGAAAATGAATACAATTACCCCTATAAAAACAAGGTAAACGAAGAAATTAATGATTTTCTTAGTTTTTTTGTTATTTATGTAGCTTTTATTGAATTTCAGTATTATCCATAGCAATAGTGTGGATAAAAAGAATAAAAACCCATTAAACAGTACACTATCTTGAAAAATAGCCATTTTTTTACCCACTATACTCCCAAAATATATTAATAAAAGTCATATTAGGTATTTTTTTTTTGCAATTTATACCTATAATCCCCTGAAATTAACAAATCCTTACATTTAGGATTCTGTTATAAGTTTTAGAACTTAAGAAAAGGAGTACTCAATGATTAAGTTTTTAAAATCTATGGCTATCCCAACAGCTGCTCTAGTAGCACTGCCAGGAATAGCTTCTGCAAGCGTTGGCTTAGCGCCAGACGACTTTGTTGGGATATCTTTTTGGGTTATCTCAATGTGTATGGTTGCCGCTACTGCATTCTTTTTCCTAGAAACTAACAACGTATCAGGTAAGTGGAAGACATCTCTTGCACTTGGTGGTCTTGTTTGTCTAGTTGCCGCAGTACACTACTTCTATATGAGAGAAGTATGGGTAACAACAGGTGATACACCTACTGTTTATAGATATGTTGACTGGTTAATCACTGTTCCATTACAGATGATTGAATTCTACATTATCCTTGCTGCAGTTGCTGCAGTGTCAGCTGGTATTTTCTGGAGACTGTTAATCGGTACTTTAGTGATGCTTGTTGCTGGTTATGCTGGTGAAGCTGGCTTCATCAACGCATGGGCAGGATTCATTGTAGGTCTAGCTGGTTGGGCATACATTTTATATGAAATTTTTGCTGGTGAAGCTGGTAAAGCTGCTGCTGACAAATGTCCTGCAGCCGTTCAAACAGCTTTCAACACAATGAGATGGATCGTTACAGTTGGTTGGGCAATTTATCCATTAGGATATTTCTTCGGTTACTTAACTGGAGGAGCTGATGCTGTAACTCTAAACGTTATCTATAACGTTGCTGACGTTGTGAATAAGATTGCTTTTGTCGCAGTTATTTGGGCTGCTGCTGTAGCATCTTCAGGCAAAAAAGCTTAATAAAGCTTTATAACCTATTTAAACCAGGCAAGGCTAACTTGCCTGGTTTTTTTTTGTCTAAATTTCATATACTTTAACTATCTTGAGTAAGAGAGTTGTAGTTATTGGTGGGGGTTTTGGAGGACTAGCTGCTGCCTTAAGGTGCAGAAAACTTGGCTTTGATGTCACGGTGCTTGAAAGACTTAACATGCTTGGTGGAAGAGCAAGAGTTTTCGAAAAAGATGGTTATAGACATGATGCTGGACCAACTGTTATAACAGCGCCCTTTTTATTTGAAGAACTTTTTGAATTATTTGGTGAAAACTTAAAAGATTACTTAAATTTTAAATCCTTAGATCCTTGGTACAGATTTTACTTTCACAATGGAAAAACTTTTGATTATCGACCATCTATAGAAGATACAAATAATGAAATAAGAAAATTTGATGAAAATGATGTTGATGGGTATGACAAATTATTAAAAACTTCAAAAGATATTTTTGAGATAGGTTTCGAAAAGTTATCGGATAAGCCATTTATTTCCTTTTGGGAAATGGCAAAGCAAATACCATCGTTAATAAAACTCAAAAGTTATTTAACAGTCAGTCAATTGGTAAATAGCAAATTAAAAAATAAGTATCTGCGGAAGGCATTTTCAATACATCCTTTATTAGTTGGGGGCAATCCGTTCACTACAACATCTATATATGCATTAATACACTATCTTGAAAGAAAGTGGGGGGTGTACTTTTGCATGGGAGGCACAGGTAAAATTGTAAAAGAGTTAGAAAATTTAATGTTAAGACAGGGTATTACTGTTAATAAGGAAACCGATGTAGAGCAAATTTCCATTATAAATGGTAAAGCAGAAAACGTGGTGCTTAATAACGGAAAAAAAATACCTGCGGATCTTGTGATTTGTAATGCAGATCCCCCTACAGTTTACAGTGAAATGTTACCATTAGAATACTCCAGAGATAGTCTTCTCAAACCTAAGAAATTTACACATTACTCTATGGGCCTTTATGTTCTTTTTTTTGGATCGAAGAAAAAATTCTCTGATGTCGCTCACCACACTATTTGGATGTCTGAAAGATATAAGGAACTGCTTCACGATATTTTTGAGAAAAAGATTTTGACTGAGGATTTTTCACTTTATCTTCATCGTCCAACAGCAACAGATGATACTTTTGCACCAGAAGGATGCGATAGTTTTTATGTGTTATGCCCTGTTCCTAACCTTCAAGGAAACGTTCAATGGAATTCAGAGGGTCCGAAACTTAAGGATAGAATAGTTGAAGCACTAGATAAAACTATTATGCCGGGACTAAAAGAAAACATTGAGGCAGAATTCTGGATGACTCCTGAGGATTTTAAAAGTGATTATAGATCAAAATACGGAGCTGGATTTTCCGTGGCACCAATTTTTTCTCAATCGGCATGGTTTCGCTATCACAACAAAGATAAGAAAATACCAAATTTATATTTTTCAGCTGCGGGATCACACCCAGGTGCCGGAATACCTGGCGTATTGTGCTCTGCAAAGGTAATAGAGAAGCTTATAATTAAGGATTTCAAAGTTAGTCATTAAGGTGACATCATTTAAAACAAATACCTATAGCATTAAATCGGAAGGTAAAAGTTTTTATTGGGCAAGTTTTTTTTTACCTAGAAAAAATAGAATTGCAGCTTCAAAGCTCTATAGCATATGTCGATATCTAGATGATGTGGCAGATAATTCGAAGTTAGATACCTCTTCTCAAATAAAAAATATATTTAATCAAATAAAGGAAAATGAAAGCTCTGAGATAAATGTCTTTTTTAAAAAAAATAATATTAACCTTGGTATTTTAAAGGATCTAATAGATGGTTTGATCAGCGATCAGCAAAACGTCAGAGTTACAGATGAGAAAGAATTAATTGATTACTCATACAAGGTTGCTGGAACAGTGGGTTTGATGATGTTACCAATAATTAATACCAAAGATGCTGAAGCAAGAAAGCACGCTATTGATTTAGGAATTGCTATGCAACTAACAAATATTGCAAGAGATGTTTACGAGGACGCAAAAATGAATAGGTTATATCTACCAAAAGAATGGTTAGGACAAGTCTCAATAAGTGACTTGATAGATAATAAGTTAGATGATCAAAAAAAAAGATTAATTGAATTGTCTATTAAAAATTTAATAAAACTCTCTGATAAATTCTATGCGAACGGTTTTTCTGGTATGAAATTTATTCCTCTTAGAACCAGACTAGCAATATTTTTTGCAGCAAAAATTTACAAAGGGATTGGGGAAAAGATTAAAAGTGGTGGTTATGTTTACAAGCTTGAAAGAATTTATTTAAACAAATTAGAAAAGTTATGGATTACAATAATTTCTATACCTGAATTTTTATTTTTAAAAAATATTTTTAAATCCTACAAACCAATTAGGGGCTCTTTTAAAAATGAAAATATATGATGTAGCATTTTTGGGCATGGGTGCCAGTGCCCTTGCTACTGCAAAATTAAAGTATAAGGGAACAAGTATTAGTTTAATTGGAATTGATAAAAATTATCATAGCAAAAGAAATAATTTTTTTGCATTTTGGCTGACAGATTGGATGAAAGATTTTGATAGTCTTGCACAAAAAAAATGGTTTTGCTGGAACTTTTACTTAACAAATAATCATATAAAACATGAAACTAAGGATTTACCCTATTGCACTATAAGATACCAAGATTGGAAAAATTATTGCTTAAAAGGTTTAGAAAACTTATCAATTAAAGAGTTCAATGTTCAAAGTATTACGAATTTAAAAAAATACTATGAAATCAAGCTAGAGAATGGTGAGGAAATTTTTGCTAAGAAAATTTATGACTCTCGTACACCGAAATTAGAAAATGAAAAAGTAAAACAGCATTTTTTTGGATACCTAATAGAAACTAAACAAATGATAAATAGTAATAGTGTGACCTTAATGGATTTTCGCGTTGAACAAAAAATGGGATTACATTTTATGTATTGTTTACCAATAGATGAAAATAGAATGTTAGTTGAGTCAACAGTTTTTTCTTCAGAAATCCAAGGGGATGATTGGTATCAAAAACAGATATTAGAATACATTGAGACAAAATTAAATTTATCTGAATATAAAATAGTTGATGAAGAAAAAGGGGCATTACCAATGTATGATATTGAAAACAAATCAAGTGAAAATTATATTAATATCGGTTCAAGAGGTGGTGCCACCAAAATATCAACAGGGTATGCTTTTTCCTTTTTTCTAAAAAACATAATGTTAAATTTTGAAAATATTGATAAAGCTCATCATTCATATTTTGATAAATGGATGGATAAGGTATTTGTGAATTATCTGAAAAATAATAGTGGAACAGAGAAGGTTTTTATTAATATGGCCTACTCTTTAAATGGTAATGAATTTGCATCATTTATGATGGGTGTAGCTGATTTTCCGACAAAATTAAAGGTCATTATGTCAATGCCAAAAATTAAATTTATAAAAAGTGCCTTAAGCACCATTCGTTATTAAATGTATGAATTAAGCTTTATATCTTTACTTGCTCTTTGCATGGTTTCATTTATAGGTGTGCCGCATGGTTCATTTGACGGAGCTGTAGCTGCACTTTTAGGGTATAAGACAAGAAAAGATTTTTTTATATTTGTATTCTTATATTTAATTATTTCTGCCGCAGTAATTATTTTTTGGATTTACTTTTCCGTAATTGCTTTATTTTTATTCATTTTAATGAGTATCGTTCATTTTGGATTATGTGACTGGTCCTATCTAGGCTTGAAGAAATATAAATGGTCTGTTTCTTTAACACATGGTTTAAATATTGTATTTGGGATTATTTTTTTTCACACTAACGAAACATTTGAGATATTTACTTTTTTATCAAATCTATCTTTTAATCTATTTCAAGAATATTTATTTATTGTTTATATTTGTTACTTTTTTCTTTTGATTAGATATGCATATTTAGCAATTAAATTTACAAAATTAAGATGGGGGATTGTAGAAATGTCTATTATTTTATTGGTAATATTTTTAACAGAACCGCTCGTGGCATTTTCTATCTATTTTTGTTTCATTCATACTTTTAAACATGTTAAATCAATATTAAAAGATACATCAAAATATTTATCAAATAACAAATTTATAACTATTACTACCATCTCTTTTACTATCTTAACATGGGTCGGCGGCAGCTTAGCAATTATCTATCTTCATAAGAGTTTTTCTTTTGATGAGTCATTTATAAAGACTCTGTTTATTGGATTAGCGGCATTAACTCTTCCCCATATGACTTTAGTAGATATCTTTTATAGAAGAAAATTTAATTGAGAAAATTAGGTATTTTAAAGGTGATGTTTTCGTCCTCTTTAAAATTTAAAACTTCGATTGCATAAACTTTTTTTATCTGATCAATAAATAAATTTAATTGTTCTTCAGGAGCAGATGCACTAGCTGTCAAACCTATTGTATCAAATTCTGATAAATTTGAATAATCAAAGTCGTTTATATTTTCAACTAGTTCACTATGTTTACAACCAAATCTTTTGGCAGTTTCGACTAACCTAATTGAATTGGAACTATTATGGGCACCAATCACATAAAAAGCATCAACATTTTTAGACATTTCTTGAACAGATAATTGTCTATTTGAAGTTGCATAGCAAATATCGGATTTTTTGGGAGCTAGAATTGAAGGAAATTTTTTTTCTAAAGCATCAACAATACTTTGCGTATCAAAAACCGACAAAGTTGTTTGTGTAATGTAGGCAAGTTTTTGATTTGATGGGAAATATAATTTCTTAACATCTTCAATATTTTGAACTAAAGTTAAATTGCTAATATCTTTTAGTTGTCCAGCTGTCCCGTCAACTTCAGGATGATGTTCATGGCCGATCATAATTATCTTATAATTGTTTTTTTCTAATTGTATTATTTCTTTATGAATCTTACTGACTAATGGGCAGATGGCGTCATAAAATAATAGATTATAATCTTTGGCTTTGTTAATTACTCTTTTTGCAACACCGTGCGCAGAAAAAATTACTGGTTGTTTTGTATTTTTAGGAATTTCTTCTAGCGAGTCTACGAATACAACGCCTTTTTCTCTCAAATTATTGACAACAAATTTATTATGAACAATCTCATGACGGACATAAACTGGAGCTCCATATTTCAAAAGGCTTTTTTCAACCATTTCAACGGCTCTCTCAACTCCAGCACAAAAACCTCTGTGTTTGGCAGTTATGATCTTTTTAACCACGGTAAATTGTTATCATATAATTAAGAGAAAAATTATTTTATAATTAATAAAAGTTGCTGAGCCTCAATATTTTCACCAGCTTTTACGCAAAGTCTCTCAACTATTCCAGGTTGGTCTGCGTAAATTACTGTTTCCATTTTCATGGCCTCAATAGTGCATAATTTAGCACCCTTTGGCACTTTTATTCCCTCAGTGACAGCAACGTCTACAAGTAAACCAGGTATTGGGGCCGCAACATGATCTTTGTTGCTAGGATCAGCGATTTCTTTAGCTAAATCGTCAACTGCAATGGAATTATCTTTAATGTCAACTGATCTGGCCTGGCCATTCAATTCAAAATATACTGTTCTGTAACCTTTTTCGTTTGGCTCACTTAAAGTGAAATATCTTATTATAAGTGTTTTACCAGGTTCTATAGAAACATATATCTCTTCACCTGTATTCATCCCAAAGAAATAGTTTGATGTTGGGATAACACTAGTATTACCAAATTTCTTCTTGTGTTTTATATACTCATCAAAGACCTCAGGAAAAAATATTTGTGAAATTGTATCTTTCTCTGAAATAGTATCGCTATACTTCTTTTCCAGTTCCTTCGTTCTATTTTTAATTTTTAATGAGGGTAACTTTGATCCAAATCTATAATTAATTGGTTTTTTTCCTTTTAAAATTTTCTTTTGGAGTGCTTTTGGAAAACCTTTATATGGTTGACCTAATCGGCCACTAAAGAATTCGATGACTGATGCAGGAAAGCCAACATCCTTTTTAGGGTCTAAAACATCTTGAATTTGAATATTATTTGCCAACATATAAATTGCCATATCACCAACAACCTTAGATATAGGTGTAACTTTAATTACATCGCCAAATATTTTGTTCACTTCGGCATACATTGATGCAAGTTCTGGCCATCTCTCATCTGTAATGCCCATTGACCTTGCTTGCTCTCTTAAATTAGTGTACTGACCACCTGGCATCTGATGTAAATATACCTCTGACATACTAGTGCGAGTTTTGCTTTCGAAAGGTTGATATTGTTTTCTAACACCTTCCCAATAATTTGCAGCAGTCCTGACAACAGCAGAAGAAATTTTTGGATCTCTTTTATTGCCATCAAGAGACTCTAAAACTGCACCAAAACTAGGTTGCGATGTAAAGCCAGACCAAGAGTCAATTGCTACATCAACAATATCTACCCCTGCTTCCGAGGCATTAAGCAATGTTGCAACACCATTTCCACTTGTATCATGAGTATGGAAATGAATTGGAATTTTTATGCTTTTTTTTAATTCTTTGAATAAAATTTTTGCTGCCTTGGGTTTACACAAACCTGCCATATCTTTGATTGCAAGAAAGTGAACTCCCATTTTCTCAAGCTTTTGCGCCATTTTTAAGTAGTAATCAAGTGTATATTTTTTCTCTGCTGGAGACGATAAATCGCCAGAGTAACAAATAGAAGCTTCACAGATTTTTCCAGATTTTAATACTTCGTCAATAGAGACTCTCATATTTTCAATCCAATTTAGTGCATCAAATATTCTAAAAACATCAATCCCAGACTGAGCGGAAAGTTGTATAAACCTTCTTAAAACATTATCAGGATAGTTTGTATATCCAAGAGCATTCGATCCTCTGAATAACATTTGTAATAGGGCTGAGGGCATTTGTTCACGTAACTTTTCTAGACGTTCCCATGGATCCTCTTTTAAAAATCTTAATGCAACGTCAAAAGTTGCACCACCCCAACACTCAACTGAGAATAGATTTTTAAGTCTTTCTTCATATAGGTCTGTTATGCCTAACATATCTTGTGTTCTCATTCGAGTTGCAATCAAAGATTGATGAGCGTCTCTAAAAGTAGTATCTGTAATCAATAATTGTTTTTCTTTTAACACAGTCTCAGCAACAACAGATGGACCATTAGTATCTAAAATTTGTTTATATGTTTTATTCACAGTTTCTTGAGCTTTTTTTGATCTAGATATTCCATAATCTGAGAGTTTTGCTGGTGTTGTCTCTCTTAATTTTGGTCTATTAGCGACTTCTGGGTTGCCGTTGACAATAACTTCAGCTAAGAAGTTTAATGTTTTGGTTGCCCTATCTTTTCGACCAGAGAATTGAAACAAACTCTTTTCACTATCTATAAATTTTGTATGGTATTTGAAAACATCGAAACCTTTGTGGTTAATTAACTTTAATAAAAAAGGTATGTTTGTTTTTACACCTCTGACGCGAAATTCACTCAATGCTCTATTCATTCGTCTCTTTGCTTCAATAGGGGTTTGGCCTTTTGCAGTTACTTTAACTAAAAGAGAGTCATAATAAGGAGTAATAACCGTACCAGTAGATGCAGTTCCAGCATCTAGTCTTATTCCCAAGCCACTTGCAGATCTATAAACATTAATTTTACCGTAATCTGGAGCAAAATCATTAGCAGCATCTTCTGTTGTAACCCTTGATTGGACAGCATGTCCTTTCATATGAATGTCTTTTTGAGTTGGCACACCACATATATCATCTCCAATTTTAGCACCAGCTGCTAAGAGGAACTGAGCTTTTACTATATCAATACCAGTAATTTCTTCTGTTACAGTGTGTTCAACTTGAACTCTTGGATTAACTTCAATGAAGAAGAAATCTCTAGATTTAGCATCCATTAAGAACTCTACAGTTCCCGCACATGAATAATTAACTTGTTTTCCTATTCTAACACCTGCGTTACAAATCTCATTTCTCTCTTTGTCAGATAGGTAGGCAGCAGGAGCTCTTTCTACTACCTTTTGATGTCTTCTTTGAAGAGAACAATCTCTTTCAAAAAGGTGAACTATATTTCCATGCGTATCTCCAATTATCTGAACTTCAACATGAAAAGCTTTTTCGATTAACTTTTCAAAAAATACATCATCTTTTCCAAAAGCACTTTTAGCTTCTCTCCTAGCGGTGTTGATTTGATTTTCTAATTCTGTTTCTTTTCTGATCACTCGCATTCCACGACCGCCGCCACCCCAGGATGCTTTGAGCATAATTGGATAACCAATTTTTTTTGCAAGATCTTTGCATTTTTTTAAATCTTTTGGTAATGGTCCTGTGGAAGGTATGGTTGGTACTTTAGCTTTGCCTGCAGTTTTTTTTGCTTCTACTTTATTTCCAAGTGATCGCATAATTTTTGGAGAGGGTCCAACAAAAATAATATTATTTTTTGCACATTCATCAGCAAATTCTGGGTTTTCAGATAAGAAGCCGTATCCTGGATGGATGGCATCACAACCTGAGTTAACAGCAATTTGTACGATACCTTTGTAATCTAGGTAAGCCTGAATAGGACCTAATCCTGGTCCAACAAGATAGCTTTCGTCTGTTTTGAAGCGGTGTAATGCAAAACGATCCTCGTACGAGTAAATGGATACGGTTCTAAAGCCCAATTCAGTTGCTGCACGAGATATTCTAATTGCAATTTCACTTCTGTTAGCAATTAATATTTTCTTAATTTGTTTCATAATGCTAAATAAGTTTATTTTTATACATTATTCTGTTTTTTTTCATAGACAATCTATAGAAAATTAGGGTTTTTTTACTTTTATAGCCTTTCTTCTGTTTGGATAACAGTCTGTGCAAATTTTACATTCAACACCAAAGCAGCTTCTAGCTTTGCAATATTCTCTTCCATAAAAAATCATTTGTAAATGAAGTCTGTTCCAAATTGCCTTAGGAAATAATTTTTTAATATCTAATTCAGTTTGGACTACATTTTTACCATTTGTCAGACCCCACCTTTGTGCTAGACGATGAATATGTGTA
This sequence comes from uncultured Alphaproteobacteria bacterium, assembly GCA_902522155.1. Taxonomy (GTDB): domain Bacteria; phylum Pseudomonadota; class Alphaproteobacteria; order HIMB59; family HIMB59; genus HIMB59. Next base: position 5,103 of record CABYUJ010000002.1, on the reverse strand, counting down.
TCTACAGGGAATGCATGGTGACCAAAACCTTGGGACATTACTACACTCGCTGTCTTATGACCAACTCCCGGTAAATTTTCTAAATCTTCAAAAGACTCTGGGACCCTACCATTGTATTTTTTAATTAATATTTTTGAGAGTTTAGAAATAGCTTTTGATTTTTTAGGTGCAAGTCCACATGGTTTAATGATTTTATAAATTTTATTAACAGGCACCTTTGCCATATCATGCGGATTATTTGCCGTTTTAAATAGTAAAGGTGTAATCTTATTCACACGTTCGTCTGTGCATTGAGCACTTAATAAAACTGCTATTAAAAGCTCATATACATTATCATGTTTAAGAGGGATAGGGATATTTGGATAAAATTTGTTTAAATTATCTAATACTAAGTTTGCTCTTTCTTGTTTTTTCATATTATTATTGGTGTGCTATTAAATCTATTATAAATATAAATATAATTTTATAAACTTATAGAAATGGCAAGAAAGCTTCATATCAAACCAAATAGGAGTCTGACAAATCTTCAAATTCTATTTTTTTTATTCATTACAGGTTTCTTGATCATTTTTATTGGTGGAAGATTTTTATTGGTCGGTGCTTGGCCGATAATTATATTTGGTATTGTTGAATTTTCTATTTTGGTCGTATGTACTTATTTTTTTGTAAAGAGTTTAAAAAAAACAGAAAAAATTTCATTAGAATCAAAATCTATGCAATTAGAGCGGCTTGATGGAGATGAGGTTATTGAACAAAATAGTTATAATTTAAATTGGTTGAAGATAAAGAATGAAAAAAATTCATTAAGCGTAAATTATGCTGGAAAGAAAAAATTCTTCGCTAGTTTTTTGAGTGAGGATAGAAGGAAAAAATTAAAAAGAATTATTGAGAAGTACAGCTCCTCGTCTAGCTAATCATATCTTTGAAGGTGTAAAAGCCTTTTCCCTTCGAAGATAACCATGCTGCTGCTTGAATAGCGCCATCAGAGAAAATTTTTCTGTTGTGGGCCTTGTGTGTTAATTCTATAGACTCATTGTCACCGTGAAATATGACCGTATGTTCACCTGGAATATTTCCACCTCTAATAGAGGAGAAACCAATTTCATTTTCTTTTCTTTGGCCTTCTTGATCCTGACGTTTAAAATTAAAATTTGATTTGGATAGCCCAAGCTCTGCTGCAATCTCTTCTCCAAGCTTTAAAGCTGTTCCACTGGGTGCATCCTTTTTGTGTCGGTGGTGTGTTTCAATTATTTCTATATCGAAATCTTTTAAATGTTTTGTGGCTTTTCTTGCTATTTCAAAAAATGTATTAACTCCATAACTCATATTCGGCGCGTAAAATACTTTTGTTGAATTACTTGTTTGCTTTAAAAGGTTAAAATGACTCTCATCTAGTCCGGTCGTTCCAATAACTAAACCAGTATTATTAGAAACGGCAGCTTCGGTGAAATTAAATAAGGCCTTAGGTGTTGTAAAATCTATAACTATATCTGCTTTTTCAAATGATTCTTCCCTAGTGGTAAAAACATTTTCTTGAATTTGATTTTTATTAATAAAGCTAGGGTCAATATCTTTAACATCAAATACTCCAACGAGCTCAACGTTATTATTCGATAGAGCGGAGTTTATGAGATTATTTCCCATTCTTCCTAATGCCCCTGCGATAGCTATTTTTGTTCTAGACATGATTAAGACTTGTTATACATAAATTAGCAGATATGGAATAGCAAAATTATTAAATTTTATGCTAAAATTAACTTATGATTAGACTTGCACTTATTCTTCTTATTTTATTACTAGCCAGTTTATTAATATTTAATAAGAAATTTAGGGAGGCTTTTACAATATCAGTGATACCTCTTGTCTTACTAGTTGTAGGACTTATCGGATATATGATTTACTATATGTTCAGTACCAACTATTTTTCTTAGAGGTTTTAGAATTATGAACTATATACCTTGCTCGGTTTTAAAACCTAAATTTATCCAATCAATCAAACCTTTGTCCATTTCATAAATAGTACCCTGATAACCTTCAGAAACTAAATTATCTGCAACTTTTTTAGAGGTAATACCTGCAGTACAGTGAATAATAATATCCTTATTATCGGGGTTTATGGAGTTGATTTTTTCAACAGTTATTTCTTTAAAAGGAATATTGTGTGAGTTCTCAATTCGAATCATATTATGTTCATTTGGATATCTAACATCGATCACAATTGCACCCTCTTGAATTCTTTTAAACGACTCTTCGGTATCTATAGGTGTGTATTTCATTGTATTACTCTGAGCAAATAATAAATTAGTTAACAGAAAAAAAAATAGAAAAAAAATTTTTAGTAAATTCATTTTTATTAATTTTTAAAGCGAGAATGGCAACTCTTACAGCTTCCAAAAAGATTTTGGTGGAATTGCATAACATTTTCAAATTCTCCTTCTTGAGCAGAAAGTTTGGCAAGCGCTGCACTGTTCTCGGTTTCTTTTGCAATTTGATTAAATAATTCCCTATTGTCAATTATGTCAGTACTAGCTTTTGACTTACCACCAAAAGAGTCATCTGGAAATAGAGTTGGATATACTCTCATAATCTCTTCGATTTCTTCATAAATTGATGCTAGGTCATCATTTATTTCATTTTCTCTGATCAAGTTATTTGCTGCCCTCATGAGTTTGTTATAATCTCTCATTAATTCTTGTCTATCAGATATTGGGTTTGCATAGAGTAATGACTGTGCAAGAAGAAAAAAAATTAAAATTAATTTAAACATAACTTATTAACGTAACATAAAAAATTATAGACTTATTTTTTTGTAAATTTTTTAATAGTGTCATTAAATATTATCTTTCCTGAGTCCAAAATTACTAAATAATCTGCAAAATCTTTTATATAGGTTAAATTATGTAACGTTAATACGATAGTTTTATTTTTCATTTTAGATAAAGATGAAAAAAAAGATTTTTCACTCTCAAGGTCTAGATTTTGATTAGGTTCGTCAAGTATAATTAAATCTTGTTCGAAACTCATAAATCTAGATATAAACACTTTCTGCTTTTCCCCTTCCGATAAATTTTGAAACTTACGTTTTTTTAATTTATTTAAATTGAAAAGATTAAAATAAGATTTATTAACCTTGGATTTCTTAATATTGCTTAATAATAAAAAATTATCCTCTAGACTTTTATTTAAAGAAATAGGTTTTTGAAAAAGCATCGGAATAGGTTCAGAGTAGTCAGATTTAATTGATCCTTTACTAGGAAAAATAATTTTATTTATAATTTTTATTAAGGAACTTTTACCAGAACCATTTTTTCCAGTGATTACTGTAATTTTGTTCCTTCTTATATTTAGATTGATATTTGAAAGTATATTTTTTCCATTAATTGCATATGAAATATTATTAATTTTAATCATTTTTTATTTAAAAAGTTAAGAGATATTGAAATTAAAAGTGTCAGAGAGATAAGAATAACTCCTAAAATAATACCTAGTGAGACATTGCCTTTAGATGTTTCTAATGCAATTGTAGCTGTCATGTTTCTTGTGAAGTGATCAATTGAACCTCCTACTATTGCAGCCGCACCGTACTCACTAATAGCTCGGCCAAACCCTAATAAAAGAACTGTTATGTAGATATTTGTTTTATTTGAAAAGAGTATAAAAATTATATCTTTTTTGGACGCTCCATAAGACATTAATTCATCTCTATAAATTGGGTAATCCTCTTCAATGTTTTTAATTATTAAAGTAATCATAATTGGGAAGATAATTACGATCTGGGCAATGATCATTGCTATAGGTGAGTATAAAATTTCCATCCAACCTAAGGGGCCAGATCTGCTTATAAGTATATAGACTAATAACCCTGCGCATACGGGAGGGATAGAGGTAAGAGAGCTTAAGAAAATTACAATTGGTTTTTTTAATTGGAATTGATAAATAGCAATTAAATAGCCAAAAATCATTGATAAAAAAAATGCAATTAATGTTGAAAAAATACTTACATAAATTGTAATAAAAACTGCGGATTGTATTTTTTCAAAAGTTAGCATTTAGGTAATATTAATTGGTATGAAACAACTTTTCACCGTTATATGTAAACCTATTAATAACATCTTTGCCCTCACCTGCAATCAACCATTCAATGAACTTCTGAGATTTATTATACTCAACATGAGGAAATTTTTCAGGATTGACTGCAATAATTCCATAGGGATTATGTAATTCATCACCACCCTCAAAAAGAATTTTTAAATTATTTTTATTTTTAAAAGATAGCCAGGTGCCTTTGTCACTTATCGTATAGGCATCAATTTCAGAGGCAATATTTAATGTATTGGCCATGCTTGTCCCAGTTTTTATATATTTATCAGAGTCAAATTTTTTGATATTTGCCAAACTCCATAATTCTTGTTCTTTTTTATGAGTTCCAGAATTATCATCTCTTGAAATAAATTTGTATTCTGAGTTATATATATTTTTTAATGCGGATAAAATATCTTCCTCTTGTGATATTTTCAGTGGGTCAGATTTTGGACCAACTAAAATAAACTTATTGTACATAACCTCATATCTTTGAACACCGTAGCCCTCATCTATAAATTCTAATTCATCTTTTTTTGAATGAACAAATAATAAATCTCCATCGCCCCTTTTTGCGTTTGCAATAGCATTGCCGGTTCCAACTGCAATAGGTCTTACACCTATTCCGGTTTTATTTTTAAATTCTGATGCTAAGAGATCAAGCAAACCCGTATTAGCAATGCTTGTTGTAGACTGAATGATTATAAAATCTTTAGAATAAGCACTTATGGAAAAAAATAAAAATAACGATAAAAATAAATTTTTTAATTTCATTTATAATCAACAATATTAACATACATAATTGAAGATAATGAAGTTAGCAAACAGCGCAGATAATTACGGTTTAATTAGCAAGCTATTTCATTGGATTATGGCTGCTCTTATAATTGCAACATACTTACTAGGCAAAAATTTAGAGAATAATTTCGAGTATTACTATGAGATATTGATGATACACAACACACTAGGCCTTTCAATTCTTGTCCTAGCCATTTTTAGATTAAGCTGGAAATTTATCAATAT
>CABYUJ010000001.1:0-225700 GCA_902522155.1 uncultured Alphaproteobacteria bacterium | reverse complement strand
TTATATTTTTTGATAGAAAATTTATGCTCCTCAATTAAATCATATCGATATGACTTATCCTCAACTTTTTTTTCGATCATTTCAAACTCATCATAATCACAAGGTACAAATTTAATTCTATCTCCCGGCCTAAATAGACAAATGCTATCTTTGAAAACATCAAAATTCTTGTCAGGATCCCAAATGGGTACAGGGGTTCTACCAAAAATTTGATAACCTCCAGGTAGCCTATCAGGATAAATAGCTGTGGACGATCCCCCCATACCCACAGTTCCTTTTGGTGTCCATGTTCTAGGTGGGTTATACTTTGGAGCGGTTAATTTGCACCTAGGGTCAAGCGGCATTGTAAATGGTAAACCAGGCCAAAAACCAAGCGAAGCCACCCAATACTCAGTTCCAGAGTGAACTCTGACAAAATGATTAACGTCATCTAATTGGTTTAATTCTGTAATGAACTCAGGATCTGGCTTTTTCATTGTGATTTTAGCAATATAGTCTTCAATTGCCTCTTTTGTCCATTTGTCAAGATAGACAGTTGGGAAATGAAAAAGTCTGCTATTTACAACAGTATCATCATTATCTTTCATATCTTTAAGCAATGATTTCAATTCATTAATTAAATCTTGATAGCCGATATCATCTGGATTGTAGTGAACTATCATTGAGGCAAAACATGGGAGTGTTTCGTAAACTCCCTTTATATTTGCTGTCTTAATTAAGTTTGATAGCCCCTGAGCTTTAAAGTTCAATTCTAAATTCATCACATTACCAAATTCTATTAATAAATACTTATCACCACCTGGTAAAAACTTTGGCTCAGGGTAAATTCCCTGAAATATCTCTGAGGTTTTATCTTTTGTATTCTTTGAAACTAAATTGGGATAAGTGCCATCCTCGTTTATATGTTTTTTTACAGAAAGTTTATTTACATTTAATTTAGGTTGAGAAATATTATGAGGATACATATTTTTGAAACTAGCATAATCGTCAACATCAAGTTGAGAGAATAAAATATCATTAAGTTTTTTTGATTTATCCTGAGATAAATGACTCTCTAAATTTTCAAATTTTGAAATCTCGTGATTTAAATAATTAAATTTTATATTATTGTTTTCTTGTTGCGATGATCCTATCTTATTTTTTTTTAATAACTCATCTTTAGGATTGGTTAAATCTATTTTATCAAATAAATCTAAATCTGTATTTTTATATTCTTGAACCATTGAATTTAAAAATATTTAACTTTAATTTTTTCTTTACTCTTAGGTTTATCTGTAAAATCTACTACTTTGACATTTGTAGGCACAGTCGGTTTAATAATTTTATTTTGAATTTCTGCATTAGTATTAGCTTTTTGATTTGAATTTTGCGCACTTGATAAATTATTATCATAAGATTTCTTTTGGGTATGACCAAACATTCCTTCAAGAATAGTATTTGGATTAATATCCTCTTTCTCAAAGGTCTCAAATATGCTCCCATCTCTAAAAACTAAAACTCGATGACATAATCCTATAAATTCCTCGAGTTCACTTGATAGAAATATCGCTGTACCACCTTCATTTACAAAAATTCTTAAGTGTTTATATAAGTCTCGTTTTGCGCCAACATCAATACCTCTCGCTGGATCATTAAGTATTAGTATTTTTGGAGTTGTTGTGAATGCTCTGGCAATCATGACTTTTTGCTGATTTCCCCCACTCAATGAGGTAATTAGATTACTCTTTGGACCTGTCTTAATACTTAATCTTTCTACTTCCCAATCAAAAATACCGTTTAATTCCATCCATTTAATAAAACCAATAAATCCACCTGATGTTTTAGCTTGTTTTCCTTTATATAAAGGTATGACCATATTTTCATAGATGCTCATGTTAGGAAAAATACCCTCTTTTTTTCTATCTCCAGATACATATCCAACTCCACTTTTCTTGGCATCTAACAAGCTATTCACAGTAGTGTAATCTTTCTTGGTTCTTTCTCTTTCCTCATCAGACTGTTTAACAATTACTTCTCCGCTAAGTGGTTGATCGATACCTGCCAGAGCCTTAACAAAATTATCTTGTCCTTGCCCATCAAGTCCTGTGACTCCAAGTATCTCACCTTTTGGAAGATCAAAGTTAATAACATCTCCATTTTCCCAAACTTTTAAATCTTTAGCAGACAAAACTATTTCATCTGAGATTGAGTCTGGAGGTGTAGCTTTTATTTCTGATGCTGTAGAAAATTTTTTATCACCTGTCATAAGTCCGAGAAGATTTTTTTCAGTAATTTCCTCTCCTGCTAAAACTCCAACATCAACTCCATCTCTCATAACTGTTGCTCTATCGCTTATTCTAACTAGCTCTGCAATTCTGTGAGTTACAATAAAGATTGCTGCACCTTGATCTCTTAATGTTCTCATTTTTGCAAAAAGTCTTTCTGTAGAGTCAAAATCGAGAGCGGCTGATGACTCATCTAAAATTAGTACTTTAGGATTTCTTAAAAATGCTCTACCAATTGTTATCCAAGCCTTCATACCAAGCGATAATTGACTTGCTATTGTATATGGGTCGACAAATTCACCAGATAGCTCTAACATTATAGAGGCAGCTTTTTCGACCCTATCTCGATGTGCTAATTTTTTCCCAAAAAAAGAGTCATATCCAATAAATAAATTTTCATAAACAGTAGCCTCTTCAGCTATCATCACTTCTTGAAAAACTGTTGCGATACCAATTCTTTGAGCTTCAATTGGGGAATTTGGTGAATGCCCCATAATAGAAACCTTTCCTTTGTCCAAAGGTAAAACTCCTGAAATAACCTTTGCCAATGTGCTCTTACCACATCCATTACCACCGACAATGGCGTGTATTTCACCAAAGTTAGCTTTGAAATTTACACCGTTTAGGGCTTTTGTAACACCAAAGGACTTTGATGCATCTTGAACATAAATATCTCCTCCGACCTTAGAGGAGTTAGACTGTGCCCCATTCCCGTTCGGGGCACTGTCCAAAGTTTTTTCTTCATTCATTAATTACTTAAATTAAAGTAATGCTTCTCCACGATCGAAGAAATTATTTAAGTATTCATCACTAGCCCAGTTTTCAATTCCAACAGTTCTAAACTCACTTGAGTTTCTGTCACAATCTTCAGGAACAAAAGACTGAATAGTCTCAACATCTTCTTCATATGGAGGAACTAAGATAGACTGGATTTTAAGACCCTGACCATACATAGTTCTTAAAAGAACATTCATCGCAAACTCTGCATCATCTCCAGGAGGCCATGCATAGACCGCTCTGTCAATAAAGTCTGGATTATTTCTCCAATAACAGAATGCACCAATTTCTCCACCCAAAGCCATAGGGACCATTGGTCTTCCAGATGATTCTAGAGCGTTAAGTGCTCCGGACTCTCCTGAAGACTGAACAGCAAATCCGTCAACTTCAATTGTATTGGCTGATAACCATTTTTGAAGTTCAGCTTGAGCAATTTGTGGTGTCCACATGTGTGCAATTTCAGCAACAACGGTAATATCGGGATATTCTGCAAATCCATCTAGCATACCTTGGTGCTGTGAGTCAGATGCAGATGTTCCAGGAATTCCTTCCATGATAACAACATTACCTTCACCACCAATAGTTTCTGCTAACCATTGTGCAATATAATATCCGGTTAATTTATAATTAACAGATGTACTGATAGCATATTCTGAAGTTAAGTATCCTGTCATTGATGCAGTAGGAACACCTTTTCCGTACGCATACTCAATAGTTGGATTTAATGCAACAGGATTTGAGCAACAGACTATTAATCCGTCAACTCCTTGATCAGTTAACTGTCTCATTTGTTGAATTTGAACCGCGTCTTTTAGGTTAGATTGTGTAACAACGATATCATTAAGAATACCTGCTGCTTTCATTTTTGGCAAATAGTCACCGTACAATCTCTCCATCACACCTTTTCTCCATAGATTTCCTGCGTAAGAACTTGCATAACCGATAGTCCAAGGTAGTGGTCTATCACTTTTCCAATTTCTGTATACACTTTCACCAAGCGGTTGGTTAGGATCCATAAAGTCAGGATTATAAACGAAGTCTCTAATATCAGCTGGAATTTCGTCTAAAATGTCAGCATTTAAGTTACCTGCGACACCGACAAAACTAACAGCTAAAATAGCTATGAACTTTTTAAGCAATGTCATAGTTTTATCCTCCTTACTTATATATAAGTGTCTATAATAATACCTATATTCTGAAAAATATAAGCAAAATTGTTCCAACATGTGGAAAAGATTTTCACATAAAAGCCTGATTTTCTGTAAATTATAAAAGAGAGGAATTTATTATTCATGGTCGATTTGAATTGCGATATGGGTGAGGGTTTTGGTATTTACTCCTTCGCAGATGACGAAGAAATAATGCCTTATATAGATGCTGCTAATGTAGCCTGTGGGTTTCACGCCTCAGACCCAAACACAATGAGGAAAACTGTAGAGCTTGCAAAAAAATATGATGTGAAAGTTGGATCGCACCCTGCCTATCCTGACTTAGTAGGATTTGGAAGAAGGCCGATGAAAATGAAACGTGATGAAATCAAAAATCTTGTAATGTATCAAACTGGTGCCATCAAAGCCTTTCTAGATGAGTATGGAATGCCATTAAACCATATCAAACCTCATGGATCTTTATATGGTGTCTCCGCGAAAGAGGAAGATGTGGCTCATGGAATAGCTGACGCAGCTGAGATTTTTAATGTTGGTATTTTTGGAATGGTTAATACCTTTCACGAAAAAGTATACAAAGAAAGAGGAGTAAAATTTTACGGAGAATTTTACTCTGACTTGGAATATGATGAAACAGGTTATTTGGTTATAGCCAAGGGTCGAAATAAATATTATCCAACTGATAGAGCTGTGGAGCGTTGTTTAAGAGCAATGAATGAAAATAAAGTTAAAACTGTTCAAGGAAACGATGTAGTAGTAGGATGTGAAACAATTTGTGTCCACTCTGACACTCCTAATGCTGTAGAAATCTTAAAGGCTCTGAGAGAAAAAATTTCCTCTGATAAAAAAATTCCACAAAAAACTTCAAACGGCAATCATACCAAAATGCCTTATATCGTTGATAAGAAATGAAAAAAATTTTAATTGCTAATCGCGGTGAAATAGCAAATAGAATTATAAAAAGTTGTAAAATATTAGGTCACAAATCTGTAGCTGTTTATTCAGATGCAGATAAGAATTCAAAGCATGTAAGATTATCTGACGAGTCTTATTATATTGGACCTAGTAAAGCTCAGGAAAGTTATCTTTCTTACAATAAGATTTTAGAAATAGCTACAAAATCAAATGTGGATGCTATTCATCCTGGTTTTGGTTTTTTATCAGAAAACGACACTTTTGCTCAAGAGGTCATAAACAGAGGTATCACATGGATTGGCCCTAAACCAAAATCAATAAAATCAATGGGAAATAAGGATATTGCTCGTGAATTAGCCCTAAATTCCAATATACCTATATGTCCAGGTATAAATAATGTTCATAAATTAAGTGATGAACAACTTAAGACAAAATGTGAAGCAATAGGTTACCCTTTACTTGTAAAATCAAGTGCTGGTGGTGGGGGGATAGGCATGAGCGTCGTCCAAAATTTTAAAGACTTAGCTAGTGCAATTGAAAAAACTAGTAATCTTGCTGCAAAATCTTTTGGTAATGGAGATATTTTTATTGAGAAATTTATCACCAACGCCCGACATATTGAAATACAAGTTTTTGGATTTGGTGCAAAAGGATCTGTCCATCTGTTCGAAAGAGATTGCTCTATGCAAAGAAGATATCAAAAGATAATTGAGGAGTCTCCGGCACCAGAAGTAGATAGGGAATTAATTAACAATATGGCTCAAGCCGCTGTAAAATTATCTTCTGATGTAAAATACGAAGGAGCAGGTACTGTAGAGTTTATATATGATGTCCAAGAAATGAAATATTATTTTCTTGAGATGAATACAAGAATTCAAGTTGAACATCCTGTTACAGAGTTAGTGACAAATAATGATTTAATTTCCATGCAAATAAATTTTGCTTTTAATAGAAAAAATAAATTTTTAAATCAAAATAAAATTAAAACTTATGGACATTCAATTGAATGCAGAGTCTACGCAGAGGACCCTTCTCAAAATTTCTTACCATCTCCAGGGAAAATAACCAAATTAAAATTTCCTAAAATACCAAATGGCATTAGATTAGATTGGGGATACGATGAAAGAGATGAAGTAAGTTTCTATTATGATCCGATGATAGGAAAAATTATATCTCACGACTTAATTCGAGATGATGCTATATCCAAATTAATAAAGTTTTTAGAAGGCACCCAGATTGAGGGCATTAAGACAAACATTCCCTTTTTAATTTGTCTTCTCAAAGACAAAAACTTCATAGAAGGTAAACACAATACTAAATATATCGAAAACAATTTAAACACTCTTATTAGTAAGACATCTTTTAAAAATGGTTTTGCTAAAAATATTGATTTGGACTCAAAGAGAATTAAAATTGTTGAAACAGACAAGCTTAAAGTGGGTCATGGAAGATCGCAGTCTGACAGAGGGGGTATCAAAGTCGTCTATTTTGACTAATTATAATGGTTAATCAACTTGTAGCAGCAATAAAACCCTCTCAAATTCCGGGTTCTGATCCTCAGTCAACAAAATACTTAATCGTTCCAATATTTATATTTTTTGCCCTAATGATTTTTGCAATGATTAGAGGACCACAAATAATTTCAGGCTCGGGTATTGGAACTGCAATTATGGTTTCAACACCCCTTATTCTTGCTACTTATGCTCTTACCGCGTTGGCTTTAGCCGGCAGAGTGACAGTCGATTTATCAATAGGACCGCTTATTGGGTTTATAAATGTAACGACAATACAACTTTATGCTGCAGGCTATATTCAATCGCCAGTTGCATATTTCATATGTGCTCTTGCAATAGGAGTAATTTACCAATTTCTTTATGCCTTAATCGTAATTTTTATAAGAGTTCAACCAATAATAGTTGCCTTAAGTATGTTTCTTGCTTTTTCTGGTATAAATTTAGTTATTTTACCAAGACCAGGAGGAAGAGCACCTGATTGGATGTTATCATGGAGTGCTGGAACAGAGGTAGTACAACCCACACTAATACTTTTAATTTTCTCGACACTTATTTGGTACGCACTAACTCATACTGCTTACTGGCAACATTTAAAATTAATGGGTTCAGATGAAAAGTCTGCTTACACAAGTGGAGTGAGAATTTACGTTGTAAGAATTGGTGCTCATATTATTGGCGGAGTATACGCTGCACTCGCAGCTATTGCATTTACAGGTTTAATTGGTTCCGGAGACCCAACTCAAGGTACTACTTATACATTGATGGCAGTCACAGCACTTGTATTAGGCGGGTCAAGTTTAATTGGTGGAAGAGGTGGTGCGTTTGGAGCTATTCTAGGTTCAGTTAACATTTATTTGATAAATTTTATTCTATCAACTTTCAGGTTTGAAAGATTTCAAAGTTTCGTTACAGACTTATCATACGGTGCGGTATTGGTGGCTTCTCTTTTAATACTTATTGCACTTCCCTATATTCAAAAAGCATTTAAAAATTTATCAGTTTTTGTATTTTTTATTATTGGAACATTAAGTGCTGCTGCTGTTCAAATTCATATGAAATTTGATCAAGTCACTAGAGGGACTGTGGGAGGTTTTGGAGGTAAATCTAAAGATGCTGAGATTTTTGAAAAAGCTCTTGAATCTGGAAGTGATTGTCTAATCACAGGTAAAGCATGTGCTGAGGGTGGAAATTCTACAGTGTGGATGTTTATTGCTATTGGAATAGCATCCCTGATTTATCTTGTTTATTTACTTGTAAAACATAGAGACGGGCCAACAGTGTCTTTTATTATTGCAGCAATTGTTATTTTCTTCGGTTGTGTATGGAGTGGCACGAGAGAGGCTTATTTCGTTAACGCTGATTTGGGCACAAACTTACAATATATTTTAAATTATGCTCCTCAGTATTTTACATCTGAATATCTAAGAGTTGGTGCAGGATTACCTGATTTTTCATCTTCCTCGAGTGCTTTGGTTGGCCTCGCTTACGCTGTAGCAACTTTAGGAGGAATAGTTTTCTTTACATCTGCGATAGTAATAATTGCTATGCCAAGATTTAGAAAAGAAATCAAAACACAAACATTGGTATTATTTGCAATAGCAATTTCATTTATTGTATTTGCTGCAATATCTTATTACGGAATTGAGTCAAATAGACAGAGTTTCTTTGGGATAGATGGATACGCTGTAATACTAATTTTATTTTTACTTTTTTTACTCACGGCACCAACTCTTTTCTCGAATATCAATTTGAATAATGTTTTCATTATTTTCCTTGGTGTATTAGCAATACTCGCTGTTTACTTTTTAGCTTCACCTTCTGGAACAATTATTACTGATGATGGAAGTAAGTTTTACTCTCCAATTATTACAGAATTAATTGTTGGCGATACATCATCAATTAACTATACAAGACCTATACGAGGAGAACTTATCACAAGTGATATTACTTGGCTTAAAGAAGCAGCTCTAATTATATTTGCAATATTTGTATTTCAATTTTTTACATATTTAACAATGGGAGCAAAAATATCATTTGCTAGATTCAGACCTTACATTGCTATTTTAAGTATAGCTGCATTAACATGGTCAGCGATGTTCTTCGCAATTGGTTATCCTTATTGGAAAATGATTTTAATTACTGCAATTGGAATAGCTATTTCGCCTCTGATATGGCAAGCGTTTGGTGTTTATAAAATAAAATTAAAATCTCAAGAAGGACTTGAAAAATGGGGAGGTCTATCAGAAGATAGAAAAGTTTAGTAAATGGAGAAAAGAACTCATAATTTTTTAAAAGGACTTGGAATTCTTTTTGCTGTTGCTGCTGGGATAGGTACCGCAGTTCTTGGTTACGTAGATAGAACTGATTGGATACAGGTTGCATTTTACTCTGTAGCTGTTGTTGCCATTATTCTTTGGGGATGGCATTTTTTCTTAGTTAGATGGTCTTATCGATCTTTAGTAAAGGAGGATGGATCTCAACCTCCTGAAACTACTGAAACCACAAGTAAAAGAAGCCTTTTTTGGGACCTTATTGCAAAGAACTGGATAGCTGTTACGGGATTTTTACTTCTTTTAGGTCTTTTTATACTACTGTGTTTTTTGGTACCCGGGTTCTTCTCAGGTAGAACAGTCGTATCAGCAATCATACTATTAGGTTTCTTAATCTTAGCATTTCTTGCATACAAATTTTTAAATATTAATAAGAGCGTGATAATAGGAGTCGCCGTGTTAGTTGGTCTTTTTATAATTGGATCAGTTTCTATTGATGGCTTCTTATCATTGCAGAATATTAAATCTATGTTGGTTTTTGCCTCTTTCTTAGGGCTTGCAACTATTGGACAAACATTAGTTGTGATGTTAGGCGGCCTAGATTTATCAATACCATTTTTAATTGGCGCAACTAATTTAGGATTAATGTCACTTATTTCACTTGGAGTCCCTCCTTGGCTTGCGTTTATAGTTATTCTTGCTTTTGGTACGATTGTCGGGCTTTTCAATGGTTTGATAAGTTTTAATCTCCAAGGACAATCATTAATAGTCACGCTTGGAGTTGGGTTTATGGTAGTAGGCGGAGTACAGATATTGGTGTCACTACCTACAGTTACAGGTGGAACTGTGTTTGGTGTAGTTCCAGACTGGTTAAAGAACTTAGCGTCATTAAATGGAAAATTTTTTGGTCTTCCAATACCTCCAGTTATCTTAATTTGGATATTGATTTCAATTTTGTTAATTGTTGGACTAAGACACACTAAGTGGGGAAGAAACTTATATGCTGTTGGTGGAAAAAGGTTATCTGCTGATAGATTATCAATTTCTGAGAGAGCATATTGGGTTGGAGTTTATGTCATTAGTGGGTTTACTTCTGCAGCAACTGGAGCAATGTTACTGGGTTGGAGTGGTGGAGGGTTCATTGGTGTAGGTGATCAATATTTATTTTTAACAGTGGCAGCTGTGGCTGTAGGAGGAACTTCCTTATTAGGTGGATATGGAGGATACGGATTTACAGTAATCGGTGTTCTTGCACTTCAAGTCATTAGTACATTTTTGGCTGGACTAGGTTTAAGTTTTGAGGGGCAACAATTTATATTTGGTCTTCTTATTCTGCCTCTTGTTGCTCTTTATTCAAGAGCACCCCATATAAGGGAGCAAATATAAAAATAATGAGTTTAATCAACAGATTTTGTCGCTTTTACAATGAATATTTATTTCAAAATATGAAACAAAAATTATTATTAATTAAAGAGGACGGTTAATATGTACTTAAGAGGAATAAGTTTTAATGAATAAAATGCTTCTCCCTTACGACATTGTAGGGGGGTCTTTCTGGTTAATTTCTGTTGGCATGATTGGTGCCACCCTATTTTTCTTTTTTGAGCGCAGCAAAGTAAGCTCGAGATTTCATACACCGATGACAATGATAGCTGTTGTATGTTTGATGTCCTCTATACATTATTTCTTCGTAAAAAATCTCTGGGTAGTCAGCGGCACCGCCCCAACTTTATTAAGATATATAGATTGGTTTCTTAACTTTCCAATGCTTGTACTTATTTTTTATGCAATGCTTATGTCAGTTGTCAAAGTTAAACAAGGCATGTTCTGGAGATTATTGGTTGGAACTTTAGTTTTTGTTGTAGCAGGTTTCTTAGGTGCAGCGGGTTATATGAGCAAGACATTAGGTTTCATTGTTTGGTTGGCTGGATGGTTGTACATCCTTGGTGAGCTATATGTTGGAGAGGCTGGAAGAGCAAATGCTAGATGCGGAAACGAAAATGTACAAATGGTTTTCTTCTCGAACAGACTTATTATAACAATTGGATGGGCTATATATCCAATGGGATATTTCATAGAGCATTTGGGTGGGGGTATTGATCCCAACAGTGTTAATGTGATTTATAATTTAGCAGACTTTTTAAATAAAATAGTTTTTGGTTTAATAATTTACAAAGCAGCAATACAAGACATGAGAGTCAATGGACAATAACATCAACTTAGGAGGTGATAAATAGGTATGAACATTACTAGTGGTGCAGATATTATTGCAATAATAATCTTAATAGCGTTAGCAATAGCAATTATAGTTTACTTGCTACATTGGCTGTACAGGCGTTCCTCAAAGGAAATAGCGTTTGTTAGAACTGGTATGGGTGGTGAACAAGTTGTGATCAGCGGAGGTGCCTTCGTTTTACCTATTATTCATAACATTACCTCAGTGGGTATGAAAACTCTTTGTATAGAGGTTCAACGAAACGGCAGTAAATCTTTTATTACAAAAAATAGAATGAGGGCAGAAGTAACGGCTGAATTCTATGTAAGAGTAGCTCCTACAACTGAAGCAGTCTCAATAGCCGCGCAAACATTGGGAAATAGAACATTAGAGCCTGATCATTTAAAGGAGCTTGTTCAAGGTCGATTTGTTGATGGACTAGGTGTTGTAGCCGCAAAAATGAGCCTTGATGAAATTCAAGAGAATAGATCTGAGTACATTAAAAATGTTGCAGCTCATGTTGAAGAAGCTATTAAGCACACTGGTTTGGAGTTAGAGACTGTTTCATTGACATCTCTTAACCAAGCACCCGTGGGTGTATTCGACCCTTCAAATACATTTGATGCTGAGGGTTTAACTCAAATAACAGAATTTACTCAGTCACGTAAAAAGAAAAGAAATGATATTGAGAAAGATACAGAGGTAAGTATTCGAAATAAAAACCTCCAGTCTATTAAGCAAACTCTTGAAATTGAAAAAGAGGAAGAATTTTCAAAGTATCAACAAAAACGTGAAATCGAACAACAAAGAGCTATTGAAAATACTGAGACAGTAAAAACAAAAGCTGAGAAAGACAAAGAGTCTGAGCTGGCTGAAATCTCTTCAGAAAAAGACATTGAGATTGCAAAGATTAGCAAGAAAGACTTTGTTGAGATGGAAAAAAGTTTACAAGAAACTAAACTTATCCAAGAAATTGAGAAAAGAAGAAAAGAACAAAATGAGTTTAAACAACAAACTTCTATCGAGATTAAACAAAAAGATATTGAGACAGAAAAAACTATTCTTGAATTAGAAAGAGATGTTGAATTCAGTCGTCTAGAAAAACAAAGATCAGTTGATATCAAACTTGCTGAGGAAAAAGCTCAAACAGCAAAAGAAGAAGCTAGAAAAAGGTATGAGTCTGAAGAGGCTTATATTATGGCTGAGGAGCAAATTAAAAATGCAAAAACTGCTCAACAGAAAAATGTTGATGCGTTCAAAATTGCTGCTGAGCAAGAGACAAGAGTCTTAGATATTGAAAAGGCAAAAAGAATAGAAATTGAAGAAAAGCAAAAACAAATGGAAGTTCTAGAAAAATCTAAGTCAGTCTTAAAAACTAAAATGGAAGAAGAAAATGCTCGCGCTAAGGCTGTAGAAGCTGAGGAAAAAGTAAACACCATGAGAGATGTTGAACAAGCTGAGAAGTCAAAAGCTCTTGGAGTAATAGATGCTAGTAAAAATGCTGAGAGAGAAAAGTTAGCATCGATGGCTGCAAAAATTAGATATGAAATTGAAGCAGCTGGCAAAAAAGCCCTTAATGAAGCAGAAAATGCTAGAAGTGATGCAAGTAGAAGAAGTGCACTTAGACAAAAACTCGCTGAAAAAATTGAGGGTATTATTAGAGAATGGGTTAGACCAATGCAAAACATTGACTCAATTAAAGTTGTCGATGTAAATGGATTACCTGGATTTAGTCAAGGAGGAGGTACTGAAGGAAGCGGCAACGCTGATAACCCCTCTGCGTCCTCAGGTGGATATTCCAAAAAAGGATCTTTAGCAGATAATGTTGTGAATTCTGCTCTTCGATATAGAGCACAACAGCCGTTCTTAGATAGTCTTTTAAAAGAAATTGGTATGTCGCCCGGTGAGGCAAGTAATATCAGGAATATTTTAGGTGACTACGATGATCCTAAGAAGGACAATCATATGAGATTTGATGAACAAGCCACAAAGACACCCAGGAAAAAGAAATAGGTATAAAACATGAGTATAGATGTAAAATCCTGGGCAAAAAAATATAAAGAGCTTACTGAAAAAGATGAAACCATAAAAGCGATGGCTAAATATTATACTTGTTCATTTCTTTTCGACATGGGTAGTGTGAAAGTAATTATCGAGATGCATGATGGAAAGGTAAAAAATATTAATACCAACCCTGGAGGTTTAGATCCATATGACTTTGCATTAAGGGCATCAGAGCAAACATGGAGAGAGTTTGCAAAGCCTGTTCCAAAACCTATGTTTCATGGTATCTACGCAGCCTCATTTAGAGAAGACCTTAAAATCGAGGGCAATCATTTAGTCTTAATGCAAAATCTTAGAAACTTTACTGTTCAATTTGAATTGCTAAGACAATCAGGAGTCCCAGTATGATCAAGAGAATTGAAAGGAAAAATTTATGGCAGTAAAACATCATGACCCAATAGGTAGATACGTTACCATCGAGGTAGATGGTCAACAGTATAAAGTCTTTTATCTTTCAAATGGAAAAGGCACTCCATTAGTATGCCAGCATACTGCTGGATGCCACAATCATCAGTGGAGAGGATTACTGGAAGATGAAGAAATTACTCAAAATTATCAAGTTATCGCTTACGACCTTCCAAGACATGGTAAATCAGATCCACCTCATAATACAGAATGGTGGAAAGAGGAGTACAAATTAACAGCAGAGCATTACTGTAATTTTATTGTAGAACTTTGTAAGGCCTTAGACCTTGAAAACCCTATATTTATGGGTTCTTCTTTTGGAGGAAACGTGGCTCTTCAATTAGCTCTGAAGTATCCTAATAAATTTAAAGCTGTCATTCCTGTCGAGGCTGCGCATTATTCCCCTGGCTTTTATATTGATTGGTGGAGGCATCCTCATGCCAATGCAGCTCAAGTGTGTGGTAGTGGTGTTTGGGATTTAATGGCCCCACAATCTCCAGATATGGATAGATGGTTAACTTGGCATTATTACACTCAAGGATCAGAGGCTTTTAAAGGAGACCTTCATTTTTATTCAGTTGATCATGATTTAAGAGATGAGCTTCAAAATATCGATGGTCACAAGTGCCCTGTTATCATGCTGACTGGTACTTATGACTACCTAACCCCTCCCGAAGCAACAGAAGATACTGCCAGACAAATAAAAGGAGGAGTTTATATTGAAATGAGAGATATTGGTCATTTCCCGATGAGTGAAAACCATGAAGTCTTTAGAGTATATTTATTAGAGGCACTCAGAATTATTAAGGAAAAGACTGATTACAACTCTTAATTCAAGTTTGAGTTATGGTCGCTAATCTTTATTGGTTTTTTTTCTTTCTTGTCCTATATATAAGCTTTTGTCTTTTTTGGGGAGCTAGAACTCTTAGAAAAAATAAAACCCCTGAGGCTTACTATTTAGCAGATAGAAGTGTATCTCCTTGGGTATTCTTTTTCTCTGCAACAGTAACTACATTTGCAGGCATAACTATCATTTCTTTTCCATCATTAATTTATGCAGATGGATACTCTTTTCTAGCTACTGCTGCAATTGTAATAACAATTCCTCTCGGAAGTATACTATTTTTTAAAAGGCAGTGGATGCTAAGTAGAAAATTTAATTTTATCACTCCAGGAGAGATGTATTATAAATATTATCAAAGTAATACTCTAAGAATTGTAGTACTAATAATCGGATTATTTTTTGCTGTTCCATTTCTTGGTATAATTATTGGATCAACAGGTAATGTTGTAGAATTTATTAGCGGAGGTGAAATAACTAGAGACTCTGCAATGTGGGCACTAACTGCTGTTGTCTTATTTTATATAGTATCTGGTGGATTTAAACCCATGGTGAGTGTAAGCGTTGTTCAATCATGGTTATTTTTTGTTTTTTTCTTAGCACTTGGTGTTGGTGTATTTAATTACTTAGGAGGTTTAAGTTTTTTTGAAGACCTATCTATGGCGAATAGCTTTATATCTTTCGGAGCTTGGGGAACTACTGGAGGTTACGGAGGCGGTGATATTTCAGGATATTTCAACGTTCCTGGTGTAATTCAGTGGGTTGCAGGTATTGGAAAAAACAACCCATTAGGAGGACCTTGGACAGCAGTTATGATTTTATCCTTTACTCTCTCTTATATGGGCATTGTGCTTTCTCCTACATTTTCGATGTGGAGCTATTCAGTAAAATCACCGAGGTCATTTTATTTTTATCAAGTTTGGGGTTCAGGTGCTGTTGTTGGAATATTTTTATTTATATTCGCCCCTTTATTAGGTGTAGGAGCACATCTTCTTGGAGCTAATAGTATTGTTAATTCAAATGGTTTTGCCATTAACCAAATATTCCCTGAGCTAAGTCTACAAAATATATCATCTTTAATTTATGTGTTTGTTGAAAGTTTCAGTAATCTCTCACCAATCATTGTTGGATTTTTAGCAATATCCATAATTGCTGCTCTTCAATCTACATTATCTGCTTTTTTAATGACCTCAGGCAGCATGGTGGCAAGAGATCTCTATAGACCATATATCGATAGTAACCCTACATGGAAAAGGGAGTTATTAGTTGCTAGGTTAGCGATGTTGTTATTAAGCTTAGCGGCACTGTATCTTGCAACTTTTTTTGAAACTTCTCTAATACTACTTGGTGGATTAGCAATCGCTTTTGGTTTCCAATTGTTTCCTGTTTTACTTGGAATGCTTTGGTTTAAATGGATCACAAGAGGTGGGGCAATTCTTGGACTCATCACCGGATTAGGTTTTGTAACTTTAGCTGAAACTTTTGGTCATAAGCTAACAGGAAATTCTCTTCCTTGGGGGCGATGGCCACTAACAATCTACTCTGGGTTATGGGGTTTATTCTTTAATGTGATTGTATGTTTTTTATCCTCTATATTTGCAAGTAATGATACAGATAAAGAACATAGAGCGTCATTTCATAATTTTTTAAATGAACATATGGGTATTCACCCATCAAGAAAAAAAATAAAATCTCTTGCTTATGTCTTCTTTTTAATTTGGGCATTCTTTTCTATCGGCCCAGGGTTAATTTTCGGAAACTTAATATTTGGTAGTGCGGATCAAAGTTATGATAATTGGGTAATGGGAGTCCCTTCACTATGGGCTTACCAAATAATTTGGTGGGTAGCGGGTATATTTCTAATTTGGTTTTTAGCCAATAAGATGGACTTATCGACTTTGCCAAAAAAACCCATACTAAATGGTGATGAACATTTGGCACCTGACGATGTTGAGGAGCAAGGAAACTATATTGACAGAATGGGAGGAGGGTATGGTTGGCCACTCATATTAATAGGTATGGCTGTGGCAACTGTAATACTTTCCGTTTATGCATTATGATGATAAAGTACTTAAAACTGAGGAGGAATAAGAATTTTTCGTATTGTGTTTCATTATTTGGAACAAAAAACTGTGCGAAAGGTTAACTATATCTAAAATAGAATTATGTCTGATTACAGCTATAAGCACCCGTCAAACGTCCAATTAAATAAAGGGCATAAACACACTGATGATTTTATTACCAAAAAATACATATTAAAAATGTTGAGAGATCCTCAAAAATTAAAATCTCTAATTGAAGAGCATAGAGCAACTCCAATTGGAAGGGCTGCTACTCGAGACCACGGCGTTATTCAGCACAGTCAAGATCTCCAAACATTATTAGATAAGTTAAGAAGAGGAAGTAAAGAAAATGGTTTTGTAACTGTTTGTTTAAGAAGGCATGAAGATTATAGAGTTGGAATAACAACAGGAGTTAGAGGTGAGCCGGTTGAAATTACTGAAGACTCTTATTCATCTGAGGAAGCATGTGAACATGCAATATTTTTAAAGAGAATTAACAGACTACTTGAGGAGTATAGCGGGGAAGAGTAATGTTAAAAATAACAGGCTATAGTGATAAGTACTCAGCTCACCCTGGCGAAGAGGTTAAATTTTATATTAATGCTGAATACAATGACAGTTATGAAGTTCAATTAGTCCGCTTAATACACGGTGATACAAATCCTGAAGGCCCAGGATATAAAGAGGCCGAAATAGATGCTAGTTGCAATGGAACCTATCAAGGGAAAAACCAGAGAATACATGGTGGATCATATATCATCATGCCCCAACACGATAATTTAAATTTAGAAAGCTTCACTATGCAGGCTTACATTTTCCCAACCACCCCTGACAAAGGCAGACAAGGAATTTTCACCAAATTTAATGAAGAAGAAAAAAAAGGCTATGGCCTTTTTGTTAATGATGAAGGCTGTTTATCTGTAGAAATTGGTGATGGCTCTCAGGTTGTTACTGTCTCCTCAGAAAAAAAGCTTTTAAGAAAGGTCTGGTATCTGGTTATTGCAACATTTGATGCTCAATCGAGAAGGCTTACCCTTCATCAAGAACCTAGAGTTACATCTACAAATGGTGGCTTGGGTATGGCTATTTTGAATCCAATTGAAGAAACCTCAGCTATTATTGAGACCACTAGCTCAGTTTTACCTGCTGCTAATGACGCTCCATTGCTAATTGCTGCCACAACACTCAACAATAGATCAGGCAGACATATTTCTGGCGGACATTTTAAAGAGGTACCTCACCCTATTGAATTACCTGAGCAAACAAAGACATTTAATGGAAAGATAGACAGACCTAGATTATCTAATATTGCGCTATCGAAGGCTGAAATTGAAACACTTGCATCAAGCTATGATGAGTGTAATACCACTGTCAGGTCAACAGTCGTAGGTGCCTGGGATTTTCATGCGAATATTGGCAAAAACATTGCCTCAACAAAGATTGTTGATACTTCTCCAAATAATCACCACGGATTTATTATTAATATGCCAAACAGAGGTATGACAGGACATAACTGGACAGCGGATGAAATGGTTTTCCATCATAAACCTGAGGAATACGGTGCAATTCATTTTCATGACGACGATATAGACGATGCAAGATGGGATGTAGACTTTACTTTAAAAGTACCTGAGGGATTAAAAAGTGGTGTATACGCTGCAAGACTAAGAGTAGACGGACGAGAGGAATCAGAAAATGAGGACTATATTCCATTTTGTGTTAAACCTCCCAAGGGGACAGCAACTGCAAAAACTTTATTCTTATTGCCTACTAATAGTTACATGGCTTACTCCAATGATAATCTTGGAACCAACTCTGTGGTAGCACAATTGCTTGCAGGTAAAGTGCCTGTGCTTGAGCCAGCAGATTTATATTTAAATGAACATAGAGAATACGGGCTATCAACTTATTCACTTCACTCAGACGGACATGGTGTATCAATATCATCAAGACTAAGACCAATCCTTAATATGAGACCCAAATACAGACATTGGCTTTCTCCTTCATTATGGCAACTCAATGCCGACTTACATCTTACTGATTGGCTAGAAGAAAAAGGTTTTGATTTTGATGTTCTGACAGACGAGGATTTGGAACATGAAGGTATAAATTTATTAAATCGTTATAAAGTTGTGATGACTGGAAGTCACCCTGAGTATTCATCTGAGAAATATATGGATGCTCTAGAGTCATATCAAATGCAGGGTGGTAGATGTTTTTATCTAGGATCAGATGGATTTTATTGGATTAGTGAGTATCATCCTGACAACCCTAATATTACCGAAGTTCGAAAAGGTGAAGCAGGCACAAGAGCATGGACATCTAACCCAGGTGAATACAATAATGCTTTTGATGGTAAATATGGAGGTATGTGGAGAGCTCGAGGAAGAATACCTTCTAAAGTTTGTGGGTTAACTTTTACATCTTATGGATTTGACGTGTCCTCATACTACAAAAGAGAAGAAGATAGTTTTAAACCTGAATGTTCATGGATCTTTGAGGGGATTGGAGCAGATGAGGTGATTGGTGATTTTGGTTTAGTTGGTGGAGGAGCTGCCGGTTTGGAGTTAGACAGATACGACTTAGAATTTGGAACCCCACATAATGCTTATTATTTGGCTCGCTCGCAGGATCACTCTAATATGATGTTGCAAGTTAACGAGGAAATACACTTTGCTGTTCGTGGTTACTATGGTGGTGGTCATGAAAATCCAATGGTCAGAGCTGATATGATTTACTATAAAACACCTAACAATGGAGCAATGTTTGCACCAGGGTCTTTGGCTTGGTGCGGTAGTCTCTCACATAATAATTACAATAATAATGTCTCTAGAATAATGGAAAATACGCTTAAAGGTTTCTTAAAGGACGGGCCTTTACCTTAAACTATGAAAAAACAAAATATGCAGGAGATTCCATGGGGGAAAGAGACACTTGGCGCTCTGGATACTCCGTTAAATGAATTAGAAAAAAAAGCACTTCAAAATCTAGACATCGATAAATTAAACGATATGGCAGAGTGCCTTTTTGCTTTGAATAATAGACATTATGGTCCTATTCCTGGGACATATATGGTCATGTGTGTTGAACCCGGTAAAACCTGGTGTGTTGGACAGCTCAGTGCTGATAGAGCAAAACCTTTTGTTCTTTTTCCTGAACTTGTTTTCGACTCAGTTGAAAAAGCAACAAAAGCTGCCGAAGCTCTTAAGGCTGAAAAAGCTGAGAGCGTACCCTGTAGAAATATCTAACGACATGGCTAAAGCCAATGTCATGATTGATAATCAAAAAACTAGAGTTACAGAGTGGTCTTTTGAAGTTGGGGACTCAACTGGCCAGCATATTCATGAATACGATTATGTGGTAGTGCCCTTGTTAGATGGGGAGCTAAAAATTGTTAATCATGATGGTGAGGAGACAATTTCAAAACTAGCAAAAGGTGGATCCTACTTTAGAGAAAAGGGAGTTAACCACAATGTATTTAATAACAATGATTTTATTTATAAATTTATTGAGATAGAATTTAAGTAGATGGAAAAAAAATTAAGCGTTAGTTACAAAAAATCTGATTTAGATCAATTTGATAAAATTATTACAAATAAACAAACAGATCAAAAAGTAAAAGAATATTCCATAAAAGAAGCAATTGAAGAGTCAAAAAAAGAATATAGTCACTTAACGAACTCACAAGTTTCTACTGACATGAGGCTCTATATGTTCCAGACCGGAACTCTAAAAACGAAAATGAAATATATTAAAATGAATCAATCTAATGAGGACTTTGAGATACCTGTTCCATGGTTTTTGATAAGACACCCAAAAGGGGATGTGGTCATTGACGGAGGCAATGCAAAAGAGGTCAGTGAAGATAAACATGCTCATTGGGGTTCTGTTGTTGCGGCTTATGATCCAATTATGGGAAAAACTGAAAATTGTATTGATCAACTTAACTCTATTGGCGTTAATCCAGCAGGTATAAGATATGTCTTACATTCTCATCTTCACCTCGATCACTCAGGTGGTGTTGGAAGGTTTCCTAATGCAACACACCTAGTTCAACAAA
Source organism: uncultured Alphaproteobacteria bacterium (assembly GCA_902522155.1). Classification (GTDB taxonomy): domain Bacteria; phylum Pseudomonadota; class Alphaproteobacteria; order HIMB59; family HIMB59; genus HIMB59. The sequence continues at coordinate 205,146 of CABYUJ010000001.1, read as the reverse complement.
AGGAATATGATTATGCTTTTAATCCTGATTGGTTCTCAAAGCCTGCATATATTAGAAAAGACTTTGATAAACCTGGAATTAATTGGAAATTTTTAAGAGATAAAAATGATGATTTTTATGACTTATATGGCGACGGATCAATAATTGTAATTTTTACTCCGGGGCATGCACCGGGCCATCAGTCTTTTTTAGTTAATTTACCAAATTCAGGTTATGTATTGCTTACTATAGATGCAGCTTACACAATGGATCATTGGAACAATTTAACACTACCAGGTCTTGTTTGCTCTGCTGTTGACGTTGTTGACTCTGTAAAAAAACTCAAAAAAATTGCAAAAGACAAAAATGCTACAGTTGTCACAGGGCACGACCCGCATGCTTGGGAAGAATTTAAAAAAGCCCCAATGTTTTATTACGACTAATTTATGTCTGATTATTTCAAAGATATGCCTACAATTAAATATGAAGGTAGAGACTCTACTAATCCACTTTCATTTAAATTTTATGATGCTAATAAAAAAATTCTAGGAAAAACAATAGAGGAACATCTGAGAATGGCAGTATGTTACTGGCACACTTTTAATTGGCCGGGGGGTGACCCTTTCGGAGGACAGACTTTTTTAAGACCATGGATGGAAGCAGGAGATAAAATAGAACAAGCAAAAGATAAGCTCAATAATGCATTCGAATTTTTTGAAAAATTAGGAATACCATATTTTTGTTTTCATGATGTAGATGTTGCTCCAGAGGGTGAAAGTTTTTCAGAGACAGAAAAAATTCAAAAAACAATTATTGATGAAATTTCAAAAAAACTTGAAACAAGTAAAGTAAAACTTCTTTGGGGAACAGCAAATTTATTCAGCCATCGCAGGTACATGTCTGGTGCTGCTACTAATCCTGATCCTGATGTTTTTCAATATGCAGCTGCTCAAGTGAAGATGTGTATGGAAAATACAATGTTTTTAGGTGGACAAAATTATGTTTTATGGGGAGGTAGAGAGGGCTACGAAACAATTCTAAATACTAATATGAAACAAGAATATGATCAGCTTGGTAGATTTTTGAACATGGTAGCTGAGCATAAGCACAAAATTGGTTTCAAGGGTTTACTTCTGATTGAGCCGAAACCCCATGAGCCAACGAAACATCAATATGATTTTGACTCTGCTAATGTTTTTGCATTTCTTCAAAAATATGGTTTAGAAAGAGAATTCAAGCTAAATATCGAACAAAATCACGCTATTTTAGCAAAACATTCATTCGAGCACGAGATTGCATATGCACTTTCCAATGACATCTTTGGGAGTATTGATATTAACAGAGGAGACTATTTAGTAGGATGGGACACAGACCAATTCCCAAACAATGTTGAAGAATTAGTTTTGCCTTTTTACTACATTTTTAAAAATGGTGGTTTTTCCTCAGGAGGTCTTAACATGGATGCTAAGATTAGAAGACAATCAATAGATCCTGAGGATCTATTCTATGCGCACATTGGCTCTATGGATACTTGTGCTAGAACTCTTATTGCTGTTGAAAAAATGATTAATGATGGAAGTTATGAAAATTTTTTAAAACAAAGATATGAACAGTGGGCCTCTGAAAAACAACTCATGACTTCAATGTCTCTTGAAGATATTCATAAAAATGTCATTGCTAAAAATATAAACCCTCAACCAAAGTCCGGTCGCCAAGAATATCTTGAAAATCTAATTAATTCTTTTGTCGATTGAGTCGATGAAAATTACAAAATTTCTATTTGATTTAGGTAATGTTTTTTTTGATTGGGATCCACATTATGTATTTAAAAATATCATTCCTGATCAAACTAAAAGAGAATATTTTATAAATACAATCGCGTTCCCTCATTTAGATATGAGATGCGATGCTGGAGTAAAAATTGATGACGCAGTTAAAGATGCAATAAAAAATTTCCCTAATTATGAGAATGAAATAAAGCAATATTATCCAAATCACAGGAATATGGTTAACGGGGTTTATCAAGATACAGTTGATATTTTTCGAAAAATAAAATCAAGTGGTTACCCCTGCTATGTCTTGTCAAACTGGTCAGATGAGACTTATGAGGGTATGGAAGATCAACACCCATTCCTGAAAGAATTTGATGATAAAATTATCTCTGGTAGAGAGTTTTTAGTAAAACCAGACCCTGAAATTTATAAATTAGCGATTTCAAGATTTAATTTAACACCTGAACAAACTCTTTTCATTGATGATCGTATTGAAAATATTGAGGCGGCGCAATCACTTGGCTTTCAAACTATTCATTTAACTGACCCACTGACAATAAAAAGTCAAATAGCAAATCATATAATTGTTTAAATTAGACAATAAAATAGGCCTAGGATTGGCTTCTCTTGGGAGGCCCGGATATATAAACATTGGTCATAGTTCAGATTTAGGCAGCGACATATCAAAAAATTCTATGAGATCTCATTGTCACGAAGTACTTAGTCATGCTTACAAGAGAGGTATTCGATATTTCGATGCGGCAAGGGTATATGGAGATGCTGAGGAATTTTTATCTAGTTGGATTAGAGCTCAAAAACAATTTGATGGTTTTGTGGGGTCTAAGTGGGGCTATGAATATTTAGCAAATTGGGAAGTTCAGGCAGATCAACACGAAAGAAAAGATCACTCAGTTGAATTTTTAAAACAACAATGGGTGGAGACAAGACTTAATTTAGGAAAAAGTATTGATCTTTACCACATTCATTCTGTCAATTCAGAAAGTAAAGTCTTAGATGATATTAATGTTCTAAAGGAGCTTGAGACAATAAAAAAAAATGGAATAGAAATAGGAATCTCAACAAGTGGCCCAGATCAAGAGAAAACTATTAATGACCTTTTAATTAAGAATGAAAAACTTAATCTATTTTCTTATTTACAAACGACCATTAATATCTTTGACCAATCTTGTATTTCCATTTTAAAAGAAGTATCTGAAAAAAAGATCAATGTAATTGCAAAAGAGATTTTCTCAAATGGAAGACTAACAAGTTCAAATAAAGAATTTCATCAAAATAAAATTAAAGAATTAAAGTCAGTTGCCTTATCTATGGATTTAAGTTTAGAGCAATTGTCTTATCTTTGGGTTTATCAACTACCGTTTGTTAAAATTTGTCTAACAGGAGCATCAACAATCAAACAGTTGGATGAAAATTTAAGTTGTCTTGAAAAAATAGAGACCGAATTGCCCTCTCTTGAGTCTTTTAGTTTGTCCACTCAAGATTATTGGGATACACGTAAAAAACTTAGTTGGAATTAATTGAAACTTACCCAGCTTGAATTTGATGAGCTTGAGGCGATTGACCTTTCGATAAATTTAATACCCTCAAGTCCATCTTCTACACTTGGAAAATGATGATTTTCCTCATTAAATTCGCCATTTTTCTGATCAATTAGTGCATTAGCTACATCTGTATATATATTTGCAAAGCCCTCTAAATATCCCTCGGGATGTCCGGCAGGAATTCTAGTAACATCTCCCGCATCGCTCATAGCACCTGATCCACCTCTTGTAATTTTTTGTTTGGGTTCTCCAAATTTTGTAAAGTAAAGGTAATTTGGATCTTCTTGACACCATTCTAGTCCGGCCTTATTACCATAAATTCTTATTTGTAAATGATTTTCATTTCCTGGGGCTACTTGTGAAGACCAGATAGTACCTTTTGCTCCTCCTTTAAATCGTAATGATATTTGAGCATTATCATCTAATTTTCTCCCAGGTACAAAAGATGTTAACTCTGCAGATATCTCCTCTGTATTGAGATCAGTTATAAACCTAATCAGATTGTAAGCATGAGTTCCAATGTCACCAATACATCCACCAGCACCTGATTGATTAGGATCAGTTCTCCAAGAGGCCTGTTTGTTTCCCCCATCATTAATTCTATTTTCTAAATCTTCGGTCAGCCAATCTTGAGCATACTCTGCTTGAATTACTCTTATTTCACCTAAGTCACCTCTCTTACAAAGAGCTCTGGCATTCCTAATCATGGGATATCCAGTGTAGTTATGAGTCAAAGCAAAAAGAACATTATTGTCTCTTTTACATTTTATTAGTTCCTCACATTGATTAACATTCATGGCAAGGGGTTTGTCACAAATTATGTTAAAGCCTTTCTCCATGAAAGCTTTAGCGATCGGATGGTGCATATGATTTGGTGTCACTATGGCTACAGCATCTATTTTATCCTCTCTGATCAATTCTTTTTCGACCATTTCAAGGTAGTCCTTATAATTCCTTTCATCTGCTATTCCAATATCTCTTCCAGAGGCTTGAGCTTTTTCAGGATTAGATGAAAAGGCACCAGCGACCAGTTCAAAGCGGTCATCAATTCTAGATGCAATACGGTGAACCTCTCCAATAAATGCACCTGAGCCGCCACCAACCATTCCTAATTTTAATTTTTTGGTCATATTATTATTCAATTCCAAGCATTTTTTTGTTTGCATCTTGATCAGTGCCAGCATCGGCAAAATCATCGAAAGCATTCTCGGTCACTCTAATTAGATGATCTTTTATAAATACTGAACCTTCTTTAGCTCCGTCTTCAGGGTGTTTCAAAGCACACTCCCATTCTAAAACAGCCCATCCATCAAAGCCGTAGGTAGTAAGTTTGGAGAAAATTGACTTGAAATCTACTTGCCCATCTCCTAAAGACCTAAATCGACCTGCTCTGTTTTTCCAAGATTGAAATCCACTATAGACCCCTTGTTTACCAGTGGGATTGAGTTCTGCGTCTTTGACATGAAACATTTTTATTTTCTCGTGATAAATATCAATATGCTGCAAATAATCTAAATGTTGCAAAACAAAGTGGCTTGGATCATATAACATGTTGCAGCGTTCATGATTACCTACTTTATCTAGAAACATTTCAAAAGTTATTCCATCAAAAAGATCCTCGCCCGGATGAATTTCATAACACAAATTCACCCCACACTTATCAAATTCATTAAGAATTGGTTTCCACCTTTTAGCTAGTTCATCAAATGCAGTTTCAACTAACCCTTCTGGTCTTTGAGGCCATGGATAAACATATGGCCAAGCCAATGCTCCTGAAAAAGTAACATGTTCAGTCAATCCAAAATTTTTTGAAGCTTTAGCAGCCATCATTAATTGATCGACTGCCCATTGCTGCCTTGCAGATGGATTTCCTCTAACCTCTGAGGCTGCAAAACCATCAAATACTGAGTCATATGCAGGATGAACAGCTACAAGCTGACCTTGGAGATGCGTCGATAGCTCAGTTAGATTTAAATTAAAACTTTTAAGAGTCCCTTTTATTTCGTCACAGTAATCTTTGCTTTCAGATGCCTGCTTTAAATTAATTAACCTCTCATCCCAACTAGGTATCTGAACACCTAAGTATCCCAAATCACTAGCCCATTTTGATATATTCTCTAAATTGTTAAACGGAGCATCATCACCTGCAAATTGAGCTAAAAATATAGCTGGACCTTTAATAGACATCGCTTAACCCCCCTCCTGCGACAAACTATAATATTACAGTTAACTATTATTTAAAATGTTTTTAAAACTATGAATAATCTGCATTTATAAATCTATAAAAAGACTGTATAATCAGCCAGTTTTGTTATTAAAGAGGAGGAATAATAACATGAGAAAAATACTATCTGTATTTCTAGTTCCTGTTTTTGCCTTACTTTTTTCTTTAAATGCTAAATCTGAGTCTTTGACTTTGGGCTGGGCCGCTTGGGATCCTGCTAATGCATTACAAGAATTAAGTAAAGAATTTACAGCTGAAACAGGCGTTGAAATGAACTTCGAATTTGTGCCATGGCCAAATTTTGCTGAGAGAATGCTTAACGAGTTAAATAACCAAGGTAAAACTTTTGACTTGTTAATTGGTGACTCACAGTGGATTGGACAAGGTGCTGAATATGGTCACTATGTTAAGTTAAATGATTTCTTTGATGCTAACGGAATTTCAATGGATGATTTTAACCCAGCAACTGTTTACGCATATTCAACTTGGCCAAAAGGATCACCTAACTATTACGCTCTTCCAGCAATGGGTGATGCTTTAGCATGGGCTTATCGAAAAGACTGGTTTGATAGACCAGAGCTTCAAGCTGAATTTAAAAGTAAGCATGGATATGATCTAGGTGTTCCAAAAACTTGGGATGAGTTATATGACATGTGTACTTTCTTCCAAGGAAGAGAAATTGATGGTCAAGTAAGATACGGTGCAGCTATCAATACAGAGCGTGGATCTGAAGGTATTACCATGGGTGTAACAGCAGCCATGTACGCATGGGGTATGGAGTACGAAAATCCTGATAACCCATACGAGATGGACGGTTATTTTAACTCAGATGCTTCTGTAGAAGCTGTTGAATTTTATAGAAAAATGTATGAAGATTGTGCACCTCCAGGGCATTCAGATGCTTATATGGTCGCAAATCTTGATGCATATAAATCAGGACAGGTTGCATTTCAAATGAACTGGTATGCTTTCTGGCCTGGCGTTTCTAAAGAAGACAGTGACGGAAGAGTTTCTGGTTTCTTTGCTAACCCATGTCAAAACGTATGTGCAGCTACTCTTGGTGGTCAAGGTATCTCAGTTGTGAGTTACTCTGATAAACAAGACTTGGCTCTTGAATACATGAAGTGGTTTGCAAAGCCAGATATTCAACAAAAATGGTGGGATTTAGGAGGATATTCATGTCATATGGATGTTCTTGGATCACCTGATTTCGTTGACTCAGCTGTTTACGCACAAGGCTTCCTTGACTCAATGGGCATCGTCAAAGACTTTTGGCAAGAGCCTACATTTGTTGAATTAATGCTTCCAATGCAGGAGAGAATTCATGACTACGTTGTGAATGGAAAAGGTTCTGCAAAAGACGCATTAGACAAAATCATTGATGATTGGACTGAAGTCTTCGAAGACGACGGTAAAATTTAATCACTAAATTAATATAAAGGGTGGGATTAATCCCGCCCTTCTATCTAAAACATATATGAAAAGTGCTGTTAAAAAGTTCAAAGGCTTATCTGATAAAGCAATAGCCTGGATTTTCATAGCGCCAACCTTAATTCTATTACTTGCTATAAATATTTATCCGCTCATCTATGCCATAAGGATGTCATTCACCAACTTTTATGCCAATAAAATAGGTAGAGAAGTAAAATTTGTGGGTTTAAAAAACTATAAAAAGATTTTAGGAAAAGAAGAGATATGGGAAAAGATGCAGATAACTGCCCACTTCGTTTGTTGGACATTAGTCTTACAAGCATTAATTGGATTGGGTCTTGCTCTTCTTTTAAATAAAAAATTTAAAGGCAATGAACTACTCACTACTTTAATAGTTTTACCAATGATGCTTTCCCCTGCAGTCGTAGGTGTATTTTGGACTTACTTATATAATCCTCAAGTAGGTTTATTTAATTACGTAGTTAATTTTTTCTATGACTTTGGTATTTTTGATATGATTGGTTCAAGCACTTTAGCCCCTTGGTCAATTGTGATTGTCGATACATGGATGTGGACACCTTTTACCATGTTAATTTGTCTGGCAGGATTAAGATCAATCCCAAATTATTTGTACGAGGCTGCAGAAGTTGACCGAGCTAGTAAGTGGCAGCAATTTATCCATATAACATTGCCATCTGTCCTTCCTTTTCTACTTCTTGCATTATTATTTAGAGGGATCGAGAATTTCAAAATGTTTGATCTGGTCGCTGAGCTTACTTCAGGGGGTCCAGGATCGGCGACTGAACTAGCATCAATTAATTTAAAACGTGAAGCATTTGAAAAATGGAAAACAGGTTACAGCTCTGCTTTTGCTGTAATATTATTTGTCACCATATTCGGCTTTGGAAATGTGTATGTAAAAGTTATGAACAAAATTAAAGAGCGATAATGGACACTTCAAGATCACCACTAGAAGCAACAGGATTTTCAAGAAAATTAGCTGCCACTATCATCATCGTTTACATGATTGTAACCCTTATACCGATCACATGGATGGTTGCTACAAGCTTTAAAAGTGTTGATAGTGCTATCTCTTACCCACCAGAGGTCTTTTTTGAACCATCTTTAGAGGGTTATGTGAATTTATTTACAAATCGATCAAGACAACCCAAGGAATATTTGGACTCTCTTCCACCGCCAGAAACATGGTATGAGGAGTTAGTTCGCAGTAGAGAAATGGTCATAACAGGTCCATCAAAATTTTTACCGAGGTATTCCAATTCTTTGATAATTGGATTTGGTGCAACGTTCTTTTCAGTATTTTTAGGCTCCTTAGCTGCCTATGCTCTTTCAAGATTTAAAGTCCCACTGAAAGATGATTTATTATTTTTTATTTTATCTACGAGAATGTTCCCACCAATAGCAGTGGCAGTACCTATATTTATTATGTACAGAAAACTTGGTCTTGGTGATACTCACGTTGGCATGATTATTCTGTACACTGTTGTGAATTTAAGTTTGTCAGTTTGGCTGTTAAAAGGTTTTATGGATGAGATACCGAGAGAGTATGAGGAGGCTGCGATGATAGATGGTTACTCTAGAATGCAAGCATTTTTTAAAGTAGTCCTTCCGCAAGCAACTACAGGTATTGCAGCAACAGCAATTTTCTGCATGATATTCTCTTGGAATGAATATGCATTTGCTGTTTTACTAACACAATTTAATGCGCAAACTGCACCACCATTTATCCCAACAATTATAGGAGAGGGTGGTCTTGATTGGCCTGCTATTGGAGCAGGGACAACATTATTTTTAATCCCAGTGATGATATTTACAGTTGTATTGAGAAAGCATCTTCTAAGGGGAATAACATTTGGAGCGGTAAGAAAATAATGGCTGAGAAAAAAAGTTTATTGAGAAGAATTTTTAGAAGATCCATTTGGGAAAATGCATCAACTGTTCTAATTTTATTGGGTGTATTTATGCTGATGCAGCCTTTTGCTATGTGGATGTATACATATTCTTTTATCGTTATTTTGGTGGGAACTATCGGATTTGTTATCACAAGTCATTTCCCAGATTAGCCATGGCAGAAATAGAAATTAAAAATTTACATAAATCTTTTGGAGATTTCGTAGCAGTGAAAAACTCCAATCTTATTATTGAAAATAAAGAATTCTTCGTTTTACTCGGTCCTTCAGGTTGTGGAAAAACTACCACTTTAAGAATGATTGCTGGTTTAGAGCTACCAACTTCTGGAAATATATATTTAGATAAGGAAGATGTGGGCTATCTAAGGGCCTCTCAACGAGATATAGCCTTTGTTTTTCAGCTTTTTGCACTCTATCCACATATGAATGTAAGAAATAATCTGGCTTTCCCACTGAAAATGCAAAAGCTCTCACGAAGCGAAGTAGATGCTAAAGTTCTGGAAGCTGCAAAGCTTCTTAGAATTGATCACTTATTAAAATCAAAAGTATCCTCTTTAGCAGGAGGTGATCGCCAACGTGTTGCACTCGGAAGAGCACTAGTCAGAAGACCTAAAGCATTTTTAATGGATGAACCTTTGGGCACACTTGATGCAGAATTTAGAGAATTGATGTGTTTGGAATTAAGAAAACTTCACGATGATATTGATGCAACGACAGTTTATGTAACACACGATCAACAAGAGGCAATGTCTATGGCTGATCGAATAGCAGTAATGAATGAAGGAGTGGTGTTGCAGGCAGACTCACCAAAAGTTATTTATAATAAACCTAAAACAAAGTTTGTTGCCAATTTTATTGGATCACCTGGGATGAACTTCATACCAATAAATGAAAAAATTTCTCCAAGTCAATCAAGTATTAAATTATTAGACTCATCATTAAATATTCCTGAACAAAAAGAAGGAACAGACTCCCATGAAAATTTTTTAGGTGTAAGGCCAGAGAATTTAAAATTAGTTTCTGAAAATGGCGTAAAAGGCAATGTCTTTGGTGTTGAATATTTAGGTTCAAGAAAAATTCTTACAATTGAAACTCAACTTGGAAATATAAAAATTAGAGTTGATAGTGACACACAAGTTAATATTAATGAGCAAATTCAATTTGATACTCTTAATAATAATCAAATAATTTTTGATGGTTCAAATGATAAGGCACTTCAAAGTGAGTTTATGAGTTAATGTCTAAAGTAGAACTACAAAATATTACAAAAATATATGATAAAACTATAAAGGCTTTAGATGATATTAGCTTTACAGTAAATGATGGAGAGTTTTTTGTATTATTGGGTCCAACCGGTGCAGGTAAAACAACAACATTAAGATCAATAGCAGGTTTAGAAAAAATTGATAAAGGAAAGATCCTTTTTGATGATGAAGATTTCTCACAAGCACAACCTGCAGCAAGAGACACAGCGTTTGTTTTTCAACAATACTCTTTATACCCCCATTATAAAGTTTACGACAATTTAGCTTTTCCTCTTCGTTCCCCTCTTAGAAAAATCCCAGAAGAAAAGATTAGAGAAAAAGTCACAAAAATAGCGGAAATGTTGAAGATTTCATCCAAATTAGACAACAAAGCTACTGAATTATCAGGGGGAGAAATGCAAAGAGTTGCGATAGGTCGTGCTCTAGTCAGAGACCCTAGTATATATTTAATGGATGAGCCACTTTCATCCCTTGATGCAAAATTAAGGGAAAGTTTGAGAGTCGAACTGAAAAAAATCCAATTAAATTTAGGCTCCACAATTCTCTACGTCACACATGATCAAGCTGAAGCTACAACTATGGCAGATCGCATCGGAGTATTAGAAAATGGTAAGATTGCCCAGATTGATAAACCAGAAGATATATACAATAATCCAAAATCTATTTATGTTGCAAATAGATTGGGCTCACCAAAAATTAATATTCTCAACAGAACTTCTTTAAATACTTCATCACCAGATAAAGCAAGTCAACTTGGTCTAAGACCTGAGCACATTAAGATAGGAGAAGGTGAACTTTCAGGCTCAATTAAAACTGTTGAGTCTCTCGGTGCAGAAACTGTGGTAGAGTTAGACTTTAATGGAGCAGAAATTTTATCCTTATATCAAGGAGCGTTCCAAGGACAAAAAGGGGACAAAGTAAATTTTGCAATAGATCAAAATAAAATTTTATTTTTTGACGAAAAAGGAATGAGCGTGCGATGAGTGTTAATTTTTTAATCCATAGAGCAAAAGAAATCCAAGCTGTAATTGATGCAAATGCAAGTGAAATAGAAAAATTGGACCAAGAAATAGGAGATGGGGATCATATTTTTAATGTCCAAAGAGGGATCAAGCTTGTTATAGAATTAGAAGCTATAATTAAAGATTTGCCAATGTCTAAAGCTCTAAACCAAATAGCAATGAAAGTTCTTTCTGGTATTGGTGGCTCATCTGGTGCCTTGTTTGGCACATTGTTTATGACTATGGCCAGAGGAAACGATATCGATGATGGTGTTGATTATAAAAAGGCAATTGAAATTTTTGCAGATGGCGTGGAAGCTGTAAAACAAAGAGGTAAAGCAGATGTAGGAGAAAAAACAATGATGGATGTTCTCATACCTGTATCTAACTGCCTTAAAAAAGGTGTCGAGGATAACAAAGATGTTAAAGAGATACTTAAAGAAGCTATAGAAGTGGCGGAAAAAGGGATGTTTTCAACAAAAGATCTTTTAGCCACAAAAGGGAGAGCTTCTTTTTTAGGAGAGCGAGCGAAAGGTCATATCGATCCTGGAGCCAGGTCTTCACAATTAATGATAAAAACTGTCTGTGAGTCAGTGTTAAATAGTTAGGAGGATACTATGAAAAAATTTATGAATTCAGCGGATGATTTTCTAAAGGAGAGTCTGCAAGGTTTTGGTGCTGCGCATCAAGATATTGTTAACTGCCACTACGACCCCAACTTCATCACCAGAGCCACTCCCACAAAAGAGGGAAAAGTAGCTCTGATCAGTGGAGGGGGGAGTGGACACGAACCAATGCATGGCGGCTTAGTCGGCTACGGTATGCTGGATGCAGCCTGCCCTGGATTTGTTTTTTCATCACCCACACCTGATCAAATGTTAGCTGCTGCTGAAAAAGTAGACAGTGGAGCAGGAGTTTTATTTATCGTTAAAAACTATTCTGGAGATGTAATGAATTTCCAAATGGCAGCTGAGATGATGCAAGGCCCAAATGAGTCTGTATTGACAAATGATGATGTTGCTGTGGAAGACTCTTCATTTACAACTGGTAGAAGAGGTGTTGCTGCTACTGTTGTTGTTGAAAAAATAGTTGGTTCTTTAGCTGAGCATGGAGGTAGCTTACAAGAATGTAAAGCTTTAGGAGATAAGGTAAATAAAAATTCAGGTTCTATGGGAGTTGCATTTTCAAGCTGCACCGTCCCGGCTGCAGGAAAACCAAATTTTGATATAGGCGATGATGAAATGGAATTTGGTGTTGGAATTCATGGTGAGCCTGGAAGAAGAAGAGATAAAATGAAATCTGCACAAGAGATTACAAACGAGTTATTACAGGCAATTAACGAGGACTTAAAGCCTGAGGCAAACGAAGAAATTCTTTTATTTGTCAATGGTATGGGGGGTACTCCTTTAACAGAGCTATACCTAATTTATGATAACGCTAAAAACATGTTAGACAAAAAAAATATAAAGATATCAAGGTCTCTTGTTGGAAATTATTGCACTTCTCTTGAAATGCAGGGAGCTTCAATTACTCTTACAAAGCTTGACGAAGAGCTTTTAAAGCATTGGGACTCATCTGTTCACACAGCAGCTATGAGATGGGGTGTCTAAAAATCATAAAGCCTTTAGACTGATCTAAAGGCTTTTATATTTGTCTGATTACCCTCATCATTAGTGATTATGATGATCTAATGTAACCTCGCCAACTACTGTCTCGACTGAGACCCTATTTTCTATATTAGTATTTAATCTTTTTTCTCGTGCTGTGTCTGCTGCCTTCATAGTTTCAGCATCAGGATAAATTGTAACTGCCATTAATGTTACATCATCAATTCTAATGCCAATTAACTGACTTGCTTGTGGGAATTCTGATGGAGCACTTTGTACGTACCCTTGTGTTTGTTCGTCAGCTGCCTCCTTTGAGTCCATTTTTACTGTTGTTACTCTTGCTATACTCATATATTACCCTCCTTAATTGTGACCTAAATAACTTAGTTAATTAGTCAACATTACACTCTATTAACAATAAAATTAAATATTTTATAGGCTAATTAACCTGACTATTTTGCATATTGACAGCTAAAATTATCTTCGTGGCTAATTAACTATAGAAGTATATTAAGAAGCCGAAAATAAAAATAAATATTAAAAAATAACTGATTGCTGATTTTTTAAAATAAATCTCTGATTTAAATAAAATATTAAATATTTTATAGCTAGCAAAAATTACGAGGGCTATTACAGCAAGAGTAATAAGCCATGTTCCCAAAAAATTAATTGAAAAAAGTTTATCTAAGTTTTGTTCCATATTTTTATTCTATTTTGGTGGAGCCAAGGGGGATCGAACCCCTGACCTCTACGCTGCCAGCGTAGCGCTCTCCCAGCTGAGCTATGGCCCCGACAGTTCGTTCACGCTTAATTCCTATGTTTTCCAAGCGTTATCAGACTTGATTCTAGTATGCGCTGAATCCACAATCAATAGAAAAATAAATTTTTGTGATAACATTGTGATAACATTTTTTTGGGTAATAAAACTTAGATTGTACTCATTTGATATATGAAGGGAACGTAAAGGATGCCTAAAATAAAAAGATATAAAAAACTTACCAAATCATCCTTAATAAAATTTTTTTCATAAACAAATTTTTTTCTTATTTTTTCACATTCCCCATACAACCAAAATGGGAATATAATAAAAAATAGAACCACACTTAATAGCATAATTGCAAAAATTAAATGTATATCAGCAATATAATTGATGAACTCAATCTCAAACCCAAAATTTAAAGCAATCCACATATAAATAAAAACAATAGCTCCAAATATAAAAAAAGAATAAAAGAGGATTCCAAATATTTTCATTATTAATTCAACTCATAATTTTTTTTAATTATATTGCTGTAAATTGTACCAGGATATCTTTTTTTTAATTTTGAAATTCTTTCCTTTGTAAAAAAAGCATTAAAAAAAGTATTGTAGTATTTAAGTATTTCGTCATCTCTATTTTTAGGTGGTTCATTAAAATAATCTCTACACAAGTAGCATATTGAATATAATCTGAGTTTAGGACTAGCATTTAACTTTACCCAGTAATATGTGAAGAAAGCTAATAAAACATTCGTTTCTTTATTAGTTGAATAAACAGTTATTGATTTATCCTTTAAAATTTTAAAAAAGATTTTGAAATATTTATCAGTCTCTTTTTTTGACAAATTATCTTTATCAGGAAACTCAGGGAAAAACTCAGGAAGAAAGGCACATTCGTTTATTATCGAAGCTTTTTTTCGAATTTCTCTAGTGTCTTTACTCCAAGACTCAGCCATTTAATAATTATTAAATATGTTCCGCACTATTTTAATGTGAGTGACAAATACGCTCTGAACCAAATTCATTATTATGATATTTGTGTTTGTACTGTGGTGGTTCTTCACCTTTTGTTTTATACTTGTCTTTAGAGACAACTGAACAAGCACCGAAAATTACTTCTTGGTCAAGATTACTCTCTTTTTTTGAATGTTCTAATACACACTTATGAAATTGAACATTTTGTTTATCTAAATTTTTTTTATTTTTTTTATACCATTTCTTGTATTCTGCAGTCTCAATACAATAACTCATATCATTATTCCATATTAAGCCTGTTTCTTCATGTGCCCAACTCAAACTAGGGATTAACAACAATAGGGCTAAGAGAGTCTTCATTAAATTAATTAGTTATTATTTTTTTCAATTGAGACATTGTAAGCCATTTTTTCTTTCTATGTACCATTCTATGGCAATTTGCACATAATAGAGCGAGGTCAGAAAGTTTAGTTTCTTGCTCCTTATCTATTTCGCTTAAAGGAACTATATGATGACACTCTATAAATCCCTCTCCTCTATCACCGTATTTATCTTTAAAATCAAAATTACAAGCTTCACAGAATAGCTTCCCATGTTGCTGTAGGAATTTTTTTTTCTTTGAAACAACTAATTCTTTATCTCTTTCTCTGTATAGATGTTTCACTACTTTTACCTTTCCCTCTTTTCCTGTCGAACTATAGTTCTCATCCTCAATATTAGTTATTTTGGAAATTGGGTCTTTTTGGGTATCTCTTAAACCCCAAACCCCTTTTCCTTTGCCCATAACACTATAGAAAATATCTTCTTTTTTCTTAAAAGCCTGAGAGTCTGAAGAATATGATTCTAATTCTCTTTGTATTGTTCTATCCCAAGTAGGGTTTAAATCCCCATTACGTATTCTTTTAACCTCTTTATAAATTTCAGAGAGTTTAGCCACACCATTAAGATTTTCTAAAGCTTGGATAATATCCTCTTTCCAAGTTTTATCTCTTTTTCTTGTACTAATAGTAAATTCGATACAAGTTGTTTCATTTCCATCTGCATCTATTACTTTAGCTCCATCTCTATAATCTAATATTTTTCCGACTCCTAAATACGTAAAATTATCATTATCTTCCCATCTGGCAAAACATTGAAGTGAAAGAGACCCATTAATTAATTCTTTCATTAATGGTTGATTAGAGTGACTTTCTTTTTTCCCATACCATATTAATCTTTCTGCAGTCTTATCAAATTTATTTTCAAAGATTTTACCTGCGTGCCCTTCAAAACCTATGTTTATAAAAGCAAAAAGATTTTCATCAATTCTGCCATAACCAGTTCTGTGAAAATTAAAAGGGAGCTTATCTTTTTTACCAGTTACTTTTTGATAAATATCTGACCTTGAATATTTTGAATTTTTTTTAAATCCAAATTCACTCATTTATTAAATATATCATATTTTGTGATAACATTTGTGATAACAAACGGAAATAATCTAAAAAAAGTATTGAAATTATTAATTTACCAAAAAAAAAGAATAACGCTGCCAGCGTAGCGCTCTCCCAGCTGAGCTATGGCCCCCTACGTCAGCATTATCAAGGATTTTATACAAATTGGTAGTTAGTTCAAATCGTATTTCCTAGAAGTTTCCGAGAATAAATACAAAGAAAGGGAACTATTTGATAAGTTAAAATTATGAGACTCGTTCTGATATTTATATTCTCATTAATTTCTATTTCCTCTCATAGCTATCATGAAAAAGACATAATTTATGATGAAGAGGAAATAATCTGTATTGCAACCTATGAGCTAGCCGAAGATTTTTTTTTACAAATGAAAGACCCTAACACTTCTGAAGAAATGAATAAAAGAAAACAAGCTCTATTGGATAAATACGATGAGGGTCACTTTCCTCAGGAGGATATAGAATTTTATATTCTTGAAATTCATTATGCATGGACTGCTAATTTTGATTTTTTACCACCAATTTTAAAAAATTGTCGTGAAAATATCCGTTGATCAATTTGGGTATTGCTACATTTTTTCCAATTTATATACGTCATCTACATTATTAAATTTAGCATCAAATTCCTTTGATCTTGGATCCTCAAACAAAGCATAAAATTTTTCTTCATCGGTGACATTTGCTACAATTATCACTTTTCCATCTCTGACAAATCCCATCTCGAATCCATCAGTATATTTCGCAATGTCATCTTTAAAAGACTCATACAATTTTAAGTAGTCTTCTTTAGTTCCGTTATAAGTAGATACAACACATAAATTCATAATTATTTTCTCCTTTCAACTAATTTACGTATTGTTCAATTTTAGAGATCAATATCTTTTGAATGAATTATTTTTAAATAAACTTTATAATAACTTATAGAGAGGACAGCTATGAAAATTATTACAAATGCAAAAATAACTAAAGGTTATGAACATTGGAAACAAATGTTTGAAGAAAATGAAAATCTGAGACGGGAATATGGTCTTAATGTATTAGCCTATGGGCACCCAAAAGATAACAATGAAGAAATATATACGGTTATAGAAGTAGAGTCGATGGATAAAATGCAAGAAATGTTAAAACTTCCTGAAATGATAAAACTTAGAACAGAAGCTGGAGTTGATCTAGATACACAAAAATTTATTTTACTTGAGGGTGGAAACTAAGATTGTGTAAGTAAGAAATATAAGCTTAGAAATATTAAAAATATTGATACAGATAAGCCTAATTTAAAGGCTTTATCTATAATAGAATATTCCTTTTTACCTACATACCTCTTTTTAATAATGTAAATAGCTGCTGTAAAAATCGAAAAAAACCAAAATGTATTTACCACTAATTCTATGTTCATGTGCTCTTGTATGAATTTCTTTCTAAATATTTTTCACCGTTCTCTGACAAATACCAAAGATATCGCTTTTCATTATTTTGATCTTCCTCCCACATAATTTTATTTGCTAGATTCATTCTTATCAGTTTTGCCCCGGTATCACTCACAATATTGAAATTTAACCCTGTCAAAAATGAAATTTCGTCCAAGTCAAAAGCATTAATCACATTTTTTGAAATTAAAAACTTATCGTTAATCTTTTTACCTGTTGTTTTTAATGTGACATGTCTTTTACATATTTTTTCCTGGAGACACTTCATAAATATGTAATCTTGAGTTTCAATATTATCACTATTCATAAATTTTGATTATTTAAACCAATCGCTATAAACACTAATTAAAACTAGTGAGAAAGTTCCGTACCCTAAAACGATTATAATGAAATATTTAATATATATTCTTTTGGAACTAACATTTTTTGTTAATTTACCAAATTTTTTTTGAGTATAGATAAAAGCTGCCCATAGTAAAATTGCAAAGCCGTATGATGATAATAATACTTTAATTACTTCTGACATTTAAAAAGACAATGATCCTGACAATAAGTTTTCATTCAAGGGGCCTAAATTTTTAGGGTAGGTTAGTATACCATCAGATATATATTTATCATCAAATTGTGACACACACCAAGATAGCGATGCTGGTTTGGGGACTAGAGTTTTATTATCTCTAATAGAGTAAAGTAAATTATCTCTAACAGCTAAGTCACCCATATATACTAAATAAGCAACTTTTGTCCGCCTTGTAATAAAGTTACTTTCGCCTTGATTGAGACTTTTAGGAGGGTTGTAGATCACTGGCTTTTTTTTGACATACTCATCTTTAAGTCTTTTTATTAACCAATTTCTCATTATTTTTCTGACCGCATGATAAGCTGCAAATTGCGGTTTGATTAAATATGTAGTTTGGTGCCCAATATTTAAAATTGTATTATTTTTAGAAAACTTGTAAGAGTAGCCGTCTTTATATCTTTGATGAAACTTTGAGAATTCTTTAGCCCAAGTTACTCCCTCAATTACCCTATCTTTAGTTTGAGAGGTGTACTTTTCTCTTGATGAGGTGTCATGTAAAATTACATCCCGGAAAAAAGATAAGTAATCTGACTCATTTTTAAATTTTTCCTTATGAACTTGTTTTAATTCTTCCCAAGGTTTGATTTTTATATCTTGCACTTCTTTTGAACTTATATTATTTTCAATTTATACACAAACTATTATATAATTTATGTGTAATTTATGATAAAAATAGAAAAATTATCAATAAAATCAACAATTTTTCAATAAAATCGCAAAATTAAAAAAAATTTTAAATTTAGGGTAATTTTAAAAAAAATCATAATTAATTTTTTTAAATCCTTGGTTTCCATTTTTAGGATTTTTCTGTGATTATTTAAAATTTTATTACACTAAATTTTATTGATTATGTGTGTAAATTATAAAGTAAAAAAATACTCACATTTACTTGTAAATATTTAATTTTTCAGAGATAACCCTTAAATTTACTAGGTTTCCAATTTTTGGGAGCAATTTCTAAATCCTCAAATTCAAAAGCTGGAGCAACAGTGCAACCAATTAAACTAAATAATCCAGTCGTTTCTAAAGAGAACCATATATTACTTTCGACGCTGTAAATAAATCTATTTTTAGATCCTATCTCATTTATTTCATATTCTTCGCCATTTTTCGATGTATATATTCTCAAAGGACTACCAGTATAGAAGTGTATTGTTTCGTTCTTTTTAATGCGATGCCAATGTGAATATTGCCCTTTTTCTAATAAATAGTATATGTGACTAACATCCTTATTTTTGTAAACTTCGACGTAATGACCGCCTTCAGGGTGAGCTATCATTTTATGACTTTTTATAAGGGATTTAATTGTATCCATTCAAACTAAAAGTACATTTTTATTTCCATCAATCAAAATAGAAACTTATAAAGCAAAAATACTGAATTTATTGATTATTAATTGTTTTTCGTAATCTATTCCATTCTTCATCTAAAAAGGTATATTAACAGTACTACATGGCAATGGAAAACGCACAAACAATATCTTGTCCGAAGTGTGACTTATCTGTTTCTTCTATTTGTTCTAAGTGTAACAAAGAAGTAGAGGTATCTCAATTAGCTGATGGATGTGTAGTTCAAATCACAAAATGTGTTGAATGCACTAATACTCCAGTTATTAAAGATATCTGCGCGGAAAATTAGTCCTCACTTTTAACTGACACTATACCTTTAATCAGTCTGTTAAGATCCAAAGATCACTATTAGACTAAAAAGTAGTATCGGAGATATAATTAATGAAAATATTAAAAATTTTGGATGATGCAGAATTAATTCTTGTAGACTTAGAGGTAAATTTGGGGAAAGAAGTAAGAAACGCCCCAACTTTATGTGTCAGGTATAAAGGTAAAATTATACCTTTAAACACTGCACATGATGGTCGACCTATTCTGATGAGGGAAGAAAACGCCATCCCAAGTGAAAATTAAAATTATATGTTCACTGGTACTCTTTGGGTAGATTTAACTATTTCGCTCATACTTTTAGCTACTTTTTTTATGTGGATAATGAGGGGGGATTAAATAAAATTAACTCCTTAATGGAAATATTAACCAACAAAGAGGAAGTAAGAGAAAAACTCAAAAACAACCCCTTACAAGCTGCCCATTTACTCAGACTCAATGGATATGGTTCTATTAATTACGAATGTGCCTGTGGTGAAACACATGATGCTAATGGTAAAGATGTAAGTTGTAAAGGATCTGCTAAACCTTTTAAAGCTCTTCTTAAATGTTCAAACAATTTTGTAACGATGATAAAAATTGAGGGCTTTTTTCGAAAAAAAGCTATCTCAGAGTATGGATTTAAAGCAAGCATAATGGATTAAATTATGAGGTTTTTATTAATATTATTTTTTATTCCAACTTTATCTTTCGGCAAGAGTATAAAATTAGCTTGTCAAGAAACATCACTTATTGATTACTCAAAAGTACAAATTATTGAATTTAAAAATGAGGATATAAATGAATTTGAATACTCATTTGACCAAAACCTCTTTGTATTAGAGGAGAGATTTCAAGATTTACAATATGAGTACATGGGAGAAGATGACGTAAGTTATCATTTTAGAATTGAAACTGACTTCTCCTTTAACACCCTAATTCTATATAAAAAAATCCTTAGATATGAGAGAAACATATTTTATCCTGATAGTGTAAATTTGAAAAAAACTTATTACGGCGATTGCAATAAATCAGACAGTTTTTTTGCTGCTTTGAAATAGAATACAGAAAAATCACCTTTTATTAATTTTTAGTTAATACATTTTCACGAACTAGACTTAAATACTATTTTTTGTATAGTTTTTCTATATGTCCGATGTTTATAGTTTAATGAAATATTTAACGCCCTATGAATTAGATCATATTAAGTTCTTGGCACATAACGACGAGATACCATACCAAATAATAAATTCTCAATATAAAATAAATAAAAATGATGTAAAAAACTTGATGAGATTTATGTTAAATGACCAAGACTATTTAAAATGGAAAAAAATTTATAATAAAACGCATTGAGGAACTTCCTAAATTTTATTATTCACAATCTTTATTTAATTTTTTAATCTCATTTCACTGAAATGCTGAGCTAATTTCTTACCAGATAACCAAGCATCTTGCATACTTGGACCTTCACACCAATCCCCAAAAGCATATAGACGCTGATCTATGGACTCAATGAATCTTTTAGAATTTTGATCTCTTAGACTTTTCTTTGTATAAGAGTATCTCCATCTATGTGACTTCTTAAAAACAGCATCAGCTTTTGATTGAAAAGACTTTTTCATTTGATTTACCACATAGTCCTCTAAAACATAATTTTCTATGTTGTAATACTCTTTTGTCCAATCAGCTCTCATATTTACAACCCAGCACTCTTCATTAAAAAATTCGTGTTTAAAATTTTGATTCATTAAGAAACTAATTTCAGGTGTTAAGTGATATCCAAATTGAAACGGAGCTCCCAATCTTTTATTAAATGCAATCATGACCGTCCAAATGGAGTCAAACTCTATTTCAGGAATATCGCTATAATCTATAAATTGATCTAACAATTTTTTTGATTGTTCATAGGGCATGCTACAAAAAACATAATCATAAGGTCCAAATTTCTCATCTGCTGCGATTAAGAAATATTCATTATTATGGCTTTCAATGTTAGTTATCTGTTTTGAAAAATGCGTAGGGTAGTGCAGTGATTTATGTATCTTTATAGGAATTGATTCATTTCCATCTTTACCAACAATGACCTCTTTATCTTCAATTGGAGAATTTTGTGAGATATTTGAGCAAAATTGACCTTTTAAAATTTTAATAGCATCAATTTTTTTTAAAAATTCATTTAAGCCAATAACACCATGATCTAATTTCAAATAGTGAGCACCATGATCAAAAGCATATTGCTCATGTTTTCTTGTGCTTATTCTTCCACCTGGTCTCCAGGATTTCTCAAAAAATGTAATATCAAGTGCAGGCAAGTGATATGCTAAAGAAAGCGCACTAAGCCCAGTTCCAATGACTGCAATTTTTTTCAATTTTATTACTTTTTTGTGCTTCTAGGTTTAATTTCATCAACATCTTCAATAGGACGAAGTATTGGGACATACCTAAGTCGAAGAATGATGACTGCAATCGCAACTAAGACTATTGCTCCTGCTTCGTAAAGAAGAAGCTCTGGGTTTGAGTCTTTACCTTGAAGTATAATAAGACGAGATAAAGCGGTAATAGCAATAAATAAGGGATATGTCATTCTAACACGATTGGAAACATAGTAGACTCGAACCATTCCAATAACCTCAACATAAATAAACAAGAGGAGTAGATCAGCTAACTCTACATATTGAACTTTTATCATTCTCATTATCTCAAACATAATGGCTGTAATAGTAGCTACTAATATTATTGCAATAACTGCTTTTTCAATAAACCCTACGAGATTTTCAACATCAGTCTTCATTACCATTCAACCATATCAATTTGTTTTGATTTTAGAAAGGTATTTGTCTTAGAAAAAGGCTTACTCCCAAAAAAACCGCGGTGAGCCGATAATGGGGAAGGGTGCGGTGCTGATAAAATAAGATGTTTATTCGAATCAATTATCTCTTTCTTTGATTGAGCAAACGAACCCCATAATATAAAAACAATATTTTGTAATTCATTACTGATAACTGAGATAACTTTGTCTGTAAAAATATCCCAACCAAACTTTTGATGTGAGAGGGGTTTTGATTTTTCTACTGTAAGAGTTGTGTTTAAAAGAAATACTCCCTGCTTAGCCCACTTATCTAAATTACCATTGTTGTAATTCACCTCTTTTTTTAAGTCATCTTGAAGTTCTTTATAAATATTCAACAGTGAGGGCGGTGGTTTTATATTTTCTGGTACAGAAAAACTGAGCCCATGAGCTTGGCCAGGTCCATGGTAGGGATCTTGACCTAATATCACTACCTTCACCTTGTCTAAAGGAGTTAAATTAAATGCATTAAAAATTTGTTTTCCTGGAGGATAAAAAATAATTTTATTTTTTTTTAATTCTAAAAGTTTGCTTTTGAGTTTAATCATATAATCTTGATTAAATTCGTCTTTTAAATGTTCAAGCCAAGTATCAGGAAGTTGAATGGTAGATTTTTCCATTCAGATTTTAATTAATTTAAAGTTGCGTCTTTACTTCTGCCGTATTTTTCAAGCTTGTAAATAATCTTTTCCTTAAGTTCATGATTCTCTTCTAAAGCCATGACTAAGGCTTGTGTATAGAAAAAACATGCTGCTTCAATATCAGCCTTATCTTCGAAGTAATTTGCTGCTTCATAGTAGAGAGAACATACTTTATCCATTTGCTTTTTTTGAAAAGCATCAGCAATATCGCTATCTAATTGAAAAGTGTCTTTCATAAGTATTCTGAAACTAGCACATTTCATTAAAACACCAAGATTAAAATAATTTTCTAGAAATTATCCTTTGCAGAGCGCATTTTAGCAAATACCTCTGTTGCATCTTGCGTGTCAAAAAATTTCATAAATTGATCTGTGTCACATCTCAAAAATGGATTACAGAGCAATTGGTCTGAGAGAGTTGTCGGAATTGTTGGTCGATGCTCTTTTTCTTGGTGTGAGGCCCATTTATAATATTTATTAAGCTTTTCATTATCAGGGTCTATGTTTAGGGCAAATTTTAAATTAGCCATCGTATATTCATGCCCACAATATACTTTTGTATCTTCAGGTAATTGTTTTAACTTTGACAAACTGTTCCAAAAAACTTCAGGATTTCCCTCAAACATTCTTCCACATCCAATGCTAAATAGAGTATCCCCAGAAAATAAAATATTATGTTTTAGCATAAAATAATTTATGTGTTGAAGGGTATGCCCAGGAGTATGTATGACTTTATATTCATTTCCATGTATCTCAAAAATTTCCTGATCTTCAACTTCTTTATCTGGTTTTGGTATTTTGGAGTCATTTTTGTACCCTATGACTAAAGATTTAAATCTTGATTTAATTTCATTAACAGCACTAATGTGATCATCGTGATGATGTGTAATGATTATGTGAGAAGCACTGCAATCATTTAGCTCAAGTATCTTCAAACACATATCAAGATCTGAGGGATCAACTAGCACTCCTTTTGTTTCATGAGGATTTTTAATTAAATATCCATAGTTATCATCTAATTGAGGAAACAAATACAC
This sequence comes from uncultured Alphaproteobacteria bacterium, assembly GCA_902522155.1. Taxonomy (GTDB): domain Bacteria; phylum Pseudomonadota; class Alphaproteobacteria; order HIMB59; family HIMB59; genus HIMB59. The sequence continues at coordinate 181,003 of CABYUJ010000001.1, read as the reverse complement.
ATTAGGTTTTTGCATAAGAAATAGAATGTTATGTAAATCTCGTTAAAATACAACTATGGATATCAACGCATCCGATATTTATAGTTTTTATAATTCAAGACTAGGCACTATTGTTAAACGCAACATACGTCATCAATTAAACACCCATTTAAATTCTTTAAACGATAGTATTATTTGTGGATATGGTTATACAAACCCTTTTCTTTCTTTTCTCAGTAAGCAAAATAAAAATTTACAAATAACCTCTATGCAGCCAGAATTTTTAGATGGTAATGTTAAAGAGAAATACGATTTCGAACACCAAATAATAAATGAATATTTCTTACCTTTGGATCCAAGTTCAGTTGATGTGGTAATATCTACTCATTTACTTGAGTTCGTTGATAAGCCCCAGAGTAGTATTGAAGAAATATGGAGAATACTTAAGCCAAACGGGTTATTTTTATCAATTATTCCCAGAAGGTCAGGTATATGGACTCGGTATGATAACAATCCTTTTGGGTTTGGTAGATCTTACTCAAACAAGCAATTTAAATCACTAATAAAAGAATTTTTGGTTCTTGATTATAGAAAAACATTTTTGCACTTTCCTCCATGGAGTCATTATTTAAATTACAAATCACATCGAACAATTGAAAAAATAGGTAAATTATTTTTTCCTTATATGGGAGGACTAATGATTTGCGTATGTAAAAAGATTGTTTACGCCAAGAGTTCAAAAAAACAAAAAAAAATACCTATTAAAAATTTTGTGCCGACTTAATATTAATTTATATTGAGATTTAAAATATAGGATAAATTTTTGTTAGATATTAGTTATTACTTAATAGTTTCTTTTTCTATTCTTTTATTTGCAATTTCAAAATCAGGTTTTTCTGGGGGTGGATTGGCTTTAATTTCAGTAACCGTATTATCTATAACTTATGGTCCTTTAACTGCAATAGCTATATTAATGCCAATGTTAATTGTATGTGATGTAATTGCTTTGTTTTTAAATAGAAAACATTTTGAATATAAAATTTTATGGTCAATTGCACCATATTCTTTATTGGGGGTTATTATTGGAACAATCTTGTTTAAATTTATCAATTTATCAATGATAAGTATTTTTATTGGATCAATTTCCTTACTATATGTTTTGCTTAATTACTTAATCGCAGACAACAGAAATTTAAAAAAAATACCCTTTTATGGAAGTAAATCTTTTTGGGGAGCACTAGCGGGGTTTACTAGTTTTGTACTCCACTCTGGAGGATTGCCATTAAATATATATTTTATGTCAATTTATAATAAAAAAGTGCAGTTTGTTGCAGGCGTAGTTTTTTCTATTGCATTAATAAATTTATTTAAATTAATCCCGTATTTCTATTTGGAAATATTAAACTTTGAGAAGTTATATAGTTATTTAATTTTTTCACCAATTGCAGTAATAGGAGTAATTTTGGGACACTGGATGAATAGTAAACTTTCAGATAATTCTTTTTTTACCATCATTAATATTTTTGTAGTGATAGGCTCGCTTCGATTAATTTATTTGGGTTTAGTCGGTTTATAATATCTTTTCTAAAATATTGATTAATTCAAATTCATTTTTAAATTCATTCATTTGTTTCTTATCTATCAATAATTTGTATTTACCTTCTTTTTCCTCAAGACATATAGGCAGGTCATCTTTGTAATTTAAAAGATTAAATTCTTCCAATTCTTCAGAATGTAAAAACTTAAAATTATGTGGTGAGCTCTCTATAAATTTCTTCCACGACTCGCGCATTTTCATGTCGTGAGTAATTTTACATAAATTGCAATCATAGGTGCTGGGGGAGGCATATTTATGGACTGTATCAATAATATAGTTCCATTTACCACCTTTGGCGTTATAGACAAAAATTATATTTTTATTGTTCATTAGTAATATGGAAGAGAACTTCTTTACAAAATAAATTTGAAGGAATTTTACCGTTTTCAAATTTCTTTTGTGAAAGGACATCAAAAGTTGAAATTATTTTTAGATCTAAATCTGTTGCTAATTTTTTAAAATCTTTGATGCTACATGGGTGAATATAATCAGTATTATACCAGTGATCACTATTTGCTTTTTTTAAAAGTGAGTCAAAACTTCCTGTTAAAAGAAAATTTGAAATTTTACTCAGACGTGCTGAATTATTAAAGCTCACAATGATATTTTTACTTACTTTTTTGAGGGTGTTTAATAATTGGTCCGGTTCTTGAACTGCCTGAATTGTCTGAGTCAAAAGACAATAATCGAATTGATTAAATGGAAAATCTTCAACTATTAAATTTATATCACCGTGTATTACATCTAATCCTTTTTCCAAACATTTGATTACTTTTTCTTGACTCAATTCCACACCTTGAGCACTTATTCCTTTATTTTCTAAGTAAGTGATTAGCTCTCCATCAGAACAACCAATATCCAACACCTTTGAGTTTTCTGGAATTAAATTTAAAATGATCTCATAGTCTTTTCTCATTTTATTCCCTTTAAAAATCCCTGAGCAACTTTAAAAAATTGTGGCTCATCTAATAAAAAACTATCGTGACCTCTATCTGATACGACTTCAGCAAAACTAACATTGGACCCAATAGAATTTAATAAAGATACTATCTCTCTTGACTCTTTTGTAGGAAATAGCCAATCACTGGTAAATGATAAAACTAGAAATCGGATCGAATTATCAATTATTGTTTTTTTATTTGCAATAATTTCATCTTTCACATCAAAATAATCCATTGCTCGAGTCATATATAGATAGCTATTAGCATCAAATCGATCAACAAAAGATCTACCTTGATAACGAAGATAACTTTCGACCTGAAAGTCTATTCCAAAGCCAAAAGATAAATCATTTTTTTCTTGTAAATTTCGACCAAATTTATTTTGAAAAGCTTTCTCAGATAAGTAAGTAATATGAGCTATCATTCTTGCAACAGAGAGACCATTCTCAGGTTTTTCATTACTCTCCAAATATCTTCCATTTTGCCAATTAGGATCCAACATAATGGATTGCCTTCCTGCCTCGTCAAATGCGATATTTTGGGCAGAGTGTTTCAATGAACCTGCTATACTCATAATAGATCTTACACTCTCCGGATAAGTAGCAGCCCATTGTAGAACTTGCATCGCACCCATTGAACCACCTGCTACAGAAAGCAATTTGGATATTCCAAGCTCATCAACAAGTATTTTTTGTACTCTCACCATATCTCTAATCGTTATGGTAGGAAAATCTAAACCATATATTTTTGAGGTATCAGGATTATTATCATTAGGACCTGTCGTTCCAACACAGCCCCCAAGAACATTCGAGCAGATAACAAAGTATTTATTCGTATCAATAGGTTTATCTGGTCCAATCATTAATTCCCACCAACCATTTTTTTTAGTTATAGGATTTTCCTCTGCAGGGAATTGATCACCAGTTAATGCATGACAAACCAAAATTGCATTATTTTTTTGAGCATTAAGACTTCCATATGTTTGATAAGCGATTTGAAAATTCTTAATTTTTTTACCAGAGTCCAATCGTAGCTCTTCTTGGCATTTCAGTAAGAAACCTGGATATTCAGTATTTGCAATTATTTCTCTCATTTTTAAACCTGTTCGAAAGATAACTGCGGGAGATACGCTTTAGCTGTTTTACACCCGCAAGCTGCTATCAAATCGGTGAAATTGGAATTTAAGGCTTTTTGGATTAATTTTCAATATAAAATGATGATATTTTCTTTATATAGTTTATTTATTATCAAAAAATTATGAAAAATAGCCAACCAAAAAATACCTACAAGGGTGGAGCAGAAGTATTTAAAGGGTATGTAAGGCTTTCATCAAATGAGAACAACTATGGCCCAGCTAAATCTGTAAAGTCATTAATAAAAGAAAATATTAAATTTTCAAATATCTATCCTGAGCTTGATGGAGAGAGTTTAATTAATCAAATAGCTAAAACTTATAAAATAAATAATAAACAAATTATATTAGGCGCAGGCTCAGATGAAGTTCTCCAAATGATATATGCTACTTTTTCAAAACCCAATGATGAAGTTGTTTTTACTAAATATGCTTTTGCTATGTATTCAATCTATGCAAAACACTTTAGATGCAAAGTAAAAAAATATGATGATAAAGAGTTTCAATTTAAATTAGAAAATTTAAGAAAAATGATCAGCTCAAAAACAAAAATTGTTTTTTTAGCTAACCCCAATAATCCTACAGGGTCTATTTTTTACAAAAATGAATTAATTAGATTTTTAAATAAAATAAGTAAAAAAACAATTGTTGTATTAGACTCAGCATACTGTGAATACATTAGAGATAAAAAATATGATGATGGAATGCAATTAGTTAAAAAATATTCTAATTTGATTATAACAAGGTCTTTTTCAAAAATATTTGCTCTAGGTGGCTTAAGAGTAGGTTGGGGATATGCTAATTCAAAGCTTATTTCTCAACTCTATCAATATAAAAAGCCTTTTAATGTATCTAGATTATCATGTATTGCAGCTCAAGAGTCTTTGAAAAATAAAAAATGGATTGATGATTCTGTAAAAAATAATTTTGTAAACAAATCTCTTACCTGCAGAGGCTTAAATAACAAATTATTTGAAACAATTGATACTCAGGCCAATTTTATCCTTTTAAAGTTTAAAAGTTCATCAATAACTCAAAAATTTGTTGATTTTTTACACTCCAATAAAATTACAGTCAGATCATTGTCATCATATGGATTACATAATTTTGTTAGGATGACCATTGGAACAAAAAGTGACATGAAAAAGGCAGTAAAAATAGCGAATAAATTTAATGTTTAAAAATATTCTCATAATTGGTTTTGGAATGATTGGATCATCAATAGCAAGATCAGTAATTAAAAAATACAAAAATGTTAATATTTTTGCCTTTGATAAATCCAATAACCTTAAAATTAGAATTAAAAAATCAAAATTAAACAATGTAATAGTTTTAAAATCACTTCAAGAAATCAACAAATTAAACATTGATCTCATAATTATTTGTGTACCTATGCTCCAGTATCAATCTATATTCAAAAAACTTAGCAACATTAATTTAGATAAAACAATTGTTACAGATGTGGGCTCAACAAAAGTAAATATAGAAAAATTATATAATCAAAAAAAATATAAATTTAATTTTATTCCCTCACACCCAATAGCGGGTATTGAAAAAGCTGGACTGGAACATGGATTTGACGGACTATTTACAAATAGATATAATATTATTTGTCCTTTAAAAAAATCTTCTAAGACAAACATCAATAAGATAGTTAGGTTTTGGAAGTCACTAAATATGAAAATAGAAATTATGTCTGCAAAAGAGCATGATAAAGTGCTTAGTTTGACTTCACATTTGCCTCATTTAATTTCTTATTCATTAGTTTTGACAGCAATGAAAAAAGAATCTTCGCTAAATTCAAAGCTTGTAAAATTTTCTGCTGGTGGATTTAGAGACTTTACTAGAGTAGCAGGAAGTGATCCAGAAATGTGGAGGGATATATTTTTAGCAAATAATTCTCAAATTCTAAAATTAACTAATAATTTCATAAATGAATTAAAAAAATTTTCTAAAACCCTCAATCAGGGAAATTCTAAGAATTTATTAACAAAATTAAAGAAGACCAAAAATGTAAGAGATAGAATTGTTAAGGCAAGACAAGCAGGAAAGTTTATTCCTAATGATTAAGGCTATTTATCTCCATTTTGAGTTTATTTAAAAATTCTTGCTTGCTTAACCCTGGAGGTATCGGTTGTTTAAACTCAACTTTTATGGACCCTTTATGAATCTGATTATTTTTAGGCCAAAATTTTCCAGAATTTAAAGCAATAGGTACAACTGGCTTATTCAAAGACTTGTACATAGAATAAATTCCAGGTTTTAAATCAGGTTGATCCTTAAAGGTTGTTCTGGTTCCCTCGGGAAAAATTATAACTGGTCTATGATCTAAATATTCAGCTGTTTGCTGATTTACATAACGAAGACTATGGATTCCTTGTTTTCTATCAATAGCAATCATTCCCAATTTTTTAAGGTAGGTCCCAAATAACGGAATATTCAATAATTCTTTTTTCAAAATATATGCAGGATTATAAAAGAGCTCATTAAAGTATATTGTTTCGAACATTGACTGATGTTTACTTGCATAGAGATAACCCTTTTTGTGAGCAAAATCAGAATTAATTACTTCTACAGTAATTCCAAACAGTTTTAAAATAACTGTCATGTTCCTTGTAAAGAAAAGCACAAATAATCTAAATTTTTTATATTTGAAGGGAAGACCTAACATAGAAATAATTAATACAATAGTTGTTGTAAAATAAAATGTTATTAAAAAACTAAATTTCATATTTTTTTATAAAAACTAATTTTGAGACAATTAACTTAATATATTCACCTACCAATTTTTCAAAAGGAATGACTATATCATTATCGCTTATAGAATAAGGAGTTACTTTCAAACCTGATAGTTGATTAAATAAAAATTCTGCACGTTGCATATGTAAATCTGAAGTAATTAATAAAATCGATTTTATTTTTTTTTCTAAGGCCCAATATCTTGTTTCTAATGCATTTTCATGTGTATTTTTTGATAAATATCCAACCTCAATACAACATTCAACAATGTTTTGATCAAAGTTAAGAATATTCACTAACACAACTTCTGAATTAAAGGTATTATCAACACCAGAAATAAACAACTTATTTTGATTAGATTTTTCAATTTGTTTATAACCCTCAATTATTCTCTCTCCTTTCCCTCCTGTTAATACAACAATCGCATCAACATTAAAGTTACTTACAGGATCATGAGATAAATTATTTTTAAATTTAATTAAACCAAGAGTTAAAAATAATAAAATTAAGGCGATTATAATATTTACACGCTTTAAAAATATTATCATTACATGATCTCATTTTTACATAGATCTTCTAAGGTATCACGAGATCGGATTACACGATACTCATCTTTGTTGAATAATACCTCTAGAGGTCGAGGTCGACTATTATAAGTTGAGGACATAGAGGATCCATAAGCACCAACATTCATAAATACTATATTATCTCCAACTTGTATTTTAGGGAGTTCAATATCTTTTACAAAATAATCAGTAGACTCACAAATTCCACCTGCGATATCATAAATTTCAACATCTTTTGAATTGTTTGAAACTTTTATTGGAGGCTTTATGTCATACAAAGCTGGACGAATGTATTCAGAAAATGAACAGTCAATAATAGCAATTTTCTTATTGCCACTATTTTTGATATATAAAACTTTACTGATAAGTTCACAGCTATCAGCTACTATAAATCTTCCAGGTTCAAAAATAATATTATAATTTTTACCACTAAGTATTTTGTTACAATTATTTTTCCAACTATCAAAATTGATTTCTTTATCTGAGTGATCAAGAACAGCAAATCCTCCACCAAAATCTAAAGTATCAATATTTATATTATTTTTAAGATTTTGCTCATCTGCAATTTTGATTAGATTTTCATATGAACCAAGTAACTTCTGATAATCAGTTATTTGACTTCCTATATGAACAGAAAGTGTTTTTAAGTTTACCCCCTCTAAATTAGAGATTGTATCGAAGTCGATTTGATCAATTGAAATACCAAATTTACCTCCTGATAAACCAGTAGTAATCTTATCCATGGTCGACCCATCAATATCGGGGTTTATTCTGATACCAATATTTGTTTTTAGCCCCTTACTTAAAGAGTAATCATTAATGAATTCAACTTCCCCAATATTTTCAACATTTATAGAGTGAATTTTTTGCGTGATAGCGTACTTTAAATCAAAATCAGTTTTTCCTGGCCCATCAAATATAATATCCTCAGGTTCAAATCCGGCTTTCAATGATTTAAATAGTTCACCAGCAGAGACAACTTCAGCACCAAAACCACAACGATGAATAAGGTTTAAAATTGCAAGGTTAGGATTAGCTTTGACGGCAAAATTAAATTTTCTAGGAAACTCTAATTTTAAATTATTTAGAAAATTTATCTTATTTTTAATTTTATCCTCATCATAAAGATAAAAAGGACTAGAAAACTCTTTTAATATTTTATCCAGCATTATTCGCTCTCAGGGTAATCATAGTCATCATTAGGAGGAAATGGATATTGAGATTTATCTACAACACCCTCTGGTAATTTATTAGGTTTTTGGTTTCCACAGCCAATGATAAATATGGGCAATAATATTATTAATAAAAACTTGATCATCTTATTCTAAGAAATTTAATATATTTTTTAATCACTTTAGAAACCTCTTTTGGATTAGAGCTCATGGGTGTTTTTTTTCTTGATAGACTATTATTTATATCAACATATTTATAAATATTTTTATCAATTGATTTTTGAAATTTTTGGTATTCATCAATTTTTATTTGTGAGAGATTTTTATTATTTTTCTGCGCATAATTTACTATATCAGCAATAATTTTATAAGAGTCTCTGAAAGGTATTTTCTTTTCTATAACTAGATAGTCTGCTAAATCTGTAGCTGTAGCAAAATAATTATTGCATAAATCTCTTCCAATAGATTTTTCAAAATTAGATTTTTTTATAACTTCTTCCATAATTTTAATACAGCTTATTAACTCATCATAACAATCAAATATTATCCTTTTATCCTCCTGAAAATCTTTAAAATAAGTTAAAGGAAGGTTTGAAACGATATTTGAGAGTTCTATTGACTTAATTCTAATGCTATTCGTTTTTGATCTTACAAGTTCTAATGAGTCGGGATTTCTTTTTTGAGGCATTATGGAACTACCTGTAGAATATTCACTACTTATATTAAATAACTTCATGAAATTACTTGACCATAAAATTAGCTCAGATGATAATTTACTTAAATGCGTCGCAGTTAAAGAACTAGCATTTAGAAAATACATGCAAAAATCACGATCACTTACACCATCCATAGAATTATTTTTAGATTTTGAAAAATGTAAACTTTTATTTAGTAAACCTATATCTAAGTTATAATTACTACCTGCTAAAGCAGCACTGCCTAATACATTTTCATCGCTTTTATTTATACAAAAATCAAAATAATTTAAGTCTCTTTTAAACATCTCTAAATATGCAATTAAGTGATGAGCCAAAGATACAGGTTGTGCCACTTGCAAATGAGTAAATCCAGGAATAATAGTTTTTTCATTTCCACGAGCTTGATTTAAAATAGACTTCATTAAATTCTTGATTTCTTCTTGTAAATTTTTGGAGGCTTTAATTGTCCATAATCTAGTATCAGTTGCTACCTGATCATTACGAGACCTTCCAGTATGTATCTTATTAGCAACATTACCTATTTTTTTATTGAGGAAAGACTCTACATTCATGTGAATATCTTCATTTTTTTTTGAAAATTTTAGTCTACCTTTTTTATAATCATTCAATATTGAATTTAATCCTTTTTGAATAGTAAGAGCTTCTTTTTTTGAAATAACTTTTAGTTTTACTAAAGCTTTTACATGTGCACTTGTTACAGCAATATCCTCTTCAATTAATCTTTTATCAATATCAATTGAGCTATTAAAATCATCCATTAAACTGGAAGTGCTTTTATTAATTGTAGTTGATAGTATTTTACTTTTCTTATTCATGATTTTAGTAATTAAATTATCTTGATAAATATATTATCGCAGCGAATACTAAAACAGCAATACCTTGGAACAATACTCTCATTCGCATAAGTTTGTTACTGTGTTTTTTATTAAAACTTCCATTTTTAGCCATAGCTATTACACCAATTACAACCATGAGAAGAGCTAAAATCATGGATACAACTAAAACAAAAGGCAATACAGTAGATGAAAACATGGTAAATAGTTATCAAATTATCTATAAATGTCTAATTATTAAATTTAAGAAGAATTGATGAAGAAAATTGTATTATTTTTGCATGGTTATGGGTCTAATGGAAATGACCTAATTTCCTTAAAAGATTATATATCTTTGGAAAAAGAAGAAACTGAGTTTATATCTCCTAATGCCCCAGAGCCCTGTGAATTCAATTATTTTGGGTATCAGTGGTTTCCATTAAAAGAAAGATCAATTGAAGAATTAAAAGAAGGCCTAAAAACAGCCTTCTTTCATCTTGAAAAAATAATTGAAAAAATAATTCATGAACACTCAGTTGATGAAACTCAGATTTCTATCATTGGTTTCTCCCAGGGCTCTATGTTGGCGACATATTATGCTCTACAAAAAAATTTAAATTTTCACAGTATCATTTCATTATCAGGATCATTACCAAAAGAAATTTTAAATGATTTAAAAATATCTGAAATCAAATCTAGTTTTTTAATTTTTCATGGAAAAATGGATGATGTCGTACCATTTAATAGGGCAGTTGAGACAAATTCGTTTTTGGAATCAAAAAAATTTTCTAGTAAACTGGTTTTAGATGATAACTGTGCACATTCAATTAGCCCAATTGCTTTAGACGAGATTAACAAGCTGTATGAACACTGGAATTAATAAACTATTAATCATACTCTTTTTTGGATATGTTACTATTAAACCATGATTAACTCGAATCATTGTCCATCTTTAGTATTAAATGCAGACTACCGGCCTCTTAGCTATTTCCCCTTATCCATATGGAGTTGGAAAGATACGGTAAAAGCAGTTTTTCTTGATAGAGTTAATATAGTTGAAGAATATGATCAAAAGGTTTCATCCCCATCTTTTGAAATTAAACTCCCTAGCATTATCGCACTCAAAGATTACATACCACATAGTCATAAACCTGCATTTACAAGATTTAATGTTTTTTTGAGAGATGATTTCACATGTCAATATTGCAATGATAAATTTTCAACAAAAGAATTAACTTTCGATCATTTGATACCTCGTTCAAAAGGTGGGCTGACAAATTGGGAGAACGTTGTGACTGCATGTTCAAAATGTAATTGGACCAAAGGAAGTAGGGATTTAAGTCAAGTTGGTTTTAAATTGCTTAGAAAACCTAAAGAACCCTCTCAATATTCTTTAAGATTAAAAAGTAAAAATTTCCCTTCTGATTATCTTCATTCAAGTTGGAGAGATTATTTATATTGGGATAGTGTCTTAGAGAAGGATTAATATTTTTTAGTTATTTTTATTGCAGTATAGCATAGCTGTTTTATTGTTTTAGATAAAAGAACATATCCAGTTGTCATTTCTGCCTGGTGTTCGACGCCTGTATCATGGTGTTCTAGCTCATCTTCTCTAAACTTTTTTACAGTCTTCAATAAATCTGGTTTTAATTTTCTTTTTGATAGTTCCTTGGCTTGTTCCTCATAGTGTTGACCAATGACCTCTTCAACAGCAACGGTGCATGCCATTGCAGCTTTTTTCCCCAGTAATGCAGTACCTAATCCAAGGGCATAACCTGCTAAATTCCAAAATGGAAATAAAGCGGTTGGTTTTACGTTCTCTTTTACTATGTATTCATCAAAAGTTGATTTATGAATTTCCTCTTGGTCAGCCATCTCCTTAATTTCTTTACCAAATTCTGTGTTTTCTTTAAAAATAGCTAATTGTCCTCGATATATTTGCGTTGCTCCATGCTCACCTGCATGATCAACTCTGATAATTTCTTCAATTAATTTTTTATCTTCACCGCTCAGTGATTTATTTTTCTTTTTTGTAGGCATTGAAAATAATTAATATCAGAAAAGTCATTGAAAACAAGAAGTTATAAACTGATAATGGAATACCAAAGTAAGGTAAGTTTGCATCGGAGCATGTAGTAATTAATTTATTAGACATTAATTCTTCTTTTAATTTTGTAATATCATTTGGAAGCGTGGCAGCTTCACATCCAGTGTACTCAATTATCCCAAATGTTGTTAGAGAATGATAACCGGAAATTCCTAATTCAATAAGAAGCAAGATAGTTAGTAATATATAAATTAAATTGAAATATCTCTTCATTAAAAAATAAAATACACCCAATATCAAAATTGAATAATATGGAACTCGTTGATATACACACAATTTACATGGGCTATGACCATATGCATATTGTAATATTAAAGCAAAAGACATAGCTACCATCGAAAACAAGAAAACAAGAAATAAAATATTAGTTTGTTTAATCATGATAAAAAAATAAATAAATAAAAAGGACTATTCCAAGAGGTATGATTATAAAAATTAATAGTTTATTTTTTTGTAAAATTTCCATACCTAATTTCCCAAATTGTTTAATGATAAAAGCAATAATAAAAAACCTCAACCCCCTAGATAACAATGAAAGGAGTATAAAATAGATAAAATTAAATTGAGCATATCCACTTGTTAAAGCTATAACTTTGTAAGGTATCGGTGTAAAACCACCCAAAAAAACTGCAAAAATACCCCAATCATTATAAAAATTCATAAATGCACCCTGCTTGCTTATATCAAAATAAGATTGGGCAATATCAAAAATGAAATACCCTATGAAATATCCAAAAGCACCTCCAATGACTGAAAATATCGTACAATTCATTGCAGTTGCTAAAAACTTTTTTGGGTTAAAATAAACAATTGGTATTAAAATTAAATCTGGAGGAATTGGAAAAAAAATACTTTCTATAAAAGCAACTAAAGATAAAAAATATTGTGAATATTTTGATTTAGATTTTTTTTCAACGTATATATGTAAATTCTTCCAAATCATATCAATTAATTAATATTAAGTATTTAACCTATAAGGTAATACCAGAGATAAGCAATTATAATAGCTGGGATCGCACTGTAGAGTGTAGCAACTATTGCTGCTTTTGCAGATATAGCTATCGCAGGAAAAAGTGCATCACCGTCGTTAGATATAGAGTTTCCTATTTGTGCGGACATAGGAATTTGACCACTCACATACATGGATGTGATCATAATTTGAGGACCACAGCCAGGAATAAAACCAATTAGTATAGCCATAAGAGTAATAAATGGACCAAATAGTATTAATGACTCAAATATTAAACCATTAGTTGATAGATCTATTAATTCATAGACAACAAATGAAATAATGACCCAAACAGTAACAAAGCAAGTTGTATCTACAACTTTTCTATAGGAGTTTTCGTGTATTGAAGCCATTTGAATATCTGTTAATGGATTTAAAACCCACAACAAGACACAGTATATCGCCAAAATAAATGCCATTACTTCAAACAAATTAATTCCAATAAAATTAAAGTTTAGATCAAAGTTAAAAGCATTTAACATTCCCAAAATAAATCCAGGAGCTAAAAATAAAAACCAAATATAATAAAACTTATTTGATATTTTGTTTTTAGGTAAATGGGTTGTATTTATATTTTTATTAATTTTACTTTGTAAAAAATTTTTTGTAAAAGGTTGAGCAACATATCCAGATATTATGCCAACTATAAAAGTTACTGGTAGTATGATTAAAGCTGCCTGGGGTTTTGTTGCAATGAGAAGAAAAGCTGCATCGCCCATAGTACTAATAAGCGCTGCGAGCACACCTCCAAAAGAAACTACTTTTCTAGTGAATAAGCTCATAACCATTATTGCTCCACCACAGCCAGGTATAACTCCTAACATAGAGCAAATGGGAATTTCAAATTTCTTATTTTGTAAAATTAATTTTTGTAAATTAAAATTTCTCTTTTCAAGAATAACGAATAGAAGAAGTGTCACTCCAACAAAGCTAGATACAGCTATGTAGGCGTCGCTCGATGATGAAATTAAAATACTTCTAGTCTGCTCAGAAAATAAAAGAAGGAGAATACATATAAAGAGAAAAATTTTTGAAAATCTTAAATATTGAAATTTTCTACTTAATTCTAATACTAATTCTGTCATATTTTTAGCCTAGGCTAAACAATATAGATATAACTAAATATTAGTCAAACAATTCTTTACATTTAATTGTTAACAAAATAGATTGAACCAGCTATGAAAAACACTAGATCTAGTGAGCCATATCAATTTTCAAATATCAGAAGCCAAAATAAGAATGAAATACTAGAGGATTATGTTGAGGCTATTCAAGAAATTTTACAAAATAAAGGTGATGTTAAAAATGCTGATTTAGCTCAACATTTTGGTGTGTCACAAGCTACTGTTAATAAAAATTTGAAGCGTTTAATAAGTTTTAATTTAGCAAAATCTGAACCATACCGTTCGATTTTTTTGACAGAAAAGGGAGAAAAATTAGCCACACAATCAAAACAAAAGCATGAAATTGTTTATAATTTTTTAATTAAGTTAGGTGTTTCCAGAAAGACTGCAGAAAATGACAGTGAAGGTATTGAGCATCACGTTAGTGATGAAACATTAAAGTTAATGAAAAAATTTAAATAATTATTTTTTCGTCTTTGACAAAATTCTTTTTTCTAGCACGTTATCGAACAAATAAATAACGATAGAAAGAAAACAAATAATTGTTAAAGCATGCAAACTTCCATACTCAAACATTTCATTTGATGAATATTCGTATAGGCTTGTAGCAAGTGTATCAAAATTAAAAGGTCTTAGTAGTAAAGTAATAGGTAACTCTTTTACAGTATCGACAAATACTAGAAAAAATCCTGCTATTATACTTAACTTTACCTGAGGTAAAATTATTCGAAAATATGTTGTTGAAGATCTTCTTCCAATTAATCTTGAGGCATCATCAATTGATTTTCCAATTTTTTCCATCCCTGAGTCTAAAGAATTATTTGATAGAGCAATTAATCTAATTATCAGAGCTAAGGACAAGCCCAATAAAGTGGTAGACAAAGATAATGTTGTTAATCGATCAAAATAAAATAAAAAGAAAAGCACTCCTAAAGCTATTACTACACCTGGTATTGCATACCCAATGTTTATTATTTTTTTGTAATATGTAATGTGATTTTTAGTAGTGAATCTTGAGTAAAAACTAATAAATACTGAGATGATAGCACATCCAATTCCTGCAATAATTCCAAGCAAAATTGAATTAAATAGTGAGGTAAAATAGTTACTAAAATTAATAAAATTTAAATTATTAAAAAATGTATAAATTACAAAAATAAGAGGCAGAATAAAGCCAAACAAAATAGGTAAGACTCCTAAGATTAATGCAATTATTCCAATGAACTTTCCTAATTTATATTTTGACCACTGAATATTTTCATAGGTATTATTATTGAATTTCCTTTTACCTCTTAATTTTTGCTCAAAAAAATATAACAAAACCATTACTAAAATAATAATTAAGGCCAATAGGAAAGCTAAGGGTAGATCATTTAATATCGCTATATAATGAAAAACTCCTACTGAAAGTGTTTGTAAACCAAAAAAATCTGCAACACCAAAATCATTGACTGTTTCCATCAATACTAATGCTAGTCCTGCAGCTATTCCAGGTAGGGCCATGGGTAAACCAATTTTAAAAAAACATTGATAGGGATTTTTACCAAGAGTTTTTGCAGCCTCTATATATCTTGCGGAAAAATTTATGATTGCAATCCTAGTTAGGATATAAACATATGGAAAAAAAGATAAAGAAATTATTAGCGAAGCCGCGATACTATTTCTTATTGAGAAACCATCATAAAACAAAAATTTGAGAGTTATAAAACCACCTGGCTCCAAAATTTCGGCATAAGTATATGCTGAAATATAGGCTGGAACTGCTAAAGGTAGTATTGCAAATATTTGTAGAAATTTTCGCCCCCAAAATTCGGTCATTGTATTTATCCATGCTAATGGCACACTGATGATTGTTGTAAAAATACTTACCATTACTATGAGTTTAGTAGACCCAATTAAATATCTATTAATGTAAAGCTCATTGGTTAAAAAAATTGCACTCAAACCATTTGTTATAACTAAGGCTATAGGGGTAAGTAGTAAGAAGCTAATTAATAAAAAGAAAAATAATTTAAATAAATTTACTATCATAAAATTATATAAAAAACACAGCCTAGTAATAATAGAGCCATGACTCTATTAAAATAAATAATTTTTCTTTTATCATTAAGATATTTTCTAAATGAGTGTCCAATAGCGGCCCAAACTACAGCACTAGTTGACGTTGAAATTATAAAACAAATAAAGATTAAAATAAATTCCTCTAAATATGAGAATTTATTTTGTATAAAAATTGCAGAACTAGACATGGAAACACTTACAGCTTTAGGATTTATTAATTGAAAAAAATAAATATCTCTAAATGTAAATCTTCTTTTTTTATTATTGTCTGAAAATTCAGTTGAAATAAAAATTTTATAAGCCAGATAAGTTAAAAAGATCGTAGCTACTATTTTTATAAAATTCTTAAAATTTGGATAGTTTTCATAAATCTCTCCTATTCCTAATAAGCAAAGAGTTAAAACTGATAAAAATCCAAAAAAGACACCTAACATAAGTGGAATTGTTGCTTTAAAACCATAATTAACAGCGTTTGTTGAAAGAATTATATTATTAGGTCCCGGTGTAATGGCAGCAGTCATTGCAAAAGTGAGTATGGGAGCCATAAAGTAAATGTATTCCAAAGTATCGAGATATTATTCTTAAATTTAAATAAATATACAATTAGTTATCAATTTGCCTAATTTGTCTTAATAATATAAGTAAATAAGATTATTTTAAGGCGTTGTGGCGGAATGGTAGACGCGCCGGATTCAAAATCCGGTGGGGGTAACCTCGTGAGAGTTCGAGTCTCTCCAGCGCTACCAACAAAAAATAAAATTATGAAAAATATTAAAAATTTAACGGCCGTTTTCTCATTATTTTCCACAGGTATTACGATTGTAACAAATGGAACAAATAGAAAACAATTTTTTGGTTGTACAGTCAATTCTTTCTCAAGCCTTTCTCTTGTTCCTCCAAAGTTTTTATTTTGTCTTGGAAATGAAAATTTAAATTTAAAAAGTTTTAAATTAAATAGTCCTTTAAATGTAAATTTTTTAGCTAAATCTCAACTTAATTTATCTAATAAATTTGCTGGATCATTAGAGAAGAGGTGGGTGAATACAAAATATAAAATTGCGAATAATAAGGTTCCTTTCTTTCCGGAGTCTTTGGGGCTATTAGAGGCAAAAGTTGAAAAAAAAGTCATATCAGGCGATCATACAATAATCATATGTTTAATAACAAACTGCATAAAACTAAAAACCAAAAAACCCCTTATTTATTATAAGAGCAAATATCACACCGTTTAATTTTTTCTATGAAATATATAAATAGTAGTTTTGAAGAAATTAATATTGATGAAAAGCTGTGTTTAACAATAGGTAACTTTGATGGTATTCACAAAGGCCACAGAGAGATAATAAAAAACTTAATACAAAAAACTAAAATATCAAAATTCAAATCTGCTATTTTATCATTCACTCCACATCCAAAAATTTATTTTAAAAAACAAAATAATTTTATGATTAATTCTCAATTAAAAAAAAAAGAGATTTTAGAGAGCTTAGGTTTAGACTATTTAATTGACTTACATTTTAATAAAAAATTTACTGAACTAAATCATTTAGAATTCGAAGATAAAATTTTATTAGGAAAACTTAATGCCAAAAAAATTTTAATAGGAAGAGACTTCCAGTATGGGAATCAAAGAAAAGGAAACATAGAGACATTAAGAATATTTTGTGAGAAAAATAATATTCAACTAAACGAAATTGATCTCATTGTCGATGAGCAAAATAATAACAAAATTTCTTCAAGTAAAATAAGAGAAAATCTTAATTTAGGAAATATTGAATTAGCAAATAAAGATTTGAAAAGAAAATTTAGTATTTCTGGTAAAGTTATTAAAGGCGATCAGAGAGGTCGTTCAATTGGTATTCCCACAGCCAATATTGAGTACCCTCTCAATACAATTATTATTCCATATGGTGTCTATGCTGTAGAGACCACAATTGATGGAAATACCTATTTTGGTATTGTTAATTTTGGTATAAGACCAACCTTTAATAAAGAAAAGCCAATTGTTGAGGCTTATTTGTTTGATTTTGACAATAATATTTATGATAAAAATATAGAATTATTTTTTTATAAACAAATTCGACAAGAGAAAAAATTTAATGGTATAAAAGAATTATTAAATCAAATCAATTTAGATATCGCTGAAGCAAAAAAAATATTAAATTATGGAAATTAAAGATTCTATTACTCTTCCAAAGACTGGATTTTCTATGAAAGCTGACTTGCCTAAAAAAGAGCCAGGAATTCTAGATGAATGGCTTAAAAATGACATATATAAAAAATTAAGAGAACAATCCAATTCTAAAGAAAAATTTATTCTTCACGACGGACCTCCTTATGCAAATGGTCATCTTCATATGGGTCATGCCCTTAATAAAATTTTAAAAGATATAATTGTAAAATATCAACAACTTCTTAATAAAAACTCTATTTATGTCCCAGGATGGGATTGCCACGGACTACCTATTGAATGGAAAATAGAGGAGGAATACAGAGCTAAAAAGAAAAATAAAGACGATGTACCTGTGATTGAATTCAGAAAACAGTGTAGAGATTTTGCTAATAAGTGGATATCTATTCAAAAAAAAGAATTCCAAAGATTGGGAGTCATTGGCGATTGGGATAACCCATACACAACTATGCATTTTCATGCAGAAGCACAAATAGTAAGAGAATTAGGAAAGTTTCTCAAAAATGGTGGTATTTATAAAGGACACAGACCAGTTTTATGGTCAGTTATAGAAAAAACAGCACTTGCAGATGCAGAGGTTGAATATCATGATCATAAATCAACAACAATATATGCTTGTTTTCCAATTTCAAAAACTGATAACGATAAATTAATAGAGCACTCTATAGTTATTTGGACAACTACTCCTTGGACAATACCAGGTAATAGAGCTCTGGCAGTTCATAACGAAATTGAATACAAATCTTTAAATTTAAAAATAAATGATGGAAACAAGAACATTATTATAGCTAGCGATTTGGTTGAGTCATTTGTTAAAGAAAATAAAATTGAAAAATACAAAGTTAATTTTTCTATTGAAGGTCATGAATTAACAAATACTTTTTGTAAACACACTTTATACGACTCTGGATATAATTTTGAAGTTCCTATTCTTCATGGTGATTTTGTAACTACTGAACAAGGCACAGGCATTGTTCATATTTGTCCAGTACATGGGATGGATGATTTTATTTTGGGTAAACAACATAATTTAGAATTACCCATGACAATAAATGAAAGTGGAATATATTATGATCATA
Source organism: uncultured Alphaproteobacteria bacterium (assembly GCA_902522155.1). Taxonomy (GTDB): domain Bacteria; phylum Pseudomonadota; class Alphaproteobacteria; order HIMB59; family HIMB59; genus HIMB59. The sequence continues at coordinate 161,775 of CABYUJ010000001.1, read as the reverse complement.
TTCCTGTATTTAATGGCCAACACATTTTTAAAGTTGATCAAAATGTTTGTGATGAAATAAAAAAAAACAATAACCTTATATCACAAGGTATTTTAGTTCATAGCTATCCTCATTCTTGGAGATCTAAAGCTCCTTTGGTATATAAAAATACATCACAATGGTTTATCTCAATGGACACAAACGATTTAAGAACGAAAGCACTTAAAGCTATTGATGAAACTGATTTTTTCCCAAAACAAGGACAAAAAAGATTAAGAAGTATGATACAGGACCGTCCAGATTGGTGCGTGTCGAGACAAAGAGTTTGGGGGGTGCCTTTACCAATATTTGTCAATAAAAAAACAGGTGAACCTCTTCGCGATCAAAATATTATTGAAAAAATTGCAAAGATTTATGAATTAGAGGGAGGCGATGCCTGGTTTAATTCCGAACCCTCAAGATTTTTATCACCTGAATATGACCCAAATGATTTTGAACAAGTAAAAGATGTCGTTGAAGTTTGGTTTGATAGTGGTTCAACTCATTCTTATGTATTAGAGGCTAGAGAAGATCTTCACTGGCCAGCATCGATGTATTTAGAGGGCTCAGACCAACATAGAGGCTGGTTTCACTCCTCATTACTTGAGTCGTGCGGAACTAGAGATAAAGCACCTTTTGAAAGTATTTTATCACATGGTTTTGTTGTGGATGGTAAAGGTAGAAAAATGTCTAAGTCAGTCGGAAACGTTATTTCTCCAGATGAAATAATCAATAAATACGGCGCAGATATATTGCGTATTTGGGTTGTTGCATCAGATTATTCAGAGGATTTAAAAATTGATAATAAGATTATCAACTACCAAATAGACTCTTACAGAAAAATAAGAAACACACTAAGATTCCTTTTAGGAAATCTTTATAACTTCAATAAACAAAATTCAGTTGACCCAGAAGAAATGCCTGAATTAGAAAGGTATCTCTTAACGCGAATTTCAAGCCTTAATGAAAAACTTAAAGAATTAGTTTCAAAACATGATTACCATGCGATTTACACTGCTTTACTAAATTTCTGCACTCTTGAGCTATCAGCATTTTATTTTGATATTAGAAAGGACTCCTTATATTGTGATGATATAAAAAGTATAAAAAGAAGATCAACTTCAACATGTTTACATATAATATTTGAGTTTTTAACAAAATGGCTTTCACCCATAGTTTCATTTACATGTGAAGAAGCATGGAAGTCTAGGAGCTATAGTAACGAAGAAAGTATTTTATTACAAAATGTTAAAGATGATGAATTTACTTATAAGGATATTTCGCTTGAAAAAGTTTTTGAAGAACTAAAAAGAGTAAGAAAAAGTGTTACCTCCGCCTTAGAGCTAAAAAGAAATGAAAAATTAATTGGCTCAAGCCTTCAAGCCAAAGTAATTTTATTTTTATCTAAAGATATACAAAAAATAATTGCAGATTTAGATTTGGCTGAGATGTGTATTGTCAGCAATGTTGAAACACACGATATTTCAAATAGGTCAAAAGAATCAATTAGTATTGAAGATGAGGAAATATATGTTGATATAAAATTAGCTGATGGAAAAAAATGCGAGCGATGCTGGGCTGTGTTGCAAGAAGTATCATCTAGTAAAAATAATTTATGCAATCGATGTGATGATGTTTGGAAAACTTTTCAAAAATAAGTTTAACTTAAATTTATTTTTTTTATTTTTATTCCTTGTTACTTTGGACCAAATCACTAAGGCTTTAGTTATCAATTTCTTTGATCTTTATGAGTCAGTGTCTTTATTCCCAATTATAAATTTAACATTTGTTGTAAATTACGGTTTTGCATTTGGACTATTGAATAATCCATCTCTTAATCAAATAGTAGTTTCAATAGTAATATTACTAATTATTTCATATTTTTTATATTTACTCATAAAAACACAAGATAAGGTTTTTCAATTTACTTTGACCTTGATTTTGTCTGGTGCATTGGGCAATTTTATAGACCGAATATTTAGGGGTTTTGTTATTGACTTTATTGACATATACATAGGGGAATACCACTGGCCAGCATTTAATATTGCTGATAGCTGTATTACTGTTGGCTTTGTTATTTTGATGATGAATATCTTGTTTTTGAATAAAAAATTATGAAAAGTATATTTTTAGTCTTATTAGTCCTTTTGGTATCTTGCCAAAGAGAAATAAGAAACGAAGTTGGTGTTGGATATAATAAAGAGCTTATTATACCTCCAACAAATGATTTACCCCTGCCAAATAGTGCAGATGAAAACACAACAAATTCTGAAATCTCAAATAATCCAGTGATAGAGTCAATACTTAACCAGACAAATGCCAATGAAGCAAATCCAAATATTATTGAACAAATTGATAATGGAAACGAGATTATAATAGAGGAAAACGACACTGAAGAGGAAGAGGGAAATTTTTTCCAGAGGCTTTTTAAGGGTAAAAAAAAGTAGTTACAAGAATTTTTATTATTGAGTCAATTATTTCATGAAAATAAAAAATAATTCGAAAAATTTAAGATTTATTAAACAAACAAATATCAATTATTCAATTAATGAATTCTTTTCATTAGATATGTTTAATCCAATATTACAAAAAAATTATTTTAATAATTATGATCTAAGTATATTTAAAAATAAAAAATTTAGAACTCACGTATTTGGAATGGGAGGGTCTTCATTAAGTACGAAATTACTATGCCAATTCTTAGATCCCTATTGCCTTGATAAAAATATTTTTATTTATGATAACCCCTCATTGGTTAAGATCGAAAACACTCTATTGGATTTAAATATTAATAAAAATGATAAATTTATATTCATTTCGAAATCAGGTAACACTATTGAGACTAAATATTTTCTAAATTTAGTAATAAAAATTTTCAAACAAAAAAAAATTTCAACGCTTATAAAAAAATTCATTTTTATTACAGAAAATAAAAATAATTACATGAGAAAATTTGCTCTAAAAAATAATATTCTATGTTTTGATCATGACCCAAATATAGGTGGAAGATTTAGTATATTTTCAATAACATCACTTCTCCCACTTTTATCGATAGGACATTCATTACCTTCAATCATAAAGTCATTTAATAAAGCAAAAAAAATATTTCAAAAAAATCATAGTAAACTATCAAAGTATATTAACTACTCTATTGCCCATGAAAAAAAATTTAACTTAAACATCCTTGTAGGCCTTAGTTATCACGATAAGATAAATGCTATTAATGAGTGGTATAGGCAAATTTTTGCAGAGAGTTTAGGTAAAAATAAAAGTGCAAAAAATTATATATCCTCTTATGGCTCTATAGATCAGCATAGTCAATTTCAACTCTACATTGATGGCCCACATGATAAACATTTTTATTTTTTTAAAATTGAAAATAGAAATAAAACAATCATTTCCAATGCCAGTTTAATTAAAGGTTACAATTTAATGAGTACATTAGAGGAGGGTGCTATAAAAACCCTAATTCAAAAAAAATTTTTAGTTACACAGTTTTCAATTAAAGATGATTTTACTAGTTATTGTTATCTAATCTTCTTCTTAATTTTTGATATATATTTAAGGTCTAAATTTGAAAAAATTAATTTTCTTGATCAACCAGCTGTTGAAATTTTAAAGAAAAATACGAAAGCATAAATTGATAAATAATTTGATTAATTTTTTTGGTGCAAATTCCAAGTTACATTTATTAAAAATTTTTATAATTTTTGGATTAGCAGGCTCTCTTTCTGTTATTTTATCTAAACCATTACTTCAACTTTTATCAATAGAAAACTATATTACAAATAAATTTTTATATTGGTTAATTAGATTAATATTAATTTTTCCATTATATCAATTTGTACTAATTGGTGTTGCTTTTGTATTTGGAGAATTGAGATATTTTAAAAAATTTTTTATTAAATTTATTAAGTTCTAAAAAAAAATAAATTTTTATTTTTGTATTGCTTTTTTAATATAAGATTTTCTAAATTAATTAAATTTGAACTTTCCAATATGATTAAGATATTTGATTGAATACTCATTAATATTTTTTTTTGAATTAATTCAAAACTATGATCATACGGAGGATCAATATAAATTACGTGGCACTTATTTAAAATATCTATTTTTTGTTTATAAGGATCAAAATTAGTTATTTCATAATTTATTTCATTAATTTCTTTTAGAAAGTTTTCAATTTTATTAGTATGATTTTTTTCGATATCGTTAAATATTACTTTTTTAACACCCCTTGATAATGCCTCTATACCAATTGAACCTGTTCCTGCAAACAAATCACATAAAATAACCTCATTAAGGTCTATATTCAGATCATTATTATGTAATAATAAATTAAATATATCCTCTCTAATTCTTGTTAAGGTTGGTCTGTAATCGCTTTTAGAATCAACTAGAATCTTTCTTCCCTTATATTTACCGCTGATAACTCTCATTAACCTCTACTTCTTTGTATTCACCATAGGTTATAGACTTTAATAGGAAACGCCCGTAAGAGATCCTTTTAAGCTTTTCTACCTTTAAATTGAATAATGCACAAATATTTCTGATTTCTCTATTTTTTCCCTCAGTAAGATTAAATCTCAGTACATGTTTGTTTGTATTAGAGTGAACTAATTTTACATTAGGTTTTTTATAAATTTCTTTTCCATAAATTTTTTTATTCATTGATTTAAGCTTATTTTGATCAAAGGTACCCATTACACTGACAAGATAAGATCTTTTAATATTTGATTTAGGAAGTTCCATATATCTTTTAAAAGAGGTCTCTTTTGTAAATAGTAATAAACCCTCAGAATTGTAATCTAATCTACCAATATAATGATACTGGTGATATTTCTTTGGAAGAAAGTCATAAACAATTTTTCTATCTTTTTCATCTTTTTTGGAAGTGATACAACCTCGCGGTTTATGAAATAGTATTATATTAAGATTATTTGATTTAAGTTTTTCAATTTCAAAAATATCTTTATCAGTTACTGATATAAACGGTCTTGTTTCAATATTGCCATTTAAAGTAACTTTTTTATTTTTTATTAAATTTTCTGCTTGGTTTCTCGAAATTTTAAATTGAATTGATAATTTTTTACTAAACGTTATTTTTTGCATGATCTGTAAACAGCTTTATTATACTTTTATCAAACTCTGTTATTAAAAATTCAGGATGCCATTGAACGCCCATACATAACGGATGTTGATTATGATGAAATGCTTCAATTAGATTATCAGGCGCATAAGCATCTACTATTAAATTTTGACCAATTTTTTTAATACCCTGATGATGAGCACTATTTACAAAAATTTTTTGACTATTTTTAAATATCTTTAGATTAGAAGTATCACTTAAAACTATCTCATGACTAGTCTCATCTCTTGGATTGGGTTGTTCGTGTTCAATAAATGACTCAATATCTTGAATTAAACTACCACCAAAAAATACATTTAGAAGTTGGCAACCTCCACATATTCCCAAAATAGGTCTATTAAGGGGAAAATATTTTTCTAATATTTTAAATTCAAATTTAGTCCTATCTTTAATGGTTTGAATTTTATCTGACTGTCTATTTTCTCCGTAATATTTTGGATCAATATCAAAGTCCCCTCCCGAGATGAGTAAGCCATCTAAAAAATCTATATTTTCAATACTTTCTGTTATAGGTAGTACTATTGGTGTACATCCAAACTTATATAAACAGTCTGAATAATGTCGTCTTAAAGCAAACCAAGGATATTTAGAATATGTGTTTTCTTTTTCCTTATAATCAGTTGTAATACCTATGACTGGGGATCTATTCACAATGAACAACCTAACAAATTTTATACGTATTGTACTTAGTCAAAGTAAATTAGCTATGGAAAAAGGTGAGATTCCTATCGCATCCGTAATAGTCGACCCGATCAATGAGAGAATTATTGCTAGATCTTTCAATCAAGAAATTGCTTCAAATGATCCAACAGCACATGCAGAGATTTTATGTATAAGAAAGGCATGTAAAAAATTAAATCAAAAGAGATTAGATGGTCTCATAATGATATCTTATCTAGAACCATGTCATATGTGCAAAGAGGTTATAAAATCCTCAAGGTTATCTGAGGTTTATTATTTATTTAAAAATGAAAATCCCAGTAGAAAAACTATATCGAAGGTAAAGTATAAATTAATTAAAAATAATGAAGAAAATTTAATAAAAAAATTTTTTAAGAATAAGAGAATTAAATATTAGCACCTATATCAGATCTGTAATATTTTTCAGGCCAGTCTATAATATCTGCTATTTCATATACTTTATTTCTACATTCAAGATAATTATCTCCACGTACAACAATTGATAGAACTCTACCTCCATTTGAAAAGACTTGATTGTTAATTAATTTAGTAGCCGCATGAAAAATATAAAATTCATCATTATTTTTTAATTCACTCAAATTTCTGATTTCAGTATTTTTAGGGTAATCCCCTGGATATCCTTTCGTTGCTAAAATTAAACAAATTGATTTTTTATTTTCAAACAATTCAATATTTGCATATTTTAAATTTTTTGTTGCAGTTGAATGAAGTAAAGATAAAAAATCCGACTTTATTCTAAGAGAAATACTTTGAATTTCAGGATCTCCAAATCTAGTATTGTATTCTAGTAAATATGGTTGATTGAGTTCATTGACGATTATCCCAAAAAATATAACACCTTGAAATGCTATGTTGTCATGTTTTAAACCCTCTATAGTTTTTTTTACTATTTGATCCTGAATTATCATATCTAGATTATTATCTAAAATAGGTGCAGGGCTGATAGTACCCATTCCTCCAGTGTTCGGTCCAGTATCATTATTTCCAACTCTTTTATAGTCTTGGGCGGAACCAATATTTAAATATTCATTACCATCAGTAATTGTAAAAAAACTTAATTCTTTTCCCTCAATGAATTCTTCAATAACAACTTTGTTGTTTTCTTTATTAAATTCTTTTTTTATAAAAATTCTTTCACAAGCCTCTATTGCTTCATTTGTATTTGTGCATACAAATACTCCTTTACCAGCAGCTAATCCATCATATTTTACAACTATGGGCCTATTAAAACTTTCGAGATAGTTTTTTGCTTCATCAAAATCAACAAAAGTTTGAGACTTTGCAGTTGGGATATTGTGAGATTGACAAAATTCTTTCATGAACTCCTTGGAAGATTCAAGTTTTGCACCCTCTGAGTCAGGCCCAAAAACATTTAAACCCTTATTTCTAAGTTCTCCTGCAAGATTTTCTGATAAATAGTTTTCCGGACCTACAACAACGAGGTCTGGATTAATTTTAATACATTCTTCAACAATATCCTCTTTTGTTGAGATATCTTTGCACTCCGCAATTTGACTAATTCCATAATTTCCAGGAAAACAAAATACTTTTTCACAAAGATAGGACTTGTGAAGAATTCTACACAAAGCATGTTCTCTGGCACCAGATCCTACAACTATGACATTCATTTATATAACATAATAAAGTATATTTATTTTGTGAATAATATTCCTGAGTACACTGTATCACAACTGAATAAGTCAATAAAAGATTTATTGGAGGAAAACTATTCTTATTTAAAGTTAGTTGGAGAGACAGGATCAATAACTATAGCTAGTTCTGGACACGTATATTTTTCAATTAAAGAAAACGATGAGGTTATATCTTGCATATGCTGGAAAGGAAGCTATGAAAATTTGCAAGTTCAAATTGAAGAGGGAACTGAATACAGTTTTTATGGTAGGATAACATCTTATTCTAAATTTGGGAGATCTGTTTACCAACTCATTATTGATCAGGTTGAGTATAGTGGCACAGGATCAATATTAAAGCTCATTGAAGACAGGAAAAAAGAATTATCTTTGCTGGGTTTGTTTGATGATGATAAGAAAAAAAAATTACCTAAGTATCCAAAATCTATTGGTGTGTTAACATCATCCTCTGGTTCAGTAATTCATGATATAATTCATAGAATTTCCGAGAGATTTCCAGTTACTCAAATAAAGGTTTTCCCTATTTCTGTTCAAGGTAAAAATTCTCATATTGAAATTATAGATTTTTTAGATCTTATTGAAAATTATGACTCAAAAGACTTTTTAAAGCCAGATTTAATCATATTTGCTAGGGGTGGAGGTTCTTTGGAAGAGTTAATGCCTTTTAACGAACCCGAATTAATAAAAAGAGTTTTTAAATTAAAAATTCCTAATATTTCAGCTATTGGTCATGATACTGACTATACCTTATTAGATTATGTCTCAGATTTGCGTGCACCAACACCTACTGCAGCAGCTGAAATTGCAGTTCCCGATAAAAATTATTTATTAAATCAAATTCATGATTTACAAGTAAAACTAAATCAATCAATTGAACAAAAATATTTATCAATAGAACAACTATTATTAAAATTTAAAAATTCAGTAAATTATTTTTCAAATTCTATCAAAGATGTTGAGAACAAATTAAGTAAAATAAATAGTGAGAATTTAAAGATAATTAATAATTCCTTTTACTATAAATCAAATTTCTTTAATGATATATTGATTAGATTACAAGAAAATAGCCCAAAACAAAAAATATTAGAAATACAAAGCAAGATTGGATACATAAATAATAATAACAAAACTTTAATTTTAAATAAATTCAAGATTTTTTCTCAAAAATTATATTTACTAAATAAGATTCTTAATACCTCTTCGATAGAAAAAAACTTAAAAAAAGGGTATGCAATATTGAAATCAGAAAGTCAAATTATTAAAAGTATACAAACTTTAAAAAAATTAAATAATTTTGATGTTACTTTGAAAGACGGAGTAATGAGTGTCAAAAAAAAATTATAATTTCCATCTTTTATGTACCCATAGCCATTGTGATGGAGAGTGTGTAATCCATTTTTCAAAATATTTTTTGTGAATCATCTCAACTAGGCCTTTTACATCATAATTTTTATATTCTTCATAACGTAAAGGTTTTTCAAATATTATTTGAAATTTGTTATTTTGATTTCTGATGGAGTATACTGGACATATCATTGTTTTGTATCTGATTGCCAAATTAGCAAAACCATCTGTTGCAAGTGCTTTCTTTCCAAAAAAATCTATTTCTAAACCACTACTATCTCTTTGGTCAATTAGAAGAGCTAAGTCTTCATTTTGTTTAAGGGCTTTAATCATGGATTTAGCACTCTCAGAGCCTTTTTTATAAAAAAAAGCATTATTTTCTTTTCTATTTTTCTGAATGTAGTTATCGATCTTCTCATTATTTGCGTGTCTATATACTGAATGTAATGTGAAACCATGACGTAAAATAAAATTTCTTGTTAGCTCCCAGTTTCCAATATGAGCTGATATAAAGATTTTAGGACCTTTGTGAGATTTTATCTCGTCCATAATATGGATATTTTCAAAATCTATATTTTTCCAATCAAATTTATTTAAGTTAAAAAATTCAAAAAAAACTTTACCTGTCTCTTTTAAATTTTCTTTTGTTAATCTTGAACTCTTTTCATCATTAAGGTTTAATACTTTCAAATTATTTTTTATAATTTGCTCGTATTTTGTAAATTTTCCAAAAAAACTAACTAAAATTCCTCCAACATTTGAGGCAAAATTAAAACTAAATAATCCTAATATATTTTTTAGTATAATAAAAATTACAAACTCAATATAATTTCTAAAAACTTTAAATATATTTTTCAATTTCCGTAGTAAATCCTAGATTGTTATCAGATACTATTTCTCCATGTATTATTCCAACAGAGCTTTTAAATTCATCAGGTATCCTTACATGATCTTTCTCTGTTGTTATTAAAAAAGCATCATTTTTATTTGCTTCATCAAGTAATAAAAATATATCGTCGACTGTATATTGATGATGATCAGGAAACTCTTTTGTTAATACTAAATTTAAATTTTCAGTTTTTAATTGGTCAAAAAATTTTTTATTAAAACCCAGCCCTGCAAAAGCAATTAACTTTTTTTCTTTAAATTCTGGGTTGATTTCTATTTTATATTTCAAAATATGCTTGAAGTGACTATCATTTAAATCATTACATACTTCTGTATTAATTAAAAAAAATATTTGTGATTTTCTAATTGCATTTTTTACTGACTCTCTTAGTGGTCCAGAGGGAACTAAAAGTCTATTACCAAATGATTGGATAGAGTCATAAACATAAATCGATATATTTTTATATACATTGTAAGATTGAAGTGCATCGTCTAGTACAAGTATATTTGCACCATCTTCCTTTGCTGAAATCATTGCGTGAAATTTATTTTTACTAACCCAAGTTGGAAAATAATTTGACATCATTAAAGCCTCATCTCCTACAAAATTAAAGTCCATATGAGGTTTTACTTTTATAACTTCATCTACTGTAGTGGACCCACCATAACCTCTTGAGATAATATGAGGTATGTATCCCATCTTCTTTAATTCTCTACAGATGTACAATACTGAGGGTGTCTTGCCTGAACCACCAATTATAGCACTTCCAACTGCTATCACTGGTAAGTCAATTTTTTGAACTTTTGATAGTTTTCTTTTGATTAAATTTCCTACTGACCAAATTATTGATAAAGGAGAGAGAAGAAGTGCATTTAAAGAAATTGTTTTTTGATACCAAAATTTTGGAGCTTTTAACATTTATCAATCATCTCAGTAATATTTTTTAAACTATTTTTATTATTATTAAAAAAATTTTCAATTTCCTTAACATGATGAAAGTCTTCTTCTATTTGTCTGTTAATTTCATTGCTTATATCTTCTAAATTATCACTATTCATTGTTTTGCAAAGGTTAAGTTTTTCGAGATCAAGATAAATTTCCTCGAAATTTTTATTAAAATTTCCTGAAAGCACAAAGCAACCTCTTGAAATAGGTTCCAGAGGATTTTGTCCGCCATGTTTAATTAAAGAACCACCCATAAATACTATTTTTGAGCGCTCAAAAATTGACATAATATCTCCAAATTTATTATGCACTGTGATTTTTTCTAAATTTTCAGAAATAATTTTTTCACTTAAATTATTAGAGAATTGAATGTGACGCGGTATAATAACTATCTCAAATATTTCCCTTAAATTTAATCTTTTTATTATATTTATAACTTTATCATATTCATTTAAGTGGACACTTGCGAAACAAACGATCTTTCTTTTTGAGTCTGGTATATTTGGATTAATATTAAATTTTAAGTTCCCAAAAAAATAAACTTTTTTGTAAAATAAATTATTTAAGTTCACCTGATCCTTTTTACTTTGCGCAAAAATTAAATCGTATTGTTCTCCAATTATTTTATTTAAATTTGGATATTTTGACCATCTAACATAACTTTTATCTGATACTCTGCCATTAACTAAGATATTTTTTAAATTTTTCTTTTTTGAAATCGTTAGCCAATTAGGCCAAATTTCTGAGTCAATCCATAAAATTTTTTTAAATTTTGTTTTTGATAAGAAAATATTTACATTCCAAAAAAAATCTAAAGGAAGAAATATACAAATAAGGTTGGGGTATAATTTTTTTGATAATTCAAAAGATGACAATGTAGAACATGATAAAACAATTTTTTTATTATTGAGACTATCCACTAAGAATTTTATTGAATTCAATTCGCCTATGCTAGCAAAATGAATTAAAAAATCACTTTGTCTAATTTGTGTGTAATTTTGGTTTGCAAAAATTTTTTGTTTATATGAAAAAAAATTTTCTTTTTTATTAAATATTCTAATTAAACCAATGATTAAAATCACTGGAAAAATTATAAGTTGTAATAATCTATAGCTAAAAATGAGCATCAATTATTTTTAAATTTTTATTCAAATTATCTATTATGTATGTATTAAATGAATTTTCGTCAAACTTACTTGGGTTTATTATTTCTTCACCCCAAAAAAAAATTCCTTTACTAAAAGGTAATGGTATTTTTAATTTATCCCAATTATTAAGACTAAAAAAACGATTGGTTTTAAAAGTTAGTAGAGCGATCTTTAAGTCAAACTTTTTAGCTAATTTGTAAATATTGGTGTTAATTTCATAAGGTGGTCCATGAGGTGCATCTGGTGTAATATAAATGCACTCTCCTTTTTCTACAGCTAAAGTGATTTCTTTTATGAGAGCGGTCGGTTTATCTTTTTCACGTAAAAGAGGATCTAAACCAAATTTTCTTTGAACTAAAGTACTTATTTGACCATCTCTGTGAGATGTTGCAACGGGTCTTAATTTTGGTTTAAATTTCCAACTAAATGTAGAACCCATAAGTTGGTTATGCCAAATAAGTACAATGATTGATTTATTATCTTGTAATTGTTTTTCTATGACTTCTTCATTTACACCTGACCAATTACTTGTTTTTTTTATAAGTGATAATGACAGATAAATTAAATTAACAAAAATAATCTTAAAGAATTTATTCTTAGATAATTTTTTAAGCATTTTTTTTAATCTGTCGTTGATAAAGATTATAATAATGTTTTTTCTTTGCCATTAAGGTTTTATGAGTTCCCTTCTCAACAACCTCACCATTTTCTAAATAGTAAATTTCATCAAAATTTTTGATTGTGCTTAATCTATGTGCAACTACGATCATTGTAATTTTAGGCAAATGATACAAATTATTGAATAACTTAGACTCTGTTTTAAGATCTAAATTTGATGTTGGTTCATCTAATAAAACAACTGGACTTTTTTGAGCAAGAGCTCTCGCTATTGAAATTCTTTGCCTTTGCCCCCCAGACAATTTAATTCCATTTTCTCCAATTTTAGTATCCAATTTTAAAGGTAGTTTGTTTGCAAAATCATTTACACATGCAATATTAGCAAAATGATTAATATTTGATTGATTGTGACCAGAGTTATATTTTATATTTTCTGATATAGTACCATCAAATAAAACTGTATCTTGACTAACTAAGCTAAATACATTTCTAAGACTATTTAATTTTAATTTTTTTATATCAATTTCATTTATTGTTATGTCACCTTTAGTGATATCAAATAATCTTAAAAATAAAGCCATAAGTGTTGATTTACCTCCTCCAGAGGGTCCCACAAATGCAACTTTTTTTCCTGATTTAAGCTTAAAATTTACTCGGTTAATTATATTTTTATTTGTATTTTCGTATTTAAAAAAAACATCTTTAAAACTCAAAGTCTTGAAATTTTTTATTACCTTAGATCCTCCAATTGTTTCGTTTTTAAAATCTATAAATTCAAATATTCTAGAGGCAGCACCAAGACCGCTTTGAAGTAAAACATTAACATTTATTAGGTTTTTAAGTGGTGCATAAGCTAACATTAGACTTACTAAAAAACTCATCAATTGCCCAGCTGTCATATTTTCGTTAATTACAAAAATACCCCCACCAAATATTGCTAAACCAGCCGCCATTGAACCCAATGTTTCCGTAAAAGGTCTGGATCTAGCAGTAATTTTTTCCTGTTTAAAATTTAATTCTCTAGCTTGCTCAATTTCCTTATTAACTCTTTTGATTTCAAAATTTTCTGCATTGAAAGATTTTACATTTTTAATTCCTCTAAAGACCTCTTCTAAATTTGAAGCTAAAGTTCCAACTTGTTCTTGTAAGTTTTTTGTGACTCTTCTAATTTTTTTACCTAAAACTCTTATTGGAATAATAGCTAATGGAAAAATCACTATAGAAATGCATGCTAATTTCCAATTTTGATAAAACATATTTCCAATTAATACTGTCAAGGTTAAAGAATCTTTTATTAATGCAGTATATGTGTTGGCCATTGCCCCACTTAAATAATAAGTATCTGTAGTAATTCTCGTAATTAATGATCCTATTTTATTTTTAACAAAAAACCCATAATGCACATTTATAATATTTTTAAAAACATCACGTCTGAGTTTTTCAATAATCCTATGACTCATAAATTGTAAAGAAGTAATTTGGATATAAGTTACTAACCCTTTTATTATCCCAGTAATTAAAATAGCAATGGGTATAAAATATAAATAAAATCTATCAGCATTAATCAAAACATTGTCAAGAGCTGGTTTAACCAACCATGCATGAAAACCTGTGCATAGAGCTGCAATAATCATACATAAAATAGCAATAAACATTCTTAATTTAAAATTAAGAAATAACTTAGAAATTCTTATAAAATGCTCTTTAGACTCAGACATTAAGGTGACTTCCAATTATTATACTCAAAAGTATGCTGATACCGTAATAGTTATTGCGACTAAAATATGAGCCAGCCTTTTCAGGTATATTTTTCCATATAAAATTGAGATCTATAATGTTTATCAAGAAAATCGTTGTTAATAAGACATAGTATAAAAAACTGAAATTCAAGCCACTTCCAAAAAATGTCAATAAAAAATATTTAAAAGAAATCATTAAATTTAAAATGATCATTCTACCAGCTCCAAAAAATAATGTGCTAGAGTATAATTTTAATTCTTTGTCTTCTTTTTCATCCTGAGTTGCATAAACAGTATCATAAGTAAGTGTCCAAAAAACTAGTGACAAATATAAAATGAGAACAGATGAAAAGGGTACATTTGAGCCCATTGCCACCCAGCCAATAAAACAGCCCCAATTATAAGTCAAAGCTAAAATTAATTGGGGTAAGAAAAAAAATCTTTTTGCTAAAGGGTATAAAATTATTAAAGGAGTGATAACAAGCCCTAATACAATAGCTTCATAATTTAATTGTAATAAAATTATTAAACCTATTATTAAAAGAAAAAATAATAGTATGAGTGAATTCTTTAAACTTATTTGTGATGACGCTAAAGCTCTATTTTGTGTTCTACTAACTTTCCTATCAATGTCTTTATCAATAAAATCATTTACTATGCACCCAGCAGATCTCATGACCATAGAACCAATAAAAAAAATTATAAACAAAATTAAAATATTATTTGACGAACCATTTGTTGAGGATGCTAAAATGAAGCTAATTGGGTAAAAAAGTAGAAGAAAACCAATAGGTTTATCTAATCTTACTAAAAGAATGTATGGGTGTGTGAAAGGTGGAAATAATTTAAAAATTAAATTATTCTTATAATTGTTATTCATGAAGAGAGTTTATTTTAATTCAATTATAAAGCAGGGTAGCACTTATGAGCTAGAAAAAAAGTATTATATCCATCTTGTAAAAGTTATTAGGCTTAATATAGGAGATGAGATCTCTTTGTTTAACAATATTTCTGGTGAATGGAAGTGCGAAATAATTGATATAAAAAAAAATTTTTTAAAAGCGAAATCGATAAGTCAAATCTCAGCACCTCGAGTAGAAACTTTGATAGACTTGATGTTTTCTCCCATTAAATACCAAAACAGTGAATCAATAATAAGACAATCAACTGAGATGGGTGTGAGGTGTCTATTTCCAACATCATTTAATAGGACTATAAACACAAAGATTAATCTAGATAAGTTTAATACATATGCAGTAGGTGCTGCTCAACAAAGTGGAAGATTATCAATACCAAACATAGACAAGTTAATTCATCTTAAAGATAGATCTAATATAGTGTCTGGTAAAACAGTGCTGATGTTCGATGAAAATCTCAAAGGAATTCATCTATCACAAGCTAAAATTAAACCAAATAGTGAAATTTTAGTTGTTATAGGGCCTGAAGGAGGTTTTGAGGAAGAGGAAAGAGCATTTATTTCAGATAGCTCAAAAAATTTCTTTAATGTGAGTCTAGGACCAAACATTTTGAAAGCTGATACAGCAGTTATTGCCGCACTTAGTTTAACATTTCACTATTTTTCATAATTATAGCGGGTTTAAGCGACATCCTGTCAATATACTGTACAAAAAAGATTACTAATATGTCTTAGATGAAGTCAATATTTTCAGTATTTTTTTTTCTTGTATCTTTTAAGGCGTTTGGAAAACAAGCCACTGACTGGCAGTTAAGTTTTCAAAATCCTGCCACAGATTTGATGGGCAGTGTTGTTGGACTCCATAACATAATTTTGATTGTAATGACTTTAGTTACTTTATTTGTCTTATTTCTTCTTTTCTATGTCTCTTTTCGTTTTAGTGCAAAAAGAAACCCAATTCCATCAACAACAACTCATAATACAGTTGTTGAAGTTTTATGGACTGCAATACCAATTGTAATCCTTGTAGTACTTGCAATACCATCTTTTAAGCTTTTATATCAACAAGAAAAAAGCGAAAACTATGATATGACCGTTAAAGTCATTGGTCATCAGTGGTATTGGGAATACGAATATCCCGATCATGGTGACTTTTATTTTGAAAGTTACATGATTCAAGATGAAGACCTTCAAGAGGGAGACCTAAGGCTCTTGACAGTTGATAATCCTCTTGTAATTCCTGCCAATAAAAATATTCAAATACTAATAACCGCCGGAGATGTTTTGCATAGCTGGGCCGTTCCCTCAATGGGATTAAAAACTGATGCTGTTCCTGGAAGACTCAATGAAACGTGGGTCAATGTTAAAGAACCAGGAATATACAGAGGACAATGCTCCGAAATATGTGGTACTGGTCATGGATTTATGCCAGTTGTTGTAAAAGTATTACCTGAAAGCGAATTTATTGCATGGGCTAATGAAGCCAAAAATAATTACGCAATCAATGAAGATATTAAAACTAACGAAACAAATGAGGAAATCATTATTTCACAAAATAATTTAATAAAATTAGAGGAGAATAATTTATGAGTTCAGATTCATTAGCTATGGATGATCATCACGATCATAAGCCAGGTTTTTTCACAAGATGGTTTTTTTCCACAAACCATAAAGATATTGGAACATTATACTTAATTTATGCAATTGTAGCTGGTGTAGTGGGCGGTGCCCTTTCAGTTATTATGAGAATGGAATTATCTGAACCCGGAATGCAGTTTGTGGCAGATGGACAAATGTGGAATGTAATTATCTCAGCTCATGGATTACTAATGATCTTTTTTGTCGTAATGCCTGCTTTAATCGGAGGTTTTGGAAATTGGTTTATTCCACTAATGATTGGCGCACCTGATATGGCTTTTCCAAGATTGAATAATATTAGTTTTTGGTTATTGGTTCCTGCATTATTTTTAATTGCAGGTTCAATGTTTGTTGGGAGCGGTGCTGGAACTGGTTGGACTATTTACCCACCTTTAAGTTCGATTACAGGACACAGTAGCCCTGCTGTAGATATGGCCATTTTTTCACTTCATTTAGCAGGTGCCTCATCAATACTTGGTGCCGTCAACTTTATTACAACTATTTTGAATATGAGAGCACCCGGGATGACAATTCATAAAATGCCTCTTTTTGTTTGGGCAATGTTAGTTACAGCATTTCTTCTTTTACTTGCCGTTCCAGTTCTTGGAGGAGCTATTACAATGCTTTTAACAGATAGAAACTTTGGAACAACTTTTTTTGATCCTGCCGGTGGAGGGGACCCCGTTCTATTCCAGCATTTATTCTGGTTTTTCGGTCACCCAGAGGTTTACATTATGATTTTACCAGCTTTCGGTATCGTCTCACATATTGTATCCACATTTTCAAAAAAACCTGTATTTGGATATTTAGGTATGGCCTATGCAATGGTTGCTATTGGATTTATCGGTTTTGTTGTTTGGGCTCATCATATGTACACAGTAGGGTTTAGCGCAAATGTTAGAGCTTATTTTATGCTTGCTACAATCGTCATAGCTGTACCCACAGGTGTTAAGATTTTTAGTTGGATCGCTACAATGTGGGGTGGATCTATAACATTTACAACCCCTATGTTATTTGCTCTGGGATTCATTTTTCTTTTCACTCTAGGTGGAGTAACAGGTGTAATTTTAGCAAACGCAGGTATTGATGTCGTTTTACATGATACATACTACGTTGTTGCCCATTTCCACTACGTATTAAGTATGGGAGCGGTGTTTGGTATTTTTGCGGGAATTTATTATTGGTTTGGTAAAATGAGCGGAAAAAATTACTCTGAGTTTTTTGGTAAGTTACATTTTTGGTTGTTCTTTTTAGGAGTTAACTTAACCTTCTTTCCTCAACACTTTTTAGGATTAGCAGGTATGCCTAGACGTATTCCAGATTATCCAGATGCTTATGCTGGATGGAATATTATATCCTCAATTGGGTCATATATATCTTTTGCTTCATTTATTCTATTTATTTTCATAATAGTTTACGCATTATTTAAAGGTAAAAAAGCAGAAGCAAATCCATGGGGTGAGGGTGCGAAAACACTTGAGTGGACATTACCGTCTCCTCCACCTTATCACCAGTTTGATACATTACCCGAAGTAAAAAATTAATTTGTGTTAGAAAAAAAGCATCATCAAACTTTTGTACAGACAGAACAAAATCTGTTCTTTTTGCAAGTTGTTAACTTTTTAAAACAACTTTATGTACTAATTAAACCTGGTGTAATCTCTCTTGTAATATTTACGGCTTTATGTGCGATGTTATTAGCCCCATCTGATAAAAGTTTATTTATAAAAGGAATGACTCTTACCCTTATAGCAATGGGAGCATCTGGTTCAGCTATTTTAAACATGTGGTTTGATCGAATAATTGACTCTAAAATGGATAGAACAAAGTTTAGACCTATTCCTTCAGGAAATATCTCAGCAAATACAGCACTGGGTATTGGATTAATTTTTTCTTTTTTTTCTGTAGTAGGTTTATTTTTCTTTGGAAATATTAAGGCCTCAATCTTATTAGCATTTACAATTCTTTATTACTCTGTTTTTTATACTATGTATCTGAAGCACAAAACTGCACAGAATATAGTAATTGGCGGTTTAGCAGGTGCTCTCCCTCCAGTGATTGCATGGATAAGTATTTCAAGTGAACAAATTTTCTACCCGTTAATATTATGCTTAATAATATTTTTATGGACACCTCCACACTCTTGGGCATTAGCTATATTTAGAAACCAAGATTACTCTGACGCTGATATACCGATGTACCCCGTTAAACACGGCATAAAAAAAACAATTTTTATGATGAATATTTATACTCTTTTAATGGTTGCATCAGTAAACTCTTTATATTTCTTTAAATACGCTGGAATGAGCTTTTTTTTAGGCTCCAATCTTCTCAATGCATATTTTATTTACAAACTTTTTAAACTTAATAAGTCACAAAATACTAAGAAAGAATCAATTAAACTTTTTGGATATTCAATTGTGTATCTGTTTCTTATTTTCACTTTAACAGTTATTGATAAATATTTATTCTAATGAAAAGAAAAAATAAAAATTTATTAGTCTTGGCTTTACTTTTCATGCTCGTAACAGCATTTTATTTTATTACAATATTTAGAATTAAATCTGGTATTTGAACGTATCAAATAAAAACAAAACATTAATTTTTTTAATGTTGATACTTGGATTTATGCTAAGTCTAGTAATTTTTTCTGTGCCACTATATAAGCTTTTTTGTGACCTAACTGGATTTCAAGGTTTTAACAAAGAAGTTAAAATTCAAGAACAACACCAAAATATCAACTCGGGGGAACTTGATATAAAAGTTATATTTTCAGCTCAGGTAAATGAAGGTTTGGACTGGATGTTCGAAGCTCCTCAAAAAATGATTATTACAGAGGGTGTAAAGTATGATGTTGTTTTTAAAGCTAAAAACAATACTAATGTTAGCACAACAGGTACGTCTATATTTAACATTTTACCACCTAAAATTGGCCCATACCTATATAAGATTGAATGCTTTTGCTTTATTGATCAAACCATAAAACCAAATCAAGTTGTTGAGTTTCCTGTCACTTTCTACTTAGATCCATTGATACTTGACGATCCCGAGGCAAGTAGGACGAAGAATGTCACTTTGTCATATACCTTTTTTAAGAAAAAAGAATGAAATATTGTTTAAATGGTTGATTTAGTATTTAAAGACTCTGAAAAGAAACATAAATTTCATCTTGTAAATCCCAGTCCCTGGCCATTAGTTGGTGCTTTTTCAGCTCTTTTTCTAGTTTCAGGAGCTATTTTGTATATGCACTATGAGATGCTATGGCCTATGTTGGCAGGTCTTGTTCTAATACTTTTTACTATGTTTATGTGGTGGCGAGACATAATAAAAGAGAGTACTTTTTTGAAAGTACATAATTCAATCACTGAGATTGGTCTCAGGTGGGGTATGGCTCTGTTCATCACATCAGAAGTTATGTTTTTTGTCGCATTCTTTTGGGCTTTTTTCGATGCAAGTCTATTACCTAAAACATTTTTAGCTGAGTACAAAGAAGTTTTCACAGGCTCTCTTGGAATAGGAGTTTGGCCCCCAAAAGGAATTGAAACTTTTGACCCACTAGACATCCCATATTTAAATACCTTAATTTTACTTTTATCAGGCACTACTTGTACATGGGCACACCATGAATTAAGAGAGGGTAATAATAAAGAGGCTCTTAAAGGATTATATTACACGGTTTTTTTAGGTTTCATATTTTCACTTTTACAAATATATGAATACCAACATGCAACTTTTGGTTTTACTGAAGGTATATATCCTTCAACTTTTTTCATGGCAACCGGTTTTCACGGCTTTCATGTATTAATAGGTACTTTGTTTTTATTAGTCTGTTTATTGAGAATAAGAAAAGGTCATTTAACCCCAAAAAGACATTTTGGTTTTGAAGCAGCTGCATGGTATTGGCATTTTGTTGATGTTGTTTGGTTGTTTTTATACATAAGTATCTATTGGTGGGGAAGATAATCCAAAGATTTTTATCTTTTACATTTAAACTAAATTTTTATTTATGAATAAGTCATCATTAACATTTGTATTTATAGGAATTTCTATTTTAACCTTTATCTTAGGTTCGTGGCAACTTTACCGACTAAATTGGAAAAATGATTTAATGGATAATATTCGTAATTCAATTCTCAATCCCACTTTGTTTTCAGATGATCTGAATTACAATAATTTAGTTACAGTAAAATTAGATGATAATTATACAATTCTAAACAAACCAATTTATTTAGAGTCAAAAACATTTAAAGGAAAACCAGGTTATCACCTAATACTTCCGGTAAAGTACAAAAATAGTATATATAGTGTCATTAATTTTGGATGGTTTTTAGACAAAGATGTAGATCAAGTTCAAAATATCATTCAAAGATATCAATCAATCGACAACCCTAAGGTATACATAAGAGACTTTAATTCAGATAAACCTTTTTTTACCCCAGAGAATGATTTATCCAATAATACTTGGTACTCTGTTAATAAAACTGATTTTAGTCAGTTTTATCAATATACATTCCTATCCAAATATTATTTTGTTCTGCTAGATGATAGGGTATCTAAATATACCTTTAATCCTCTTATATTTTTGAGAAATAATCATTTGAATTATTCAATAACTTGGTTTTTGCTTAGCTTATCA
Source organism: uncultured Alphaproteobacteria bacterium (assembly GCA_902522155.1). Classification (GTDB taxonomy): domain Bacteria; phylum Pseudomonadota; class Alphaproteobacteria; order HIMB59; family HIMB59; genus HIMB59. Next base: position 140,381 of record CABYUJ010000001.1, on the reverse strand, counting down.
AGTATCGTTATGCTGTTAATTATAAGAAGAAAATATGAATAAACTTAAAGAGTATTTTAAAAGCTACTATGTTTTGAATGATGTCAGTGGTCTTTTATTTTGGGATAATGCAACTAATTTGCCAAAAAAAAGTGTTGAATCTAGATCAGAGCAAATGTCTATTTTATCTAACTTTACTGATAGAATATTTAGAAGCGAAGATATTCAAGAAGAAATTCAAAAAGCTGAAAATACAAAATTAAGCGAGGCAGATAGCATGTGTTTAAAATTAATGAAGAATATTATCGTCAAAGAAAATGCTATTGACCCAGATTTGAAATCTCTACTGATAAAAAAAAAACTAACTTGTGAGCATTTATGGAGAGAGGCTAGATCAAAAAATGATTCTTCGGTCATTGAAAAAGATTTCAATGATCTATTAGATTTAGTACATGAGGAAGCTAGTCAATTAGCTAAAGCAACTAATCTATCACCTTATGACTCATTAATTTCAAAATATGATATGGATTATGACTCATCAAAGATAGACAAATTTTTTTCAGTAATTGAGAGAGAAATAATACCTAAATATTTGGATATAAAAAAAATTAAATCACCTCATATTTATAAATCAAATATTTCAGACTCAGAAATATTAAAAATGGTGAAAGTAAAATTAGAACAACTCAACTTTGATTTTGATAGAGGTAGAATTGATCAATCTCATCACCCTTTTTGTGGCGGAGCTACAAATGATGTAAGGATAACAACCAGGTTTGAAGACAATATACTAGAGTCCTTATCAGCATTATTTCATGAGACAGGCCATGGAGTTTATGAGCAGAATCGACCTAATGAATATCTTTATGAGCCATTGGGTCAATCTCGTAGTTTAAGCGTCCATGAAAGCCAATCTCTTTTTTTTGAAAATCATATCTTTAAATCAAAGGTTTATTTTAAAATTATAAACAATATTTTTGATAACTCTAAAGATTTGGAAAAATCGTTTTTAGAGCACTATCATACTGTGAGAGTTAATCCTATAAGGGTTAGTGCTGATGAATTTTCTTACCCAATCCATGTTTACATCAGGTATAAAATTGAAAAAGAGATATTTAAAAATAAAATTTACTTTAAAGATATTAAAAATTTATGGAACGAAAACTATTTAAATAATTTGTCAATCAATCTAATTTCAGAAACAGAGGGGGTTCTCCAAGATATTCATTGGTATGAAGGTATATTTGGTTATTTCCCTACTTATGCACTTGGTGCTATGATAGCCTCACAAATTAAATATAATTGTCCTCTATTTGATATTTTTTTAGACAACCCTAATGAAGAAAATATAAATAATTTAATCATTTGGTTAAATACTAATATCCATCAAAAAGCCTCTTTATATTCATCTGATGAAATGTTACAAAGCATTTCTGGTGAGAATTTAAACTCAAAATATTATTTAGATCATTTGGTTGATAGATTTGTTAAATGAAATATATAAGCACGCGAGATGATAAAAAAGAGTACTCTGCTGAGCAGGTACTCAATTTCGGTCTAGCACCAGATGGAGGTCTATTTATTCCAAATAAAATTCCAAAATTTAGTAATAATCAAATAAATGCATTAAAAGGAAAAAATTATTTTGAAATAGCAAATTTTATTTTAACCCCTTTTTTATCAGATTTATTTGAAGCCCCAATAATTGAAAAGATTATCGAAGAGGCATATTGTAAATTTGACAAAGAAATTGTTTCAATATCTAACATAGGTGACAACGATCTATTAAATTTATTTCATGGTCCGACACTAGCTTTTAAAGATTATGCTATGTGTTTGTTAGCTAAGATATATGAATACTATTTAAAGAAACTAGATAGAAAATTAGTAGTTATCGGAGCAACTTCTGGCGATACCGGTTCTGCTGCAATTCAGGCCTTTAAAGATATTGAAAATATTAGTATTTTTATTTTACACCCTCATAACTCCACATCTCTCTTCCAAAGAAAACAAATGACAACTAGTGGAGGTAAAAATGTTTTTAATATTGCCCTAAATGGAAGTTTTGATGATTGTCAAAATTTAGTAAAAAAACTTTTTAGAGATAAAGATATAAATAATAAATATAGCTTTACTGCAGTGAATTCAATTAATTGGTTTAGGGTGCTACCTCAATCAATTTATTATGCATGGTCATATCTTAATCATAATATTGATAATTTTGTTGTACCAAGTGGCAATTTTGGAAATATATATTCTGCTCATTTGCTAAAGTCAATGGGATTTCCAATAAATAAGTTAATTGTTGCGACAAATGAGAATAATATTTTACATCGAATTATAAGTAATAATGATCTACATCTTTACAATGTTGTAAAAACTAATAGCCCTAGCATGGATATAACAATATCAAGTAATTTTGAAAGACTTTTAGCAGAGCTTCTTGGACCAGGAGCAACAAATGAGCTTTTTCAAAATATACAAAATAATGAACATAACAAAAAATTAGAAAGTTCTATTCATAAGTTATTATCTGAGAAATTTTTATCTGAGAGTGCAACTTCTAAAGAGGTTGAAAATCAAATTAAAATCACATATGAAAATTATAAAATTTTATTAGACCCTCATACAGCTGTTGGCATAGTATGTGCGGAAAAATTAAATTTAAAAAAAGCAATGTGTCTTGCTTGTGCCCATCCAGTAAAATTTCAGGAAACTGTCCAAAAGGCATTAGGCAACAATGTAAAATATGATAAAAACATAGAATTTCTTAATGATGAAAAATTTGCAATTTTAGACAACAATTACAAGGAACTAGGAGATTACATAGAAGCACATGCCTAATATTCATAAGCTTAAAAATGGAATGACCTTGATAACAGATTATGTAAACACCGTAGAAACAGTAAGTGTAGGAATGTGGAACAAGGTCGGGGCAAGAAATGAGCGAAAAGAAATTAATGGTGTTGCTCACTTATTAGAGCACATGGCATTCAAAGGAACAAAAAATAGATCAGCTGCTCAAATAGCAAAAGAGGTTGAGCTAGTAGGTAATTCTCACAATGCCTATACTTCAAGAGAAATAACTGCTTATTACATGAGTGGTTTAAAGGAAAATGTTGAACTATCCATAGACGTAATTAGCGATATATTACAGTTTTCAACTTTTGACTCTAAGGAACTCGATAAAGAGAGAGGCGTCATATTACAAGAGATTGGAATGTATGCTGATGAGCCAGATAGTATTGTTGCTGATAAATTTGACGAGTTAGCTTACCCGGACCAACCCATGGGTAGGTCAATTTTAGGTACGGCTGAAATTATAAAGTCTATATCAAGGGATGAAGTTGAGAGTTTTATGAAAGGATTCTATAACCCAAAAAAAATGGTTTTTTCTGTATCAGGAAATTTTGAAGAGGATAAAATAATTAAACTTGTTGAGGAGAAATTCCAAAATCTCCCTCATGGCGACGACGATTATATTCCAAAATCTTCTTATGTTGGTGGAGAATACCGTCAAGAGAAAAATTTAGAACAGGTAAAGTTGTTACTAGGTTTTGAGGGTGTAGATATTCATTCAGACCTTTACTATGCAACAAGAGTTTATTCAACACTTCTTGGCTCTGGTATGTCTTCGAGATTATTTCAAGAAATTCGAGAAAAAAGAGGATTGGTTTATAGCATATACAGTAGTGGTGATTTTTTTTCTGACTCAGGTATTTTTTATGTCTATGCCGGCACAGGGCATAAGGAAGTTAAAGAATTAATACCCGTACTATGTGATCAATTAAATATTAATGCTAATACCTTTACTGAGGAGGAATTAACGAAGACTAAAGCTAAATTTAAAGTGGGAATTCTAAAAGGAGAGGAAAGTATCTCAACAAGATGTAGATCTAACGCTTCTAGTTATTTAATGCATAATAAGGTCAGATCTCCCGATGAATTTATTTCGAAGATTGACTCTGTGCAATTAGAGGACCTTGAAAAAGCAAGAAAAAAAATATTAGACTCAAATTTGACTTTGTCATCAATAGGTCCTATTGAAAACCTTGAATCAGCTGAACTAGTTAAACGAAGACTCGGTTAAATTTTCTGCTGCTTTTCTAGCAAGAATATCAACTTGGTTATTAAATTCATCGACATTATGTGCCTTTACCCAACTCCAATTAATATTTTTACTAAGATTTAATTCGTCTAATCGTTCCCAAAGCTCTTTATTTTTTACAGGCTTTTTAGATGAAGTTTTCCAATTATTTTTTTTCCAATTAAATATCCAATTTGTGATTCCTTGCTTAACATAATTGCTATCGGTATTAAGATTTATATTATTATGCTGATTAAGAAATTCTAACGCTTTGATTGCTGCCATTAGCTCCATTTGATTATTTGTTGTATTTCTCTCAAATCCAGCTCTATAAGAAATATCATTTTTGTTAATTATTAAAAACGCCCAACCCCCATTTCCAGGGTTTCCGAGACATGAGCCATCTGTGTATACCTTTATCAAAAAAAGTCCTGTAAATTATTTTTTTCATGAAATTTAAATATTTCAAAAAACTCTAAGGGATTTTTATGTTTAACGTCACCTTCAAGATTAAAATTTAAATCATAAATTCTTGTTAAAAAAAAACGAATTGCACTTACTTTTAAGTAAAAATTAAAATTGCTTTTCTCTTCTGTTGTTAATTCGATACTCTCTTTATAAGATCTTAAGAAACTCACATAATTTTCTTCAATAAATTTATTTTTTGAAAAAAACCAAGCATTCACAAAAGTAGCCAAATCATAAATGATGGTATCTGTACAGGAAAAAAAGAAATCTATAAATCCTGAAACCTGATTACCAACAAAAAATATGTTGTCTTTAAATAAATCTGCGTGAATGTTTATCTTTCTTAAATTTTGTGGAAAACTATCACTTAATGTATGAATGTTATTCAATATATATTTGTATTCACTAGAATATAATTTTGTTTCGTTTTTAGAAAACTGACTTGTAATAAACTTCCATGTGGGTAATAGCATCATATTTTCTCTAAAAAGTTCGGAATGATCTCCAAATTGATGTAACTTAGCAATTGAATTTCCTAGTGATTTTAATTGCTCTAAATTAGGTTTCACAACTGGCCTACCTTCAATAAAACTATAAATACAACAGGATTTACCTTTTATTTTAAATAAGTTTTTATTATTCAAAGTCAAACTTAATGGACAAGAAATGCCATTATCATAAAATAATTTCATTAAATTATTAAAATAAGGTAAATCTTGTTCTTCAGTTCTTTTTTCAAATAGAGTTAAAATAAATTTTTTATTATCGCTTAATTTCACTAAATAATTAGTATTTTCAACTCCCTCTTTAATACCCTCAAATTCAATTATTTTTCCTAGAGGTTGAAATAATTCTTGAGCCTCAGAAAGAGATACTTCGGTATAAACTGCCATTTATAGTTAATTTTAGAGTTTAAATTGTGATAGATAAAGATACTTATTTAAAACAGTGGGTGGCTAAAGTTGTTAATTAATAGTTTTAAGATCAATAATACTTTTGTTTAATATTTTAGCCTTACTATCCTCAGATATTTCTGAAAAATAATTGATAATTAATTTGTTCAGCTCAATTGAAGCCTGATTTTTAATTGATTGGACAGCAGAGAGCTCTATTTGTTTAATTCTGTCAAGAGAGTTCTTTTCTTTTGATTGGATCGTTAAGGCGGTTTTATCAATTATATTTTTTGATATGGCTTCAGACTGGGACTTAGCATTGTTTATGATCTCATCAATTTTGTTAGATAGATCTTCAGTTTGTTTTTCTGCCTCTTTTAACTTTATTTCAGCTTCAGAAAAGGATTTAAGAGATTTATCAATATTTTCTTTTATTTCATTTATTTTTGAGTCTAGACCACCAATCATCATACTTTTGAAAGGTTTAATCATTAGAATAATAAATGTAATAAATGAAATTAATAACCAGAATTTAGGATCTTGAAATAAATAGCTCATTAAAGATTGATATTACCCTTTTCTATGTTAGTTACTTTTGACAAAAAATTAGTTGCTGAGTCTTTAAGTTGATCGTTTAGTTCATATATCGCAGTATCCTTTTCTTTCGCGACTCTTTCCTCAGTTTGTTTTATTTCATGTTGGATCTTTTCTTCCGTAGCTTTGATTAAGTCTTCACTTTCTTTTAAAGCTTTATCTTTGGCATCATTAATAATTTGTGATGCTTGGTTCTTCGCCTCAGTAAGTTTAGCTTCGTAGTTTTCAATTATTGACTCAGCTTTTTTGATTAATTCATCTTGTTTTGAGATATGTGATTTTACAAAATCATCTCTTTGATTCAAAAAAGCTCTAATTTTAGGAAGTGTTATGTATGTCAATACTGTAAACAGTATTACAAAAAAAACACCCAGCCAAAAAAGCTGAGATATAAAAAACTCTACTTGCTCTAATTGAGGCATCCGTTAGTCAGTCCCTGTTAAGAAAACAGAATTACTAATGCTATGACCAATGCAAATAAAGCAATAGCTTCAACTAGGGCAAAACCTAACATTGTCATGGTAAAAACTTCGTTTCTTGCAGCTGGATTTCTTCCAACAGCAGTAATAAAAGCAGCAAAAACATTGCCAATACCAATTCCAGCACCGATCACGCCGATCACTGCTAAACCTGCACCCAAGTATTTTAGTCCTTCAACTAGTTCCATATTTACCTCCTTATGTTCATCTAGTGTAAGTGTAAAGCGTCGTTAATATACAAACATGTTAATATTGCAAAAACATATGCCTGCAAAAATGCAATTAATATTTCTAAACCTGTTAAAGCTATTATGAATACTAATGGCAAAATTCCAAAAAAACCTAGCGCAGAGACAAACCCTGCAAAAACTTTTAGTAAAGTATGACCAGCAAGCATATTAGCAAAAAGTCTAACAGATAAGCTTATTGGTCTGGAGAGATAAGATATAATTTCAATTGGTATCAATAAAGGAAGCATATATACGGGCAAGCCAGGAATAACAAAAAAGCTAAAAAATTTTACGCCATGTTTTACAAAACCTAAAACTGTAACAAAGATAAACACACCCATTGCAAGAGCTAAAGTCACTATGATATGGCTAGTAAAAGTAAAGCTGTAAGGAATCATACCAAAAAGATTTCCAAATAAAATAAACATGAACAAAGTAAAAACTAAAGGAAAGTATTTTTTGCCCTCTTTACCTACAGTGTCTGCTAATAAACTATTTATAAAATTAAAACCAAGCTCAGCGGCAACTTGCATTCTGGTCGGGTAAAGGTCACTTACAGATTTTGTTTTTTTTGCTTTTAAAAAAGGCACTGTAAAAAAAATTAAAATAAACGCTGTTGTAATAGTCATCCATAGAGCAGAATTAGTAAAAGAGATATCAAAACCTAGAAAGTTTATGTCAACAATGGGTTGTATTTCAAACTGTTTGAGAGGACTCTCACCCTTAGCCATGAGGTAATAAAACAGATTTATTTAGAGTTTTCTATGCGACGTATAAGCCTGTAAATATTCAATAAACCTGCAAAAAAACCAAGTATTATCAACGTTATTAAACCAATAGGTTTGCTATCAAAAATCTTATCAATCAACAATCCAATAACAACAGAAACAATTAAAGCGCCTAATAATTCAGTTGAGATTCTATAAGCAAAGCTAAGGCCTTGCATACTTGGCTTTTTATTATCATTTTCTTCATCATTTGCCATTATTCAGCGTACTTTACGGCTTCTTCTAATTCAACAGAGACTATTTGAGAAATTCCCTCCTCGGGCATTGTAACACCATAGAGTCTGTCTACTCTAGACATTGTCATTCGATTATGAGTAACAATAATAAATTTGGTTTGAACTTTTTCTGAAATTTCTTCAACCATACTACAAAATCTATCCACATTATTGTCATCTAGAGGAGCATCAACCTCATCCAATATACAAAAAGGTGATGGGTTCGCTATAAATACAGCAAATAATAATGAAATTGCAGTTAAAGCCTGCTCACCTCCAGATAATAAAGTTATATTTTGCATTTTCTTACCTGGAGGACTGGCAAATATCTCCAAACCAGAGTTTAAAGGATCTTCATCATTTTGAATAAGTTTTAGATATGCTTTACCTCCACCAAATAACTTAGTGAATAGTCTCTCGAAATTTTCATTAACAATTTTGAAAGCTTCTTTTAGTCTCAATACACCTTCTTTATTAATTTTATTAATTGCCTCATGTAATTTTTCTATAGATTCTTGAATTTCATTTTTATCTTTAATTGTTTCATCAACTTTTTCTCTTAATTTTACATATTCATCTTCAGCAAGTAAGTTTACAGCACCAATTCTCTCCCTTTCAGCGTTTAATCTTAATACTCTTTTCTCTGCAGTCTCTAAATCATCATCTCTTTTGAATTTATCTACCTCATTTTCTAAATTTAATAAATCAACATTAATTTTTTCTCTGCATGATTGAGCGAGCTGAGTTAGATTATTTGAATAATTTGAAATTTCTGACTCCTTTCGTATTAGCTCCTCCTTTACAACAGAGTAATTTTGTTCTTTATTTCTCAGCTCTTTTGAGAGGCTTTCTAAAAGATTTTCTTGCTCTTGTAATTTATTGTCAAAAAGTTTTTTTTCGTCATCTAGTTGATTAATTTTATTAAGTAAAAATTGTCTTTTGCTATCAATATCTCCTGGATTATTTTCAGAAATTTCTAATTCTTCTTTAGCAGTTTTTATTCTTTGATTTAAGTCCTCAGTTTTTTGAACAGTGACCTCTAAAATTCTTTCCCACTCAAGAACTTGCTTTTTAAGATCGTTTAGCCTCTTTTCTTTTAATTCTGACAGTATTGTTGAGATATTAGCCTCATAACTACTGGAAATAAAAAGCCCATCCCAACGCCACAAATTACCCTCTAGATCGACTATAGCTTGTCCAATATTTATTTTTGTATGATTTTCTATACCTTCTTTTTTTGAAGATACAATGGCAACATTATTAAGCTTATTTATTACTTGGTTTGGAGCTTTAATAACTTTAGAAGCTGGTTCACAATTAAAACTAAACTCTTTATTGGCCTGCTCACCTGAATGCTCACTCCAATAATAAATATCATCAGGTTCCAATGACGCTAAAAGTTCTTTACCAAAAATAGCAGCTACTGCATTTTCGTATTTTTTATCAAATGAAATATTGTTTAATAAACTTCTATCAGATTGATTGACGTTGCTGCCTCGATTTTCAGCTTCAAATTCCTTAGAGGATAAATCTTCAATATCTTTCCTAATAGTTTTGATTTTACTAGTCGTTTCTTCAAATTGTGTTTGCTCAATTTGTAAGTCTTGATTAAGTTGTTTTACACGATGCTCGAGGTTTATTTTGTGCTCTTCAAAACGTAATTCTTCCTGTTTAAGATTTTCTACAGTCATATTTAACCTATCAAGTTCACTATTCAATGAGTATGATTTCTCTCTCATTGGTGGAATTTTAACTTTTAAATCCTCATAAGCTTGATCTTGAATTGATACATCACCCTGGAAATCAGCGAGTTTTACTTTTATTTTATCTTTTTCTTCATTAAGTCTCTCAAGAATAAGTTGAAGTTCATTTCTTTTTACAAAAAATACAGACGCTTCCGCATTCTTAATTAGAGTTGATATATTTCTAAATCTTTCAGCTTCTTTAGCTTGTTTTTTAAGAATAGCTAATTGTTCTTCGTATGTTTGAATAACATCCTCTACCCTCAATAGATTATTATTGGCACCTTTCAACCTCAACTCTGCATCATGTCTTCTGGATTGCAGGCCAAGTATTCCCGCAGCTTCCTCTAAAACCATTTTTCTATCTTCTGGTTTCGCTTGGGTGATTGCTCCAATACGACCTTGACTAACTATCGAAGTTGATCTAGCTGATGTAGAGGCGTCGGCAAATAGCAATTGAATATCTTTCAATCTTACCTCTTTACCATTTATGAATGAATTCGTTCCTTCTCCTCTCCATATCTTTCTAGCAATTTCTAATTGTTTTGATTGAAATTTATTTTCTAAATCACTTCCATCAATATTTACAAACAAACCTACTTCAGCGATATTCCATGAGGGCCGATTATCAGTTCCATTGAAAATTAAATCATCAATCTCTTTGCCACGAAGTTGTTTGGCAGAGACCTCCCCTAAACCAAACCTTATTGCTTCAACTATGTTTGATTTTCCGCAACCATTGGGGCCAACTATACCAGTAAGACCATTTTTGATTTCAAAATCTGTTGGCTCTACAAAAGATTTAAAACCTTTAATTGAGAGTTTATCTAAAGATAACAAATTAATTATTCAATTTTTTATTTATTATTTTTATAAATTCTGATGCAGGTCGATTACCCTGAACTTTCTCACCATTAATTAAAAATGTTGGCGTGCTCTCAACACCAAAAATGTTTTGAGCATCAACTTGAAGAGATAAAAGTTCATTATGAGAATTCTCATCTTTTAAGCAAGATTGTAACTCTTCATCCCCAAGACCATGTTGTAATCCATAGCTATTAAGTAATTCAATAATTTCTTCTCCAGAACTTGCTTTTGTCCAAACATCATAGTTTTCATAGACAGAGTCAACATAGCTTGTACGAACGTTTTCACTACAATTTGCAATAATAGCTCCATAAAAAGCAGCTTGATTTAAAGGAAAATCAATTAAGTAAAAATTAATATTTTTATAAACGCTACTTTCTTTTAATTCTTTGAGCGTTTCATTGTGAAATGCAGCACAGTGTGAGCAACTGAATGATGAAAACTCAATAATATCAACTGAATTTTCCTCAGACGATTTAACAAGAGGTTGAATGTTGTTGTCCTCTAAATATTTTTTGTATTCATAAATTTTTGATATTGCAGGATTTGTTGATAGTGCAACCAAAAAAAATATCAGACTAATTTTTTTCATATAACTTTTTATTAATATTTTCAAAAATAGATCTTACTTCTTCGTCTTTTATATCATTAAATTTTTGATTATTAAGAGTTTTTCCTTCTGCTTTCATTGATAAATTTGAAATATTACTATTTTCTAAATTCTTATCAGAAAGATCTTGAAAAAATAGGATTTTATTTACTTTCATTCCAGTTACTTCTTCAATTTTTATGACTATTTCGTTTGTCCTTGAACGCATTTCAAAAGATTTTTCTGGGCTAACTCTTAATTCAAGAATTACAGATTCTGTTTTATTATTTAATATAGTTTTTTTTAATTGAACAAATTTATTGTTATTGCCAAAAATATACTCCCAGTTTTTTAGAATAAGAGTATTTATTTTTAGCTTTTTTTTATTTACCTTATTTACAAGATGAAAAGCAATATCATTGAGTTTGGAGAACTTTTTCATAAAAACAAATTTATCCCTTTAATCCTACATTGGTTTAAAAAAAATCAAAGAAACTTATATTGGAGAAGGAATAGAAATTTATACTTAACTTATTTATCAGAAATTATGCTACAACAAACAACTGTTAAAACAGTAGAAAATAAAATATTAGAAATTATAAATATTTTTCCAAGTTTTAATTCCTTTAAGAATAAAAGATTAGAACATTTATTAAAAGTTTGGTCAGGATTAGGTTATTACAAGAGGGCAGAGAATTTATTCAAAGCAGTAACAATTATTAACAATAGCTATAATGGTAAATTACCAGATGATAGAGATAGTCTTATTTCTTTGCCTGGTGTTGGGAAATATACTTCAAGCGCGATATTAGCTATCGGCCATAATAAAAAATCATTCCCAGTTGATATCAATGTTAAAAGATTAATACAGAGAGTATCTGGTTTCAAACTCAATGATGATGAGATCGAAGAAATACTTAGTTTAGCTTGTAAAAAAAAGATTTCTTATAGGAGTTTAGCTGAGTCGATGATGGATTATAGCTCTATTATTTGCAAAAAAAATAGCCCCGAATGCTCCAAATGCATTTTTTCTAGTTTTTGTAAATCAGCTTTCCAATCATTTAAAAATAATAAAAATGTAAAAAGAAATAATAAGGAAATAGACTTCTATTTAATAAACTCTCCTTTACATATTTGTTTTATAAAAAAACCAAAATTTCAATTTTACAAAAACTTTATCCATTTGCCCTCAAATTTGGACAAAGAATTTATAGCAAATTTAAATTTAAAAAATAAAGAAAAAATCAAAAGTTTTAAATTTACAATTACAAATAATCTCTTCCAAATAAATGTTTATAAACTTAATCTGAAAAAATTAAAAATTAACAATTCAGTGTGGATAGAAAAATCAAAAACTAACCAGCTTGCATTACCAACACTCTTTAAAAGAATATTAAATTAACTCCTCATCTTCTTTCTAATTTCATCGATACATATTAAATTCTTTTTTTTATCCTCATAATGCCAATAATCCCATCCATTGAAACTCGATGTCTTATTTACTTTTGCAGCAATTTTATGAATTGATCCTCTCTCATTTTTATATGAAATACTTCCATCTGGTAAAATTGTAGCTTTATAGCTTTTCTTATTGTTATAGAGTTTAGCACCTGGCTTTAAATGCCCATTGTCAATTAAACTTGCAAAGGGTATTTTTTGTATAGGTTTATCCTTTTCATTAATCTCTAATAAATCATTTTTTAAAGATTTAATTTTTTTTAATCTTTTAATTGCCAAATTAAAATAACCATCATCTTTTTCAAAACCTATGTAATTTCTACCCAAATATTTTGCTTCAGCACAGAAACTTGCTGTGCCTGCAAAAGGTTCTAGTACTAGATCTCCTTGTATCGATGACTGAATAATAATTTTTTTCATCAAAGCTAAGGGTTTTTGAGTTGGGTGAGCTGTTTGGTTTTTATTGTTTTTCAGTCTTTCTTTACCTGAACAAATTGGGAAGTTCCAAATACTTCTCTCTTGTCTGTCTTCATTTGCAACCTTTAAAGTATGATAATTAAATTGATACTTAGATTTAGGTTTTTTTGAACACCAAATAAGAGTTTCATGCGCATTAGTAAGTCTAGTTGCTCTAAAATTTGGTAACGGGTTAGATTTGGCCCAAATCACATCATTTAAAATCCAAAAGTTTAAATCTTGGAGAATTTTTCCAATTCTAAAAATATTGTGATATGAACCAATAATCCATAATCCCCCATCAGGTTTAAGAACTCTTTTACATTCAGTTAAATAAGAAAAGGTAAAATCATCATAACTCGAGTAACTATCAAATTTATCCCAATCCTGATTGACACCATTGACAATGGAATGATTTGGTCTAGTTAAAACTTTGTTTAATTGTAAATTATAAGGAGGGTCTAAGAAAACTAAATCAATTGTCTGATCTTCAATTTTAGCTAATAGATCAAGACAATCACCTAAATATAGGTTATTTGATTTCAACACGTATGAATCTTAATATTTATAAAGAATCTTGTGTAAAAAAAACTTACTCTACTGTTGATAACTAAGTAGATAACTTTTTGATAAGTTTACTTATAGGTTGATAAGTGGTCCTGTGATATTTGCTGACCCCGTGTGTATAAATAGCGCTTAAGTGAGACTTTGTACCGTACCCAGCATTTTTATTCCATTGATAATTACCATCTAATGAATGGAGTTTCAGAAGTAATTTGTCTCTAAAGACTTTTGCTATAATTGAAGCTGCTGACACTTGATTAATTTTATCATCTGCTTTAATTAAAGACTTCACCTTATAACCTTTCATTTCGCTTGGAATAAATTTTCCATCTATGATGATCGTATCTGACTTTTTTGACAACAAAATTATCGATTGTTTCATGCTCTGCAAAACTACATTGTGAATATTAAATCTTTCAATAAATTTTTTTTTTCCAAAAATAATTTGATAATTATATTCGAAACCTTTATTTAATCTGAAATATTCATAAATTTCTTCTCTTTTTTTTTTATTTATTTTTTTTGAGTCAGAGACACTAAATGGAAGTTTATCAAATAAGGAATTTTGTGATCTGAAAGCACAAATTATTGCACTTCCAACAAGAGATCCTCTGCCAACCTCGTCGACTCCAACAACATATTCACTCATCAAGTCTAGGTATTAGTTCGACAAAATTACATGGTTTGTGTCTTATATCTAATTGATGAAAAAGAATATCATTCCAAGCATCTTTAACAGCAGAAGTAGATCCAGGTAAACAAAAGATGTAAGTTTGATTTAATAAAAATGCGCTCGCTCGAGATTGTATAGTTGAGGTTCCAATTTTTTTATAGCTTAATTGTCTAAACAATTCACCAAATCCTGGAATTTCAACTTGAGATATTTTTTTTAAGGCATCAATAGTATTATCTCTTCCCGTCAGACCAGTTCCACCTGAAGTGATTATTACATCGTGTTCGATAGATGCTGTTAATTTCTGAATAATAGGAATAAAGAGTTTAGGTTCATCTTCAATAATCTGATAATGGGAAACAGAATGTCCTTTTTTTTGTATCAGTTCTTTTAATGTATTACCTGATTTATCATCACTTTCTTTTCTTGTATCCGACAAAGTGATTACAGCAATATTTATTTGTTTAAATGTTATTTTTTCATCAATCATTAATCAAGATAGTATTAGTGGCTATGAGTTCATCAGCATAATTGAATGAATTATGATTTATTAATTCATAAATAACAAGATTAGTTAGAACTCTCTCAACAAACATTCTTGTTTCTCTTGATGGTATAGACTCAATTAAAAGAAAACTATCATCATTAAATGTAGTTTTTTTCATCCATTTTGAAAGATTTCCTGGCCCTGCATTATATGAGATTAAAGCCTTTAGCAAATCTCCATTGATATAATTTATAGATAACAAATTTTGAAGGTAGAGGCTACCTGTTTCAACATTAATTTCAGGATCATATAATATTCTCGGATTAGACTTAAATTTATGTTTTTTATTTACCATACGAGCAGTTGATGGAAGAATTTGCATCAATCCATATGCACTTTTACCACTTTTTGCAAAAGCACTAAACTGCGACTCTTGTCTAATCATGCTAATAATAATAGTTGGGTCAATATTATTGAAATTATAATCTTGGATCCATTTTGGTGTTGGATATAAAAAATCTATAGGGGCGTCATCTTTAAACAAGTACTTTGCTGTTTTAATTTGCAAGGAACTCAGATCATTTTTAATAGAAAAATTTAGGATCAGTCTTTTAAATCTTTCATTTGTAATGTTTTGAAGTCTATTTAATTCTATCTCTGCAATTGGAAGTTCATCGATTTCAATTAAGGCCTGAATTCTCTCACCTAATTTGGTATTTAAAAATGACTCAAGATCTGAGCTCATTAATGAGGTATTAAATTCAAAGTCTTGAATGGTTTTATCTAAAATTCTACAAGATAAAATTGAGTATATATTAAAACTTGGTTTGCAAGATTTATTTAGAGCTTCTAAAGATGCTTTGAAAGTAATTTCATCATTAGCGTCTTTTGTTGAGGATAAAAATGACCAATAAGCACCAGCATCCCTTAACCATTTGTTATCTGAAATTTTTGAGAGTATTAAAAATTGTCTCGAGGCTTTTTGGTATTTCCCTTTTCTATAATATGAGAGACCTTTAATCCATAATCCCTCATCGTATGGTTGACTCAAGAAAGCTTCATCATTTAAAACATTTATCGCCTTATCATCTAAATCTGCAAGGTAGTAGCCATTGGCAATTTTGGAAAGTAGAAAAGATTTTTCTTTTTGATTAAAATATTTTATGTGGTGGTTTAAATACTCTAATGCTCCAGTAGGCCATCCTCTTCCAACTCTTGATCTTACAGTATTATAAATACTAATTTTTTTTGAGTAATTTTTATTTGAAAATATTTTATTTGATTTAGTGGAGACAGTTTCTTGTGACTTATCTTTTTGAAAGATCTCATCAAAAAGTGGGTATGAATTTTTTTTTGGTTTTTTTGCCCCATCCGGCATTCTTCTTACTCCCAATTTATAAATCCTTTTAGCTTCGTAATGATCACTATATTCACTCAACCAATCTCGGAGCTCTAAAAAACTAGAGCGATGTGCTGTTGGATGAAGAAGTTTTAAAGCTTGTACATGACCCAAAAGAATTAAATCATCTAGTTTTGCTATATCTTTATCACCTTTATCAAAATTTCCATTTCTGTAATCATTAAAAATACTTTTATAAAGGCCAATATCTTTAGAGCTAAGGGCAAAGATACTCTGTGAGTAAAAAAACGTTACAATTAATAAAACGATAATTCTCATTCTATCCACCAAGCTGCTTTTTAATTTCCTTTAAATCTTCCCAAGCATCTTTCTTAAGTTCTGGATTGTTTATTAATAAAGATGGCTCATAAAGCACACGGCATTTTTTGGGTACTACGTCATTCGGGGTGTTGAAATCAAACCACTTTCCACGAAGAGACATGGAAGACAAGTCTGCAGCCAATAACATTTTGATGCAATAATTTGACATAATTATTAAATATTTTGGGTTAATTAATTCAATCAACCGATAATTGATAAGTTGTAAAATTGAATTCATTTTGTGGTTATTATCAAACTCACTGAGTCCCCTTGGTATATAAGACACTAAGCTTATTTGCTTCCTATCTAATTTTATGGAGGAAAGCATTTTATCGAATAACTCACCATTTGCTTTATCTATTATCTTTTCATCAGTAATATCGCATTTACCGTAAAAAAATAAAATCTTCGAATGTTTATCACCTTCTACTAAATTGATTGGTTGATTAATATTGAACTTTAGTAATTCATTTTTTAAAAAATCCTCTATTTGATCAATACTGGTGGCTTTGCTTGGACTATTGATAATATCTCTATTTATTTGGTTATCGGAGTCATTTTGAGATTTTTTTACTTGAAATTCCTCCAGATTCATCAATTCCAAAAGAATATTTTTTTGGTAGTCTTGGTTATTCATGATTAAAAAATTATCTTTTAGTTTATATTTTATATGTTTTTTTGGATTTATTGTATATGCATATGGGTCTCAATTAAAAAATACTTTCGAAAATCAACTTCTAAGTTCAATTTATTCTGAATACAATAATGATTATTTAATTTGGGAAAAATTACCAGCTTATGATTTTTCAAATGACCATACTTCAATCTTACTAAGTAATATTATTATAGGGAATTATACTTTTGATAATATTAGTGAAATTGAAAGTGGATTTATTCATGAAATTATTCTTTTTCTCAAGAATCTAGGTGATGACAAATGTTTAAATATTCCTGACAAAAAACAAATTTATATTTTTGAAGAGGCTATACTAAAAAGCATAAATTTTTGGATGAATTATTGTAATAAACACAATGTTCAAAATAATTTAGAAAATTTGAATGAAATTGATAGTCGCTTTACAAATTTAAGATATATCAATACTATTTATAATTATCATCACCAAAAAGACCTCAACAGTTTAAGAAAAATTAATGAAGAAATAACATCAAATATAGAAACACTCTCTATCTTTAATTCTAAAGAATTAAATGTAATGGACAGTATTTTCAATTATCATAACATCAATTTTCCACTGGCAGATTTTATTCAGTCATCAACTACTTTTAATAATTTGTCTATTAAATTAGATCAAAATTACATAGTTAAGGATTATAAAGACATAATATATCTTCAACTATTTCAAACTAGCACTTATTATTTTTATGCGCGTGAGTATAAAAAAGCACTTGCTTTATTATCTTATTTAATCGAAATAAATCCAGATAATAGGGATTATTATCTTTATAAAAAAATTTCATTTTTAGCAGAATTAAATCCAAGTAAAGAAATACTTAAATTAATTGAAAATTTTAACCCAACTGACAAAAATTTTAATTTTTTTAAAAACTACCTTTATATCTCAACATCATTTGAATTAGACACTGATATGAGTGACTTAGTGTATTTTATAAATAATAGCGAACATCAAACTGATTGGATAAATCTAGAGTTATCATTTCTTGTTGCGATGGAAATGTATTTTTTAAATGATAATAGTGGTGCTTTAGATTTTATAAACGAGTGTTGCATGAGTATTTTAGAGAATTCTGATGATGCAATTCATCTTTTTAAATATGGTATTTTGTTAGAGAGAAATAATGAAATTAAAAAAGCTGAAGAAATTATCCAAAAAAGTATTGATATATCTAAAAGTTCATATCCTTACATATTAAATTATCTTGCATATTTATGGGTTGAGAATGATAGAAAATTAGATCTTGCAGAAAGTATGCTTCAAAAGGCAGTCAAAGACTCAAATTATAATGATGGGGCTATACTTGATAGTTTGGGATGGCTTTATTTTAAAAAAGATAACTTAGATTTGGCAGAAAAATGGATTTATGATGCTTATCAACTTGAACCCTCAGAGCCAGAAATAATAGATCATTTATCTCAAATATATTATGAATTAGGCAGATACAAAGAATCAAAATTTTTAGATAATAAAATACTACTATTTCATAAAGATTATTTTAAATACGAGGAAGTTTTAGGCAGAAATGAAAATAAGTAAATTAACAAGCTATGCTAAAATAAATCTTGATTTAAAAATTAAATATTATGACAAAATTATTAAAAAGCATAAGATTTCTTCTAAAGTCGTTCTTTTAAAATTAAATGATTTAATTACCGTATCTAATTCTACAAAGTTACAAATTACTTATTACGATCAAAATAAAAAAATAATCAAATTGAAAAATGATATTATAAAAAAATCAATTCTATTTTTTGATAGAAAATACAAAACTAAAACAAAATTAAAATTTTTAGTTTACAAAAAAATACCAGTTGGTTATGGATTAGGAGGCGGATCCTCAAATGCAGCCTCAATTTTAAAATTTCTATATAAATATCATCAAATTACTTCAAAAAACTTTGAAAAAGATGCACCTTCAATTGGTTCAGATGTAATTATTTTTAAAGATAAATATCCAAAAATAATTGATGGATTAAGTCAGTATAAATACCTCAAGGCAAAAAAATATTATTGGAGGAAAGTTTACTTAATTTTTCCTTCACAAAAAAATTTAACTAAAAAAATTTATAATTATTTTAAAAACCATAATATGGGAGCAAAAAAACAACTAATATCTCAAAATAACTTAACTAGTTCATCAATACTGCTAAATAAAGAGTTTAAAGAATTATTTATGTTCCTTTTGGATTATAGGAAAGATTTCTTAAAATTTGGCATGAGTGGTAGTGGATCTTCAATTTTTGTATCTTTCAAGAAAATCGCAAAAGAAAGGTTGATTTTTAGGGAGATTAATAAATTTTATCCTTCAGTTAGAATTGAAAAATCCTCTTATTTCGGATAA
Organism: uncultured Alphaproteobacteria bacterium; assembly: GCA_902522155.1. Classification (GTDB taxonomy): domain Bacteria; phylum Pseudomonadota; class Alphaproteobacteria; order HIMB59; family HIMB59; genus HIMB59. Next base: position 121,053 of record CABYUJ010000001.1, on the reverse strand, counting down.
GTTCTTTAAATCCTGATGGGGCGTAGCCAAGCGGTAAGGCACCGGTTTTTGGTATCGGCATGCGTAGGTTCGAATCCTACCGCCCCAGCCATATCTAAGCTATAAATTGAAATAATATGAAACAACTTTTATTTTCACTTAAAGAGGGATCAGTTAGTTATCATAAAAAAGAAATTTTAAAGGAACTTGATATAAATATTCATCGAAAAGATTTTATTGCGCTTGTTGGTAAAAATGGGGCAGGGAAATCAACCCTAATGAATGTCATATCAGGTCAACATGATATTGATGCTGGTGAAAAATGGAGTATTGATAATTTTGCTGTAAATTATTTCAACCAAAATTTTGTATTAAGTAATGATAATAACACCGTTGAGCAAGAAATTTTATCTGTAATCAAAAATCAAGATAATAATTATGAGATAGATATATTTTGCAATAATTTAAGTATTGATAAAAACAGTTTAATTAAACATTTATCTGGGGGGCAAAAAAGGAGAGTAGGGCTAATCAAAAATTTAATCAAACCATCTGATCTTTTGCTATTAGATGAACCAACTAATCATTTAGACTTGGACACAATTGTTTGGCTTGAAAATTATTTAAAAAAACTAGATTGTGCAATTTTATGTGTAAGTCATGATCGACAATTTCTAAAAAACTTTACAAATAAAATATTATGGATAGATCGATCTAAAATAAAAATAAACTACAAAGGTTATAGTGATTTTGATAATTGGTCTGAGACTCTTTTATCACAAGAAGAGAGAGAACTACAAAATAGGAAGCAATTAGTCAATTTAGAGGTGAATTGGGCTAATAAAGGAGTTAAAGCAAGAGTTAAAAGAAATACCAGAAGGTTAGAACAAGCTAAAGACTTAAAGGAAAATTTAGACAAAGATATTAGCGAATTTAAAAAAGCTACAAAAAAGATTGAAATTAATCAAATTTATGAGAATTCAAAGAATTTTAAAAATGTTGCAGAGTTTCACAATGCAGAATTTTACTATGAAGAAAATAATAAAAATTTTATTTTAAAAAACTTTAATTTAAAAATAAGCAAAAAAGATAGAATTGGTCTTTTGGGAGATAATGGATCTGGAAAAACAACTTTTTTAAAAATTTTGCTTAATGAACTGAATTTAAAATCGGGAACTTTAAAATTAAGAAAAGAGTTAGAGTTTTCCTATTTTGACCAATTAAGAAATGATTTAAAAGACAATTTACCAATAAAGAAGGTCTTAGTCCCATCTGGTGGCGATTACTTAAAAACGCAGGGTAAAGAGAGACATGTATGCAGTTATTTAAAAGATTTCCATTTTGATCCATCTAAAGCAAATGATCCTGTCGGGAGTTTATCTGGTGGAATGAAAAATCGACTACTTTTATCAAAAGTCTTATCAAATCCTAAAAGTGGCTTAATCTTAGATGAGCCTACTAATGACCTTGATATTGATACTTTAGATTTAGTAGAGTCTATACTTTCTAATTACAACGGGACTCTCGTAGTTGTTTCACACAATAGAGATTTTTTAGACAAATTAGTAAATAAAATATTATTTTTCAAAGGAAATGGTGATGTTTTGTTATTTAATGGTGGCTATCATGACTTCTTAAAAAACAAAGATCTTCTTGAAAATGATACTAATAACTATTCTCAAAATGAAAATAAACCTGAAAAGAAAAATATAAATTTAAAAAATTTACATAAAAAAAAGTTAACCTTTAAATTACAATATGAGCTTAATAATTTACCCAAGCAAATAGACCTTTTGAAAGAAGAAATTGTTCATTTTGAAAAAATCATAGAGGCACCAGATCTTTATAAAAAGGACTATGAGTTATTTATTAGCACAACTAAAAAATTAGGCTCTCTCCAAATAGAATTGGAAAATAAAGAGCAAAGATGGCTAGAACTCATGGAATTAAATTAGAAGATGAATTTAAAAAAAAAAGTAGAAGAAATCTCTAATATTTCTCATTTTTATGAAATCTGCAGTATGCTTCCATTTGAAAAAAAGGATATTTATCTTATTGGAGGAGCTACTAGGTCTTTATTATCGGATAATCACGAAAACAAAGATATTGATGTAGTTATTCCAGAATTAGATGATCGAACGGTAGATAAAATTTTAGATAAATATGATAGTGCAAAATATTATCAAGCTTATAAAAGTATATCCTTTGAATTAGGTGATTTTGAGTTCCAGATAAATTCATTTAGAAAAGATGTAGCCCCATCTGGAAGACATTCAAAAATTGCTAATGCATTGAGTATTAAAGAGGACTCTTTAAGAAGAGATTTTACATTTAATAGCATATATATAAATTTAAACGGGGAGGTGTTCGATTTTTATTCAGGTGTCGAGCATTTTAAAAATAATTATTTGAAGTTTATTTTTGACCCAATTTTACAAATCCAAAAAGATTATCTAAGGGCAATAAGATATATCAGGTTTCTATCATTATTTGAAAATACAAAAACCTTTCCAGCTGATTTGGAAGCTATAATGTTACTCTCAAAAAACATTACAGATTTTGTTAAAGAAAAAAAAATATCACATGAGCTTAATAAGATCTACAAGATGCCATTTCCAAAAAATACCATTTCTTTTTTAAAAGAGAATAATGAGCTGAGGCAATTTTTAGATTTTTTATCTTAAAAATCAGCTTTAATAGATGAAACTATAATTGCAACAGAGGTAGCAAGATTTAATGATCTTGTTTTGCTGCTTATCGGTATCGTTATTTTATTATTGACAGTATTATGAATTGTTTCTGGCACACCTGCTGTTTCTTTTCCAAATAAAATAATATCATTATCTTCAAACTTAAACTCGTAAAGGTTATTTTCGGTTTTAGTAGTGGCTAAGATTATTCTGTTGTTATTTTTTTTTGAATATGAATAAAAATTATCCCAATTTTCGTGATTTACAATTTCACAATGGTCTATGTAATCCATCACAGCGCCTTTAAATCTTTTATCTGTCATGGAGAAAGGCAAAGGTTTGATTATGTGAAGGGGAAACTCTAAACAAGCAGCGGTTCTGATAATCACACCAAGATTTTGAGGCATATCGGGCTGATAGAGACAAATTGCAAATTTATGCGTCATGATGACTACTACTTATGCTACATCTTACCAATAAAATCTACTTAGATTTAAACCCAAATGTCAAATAGTAAAAAACCAAGAAGAGATTTTATTAAATTATCAGCAATGACTCTAGGAGGGGTTGGTGCTGCTAGTTTACTTATTCCTTTTATATCTAGCATGAATCCAGGCAAAGATACTCTAGCCTTGGCATCAACTGAAATAGATTTATCTCCCTTGGAAGAGGGCCAGAGTTTGACAGTTATATGGAGAGGTAAACCTGTTTTTATAAAGCATCGAACAAAAAGTGAAATTGACAGTGCTAGAAATATTTCTTTAGAGGATCTACCAGATGCAGAGGAGGACTCTGCTAGAGTTCAAAAAGATAATTGGTTAGTTGTATTAGGTGTTTGTACTCATTTAGGTTGTGTACCTCTTGGACAAAAAGCTTCGGATACAAAAGGAGACTATGGAGGATGGTTTTGCCCTTGTCATGGTTCTCATTATGATACTTCTGGCAGAATAAGAAAAGGACCAGCTCCGACTAACTTACCTGTTCCCCCTTACGTTTTTTTAACAGATAACAGAATAAAGATAGGATAATTTAATGAGTTCAAATGAATTACAAGGTTATAAAAAAACACTAAATTCACCATACACTGGTATAAAAGGTTGGATTGACTCTAGACTTCCTCTTATAAGAATGATGGAAGCAGAATATTTGAAGTTTCCTGTCCCCAAATCACTCAATTACTTTTGGTCATTTGGTGGTATAGCCATGTTTTGCCTTATAGGACTAATTTTAACTGGAATTTTTTTAGGGTTTCACTATAAGCCCTCAGCTGATGATGCCTTTGACTCTGTTGAAAGGATCATGAGAGACGTTAGTTTTGGTTGGTTAATTAGATATTTGCATGCCAACTTAGTTTCCTTTTTCTTTATTGCTACTTTTATTCACATTTTTAGAGCTCTTTATTTCGGATCATACAAGGCACCTAGAGAGTTGGTATACATTTTCGGTTTGACCATGTTCATGCTGATGATGGCAACTGCATTTCTAGGATATACACTCCCATGGGGTCAGATGTCTTATTGGGGAGCAACAGTTATAACAAATCTCTTCTCAGCTATTCCTGTTGTAGGAGATGCTATACTCACATTACTTCTTGGTGACTTCACTGTTGGTGACTCAGCTGTTAATCGTTTTTATGTTCTTCATTGGCTATTAGCTTTCGCAATTGTCGGTTTAGTTGTCTTTCATGTAATTACATTACACATGACTGGTTCTAATAATCCAACTGGAACAGAGCCACAAAGCTGGGATGAAACAGTGAGTTTTCATCCATACGTAACTATTAAAGATTTAAATGCTACAATATTTTTCTTTATCATTTTGGCTTTTATTCTCTTTTATTATCCAAATATTTTAGGTCACTCCGATAATTACATTAAAGCTAACCCCATGGTAACTCCTGCACATATTGTGCCTGAGTGGTACTTTCTCCCTTTCTATGCAATACTTAGAGCTATTCCAGATAAACTAGGTGGTGTGATAGCTATGTTTAGTTCCATACTAGCATTAGGCTTATTACCATGGCTTGACACATCTAAAGTTAGATCATGTTTATTTAGACCTATCTGGAGATACTGTGTTCTCTTGTTTGCAGTAAACTTTTTGGTTCTTATGTATGTTGGAGGTAAACCAGCTGAGGGTCTTTATGTGCTTATCTCAAGAATTGGAACTGCATATTGGTTTTTGTTTATATTTGTTTTAGCTCCTTTAGTAGGATTTTTAGAAACACCACGACAACCGCTAACTATTACAAATTATTTGCAAAGTAAAAAAGCCTAATATGAGAAAAGCTTTACTGGCCATTTTTTTACTTTTTAGTTTCAATTTGTATGGTGCTGGAGCAAAAATTGATATTCCAAAATATGATTGGTCTTGGAAAGGATTTTTCGGAACGTACGATCGAGCCTCAGCTCAAAGAGGTTTAAAAGTTTATAGAGAAGTTTGCGCGGGATGTCATTCCATGAATTATCTTTCTTATAGAAATTTAGCGGATCTTGGTTTTAGTGAAGATCACATTAAAGCCATTGCAGCCGAACATTTAGTGTTAGATGGGCCAAATGACGAAGGAGAAATGTTTGAAAGAGACGGAATTCCTTCAGATCAGTTTGTTAATCCATATCTAAATGAAAAGGCCGCTAGAGCAGCGAATAACGGCGCTTACCCGCCTGATTTGTCTCTAATAGTTAAAGCCAGACCTAAGGGTGCTGATTATATTAAAGCACTATTGCTTGGTTATGTTGATCCACCAGAAGATATGAAAGTTCCAAAAGGTCAACACTACAATAAATTTATGGCAGGTAATTTAATTGCCATGACATCCCCATTATCAGATGGTCTTGTTGATTACGATGATGGAACTGAAAGCACAATGGATCAAATGACAACAGATGTTACAACTTTTTTAGCTTGGGCAGCTGAACCTAGTTTAGAGGACCGAAAGAGAATGGGTTTAAAAGTAATACTATTTTTATTGGTATTGTTCGTCTTAGCTTATATTTCTAAACAACAAATTTGGAGAGATATTAAACATTAAATAAGAAGTGGATGATATCGCCATCTTTAACTTCATATTCTTTTCCCTCTAACCTTAACTTTCCCTTTTCCTTTGCACCACTTTCTCCTTTGAATTGAATATAATCTCTATATGAAATCGTTTCAGCTCTTATGAAACCTTTTTCCATATCACTATGAATTTCACCAGCGGCATTGGGTGCTAACGTACCTCTAATAATCGTCCATGCTCTTAGTTCTTTCTCACCAGCAGTAAAAAAATTTATATAATTTAGAAGCTCATAACCTTTTTTAATAACTCTTTTAAGACCTGTTTCTTTAAGGCCTATACTATCAAGAAACATTTTTTTTTCTTCATGATCGCTTATTTGTGAAATTTCAGACTCGATTTTAGCACTTACAAGCAGTGTCTCTGAATTATTCAATTTAGAATATTCTTCAATAGACTTTGTGTATGCGTTTCCATTTACTGATGAATTTTCATCAACATTACAGACATATACAACAGGTTTAATAGATATCAGTTGAAAGATATGCAAAAATTCAATCTCATCTTTATTTAAGTTGTTCAAAATTCCTTTTTCTTTAGAAATAAGATCTATGGCTTTTTCAATTATCAATATCTTTTTTTTATCATCATCTGTTTTTTGAGTTTTTTTTAGTTTCTGATAATTTTTTTCCAAAATCTCTAGATCAGATAATGCTAATTCTGCATTAATAATTTTGATATCCTCGAGAGGATTAATTCTATTTTCAACGTGTTGTATATCATCATCTTCAAAACATCTTACAATATGAAATAACGCATTTACTGAGCGTATATGCGATAAAAAAGCATTCCCTAGACCTTCTCCTTTAGAGGCTCCTTTTACTAGACCTGCAATATCAACAATTTCAAAAGCTGCAGGAATTATTTTTTGTGGGTTGCATATTTCAGCGAGTTTTTGAATTCTATCGTCTGGCACTCTTACTAAAGAACTATTCGGGTCAATTGTTGCAAATGGATAATTAGCAGCCAGGGCTTGCTCATTTTCGCATAAAGCATTAAATAAAGTTGACTTGCCAACATTCGGAAGGCCTATAATTCCACACTTCATTTAAATGCCTAGATTAGATAAATGTTTCGATACAAATATCTGTGATAAGTTTAGGTATATAACTTCAAATAATAAAACGAGTTGTTTCTTTTCTTCTGTATTAAAGTTACCAAGTACATGTCTTGTTACCTTATCTTTATCACCAGGATGACCGATTCCAATCCTGAGTTTCCAATAGTTATCTCCAATTTTACTACTAATACTTCTAAGCCCATTATGACCAGCGTTTCCGCCTGCATATTTAATTTTAATTTCCCCTAAATCCAGGTCTAGTTCGTCATATAAAACAAATATTTCATCAGACTTACTAAGTTTATTTGTTTTGAGGCTCAATACTCCGTCTCCAGATTCATTCATGTAACTTTCAGATAAAGCGATTTGACATTTTTGCCCATCAAGTAGAAAAGAATTAGAAAGTTTATAACTCTTAAACTTTTTTAATTTGAGTTCTAATTTATCAACTAGAAATTCACCAAGAAGTAGTCCAGCGTTATGCCTATTATTTAAATGTTTAGCTGTTGGATTGCCTAAGCAAAATAGAGTAAGCATATAGGTAGACTATATTATTCGGCTGCTTTTTCTTCTTCTTTCTTATCTTCGGTTTTTTCTGCTGTTTCTTCAGTTGTCTCTTCAGTTTCATCTGGTTCTGGTTCTTTTTCAACCTTTGGAGCCTGAACTGTAGCTAGCATAAAATCTCTACCCTGAATCGTGGTCTTCATCCCCTCGCTCAAAGTCACAGAACTTAATCTGATATCATCACCAATTTCCTTATCTTCAAGAGAGATAACAAATTTTTCTGGTATATTATTAGCAAGGCAAGACAGCTCTATTTCTCTTCGAACAACATTTAATATACCACCTTGTTTTAATCCAGGAGATAACTCTTGGTTGGTAAATTCAACAGGGACAGATATTACTATTCTTGTTTTTTCATCCACTCTTTGAAAATCTACATGTATAGGGTTGTGTTTAACTTTATGTCTTTGAATACTTTTGACAATAACTGCTTCTTTTTTATCACCAAATTCGACTTCAAATATTTTTGAGTAGAAGCCGCCCTCATCAAATCTTTTTTTTAGTTGAATAGTGTCGACTGCGACCATTACAGGATCAGTGTTTCCACCATAAATAATAGAGGGTATCAAACCTTCTTTAAAATATGGGTTAGTATTTCCTTTTTTTCGCTCTTTAGCTGGGATATTTCCACTGATTTTCATAGGCTGAGTTTATACAACAAAATGCTAGATTAATCAAACAGAGAAGATATAGAAGTTTCGTTATTAATACGCTTTATAGCCTCACCAAAAAGTGGAGCTACAGATAAATACCTCATTAATGAGGGTACTTCAAAAGTGGGTTTGATCGTATTAGTACAAACCATTTCCTCTAAAACTGAATTATTTATATTGTCTAAAGCCTTTCCAGAGTAAACACCATGAGAACAGTATCCATAAACCTCTGTCGCACCATTATCTTTAAGAGCTTTAGCCGCATTACAAATTGTTCCTCCTGAGTCAACCAAATCGTCAACAATTATACATTTTTTTCCATCAACCGAGCCGATGACATTCATAGCATTTGACACACCTGGAGCATCTCTACGTTTATCAATTATAGCTAAATCAGCGTCGAGTTTTTTTGCAAATGCTCTAGCTCTTAAAACACCTCCGACGTCTGGAGAGACAAATACAAGATTTTCATGTCTTTTATTTGATTTAATGTCACTCATGAACATATTAGTCGCATAAAGGTTGTCTAAGGGGATATCAAAAAAACCTTGAATTTGACCTGCGTGTAGATCCATTGTTAAAACCCTATTTGCACCAGCTGTGGTAATAAGATTGGCAACTAATTTTGCTGATATAGGAGTTCTTGGTCCAGTTTTTCTATCCTGTCTTGCATAACCAAAATATGGCAAAACAGCAGTGATTCTTTTTGCAGATCCACGTTTTAGAGCATCAATTGCTACTAATAATTCCATTAAATTGTCATTAGCAGGGAAAGAAGTTGATTGAACTAAAAAAACATCTTCTCCTCGAACATTTTCACCAATTTCAACAAATATCTCTTTATCAGAAAACCTTGTCATAGTTGTTTCAGATAATTGAATTTTTAGATATTCTGAAATCTCTTTAGATAACTCAATGTTACTATTCCCAGAAATAATTTTCATTAGTTAGCTTGGTTATATAGTAAAATGTATATCCATACAAAGTTAAATTATAGATACCAAGCTTAAATTTCTCCCATAATCTCTATATTTGAGATGAATACTTCTTCGATAACTGAAATATTTTATGTTTTTAAAAGTATCTATTTTTGAATCTACTATGTCAGAAATACCTAAACCGTTCAACTTACGTTTAGCAAGTTTAGGAAGGTCAAAATAATATTTATCATCCTTTTTAGTCCATAAACCTTTAGCTTTAAATTTCATACCATTTATGAATTCTCGAGATACCTCGTAAGAGTTCTTTCTTATACAAGGCCCTATAAAGGCTCTTATATTTGATTTTTTTGAGCCAATTTGAAGCATTTTATTTATGGTATTTTCGATAATCTCTCTATTCAAACCCCTCCATCCTGCATGGCAAATTCCTATGACTTTATTTTGGTAATCAATAAATATTATTGGCAAACAATCAGCTGTCGTAATACCGAGAATAAATTTATCATCTCGTGTTACAACACCATCACAATTGTAAACAGATTTATTTTTTCTAACTATAAGACATTTGCTTGAATGTGATTGGTGAGGAATAATTAATACTTTTTTTTCTTTAGATATGAGATTTTTAGCAATTTCAATATTTTTTTTTATATTATTTTTATTATCTCTTGAATTTAATCCGCAATTAAGAGAATTATAAATTCCCTTTGATTTTCCATTTTTATTATTAAAAAACTTAAATTTGACTGATTGTTTCATCATTTTTAAAAGATAGATTCAAAAATACTTGACCCATATCACTGAATTTTTCTCCACTAATTAATTCTATAATTTCTTTAATATTCTTGTTACTAGATTTTAGGTATTCGTCTGGGAGATTATTACAAATTAAATCTTTTTGGTTTATAATTCGTGGATTTTTACTAATAAAAAAATCCCTAAATAACTCGAAATTAACTCCAAAAGAATAATCTACGTTTTCAAATTTATCAAATAAGTCTAATTTTTTATGGCTCGATAATAATCTAAGTGTACTTTTTAATGGCAATTTTGTGTAGCCGTAATCAGTTGTAGTAAAAAAATAATTTTTGCAATTTAAGTTTTGTATATCACTCAGTATGTTCAAAATTAAATTTGAATGCTCTAGTATATCATTATTTTTAAATTTGTATTTTGAATAGCGATCCATTAATTCTCCAGATATCGCCACACTATCTTGAATTAAAAAATATTTATTATTTTCTTTTGATATTTTTATTTCATTAAAATTACCGTTATTAAATATAAATTGCTTAGACCCAATGGCGTCAAAAAATTCATTAGAGTAAATAAAAGTAGTATCTTCGTTTTCTAGGTCATAGTCATAAATATTTTCTATAAAATTAACTTTTACATCTGATTTTTCAAAAATTTTTCCTTTAAAATAATCACTTCTTTCTAATAAAGTAATGTTATTAACATTGATATTCTTAGATATAAGATAATGATAAATATCTATTGTAAGTATCCCATTACCAGGTCCTAACTCCAATAAATTTACATTCTTTGCTTTTGGAAACTCATTTAAAAACTGATTAGAAAGGGCTATGCTAAATAATGAGGATATCTCAGGAGATGTTATAAACTGACCATCTTTGCCAATTTTTTCAATGTTTGGCTTATTATAGAAGCCTGAGTCTTTGTCAAAATTAGAGATTTCTACAAAATCTTGAATGTTGATTGAACCAACTGATTTGATGATGGTATCTATCTTTGTTTGTACTGACATAAATATAGAAAATAAAAACCAAGTATGACAATTGGAATTGATAATATTTGACCCTGAGATAATAAATTAAACTTTAAGCCTACTTGAATATCAGGCACTCTAAAATTTTCAATTATAATTCTAGATAATCCATAATTAATTAAAAAGAAAGATGTTATAAAACCATTTTTTAATTTAAATTTATAATAGAATAATAATAATAAAATAGCTGGTATTAATCCTTCAAATACTGCTTCATATATTTGGGATATATGTCTAAAAAAATTCTCATTTGGGTAACGAACGCTTAAAAAAAATTCTGTTGGCTTTCCTATTAATTCTTTATTAAGAAAATTAGAAATTCTCCCTAAAAAAATTCCAAATGGAGCAGTTATACTTAAAAGATCAGAAAGTTTAAAAATAGAAATTTTTTTTTTGATAGAAAATATAATAGTTGTTAATATAATACCAATTAAAGCTCCGTGAAATGACATACCCCCCTGCCAAACCTTAAATATTTCAAAAGGGTTTTGAATATAAAAATTCAAATTATAAAAAATTGCATAACCTAATCTTCCACCAATTATGACAGAAATAAATAAATAAAAAAATAAGTCTTCAAGTTTTTTTTTATCCAAACTAAATTGCTTTAAATTATTATATGCAAAAAAATAAAAGTAAATAAATCCAAGAATATAAGATATGCTGTACCACCTTATGGTTAAACCGAAGAGCTCAAAAGCTATTGGCGATAAAAAACTAGGATATTCAAACACTTTAAAAACTAATAATACAACTTATGTGTCACACAAAGATAAACTTTATTTTAAGTTATCAAAAATACTTTATAATTCAGTTGAATTTGCCCAAATGTTTAACGATTTCAAATCAGATTTTAAAAAATTAAAAAAATATTTAATCAACAAAAAAGATTAAATTTAACCAAAATTAAGGAATTTAATACTATATATAGTATTTACTACGGGAAGTAATGTGATACATATTGTATATGTCTCAAAAAAACATTGATTCTAGCCCCATTTCTATTCTAGAAGATATTTTTAATGTTAAACAGTTATCTAAAAACAACGAAAACAACGATATTTCTCTTTTAACGGAGATCCATGAACAAAAAGTAATAATGGATTTTCAATGGATTGATGATTTAAAAGTTCTTATATCATCATTTAGCATTGATAATTATGAGTATAGTTTTCTAACCAATCATATGAATAAGATTAACAGTAATCTAGTCATTGGCACACTTAAACAAAATAACAATAATAAAATTATTTATAAACATAGTCTCCCGATTTCAGGAAAAGTAACTACAGAAGATATTAGAAGTTATTTAGAAAATATTTTATCAGAATTTAATCACCTTGTTTCCGTGTTACTAAAAGGTGATAAAGTCGTCGAAACTACACAAATTTTAATTAATCAAAAAATTGTCGGCCACGCTTAAGCCAAAAGTACTTTTTATAGGTTTTGGACACCTAGCTAAATCCTTATTATCAAAAAATTTACTAAACTTTGTCAACATTCACGCATTAAATTCGAAAGGTGTAATAAAAAATATCAATTTAAAAAAAAAAATATTAAATTTCAAAAATAATTATAATTATATATTTCTTCTTATTCGACCAAATACATTTCTAATTTCTGGAAATCAATTCCAGAAATATCTTTCAAAAGAAACCACGGTAATTTCTTGTATGGCTGGTATTAAATTATCAACGATTGAAAAAACCTTAAAATCAAAAAAAATTGTAAGAATTATGCCAAATGTAATGGCTTTAAATACTAAATCTCAAACTCATATTTATATGAAAAATAAAAATTTATTTGATAATAAACTAAAAAAAATATTATCTACTTTCGGAACAATTATTAATGTTAGAAATGAAGATCAAATTAATTTTGCTACATCAGTTTTCGGTAGTGGACCAGCATTTATTGCATATATAGTTAATATTTTTATAAAAGCTTCAAAAAAACTATCTAAGCCTCATAATATCAATGAAAAAGATATAATAGAATTATTCAAAAATGTATTAGAAACTAATTATTCATCTAAAATGTTAAATGGTTTTGTAAGTTCTATTTCTAGTAGGAAAGGAACTACACAAGCTGGTGTTAAATACATTAAATCACAAAATATGGAGAAAATAATATATACTACGCTTCAAAAGGCTTACAAAAGAGCTAGGGAAATAGATAGTGAGAAAAAAAACACAAAATCTCAATAAAACGAATTTAAAAAAACTCAATACCATTGCTCATTTAAAGAGCTTTCCTTCTAAAATTAAGTTAATTAGTTCAGAATACCAAGACTTTAACATTTTTGTTAAAGATTTTGAAAATTTTGTTTCAACTGAATTAAAAATTCCATCGAAAGACCTTTCCTTACAAGATAAAATTTTTGAAGGTATAATTAATAGATTAGATTTTCTAAATGATTATAAAAATATAACGCTAAGAATTTATTTGGAGTCACAGAAAAAACCAAAATATTTTTTAAATTTATCTAAAAATATTAATAATTATTTTAATTTATTTTTAAATTCTCACGTTGAAAAAATAACAAGTAATATAATTTACCTTTATGCTTTTAATGTTTGGATTGAGGATAATAATAGTATGGACAAAACTATGGCTTCTATAGGAAATGCATTTGATAATCTTAATAAGTTAAAGACATTTATGAGAAAAAGATGATTAATTATTCTGACTTTGAAAAAGTTGATATCAGAGTTGGAACAGTGATCGAAGCAAAACTAAACAAAAAATCTAATAATCCTAGCTTATATTTACTTATAGATTTTGGTGAAAAGATTGGTCAAAAAAAAACGTCAGCACAGCTTACTAAATACTACCATCCAGAGCAATTAATTGATAAACAGGTAGCTGCAGTTATAAACTTCCCCCCTAAACAAATTGGCAAGATGATTTCTGAGGTGCTGGTTCTTGGTTTTCCTGATGATGATAATAATCCAGTATTAGTAATGCCCTCAATTAAAATCTCAAACGGAGGAAAGCTTTTTTAAAACTATATTTGTAATATAATAGATACTTTTAAGCCACCATGTGATGATTTTTGGAAACTTAACTCTCCATTATTCAACTTAATAAGCTTTTGAACAATAGACAGTCCTAATCCTGTGCCTTGATTTAATTGATCAGAGCCTTTAACAAAAGGTCTTATAAGCTCTTCTTGAGATAAATTTGTACCTGGGCCATTATCTTCAATCTCTATTTTCCACTTATTGTTCAAAAAATTTGAACTAATATATATTTTCTCAGCAAATTTATCAGCATTATCTAAAATGTTCATAATGGCTCTTTTTATTTGATTTTGTCTGATTAGTATTTGATTAGAGTCATTGCTTAAAACTTCAAGTTTTCCATAATTTTGAGCTAAATTGGATATAAAATAAGATGTGTCTATTTCATCTAAATTTTCATTTTTTTCATTTTTGATAAAGTCTAGGTAATGATTAAGCATAATATTCATTTCTGAGATATTTTGAGAAATTGAGTTTTTTAATTTTTCGTTATTAATTTCTTCAATCATTAAATTAATCCTTGTTAGTGGTGTTTTTAAATCATGGCTAATACCAGCCAACATATTTCTTTGATTATCAAGAGTACTATTAATGTTGTTATGCATGTTATTAAAGTCTTTAATTAGACCTCTTACCTCTGAAGATCCAGTTGGTTTTAAATTTGGAGTTTCAATTCCTCTTCCAAAACTTCTTGTGATTATTCCAAGTCTTTTAAGTGGTTGAATTTGTTTTTTTATAAATAAATATGAAATTAAAGATAAAATAATACTTACAGCTATTGTCCACAGAAAAAAACCACTAACAGTTTTAGTTTCAACTCTTTTTTTTGGAACTAAATAAAAATATTCTAACTTTTTTTTATCAAAAAAAATAAAGTGTGTTTTATTTTGTAGGACTTCAAAATTTCCAGAAATTTGGCCTAGTGAATATTTCATTCGTTTTTTAAAAATCCAATTTGAAACTTGTTTAGATTCTTTGATATTGAATTTGTCAGTTCTAATAATTTGAAGAGTATTTGCATAATTATCAATGGAAGGTGAGTCTTTATGAATTTCTAGAATTTTTATTTCGTTAGAAATTGATTGAGCACTTCTTTTTAATACTAAATCCCAATGTAATTCAAAAAATATCACTATTCCTATGATTTGAACTAGCACTATAGGTATCGTTATGAGATAAACTGATCTTACTAAAAGGCTCTCTGAAAAATTATTCCATTTTAACATCAAATGAAAATTTTATACCCCTTCCCATGAACTGATCTTATAATGTCTCTAAGATTACATTCTTTTTTAAGTTTTAATCTTAATCTGGAAATCTGCATATCACCACTTCTTGACAAATAATCTAATCCTAACTCTGTGTTTAATAAATCTCTTGTTAAATATTGATGAGAATTATTTATTAAAAGTTTAAGGATTTTTACTTCATTACTTGAAAGGTTTATATTTTGTTTTTGATATAGTAATTGTTCTTTTTTTAAATCAAATTCAGTATCATTTCCAAAATTAACTACATCAAGTGATTGTTTTTTTGTAATATTTTTTTCAATCTTCAGTAATAATTCTCTGGAGTCAAATGGTTTACCAATATAGTCCTCAGCACCTAGTTCCAGCCCAGTTACCCTGTCATCAACATTGCTCAAAGCTGATAGAAATATGACTGGTGTATTGACTCTGTTTTTAATTGTATTTTCATAAAAATCTAGACCATTACTATCTGGAAGCATTACATCTAAAATTATTAAATCAAATAAAAATAATTTTACTAATTTTTTAGCCTCTTCAATGTTTATTGCTTTAGATACTAAATATTCATTTTTTACTAATAATTTTTCAATCAGAGCTTGTAGAGTTTTATCATCCTCAACTAAAAGTATGTGCTTATCATCCATTAAAATGACTCTATAATATTTATAAAACCAGACATATTTTTGGGATCAGTCTTTTTAAAAATCTTAATAATTTTTTCATTAATTCTATTTGTGGTTTTTTCAATTAGTCCTTCCCCATTTTTTGTTAAAAATACATCTTTATTATCTAATTTTAATACTTTTTTAACCTCCAGGTCTTTTAGTATTAAATTTAAATTTTGTTTTTTTAAATATAATTTGTTAGCAATATCTATTTTTTTTTTAAATCCTTTTTTAACCTCTAAAATAACTATTAATTCATTAAATGTTAGATTATTTAATTCGCAACAAATTTGAATTTCTTTTTGTAGAGATTTGTAAGATCTATGTAAGCCTAAAATTATTTCTAAGGTATTTTCTTTTTTAAAATACAGAGTGTCAGCAAAACTTAAATTCATAAGATACAGATATAATTATATTGTGAATTTTAATAAATAATATTACATTATTTTGAATTATGGAAATTATACCCTTTGATAAAAGAATTGGTTTTATTTGGTATAATGGAAAGTTTGTTGAATGGCAGAATGCTACTACCCACGTATTAAACCATGGACTTCATTATGGTAGCTGCGTCTTTGAAGGATTGAGAGTCTATGGAGAAAAAATTTATGAACTAGAAAAACACACTGATAGATTATTCTTTTCTGCCCAAAGAATGGGTATAGAAGTGCCATATTCAAAGGATGAAATCAACAAAGCCCAAAAGGACACTATAAAAAAAATGAACATAAAGTATGGGTATGTTCGCCCTGTGATTTGGAGAGGAAGTGAAATGATGGCTATCTCTGCACAGAAAAATAGAATAAATGTTGCTGTTGCTACCTGGGAATGGCCAAGTTATTTTACTAAAGAAGACCGATTGAAAGGAATATCTCTTCAAACAGCTGTTTGGAAAAGACCTCCCCCAGATTGTATACCAACTGACACCAAAGCTGCTGGTCTTTATATGATTTGCACTTTAAGTAAGCATGAAGCTGAAAAAAATGGCTTCACAGACGCTTTGATGCTTGATTATAAAGGTAGAGTAAGCGAGTCTACTGGTTCAAATATTTTTTTGGTAATAAATGGTGAAATTCATACCCCGGTGCCTGATTGTTTCTTAAATGGTATCACACGTCAGGCTGTAATTGAAATTGCTAAGAATGAGGGTATCAAAGTCATCGAAAGAGATATATATCCAGATGAAATAAAAAATGCTGAAGAAATTTTCCTAACAGGCTCTGCTGTAGAAGTGACTCCCGTAGGAAAAATTGATAATCAAACTTTTAAAGTTGGAGATATTACAGCTAAGATTTCAAGTTTGTACATGAAAGAGGTAGACCCCAACTACAAAGATAATTAATTAATAATATCTTTCCATTTTAACATTTTTTCATTATCTAAGTTTTTTTGTAATACTGTTTCTTGCTCATCATTATCTAATAAATGAAATTTCCAAAAAGCTACATCAATCTTTAAGCTATCAATCACAAACTCACAAGCTTCTATAGCTTTTGCACGATGAGAAGAAGCAGTAATTACCAAGACAATTTTTTCTCCTAAATCTAATTTTCCTATTCGGTGAATTATTAAACATTCATTTAGTTGCCAACTACTTAATGTTTTGCTCCTTATTTTTTTAAGTTGAGCTAATGCTAATTCTTCATAACACTCCAAATAAATTCCTTTTATTTTCTTATTTGATAGGCTTAAATCAGATCTAACTGTTCCCAGGAAGAAACTGTATGCACCATTTGTATCGGATGAAACACGTTTAAATTCTGTTTCTAGATCAAAATTATCATTAGTTATTTTAATCATTACCCACCTGTAACGGGAGGTAATAAAGCTAATATATCACCATTATTTAGTGTTTGATTATCATCATCTATTTCCTGCAAGTTTAAAAAATATTTTACGCTCTTATCCTCAAATATTTCTTGAAATATAGGGTCTTTTGAAATGAGATTATTTTTCAATTCTCTAAAACTTATAGTTTGATCTAATTCAATTAAGTCATGACTTTTTTTAAGTTTTACTCTTATCCAAGAAAAATATTTTAATGTAATATTCAAATATGTTTAAGACCTTTGGCTACGTAATTATATCCAGATAACATAGTAATAATAGCGGCTAGCCATAATGTAACTAAACCTAAATTCCAAAGAAAATCATTTAATTCAAAACCTAATCCTATAATGAGAATAGATAAACTAACCATTTGAAATGTGGTTTTATATTTAGCAAGTTTACTTACTGGCATGTCTGTATTTAATTTAGCTAGAAATTCTCTCAAACCTGAAATTGCAATTTCTCTTAATAAAATGATTATAGCTGGAATAACATGAATGTCCGCAATTACTCTTGTATCTATCAAAACTATGATGACAGCTGCAACTAATAGTTTATCAGCTATAGGATCAAGTAAAGTACCAAGTTTAGATGATTGATTTAATGTTCTGGCTAAATATCCATCAAAATAGTCAGATATAGATGAAACTATAAATAGCAAGCCTGCTATAAGAACCACTTTAGAATTATCAGAGAACAATAAATATAAAATTATGGGAATTAAAATAATTCTTACAAAAGTAATAATATTAGGAATAGTGTAAATTTTAGCCATTTATCTTATCCAATATAGCCTTAATATTTTTCGAATTTAATCCTTTTATTTTAGCCAACTCATCTCTGTTAGCTTTCTTTAGATTTTGAACACTTCCAAAAAAATTAATGACCCTCATTTTTTTTATTTTCCCAATGCCTGATATATCATCTAAAAAACTTGTTTTTAGGGAGTCGGACATCCTTTTCATGCTATTTTTTTTGGATAATTTGTGAGCCTGATCTCTGATTTTTTGGATAAAACCCTCTATTTGAGGGCTATCTTTCAAAGATAGGTTTTTTTCGCTTAAAGTATGATATCTGTCAAATCTAAAATCTCGTTTAAAACCTTTAGACACCCCAATTAACTTTATACTTTCACTAATACCACTTTCATCAATGATTTCTTGGCAAATTTTTAAATAAGGTTGACCCCCGTCAATAATTATTAAATCTGGTAAAATTTTATCATCTTTAGAGAAACGGGATTTAAATACCTTTCGCATTAAATCTGCATCACCAAACTTTTTTAAATCAAAATCTTTAAATTTATATGTTCTAGAGTCTTTTATACTATAACCCTCTTCATTAAATACTACATAAGATGCCACAGCATAGTTGTTACCAAAAAAACTATTATCGTAAGCTTCAACACGTTCAATTTTATTATCAATATTGAACTTATCTTTCATTAAATTTAAAATTTCTTGATTATTAATAAACTTTTGTTTTTGAAGATTTACTTCTTTATCATTTCTTTTTGCGGTAAGTTTAGAAATTTTCTGAACACCATTAATTTTGCTACTTTTTAGAAATACATCAATTTTGTAATTATCCCTCATAATAGACTTAAATTCATTATATCCGTCAACTTTTTTTGAAATTATTATTTTATTAGGTCTAAAGTTTTTTAAATAAAATTGTATAATTAAAGAAGTGAGGTCGATATCATCTTCAAATCTTTCAGAATAGTAAATTAAATTCCCGCCAAGATATCGCCCATACCTAATGAAACCAATGTATATTGAGAAATGTTTTTTATAATCAATATGGATATAGTCATAATTTGTATCTTGAGTACTAATTTTCACTTCCTCCCTGATGATAAAATTTAAAGATTGTATACTATCTCTTAGCTCTGCTGCCTTTTCATAATTTTGACTTTCACTAAAATAAACCATTTGTTTTTCCAATTTATCAAATATTTTTTTTTGGCCTCCTTGAAAAAATTTAACTGTATCATCAACTTGATTTTTGTATTCATTTTGACTAACTTTATTTACGCATGGTGCGGAGCATTGTTTTAAGTCATAAAGTAGGCATGCCCGTTTTCTATTTTTAAACTCTAAATCACTACAACTCCTTAGCTTAAATGATTTCTGTAAGATCTTTATGACTTTGTCTGTTTTTAACGCTGAGGTAAATGGACCAAATACTCTGTCTTCATTAGAAAATTCATTTCTAAATCTTGTCAGTCTTGGAAAGTCACCTTTAGTAATTTTAATTAATGGAAAGCTCTTATCATCTTTTAAACGAATGTTATATCTCGGTGAAAATTTCTTAATAAGTAAAGCCTCTAATAATAATGCATTTCTCTCAGATTCTGTAAGCTCAAAATCAATATTTACTGTTTGTGAAACCATTTTTTGAAGTCTTCTAGGAAGTTTCGGTAGATTACCGTAATTAGATAATCTCCTTTTGATATTAATAGCTTTTCCTATATAGATCGGGTTATCTTTTTTATTTTTAAAAAGGTAAACCCCTGAACTTTGAGGTGCGTCTCTTATTCTGTTTTTAAGAATTTCAAGCCCAATCATAAGTCTATATTACAGACATTTTATAAATCACAAAAAAAATTAATGAGTTTCTAATCAAAAAATAGATAGTATAAATAACTAAATTATCAAATTAAAACATGGACTGGGATAAACTTAAAATTTTTCATAATGTTGCACTAGATCTTAATATCTCAGAAGCAGCTAATAAAATGAATATAAGTCATTCATCCATAAGCAGACAGATTAGCTCACTAGAGAGAGATTTAAAAGTATCACTATTTAAAAGGCATGCCAGAGGACTAACATTAACTGAGCAAGGAAAAATTTTATTCAAAACAGCACATGATATATTTGGAAAGATAGCTCTAACTGAGTCCCAGTTAACTTCCTCTAAAGAGAAACCTACAGGCTCACTACACATAGCTGCCACTGTTGCCTTTGGCACCACATGGCTTGCACCAAGAATAGCAAAGTTTTCAAACTCATATCCTGATATAGATATCTCTATAAGAATTGAAAATAAATATACAGATCTTTCCTTAGGTGAAGCTGATGTTGCTTTACGATTAAAAGAACCTACACAAATGGATTTAATTCGTTTTCCTTTGTATGAGTTTCAATTTAAAATTTACTCCTCACCAGAATACATTGAAAAATTTGGTATACCAAAAAGTGTAAGTGATTTATCAAAACATACAATAATTGCTTTTGGTCATGATGTAGAACCATCTATACCCGATGTAAACTGTATTTTGGATTTAATTCCTAAATCAAAAAAACCTAAGACTATTTATATATCAAATATGTATGGAGTTATGAGAGCTATAGGAGGAGGAGCGGGCATTGGTGCCTTACCAGAATATATGAAAATATCTAATAACAATCTTGTTCCTATTTTACCTAATGCAAATACTCCAAAGACAATAATTTATTTTACTTATCCACCTGAATTGAAGGGTTCTAAAAAAATTGAAGCTCTCAGAGATTTTTTAGTGAGAGAAGTAAATAAAGAAAAAAAAGTTTAGTCTTTCTTTATAAATTTTTTATTGCAATAGTTGCACACTATTTCTTTTTTTTTACCAAATTTAAAATAAACAGCTGGATGACCTAAATCACCACTTCCACCGTCGCACATTATTATATCAGTATTTTTTGAAACATATTCTATAGGGTCTGCTATTTTATTTTGATCGCTCATAATGAAACGAGTTCTGAGACTAAATTCGTATATTTTTTTGGGTCGTCAAGGCTCTCACCCTCCATTAGCTTTGCGTGGTCATAAAGAATTTCACAGAATTTGTCTTTTTGATTTTTATCTAAAGATTTTAATTTATTAACTAATTCATGATTGATATTTATCTCTAAAATTCTTTTTTCATCAGAAATATTTTGATTATTAGCAGCCATCAGTTTTTTTAAATGCATATCCATATCGTTCTCATCAGCTACTAAACATGAAGCACTTGTAGTTAGTCTCTTAGAAATTTTTACATCTTTAACTTTATCTTTCAGATTGTCTTTTAAAAAACCAACAAAATCTTTGTCTTCCTTTGGTTCTTCTTTGTCTTTTTTTGACTCTTTTTTATCCTCAATATCTACTTCACCTTTAGTAATAGATGTAAATTCATAATCTTTGAATTTCATTTTCATTGGCATCCAGAATTCGTCAACTGGATCAGTAATTAACAAAACATTTATTTTTTTATTTTTAAATAGTTCCATTTGAGGGCTATTTATGAGGTTTTCCTTGTTTTCACCTGATATATAATAGATTTTCTTTTTATCATTTGAAAAATCAGTTACGTATTGATCTAAGGTTATCATCTCCTCTTTCTCAGAGCAGTTAAATGTTGAAAACTCAAATATTTGATCATGAAAGTCATTAAACTCATAAAGTCCCTCTTTTACAACAGGTCCAAAATTTTTCCAAAAATCTTTAAATTCATCTGGTTTCTTTTTTTTTAATTCCAGAATTTCTTTTAGAACTCTTTTTGTGATAGCAGTAGATATTTTATTAATTACTGCATTATTTTGTAAAATTTCTCTTGAGATATTTAAACTAAGATCTTCTGTGTCTACCACACCTGGCACAAATCTAAGCCAAGCTGGAATTAATGCATCTAACTTATCAGAAATAAATACTTTATTAACATATAGCTTTAACTTGTTTTTGCGATCTGGATGGTAAAGATCTTGAGGCTGCGATTTTGGTAAATATAAAAGGGCAGTATAATTTACAACTCCCTCAGCTTTAAAGTGAATAGTTGTTAAAGGCTCATCATAAAAGTTTGAAACTTGATTATAAAAAGATTTGTAGTCATCTTTTTTAATTTTTGATTTATCTTTTAGCCAAATGGCTTCAGCAGAGTTTACTTGTTCTTCAGTTTCATCTTTTTTCTTATCATTTTTATCTTCTTCGGATGTTACAAAAATGGGGAAAGGAACAAAATCAGAATACTTTTTTATTATTTCCTCTATTTTATATTTACTTAAAAACTCTTTCTCATCCTTTTTAATTGATAACATTATTTCAGTTCCAATTTCATTGTATTCCGTTTCCTCAATTGAAAATGTACCTTTACCATCTGAAGTCCAAAGGTAACCACTGGATGAGTCATATTTTTTTGATCTAACTACTACTTGATCTGAAACCATAAATGATGAATAGAAACCAACTCCAAATTTACCGATTTGATTGATATCTCCCTTTTTATCACCCATCTTTTTAATAAACTCTTCCGTGCCAGATTTAGCTATTGTGCCTAAATTTGATTGCATATCTTTATCATTCATGCCAATCCCATTATCTTTAATTGAGATAGTTTTATTTTTTTCATTAAGATGAATTCGAATTTGGAATTTATTTGTTTTAGGAGCTTTGGAGTCAGTTTGACTAACATATCTAAGCTTTTCGCAAGCATCTGATGAATTTGATATTAATTCACGTAAAAATATCTCCTTTTCGGTATAGAGTGAATTAGCAACTATATCTAGGAGCTTTGATACTTCAGTTTCAAATTTTACAGTTTTCTTTTCCGCTTGTTGTTTAGTCATTTTTTTTTAATATCCTTATTATAAGTAATGTTTACCAATGATAATACTGAGTGTTCTACAAAAATTTATGTCATTTCACAAAGTAAATTTGATAAATGGCTGTTAACACAATCATCTTTTACTAAAAATTGGGCTTTATCTAATAATTTCAAGGCAGAATCAGGAAAAATTCTCAAAATTCCCTATGAGGACGGAAGATTGAAAGAGGTCATATTAGGAGAGGGCGCAGATAAAAACCTAGATTCAATTAGTGCTTTTTCTGCGTCTAACATTGGTAACTATTATATTTCTAATAAATTTGCCAAATCAAAGGAGTCTGAAATATACAAAGCATGGGCTTGGGGCAACTATAATTATCAGTCTAAATCCAAAAAAAATTTATTATACGTAAAGGAACAAAAGGAATTAGAGTTTTTAACTTTTTACTCAGATTGTATTAATTTTTCAAGAGACTTGATAAATACCCCTGCAAATAAATTAAACCCATCAACTTATTACTCAAAAATTAAAAATAATAATTTGTTTAAAAGTTTTAATTTTATTGATTACACTGAAAAAGAAATAAATTCGAATTTTCCTTTGACATGTGCTGTTGGTAAATCTTCTTCTTCAAAACCAAAAGTAATTGAAATAACAAATCGAAAACTTTCAAAAAAAGACAAGCCATTGGTTATTATTGGAAAAGGCGTTACATTTGACACAGGTGGTGTAAACATAAAACCAGGTACCTCAATGAGAAATATGAAAAAAGATATGGGAGGATCTGCTATCGCTATATCATTATTTTTGTTAGCAAATTATTTTTTAAAAAAAACTAAAATTGTTTTAATTACCCCAATCGCTGAAAATGCAATATCATCAAAATCAATGAGACCTGGTGATGTATATTCATCTGTATCAGGAAAGTCTGTTGAAATTGCCCATACAGATGCTGAGGGAAGACTTTTGTTAGCAGATGCAATAGAAAAAGCTTCTTCTTATAACCCATTTATGATTATTGATTTTGCAACGCTTACTGGAGCAGCAAGAGTGGCTCTGGGTGAAGACCTTCCTGCTTATTTTTGTAATAATGAAACATTTGCAAAAAAAATCGAAAATTTAAATAAAGAAAAATTGAGATGTTGGAGATTGCCCTTGTACTCTCCTTACTTGTCTAAAATTAAATCTCAAGTAGCAGATCTTAGTAATGCATCTTTAGATGGTATGGCTGGTTCTATTACGGCAGCACTTTTTCTTCAAGAATTTTTAAAATCTCCCAATATACCTTGGTTTCACTTTGACACTTTTGCTTGGTCTCAAGACTCCAAAGGAGCTGCATTACAGGGATTAGATATAATGAGTGATTTTTTAAGGAAAAATTTTAATTAGTGAAGTACTTACTGATATTTTTTCTGTTGTTATCAGGTTGTATTACAACCGATAGGTCTTTTAACACAGCAAATATTTGCGATATTTTCAAAAAAAATCCTAAATGGAAATCATATGCAGAAAAAACAAAAGAAAAATGGGGAGTTCCAGTTAGTTTGCAATTAAGCTTTATTAAACAAGAGTCCTCTTTTGAAAGAACTGCAAGGCCTCCGAGGAAAAAGGTATTGGGTTTTATACCTGGTTTAAGGCCATCTAGCGCTTATGGTTACAGTCAGGCGTTAGATGGAACATGGGAGGAGTATAAAATTTCAACAAAAAACTTTAATGCCGATAGAAAAAATTTTAGTGATGCTAGTGATTTTATAGGTTGGTATATTGATGGAAGTTACCGTCTGTTGAAAATAGATAAAAGTGATGTTTACAATCATTACCTTGCTTATCATGAGGGCAAGGGTGGGTATCAAAAAAAATCTTATAACAAAAAAAAATGGCTTTTAGAGGTGGCAAAAAAAGTAGAACGTCAAGCTAAAGATTATTCTAATCAAATAACAAAATGTAATTTTCATAAAAATAGTGTGTTTTAATTGTTACAAAAATCAGATCTTATAAATTATTTCTACTCCAATTTTACTGACCCTGAGTATAAAGGCATTGGAACTGAACATGAAAAATTTATCTTTTATAAAGATAATAAAAGATTTCAATTTGATGGAGAGGTAAGTATACAAAATTTATTTCAATTTTTCTTATCAAAGGGTTGGCAAAAAAAAGAATATAATAGTTTCAATCAATTAATATCTTTGTCTAAAAATGGTGCTAGCATTACTTTAGAGCCAGGGTGTCAACTAGAATTATCTGGTAAAATTTTAAAGAATGTTCATCAAACATGCACGGAGTCTTATGAACATTTAAGAGAATTAAAAGAATATGCCGAATTGAATGAATTATGCATTTTAGGACTGGGATTTGATCCAATAAGTAAATTAGAGGATTTAACTTTTATTCCAAAAGAGCGTTATAAAATTATGAGTGAATATATGCCTAAAGTTGGCTCAAGAGGATTAGATATGATGACCCGAACATGTACTGTTCAAGCAAATTTAGATTATTTTAATGAAACAGATTTAATTAAAAAATTTGTTGTTTCTAATAGAATTCAACCAATAGTTATGGGTATATTTTGTAATTCGCCCTTTCGTGAGTCGAAATATAATAATTTAGTGAGTAATCGAATTTATACATGGCAAGACACTGATGATCAAAGATGTGGAATAAAAAGATCATTCCTGAACAAGAATTTTTCTATTGAGGAATATGTTGACTTTGTTTTGGAAGTAAAAAACTATTTTTTAAAGATAAATGGAAAACAATATGACACAACAGATTATACATTTAATGAATTATTAACTAAACAAACCGCAAATAAAGACCTTTCAAATTACAACATATCAATACAAGATTGGATAAACCATCTCTCCACAATTTTTACAGAGGTAAGATTAAAGTCATATATAGAACTTAGAGGTGCAGACGCTGGGAAATGGGAAATGATTTGCGCTCTTCCAGCTTTTTGGGTTGGTATACTTTATGATGATGAAAATCTTGAACATCTGTGGAAAGAAACTAGTTCTTGGCAAGAGAATGATATTTTAAATTTGTATCAAGAGGTCCCTCGTAAAGGACTTAAAAGTAACTTTATTAATTCGCCCTTATATGAGCATGGTAAAAACCTTCTTAACCTCGCTAAAAAGGGATTAGAAAAAAGAGGTTATCTAAATTCTGAAGGAAGTGATGAAAGTATTCATCTTGAAAAATTAAATAATATTGTTGAAAAACAAAAAAATCCTGCAGATTTGTTAATTGAAAAGTTTAAGGATAAAAAAGATATATTATCATTATTAAATAATACCTATTATTGAATTTGCTATGAAATTTCTTTTTCAAATGGATGATCCCAAAAAAATAAATATTAACGAGGACTCTACTTATATGTTAATCAAGGAGTCTTTAAATAGGGGTATAGATTGTTATTACAATGATCCAAGATGGGTATTTAGTGAGATTAATAAAGTTAATAAAATTAAATCTAACGTTTCTAGATTAAGTTTGAAAAAAAATAATCAGCTTTCGTATCAAAGAAAGATCCTAAAAGAAATTGATTTAGAACATATGAATGCCATTTTTATTCGACAAGATCCACCCTTCGATTTAAATTATATTTCTAATACCTATTTATTAGATCAATTAAAAAAACCTTTAATTTTAAATAATTCAAAGGAGATTAGGAACTTCCCAGAAAAACATATTATGATGAACTTCCCAGAATTAACTCCTCCGACGTTAATATCATCAAATATAGAAGCCATCATAAAGTTTATAAAGAAGAATAAAGAGGTTATTATAAAACCCGCTTATGGAAATGGGGGATTAGGAATTCAAAAAATTAGCCATAATAAGACTAATCTCAATACGTTCTTAAAAAATTACATAAAAAAATTTTCGAATTGCCCAGTAATTATTCAAAGATTCCTTAAAAATTTCAAAAAAGGAGACAAAAGAATTATTCTCATAAACGGGGACATTGCTGGAGCTGTATTAAGAGTGCCTAGAACTAATAGCATAAAGGCAAATTTTCATGCTGGTGGAAGGGCAGTAGAAACTAATATCACTGACAAAGATAAGTACATTTGTAAAAAAATAAAATCATTTTTGGTGAAAAAAAAATTATTTTTTGTTGGTATTGATGTGATAGATGGCTATTTAACAGAAATAAATATTACATCTCCTACTGGAATTCAAGAAATCAACAAATTAAATAAAAGTAAGATTGAAAAAGATATTATTGATTTTGTTTTAAGATCACTGAAATAAATTTTCAAAAAGCTTATTTATATTTTTTTGAATTAAATCTTCTATAGGTTTTTTTACAGTCCCATCAGGTATGACTCTTTCATAGGAATAATTTCCATTTTGATATTTTATAACAAAATCCTCATTGTCAATAATATCAAAAATTGTAATTTTAAAATTATTCAAAGCTAATTCTATTTCTGCCTCTAAAGTCTCTCCGTCTGGTGATGTTAAATTTATGTTTTTTATTTTAAATTCATTCAAATTATTATTTGAAATTTGTCCAGAAATAGAACTACTTTGATTAATGAAAGAATTTGCTAATGTGTTCAATAATTCATTAATTTGTTCAAAATCCTCAATGTCTTGAGATAGAGATTGAATAAATAAAACTAGTGCAAATTCCTCTTCAGTAATATTAACGTTAATATCACCATCTATTTTTCCAGATAAATTTTTAATATTTTTAAGATTAACAGGTTCAGAAACATCTAAAGATAGATTAATTTTTCCTTTAATACGAGATGTATTAAAAAATAAACGATCAAAATTAGATAAATTTAAATCATTTAATTTGACTGTACCAGTAAACATCTGATTTTTAATTGATCCAGAAATATTTGAAATTTTATCTTTATTTATTAGATCTAAATTTTCTATCAAAAATAGATCACTGGCTGGATCAAAGTATAAGTTTGACTCTAAATAATCAAAGTCAACAAGATCCACAATATTCGTAAAATCTTCCTCAGTTAATTCAGAGATGATATTTAATAGTTCTGTTTTATTTAAATTTTCAATTCCAATATTCAAAGAGGCATTATTAAAATTATTAAGATCTAAATTGCCGTCAATAAATAAATTCGAACCTTCCAAATTAATAAATTGAAGATCTTCAATAGCTAAATTTGAGCCATTTACAAGGCCTCTCGCGTTGATATGTTCCGTATTTAATGTTTTTAATAATCTAATTAATGAGTTAGATGGAATTAACTCAAATTGTCTAAACCGGTTTAATTGAATATCTAATTGTAGACTATTGATATCATCAAGCCCATAAGTACCGCTAATTTGAATAATATTTTCATCCTTATTAGTTATATTTATTTGATCAATTGTAAAAATATTATTTGCGAAATTGCTGGATAATTCAATTTCATCAAATTCAAATTGCTTTACTAATTCCGAATAAGGTAAAAATTCTAATAATACTGATAAGTCATCTTTGGAACTAGAGTTAAGACTAGCATTAAAGTTAGCATTATAAAAATCAAGATTTTCAATAGTTCCGTTTAAATCTAAGTTTGTTCCTTGATCGGAGACATACAAGATTTTATTTATAGTTAAATTATTTGAATTGTAGTTTAAATCAAAAGTTTCAATTATTCCTTGAGGAATGTCTATAATTTCATTGAAAATTTTTATATTACTAATCATTTGAAATAAATTATCTGAAGAGATATTTTGACCTCTAATTGATAAATCAGAACTAATGAAATTGCTTAAACTGATATTCCCCTCAATATTAATTTGTGATTTGTCAGCTAAAGTAATAACTAGGTCTTCAATATTTAAATTTTCTTTTACATATTCACCTTTTATGTCAAGACTTTGAAAATTTATTTTTTTTAAAAACTCCTGGTAATTTTCCCCTAAAAGTAATACTAGTTCATCTATTTCAAGATTTTCTATGGAAAAATCAATTTTATTTATGTCTGAGTCAGTTGTATGAATATCAAAATATAAATCAGAGCCTTTATATTTAAATTTGTTTGATATTATTCTTGTATTATTGCCCTCGTTAGAGATCTTTAATTTTAAATTATCGATATCACCCTCTAGTAAAATCGCATTATTAACAAAATTTGAATTTATATTTTCTATTCTTGCTTGGTTGAGTGTAATTGAAATATCATCTGCGTTAAAAATAGATCTAGAAATTTCAATATCAGAAGCTGCTAAATCAGTTTGGATTAAATAATGATTAATTTTGAAATTTGAATTATCTATAGAGAGAATTGGTTTAGGCATAATTTTTAAAGTTTGATTTGATAAACTGTTCAATGTAACAAAACCTTTAGTTTCTCTTTCGACCATTTCTTGAGATAAAATATTCATAGGTAATCTTAGAAAACTAAGTCCAAATAAAATCACTAAAATTAAAAGTATTGCTATGGGTATTAGGACTTTTAATTTTTTCATTTATTCATTCTACAAATATAGGAATACAAAATAGATCATATAGGCTAATATAAAGCCAAGAGATATTAATTTTCCAGCCAATTTTAAAGAAATAATTATAAAAAATAATAAAGAAGTCACTAAAAATAGCCATTTATCAATTTGACCAAGTAATTCATAAAAATTTATACTTCCATTGATTAGCAAAGCAATAATCGTTATTCCAAATATGTTGGCTATATTTGATCCGAGAATATTTCCAATTGCCAAATTATTTTGTTTTTTCACAATTGATAAAATTGTTGCAATTACCTCAGGCAAAGAAGTACCAAAAGCAACAATTGTTATTCCAATAGTAGTTTCTGCAACACCAAATATGCTAGTTAGATCTTTCGCATAAACAATAAAATACTTAGAACTAAAAAATAAAGCTATAAATGCTACTATTATTTTTAAAATAATAAAAAAAGATGAAGAATGTATTATCTCGGATATTGTGTTAGTCTCATCAATTGGTTTTTTTAATTCAAAATAAATAAAAAAACAAAGTAATCCAAAAAGTAAAACACCGTACGTGTAGCCAATATTAAAATTAAATATTATGAAAATAAAAAAAACGATTGAAAAAATTAAAAAAAATAAAAAAGTACTTTTATCCCTTTTATCAGTCACTAAGCTAGTAATGGGATATAGCATGATACCCCCTACCAATAAAATATTTGCTATATTACTTCCTACAAGATTACCTGCAACTATTCCCACAGAATTTAACTTTAATGCTTGAAATGTTGCTGCAAACTCAGGGAGGGAAGTGCCGATTGCTATAATAAATATTCCTACAAGGATAGGTCTAATTTTATAAACTTGTGAAATTAATATTGAATTTTTAATTGCAAAATCACATGACCATATTAATAGAGCAAGACTTATTAATACCCCTAATAAACTCTCAATCAATTCACACCCATTTGATCTTTTTTAAGTTTCCTTATTTCATCTCTGAACATTGCAGCTTTCTCAAAATCTAAATTTTCAGCTGCTGATAACATTTTTTTCTCTAATTTTTGAACATGCTTTTCAAATTTATTAGGACTCAATTTATCAATTTCAGATGTACCCACAGTATAGCTATCTTTTTCATAGATGCTCTCGATAATTTCACCAATATTTCTTTTAACTGATTGAGGGGTAATATTATTTTTCTTATTAAATTCAATTTGTTTATTTTTTCTGTATTTTGTTTCCTCAAGAGCTGCTTTAATACTTTTAGTCATCACATCTGCATACAAAATCACCTTTCCATCTATATTTCTGGCTGCACGACCTATGGTTTGTACTAAACTGGTTTTTGACCTTAAATAACCCTCTTTGTCAGCGTCAAGGATTGCTACTAAACCACACTCAGGAATATCTAGACCTTCTCTGAGCAAATTGATACCAATCAAAATATTAATCTCCCCAATTCTTAAAGAGCGAATAAGTTTTATTCTATCGATAGTCTCAACATCAGAATGCATATATTCAGCCTTTAAATTATGTTCTTTCAAGTAATTGGTTAAGTCCTCAGCATTTTTTTTTGTAAGAGTTGTAATCAATACTCTATTTTTATTATTGAGTGTTATTTTAATTTCACCCATTAAATCTTCCACTTGATTGACAGTTGTTTTAATCACACACTCAGGATCAATTAGACCTGTGGGTCGTATGATTTGTTCAACATACTCATTTTCGACTTCATTCAATTCCCATGGGCCAGGAGTTGCAGATAAAAAAATAGTGGGGGGACGCATCATATTCCATTCTTCAAAAGTTAAAGGCCGATTATCCAATGCAGATGGAAGTCTAAATCCATAATCTGATAATGTTTTTTTTCTTGATCGGTCACCTTTATACATTCCATTTATTTGAGGTACGGATACATGAGATTCATCAATAATAAGTAGTGAGTTGTCTGGAATAAACTCGTATAGAGTTGGTGGTGCTTCACCAGGTTGTCTTCCGCTTAAATATCTCGAATAATTCTCAATTCCTGAGCATGTTCCCGTTGCCTGAATCATTTCCAAATCAAAATTAGTTCTCTCTTTTAATCTTTGAAATTCAAGTAACTTTTTTTCCTTATCAAACTCTTCTAGTCTTATTTTTAAATCTTTCTTAATTTCTTTAATAGCGTTCTCTAATCGTGGTTTTGGAGTAATGTAATGACTATTTGCAAAGATTTTTACTTCTTCGAAGCTTTGAATGAATTCACCTGTGAGGGGATCAAACTCTTTAATATCTTCCACCTCGTCTCCAAAAAAACTTATCCTCCAAGCTATATCCTCTAAATGCGCAGGAAAAACATCAACCCGATCTCCAGTTACTCGAAACATACCTCTTCTAAAATCAATATTGTTTCTTTTATACTGTAACTCTACCAATTCTCTCAGGAACTCCATTAAATTAATGTTCTGTCCTTTTTTTATTTCTAAAGTCATTTTAGAGTAAGAGTCAACGGACCCGATGCCGTATATACATGAAACACTTGCTACAATAATTACATCTTCTCTTTCTACTAATGATCTAGTTGCTGAGTGTCTAAAACGATCTATTTGCTCATTTATAGAGGACTCTTTTTCTATGAATGTATCTGATCGAGGTACATAAGCTTCTGGTTGATAATAATCATAATAACTCACAAAATACTCAACTGCATTTTTAGGAAACAATACTTTTAATTCCTCATATAATTGAGCAGCCAAGGTCTTATTTGGAGCCATAATCAATGTTGGTCTGTTATATTTTTCAATAACATTTGCAATTGTAAATGTTTTTCCAGAGCCGGTTACACCCAATAATACTTGGCTTTGTTTCTTTTTTTCTAAACCATCAATCAATTTTTTAATTGCTTGAGGCTGATCTCCTTTAGGTTTATTTTCACTTACTATTTTAAATGGCATACTTGTAGAAATTTATAAATAAGTTTATAGATAACTAAATAAAAAAAATGATTTCAAATAGAGTAAATAACATAAAACCATCATTAACAATAGCCACCAATATGAAGGCCCAGGAACTGAAAAGAGCTGGTAAGGATGTGATTGTTTTAGCAGCCGGAGAACCAGATTTTGATACACCTGATCACATTAAAAGCGCAGCTATTGAGGCTATAAATAAGGGTTTTACTAAGTATGTACCAGGTAAAGGAACACCAGACTTGCAGGTCGCAATTCAAAAAAAATTTCAAAGAGATAATAACTTAGATTATGAACTTGGTAATATTACAGTTGGAGTTGGTGGAAAGCATATAATTTATAATGCTTTTTCAGCAACTATTAATCAAGGTGATGAAGTTATAATCCCTGCTCCATATTGGGTGAGTTACCCCGATATTGTAATTTTAAATGATGGAAAACCTATCATAGTTGAGTGTGGTGAGCAAAATGGTTTTAAAATCACACCTGAGGATTTGGAGAAAAATATATCTTCAAAAACTAAATGGCTGATGCTAAATAGCCCAAGTAATCCGACTGGATCTATGTATACCAAAGAGGAATTGGTAGCTTTAGGAGATGTTCTTAAAAGTTTTGAAAATATTTTTATTTTATCAGATGATATTTATGAAAAGATCGTTTACGACACAAATGAATTCAAAACAATAGCTGAAGTTTGCCCATTTTTAAAAGAAAGAACGTTGACGATGAATGGATTATCCAAGTCTTATTGTATGACAGGCTGGAGAGTAGGCTACGCAGCAGGTCCAATCAGTCTTATCAATGCAATGAACAAAGTTCAATCACAAAACGTATCTTCAACTGCATCAATATCAATGGCAGCCTCTGTTGAGGCATTAAATGGAGATCAAAGTTTTATATTGTCAAACAATGAATCTTTTCTCAGAAGACGTAATTTAGTTGTAAAACATTTAAATGAAACAACTGGATTGTCTTGTAGAACTCCAGAGGGTGCTTTTTATGTTTTTGCTTCATGTAAAGATGTTTTAGGTAAGACAACGGAGTCTGGTAAAAAACTTTTAACTGATGGTGACTTTATGGATTATCTGCTTGAAGAGGTGGGTGTTGCAGGTGTACAAGGTTCTGCATTTGGATTAGAGGGTTTCTTTAGAATTTCTTATGCAACCTCTGACTCAATATTAGAGGATGCCTGCCAAAGAATTAAAACTGCTTGCTCTAAATTAAGTTAATTTACTATTAGAAATAATTTTAGCTATTCGAAGAATATTTGTATTTCCAACTTTTCCAAAAGGTACTCCAGCAGTGATTATTATTTTTTCACCATGTTTTAAGATTTTTCTTACCTTTGCTATTTTACACGCACGGTCAACCATTTCAGTTGATGATGATATTTCATCTACAACATCCATAAAAGTACCCCATGTTAAAGCATTTTGACGAGCAACTTTTTTATTAGTTGTTAATCCTATTAAGGTCACATCAGGCCTCATCCTTGCGACTCTTAAAACAGATCTTCCTGATTGAGAAAATGTTGCGATACAATAACATTCAGCTATGGTGGCTACTTCAAGTGCCGCAGTAGCAATAGCCTCTGTTGATGTTTTTACCATATTCAAATTATAATTTTGAATATTAGCCAAATATTTTGGATCACTTTCAACACGTTTAATTATTTTATCCATCATTTCTACAGACTCTTTGGGATAGTTACCAGCAGCTGACTCTGCAGATAGCATTACAGCATCTACTCCTTGGAATACTGCTGTAGCGACATCAGAGGCCTCAGCCCTTGTCGGAGTAGGTGAGTCAATCATGCTTTCAAGCATTTGGGTTGCAACAATACATGGCTTTCCATATTTTCTACATGCAGCTACCATTGTTCTTTGATGAATGGGCACATCTTCTGGATTAGTTTCTACACCTAAATCTCCTCTAGCTACCATAATTCCATCAGAATTTTTAGTTATTGAATCTATTTCTTCCATAGCAGAAGGCTTCTCTACTTTAACCATCACTTTAAATTTTGCAGGAATAAGCTTTTTTGCTGTTAATAAATCTTTTGTTGTTTGAATAAATGAAAGAGCAATCCAGTCAACATCAAGCTTAATAGCTAGCTCTAAATCTTTTTTATCTTTTGGTGTGATTATTTTTAAATCAAGTTTTGTATCTGGAATATTCAATCCTTTATTATTAGAAATTTCTCCACCATCTGTTACAACGCATTTAATTGTGGAAGCAGATTTTGATTTTACTTTTAGCCTTACCTTACCATCATTTACCAATAGTCTTTGCCCGATTGCTATAGATTTGAAAATTTCTTTATGAGGCAAGTAGACTCGAGAACTATCACCATCTTTTTTATTTTGATCAAAAGTAAATATTTGATTTTTTTTAAGTTGTTCTTTTACATTTAGAAATCTACCAACTCTGAATTTGGGACCCTGCAGGTCACCTAAAATACAAATATAACGATTATGCTTTTTTTCTAAATTTCGAATAATTTTAACTTTTTTTTTGTGATCCTCATGGTCACCATGACTGAAATTAAGACGAAATACGTCAGCACCAGATAAAAATAATTTCTCAATACCTTTTTCAGTCTCACAGGATGGTCCTAAAGTTGCAACAATTTTGGCTTTACGGTTTCTAAGTTTCATCTGATTTGTTTAGAAATTAATAAATAACATGATATTAGTAAATTACCATGAGTAAAATATCAAAAGAACAAGAATACAAAATTAAAGCTAACGTACTTGATCATTTAATTAATCATTTAAGAGATAGGTCTGATGTACAAAATATTGACCTGATGAATCTGAGTGGATTTTGCAGAAATTGTTTATCAAAATGGTATGTAAAATATGCAAAAGAGGAAAACTATGATCTAGACTACGAGGAATCAAGAAAGATTATTTATGGGATGGCTTACTCTGAATGGAAAAGTAAATATCAATCAGAGGCAACAAAAGAACAAATAGAAAAATTTAAAAAAAAATAGTTTAGATGACCGATAAATTGCCGAATTGGAATTTAGGAGATTTTTACTCTTCTATCAAAGATGAAGAAATTGATCTTGATCTCGAAAAATATGGAAATTTCTCTAAATCTTTTAACAAAAAATACAAAGGTCAATTAGTTAATCAAGCTCAAAACCTCGAAAGCATTATAAAAGAGTATGAAGACGGTAATGAAATTGGTGACAAGCTTGGCAATTTTGCTTTTTTGATATACGCAACAAATATGAACGACCAAGAGACGGTTCAATTTTATCAAGGTATAAATGAAAAACTTACAGAGATATCATCAAACTTGATTTTTTTTACAAACGAAATAAATGCTTCAAATGACTCAGAATTTGAAAATTTTTTATCAAATGCTGGCAAATATAAAAATTGGTTAACTAACATCCGTCGATATAAACAACATCAACTTGATGAAAAGAGTGAGATGATTTTCCTTGATAAGAATTTAACCTCTAACTCTTCATGGGTGAGATTCTTTGAAGAACAAATAAATGATTTAAAATTTAAAATCGATGATAAAGATTTAAATAGTTCAGAAGCTTTAAATTTATTATCTGATCATAAATCAACAACCAGAAAAAAAGCAGCAAAAAGTATTGAAGATGTTTTTAAATCGAATGTAAAAACTTTTTCTTTTATTACAAATACTCTCGCAAAAGACAAAATTACTAATGATAAGTGGAGAAAATACAAATCTCCAATAGACTCAAGAAATTTAGCGAATAACGTTGAAAATGAAGTTGTCGAGGCGCTAACTGAAAGTGTTACTTCAAATTACAAAAATATTTCACATCGATACTATAAAATTAAGGCCAAACTTTTTAATCAAGAAAAACTTAATTATTGGGATAGAAACGCACCTTATCCAGACTCACCTAATAAAAAGATAAATTGGTCTGAGGCAAAAGATATTGTAATCCGCTCATACGCTAACTTTGATAAAAGTTTTGAAGATATTGTATTATTATTTTTTAACAACAGTTGGATTGATGCAGAACTAAAATCAGGTAAATCTCCAGGAGCATTTGCAGCTTCTACAATTCCCTCAATACACCCTTACATTTTGACAAACTTCCACGGTAAAACCAGAGATGTAATGACATTAGCTCATGAACTTGGACATGGATGTCACCAATATTTGTCTGCTAAACAAGGTTTGCTGTTATCCAGCACTCCACTTACTCTAGCAGAGACCGCAAGTGTCTTTGGAGAGATGATGACTTTTCGAACATTACTTGAAGATAGTGATAAGAGTGCCAGAAAATATCTTTTAGCATCAAAAATAGAAGACATGATTAATACTGTTGTCAGGCAAATATCATTTTTTGAATTTGAAAAGTTAGTTCACAATGAGAGAAAAAAAGGAGAGTTATCATCTGATCAACTTTGTGATTTTTGGATGAAAACACAATCTGAAAGTCTTGGGCCTACTATTGAATTAACAGATGGATATAGATATTTTTGGACATACATACCTCATTTTATTCATACTCCCTTCTATGTATATGCTTATGCTTTTGGAGATTGTTTAGTAAACATTTTGATTCAACTTTATGATGAGGGCCTTCCAAATTTTAAGGAAAGTTACATTAGTCTTTTAAAAAGTGGTGGCTCGAAACACTATAGTGAAGTTTTAAAACCATTTAATGTGGATCTAAAACAAAAAAATAGTTGGGAAAAAGGCCTCTCAATGATTTCAGGTCTAATAGATGAGTTTGAAAAAAGTCTTTAGTTTAAAATGAAAGAAGACAATAATTTAGTATCAAGAGTAAAAAGGTACTCAAAAGTCACAACTTCCATGACTTCTTTAGCTACGAAATTTGCAGGTAAAAAATATTTAAATTTTGATTTAAGTGATCAAAAGTATGCGGCTCAAATTACAGAGATTTTAGGTAATTTAAAAGGACCTTTGATGAAGGTGGCACAACTAAGCGCTACTATTCCTGACTTACTGCCTGAAGAGTATGCTAAAAAATTAGCTGAATTACAGTCAAATGCACCTCCAATGTCTTGGGTGTTTGTAAAAAGAAGAATGAAAGCTGAATTAGGTGAGAATTGGCAAAATAACTTCAAAGAATTCAATCAAGATGCAAGTTTTGCTGCCTCTTTAGGTCAGGTTCACAAGGCAAAATTGAAAACCAATGATTATGTTGCGTGTAAGCTCCAATATCCTGATATGTCCTCAGCAGTAGAGGCTGACTTAAACCAATTAAAAATAATATTTAAAATTTACTCTAGTTATAATAAATCAATACAAATTAGAGAGATCTATAAAGAAATAGAAGCAAGACTAAAAGAAGAATTAAATTATAGTTTAGAAAACAAACATTTAAAAATTTTTAAATTTATTCATAAAAATAACTCTTATATCAAAATTCCAAATGTTTACGAAAAAATATCAACAAACAGGCTTTTAGTGATGGAATTTCTTAACGGTAAAAAATTAATCGAATATAAAAATGCACCACAAAAAACCAGAAATGAATTAGCAAAAAAATTATTCATGGCATGGTACTTACCTTTTTATAAATATGGTATAATTCATGGAGATCCTCACTTAGGTAATTACTCAGTAGATAATAAAAATAATATTAATCTATTTGATTATGGCTGTGTAAGAATATTTCCACCTAAGTTTGTAAAGGGCGTAATAGACCTTTATTTTGCTCTAAAAGAAAAAGACAACAAAAAGATAAAAACTGCTTATCAAGTATGGGGGTTTAAAGACATTGATGATAAATTAATGAATGTTTTAAACAAATGGGCTTTATTCTTGTATGATCCAATTTTAAAAAATGAGGTTCGAAAAATACAAGACTCAGATAGTGGTATTTATGGAGCTAAAATAGCTAGCGAAGTTCATAAAGAGCTCAAAAAATATGGAGGAGTTAAACCTCCAAGAGAGTTTGTATTTATGGATCGAGCAGCGGTTGGTTTGGGGTCAATCTTTATTCATTTGAAAGCTGAAATAAATTGGTACAAGCTTTTTCATGACTTAATTAAAGATTTTTCAGTCAAAAGTGTTGAATCCAATCAAAAAAAAGCATTTAAATTTGCCGGTTTATGATGACTTTCAACAAATGTTTAATAAATTTTATAAATCTTAGACTTAACAAATTAGATTTATCTGATATACAACATACCTTCTAAAAGGAACAAGTTAATGATAATAGGCGCAGTTAAAGAAAAAAAAAAGTTTGAGAATAGAGTTTCTATTTCTCCTGATGATGTAAAAAACTATGTAAAAGCTGGTCACCAAGTATTTATTGAAAAGGGGGCAGGTTCACTTTCAGGTTTTAATGATAAATCATATAAAGAGTCTGGGGCGACTCTATCTACTTCAAAAGAAGTTTTAAAGAATTCTGATATTATTTTAAAAATAAATTGCCCAACCCCAGATGAATCTAAATTAATAAAAAATAATTCTATGGTTATTTCTCAAATCAGTATACAGAACAACCAAGACAGTATTAAAATTTTAAATTCTAAAAAAATATCAGCGTTTGCTTTAGAACTAGTCCCAAGAATTACTCGAGCTCAAGATATGGATATTTTGTCCTCTCAAGCAAATTTAGCAGGATATCATGCGGTCATAGATGCTGCTCAAGAATTTAACAGAGTATTACCATTATTTATGACTGCTGCTGGTAAAGTTACTCCGGCAAATGTTTTAGTCATAGGCGCAGGTGTTGCAGGTTTACAAGCTATAGCAACTGCTAAACGATTAGGTGCTATTGTTTTTGCTACAGACGTAAGAATAGCCTCAAAAGAGCAAGTTGAGAGTCTTGGTGGTAAATTTGTTATGGTCGAGGATGAGGAGTCTAAGAATGCTGAAACGAAGGGTGGTTATGCAAAAGAAATGAGTGCAGAGTATCAAAAAAAACAAGAGGCTTTATTGGCAGAAACTTTAAAGACAATGGATATTGTAATATGCACTGCTCAAATACCAGGAAGAAAAGCACCTTTAATTTTGAAAAAAGAAATGTTGGAAAACATGCAAAATGGTTCAGTTATTGTTGATCTAGCTGTAGAGTCAGGAGGGAACTGCGAATTTAGCCAAGTTGGAAAAGTCGTTTCAAAAAATGGTCTTAAGATTGTAGGTCATGCCAACGTTCCTGGCAGAGTAGCAAATAATGCCTCAAGCCTTTTTTCAAAAAATATTTCTAACTTTTTAAAATTAATGAACTTTGAAGATAAGAAAAAATCTATGATTAATAAAAGTGATGAAATTATTAAAGCTACAATGATTTGCTCAGCTGGAAAGATTTTAATAAAATAAAAAGGAGTTACTATGTCAGAAATTTCAAATCAATTAGAAAGTTTATCATACAAAGCACAACAAATTGCAAATGAGGCAAGCCAGTTAGCATCTAGTGTAGCCGAAACATCTGGAGGCCATAGTGACTTTATTATTTTTGGTATAACTGTTTTGGTATTGGCTTGTTTTGTAGGTTATTATGTAGTTTGGTCGGTTACACCAGCTTTACACAGTCCTTTAATGGGTGTCACAAACGCTATCTCGTCCGTAATTATTGTTGGAGCTTTATTGGCCGCAGGCCCTGTTGATAGTAACATTTCTAAATATTTTGGTTTAGTTGCTGTAACTCTTGCTGCTGTTAACATATTTGGGGGGTTCGTTGTAACAAATCGAATGCTCTCCATGTTTAAGAAGAAACAATAGGTAAAAAATGTCAACTTTAACAACTGCAGCATATTTAGTTTCATCGGTTTTATTTATACTTTCTCTTAGAGGGTTATCACATCCCTCAACTGCAAGGAGAGGAAATTTTTTAGGAATTTTAGGGATGACTATAGCCATAGTCACAACACTGTCCAATCCTGGTGTACTTAGCTATAAAGAAATTGGAATAGCTTTTTTAATAGGTGGTTTGATTGGAACATCAATCGCAGTTAAAATCCAAATGACTGCATTACCACAATTAGTTGCTGCTTTCCATAGCTTGGTAGGATTAGCTGCTGTATTTGTTGCTGCCTCTGCATATTACAATCCTAGTGCCTTTAATATAGGTACTGTTGGATCTATTCCGATGGGAAGTTTAATAGAAATGTCAATTGGAACAGCAATAGGTGCTGTGACTTTTACAGGATCTATTATAGCTTTTGGAAAACTCCAAGGTTTTGTCTCAGGAAATCCTTTAGTTTTCAAAGGTCAACATTTTATTAATTTACTACTGGGTTTAGGAATTATTGCTTTAATTGTTAAGTTTTGTATTGATCAAAACCAAGAATTATTCTGGCTTATCGTTTTTGCCTCATTTGTTATCGGGGTACTTTTAATTGTTCCAATTGGAGGAGCAGATATGCCAGTTATTGTCTCAATGTTAAATTCATATTCCGGATGGGCCGCTGCTGGAATTGGTTTCACTTTATCTAATAATTTATTGATTATTACTGGTGCACTGGTTGGTTCGTCAGGAGCTATCTTGAGTTATATAATGTGCAAGGGAATGAATAGATCCTTCTTAAACGTTTTACTTGGAGGATTTGGTGGTGAACAAGCAGCTAGTGCTGGCGGAGTAAAAGATGATCGTCAAGCAAAACAAGGTAACGCTGCTGATGCTGCTTTTATGATGAAAAATAGCAAAACAATAATCATTGTTCCTGGTTACGGAATGGCTGTTGCTCAAGCACAACACGCACTTAGAGAGATGGGTGATTTACTTAAAGCAGCTGGTGCAGAAGTGAGATATGCAATCCATCCTGTAGCGGGAAGAATGCCCGGACATATGAACGTGTTACTTGCAGAAGCAAATGTTCCTTATGATGAAGTCCTAGAACTTGATGAAATTAACAGAGATTTCTCTGAGACTGATGTTGCATTTGTGATTGGTGCTAATGATGTAACTAACCCAGCTGCAAAAACTGATAAGACGAGTGCCATTTATGGTATGCCTATTTTAGATGTGGAAAATGCTGGTCAAGTATTTTTCGTTAAAAGAGGTATGGCTAGTGGATATGCAGGTGTTCAAAATGAATTATTTTTCAGAGACAATACATTAATGCTATTTGGAGATGCTAAGAAAGTTTGTGAAGATATAATTAAAGGGCTAGAGAACTAGTCGAATTTCTTCTTACGCATAAGTTTTTTAAATCTTTTAATTGATTCGGCTTTTTCGCGAAGCTTTCTCTCTGATGGTTTTTCGTAATTTTTTCTTAGTTTTAATTCTTTGAAAATACCCTCTCTTAAAAGCTTTTTTTTGAGTACGCGTATAGCGGCCTCAACATTATTATCTCTGACTTGAACTTCTATTGCCAATCTAGTAACCTCATAAAGGCGTAATTTATATATAAATATGAAGTCAAAGCAAGAAAAATTAGCTAACTCATTTATTAACGAAGTACCCAAATTTGGTTGGTCTAGAGAAACTCTCTTACAATGTGCAAAAAAGCAAAGAATTTCAACATCTGTTCTAGCAAAATTATTTCCATCTTTTGAATATGACGTTTTAAAATTCATAATTGCTCAAAATAACATTCAAGTTGAGAAGAATTACAATTCCTTCAACAACTCACGATTGAAAACTAGAGATAAAATTAAAACAATCATGGAATTAAAATTTGAAAATAACAGTCATCTTAAAAAAGCATTGCCTGAAATGCTAAAATTTCTTTTAAGACCTGGTAACATATTAATGTCAATTAAAATGCTTCATGAAAATAGTGACTTTATATGGAGTTTATCAGGTGATAAATCAAATGATTTTAGTTACTATTCAAAGCGAGGTTTGCTTTCAATGATTTATCTTGCCACATTAATTTATTGGCTTAACGACAAGTCAGAAAAAGATATTGCTACCAAAAACTTTATCAGCAAATCAGTTGATGGAATAGTTGATGGGGTTTCAAGACTTAAACAATTAAGTTTACTCAAAGGCTTAGCTGAAAATTTTATGTCTAGGTATGCTAAAAAGACATCTTAAATTTCCTTTAAAACATATAATAAACCTCCAAAAAGTATAAAAATTTATTCTTATTTAAATTTTAAATTTATTTTTGTTAATAGAAAGGCACATAATGAATAAAATTTTTATTACTTTGATTTTTACGATTTTTTCATCATTAGCTTTTGCAAATGGACATATGCAGCCAAACTCTTTTGCTGTAACTTTAAAAGTTCCATCTGCAGATGTAGAGAAAGTTGAATCTATCTTACAAAGCCATCATCAGTTTTTGCATGATAAACATTCTTTATCTGGTGATGATAGATTAAACTCATATTCTATCGTTAAAGGTTTTGAGCCTGTAGATTTAACTGACCCTTCGAAAGGTGTTACCGATAATGTCTTTTATTTTTTAAGCGAGCATTATCAAACTCCAGTTGGCTTGCAGCTTCATGGACAAGCATCTGAGACTTGGGAGGATGTACAAGAGTTTAGATCGATAATATATCAGTATAGTATCGCAATTGCTTTCCCAGGCGAAGTCATAGCTAAGATGAATCGCTAAGAAAAAATAATAAATACTCGCGGTTATTAATTTAGCCGCGAGAAAATAAAACCTCTTCAGGAACTCATCAAATACACTATAATAAATAATAATTGGAGGACTGATGAGTATTCAAAAAACAATTACACCCATAAATAATACTATTTATTTAGAGAGAGAATTAGCCTCAGATAGTAAAATTAATTCAGTCATAGATAAAGCCTCAACAAGTTTTGAAATTTGGAAAAACACATCTCTTGATGACCGAATTAATATTGTAAATAAATTTATTGATAACTTAATCGCTCTCAAAGATGAAATATCAAAGGAAATTTGTTGGCAAATTGGAAGGCCCATATCTCAATGTGCAGGAGAATTAAGAGGCTTTGAAGAGCGCTCAAGACACATGGTAGATATTGCTAAAGACTCATTACAAAATCTTCCAGCTACTCAAAACGAAGAATTTGACAACTATATATACAAAACTCCTCTTGGGGTGATTTTTGTAATGGCCCCATGGAATTATCCGATTATTACTGCAACTAACACAATTGTTCCTGCTATAATTTCAGGTAATAGTTTAATTTTAAAACATTCATCTCAAACACCAAGATGTGCAGAACTAATTTTTCAAGCTTTTGAAAATACGGGGATACCTGAGGGTGTTTTCCAATTTATTCATACTGATCATAAAGCTTGTGAAAAAATAATCTCTGACTCAAGAATAGCTCACGTTGTTTTTACTGGCTCTGTAAGAGGAGGCCAGGAGGTGAAAAAATATATAGGAACACGATTTATTAATGCTGGTCTAGAATTAGGAGGGAAAGATCCTGCCTACGTCAGAGCAGATGCTGATTTAAAACACGCAATTGAAAACCTTGCAGACGGTGCACTATTTAATTCTGGTCAATCTTGTTGTGGTATAGAAAGAATTTATGTAGATAAAAAAATTTATAAAGAATTTATAGATGGCTTCAAAAGCA
This sequence comes from uncultured Alphaproteobacteria bacterium, assembly GCA_902522155.1. GTDB lineage: Bacteria > Pseudomonadota > Alphaproteobacteria > HIMB59 > HIMB59 > HIMB59. The sequence continues at coordinate 77,164 of CABYUJ010000001.1, read as the reverse complement.
TTACTGAAAATTATAATTTAAACGATCCCTCAAAACCTGACACAAATTTAGGCCCTGTGGTAAGACAATCAGCAGCTAATTTTATTAGAGCTCAAATAAATGAAGCGGAGAGCAGCGGAGCAAAACGTCTTATTGATGAGAGTAAATTTACAATATCTAGAGAAGATAATTGTTATGTTAGCCCTCAAGTAATGGTTGATGTCAATCATGATATGAGATTCATGATGGAGGAAACTTTTGGTCCTGCTGTTGGAATTATGCCTGTAGATGACGATAAAGAAGCAAAAAATTTGATGAATGATAGCCCTTATGGACTAACTGCATCTATTTGGACAAAAGATTTGGAGTTTGCTAAAGAATTTGGAAAAAATGTTCAAACAGGAACTTTCTTCATGAATAGATGTGATTACTTAGATCCGGCACTTGCATGGACGGGCGTAAAAGACACTGGTATCGGTTGCTCACTTTCAGTATTAGCATTTGATCAATTTACAAGACCACAGAGTTTTCATATGCGCAAAGTAGTTTAGAGCGATGGTCTACAAAGTTATTAATAAAATGTTAAAATATTTAATTTTTTAGTCGATTATGAGCATTACTTTTAAAGAATTAGAAAAAAAAATAAAATCAAAAGAGATTGATACTGTTTTAGTCTCTCTATCCGATATGCAAGGTCGACTAGTGGGAAAAAGAGTAACAGGTAAGGCTTTTTTAGACTACGTTCACAAAGAAACTCATTTTTGTGACTATCTTTATACGGTTGATATGGATATGTATACAGTTCCTGGATTTAAATCATCCTCTTGGGAGACTGGCTACGGTGATATGACTGTAAAGCCTGACCAAAGAACCATCAAAGTTTTACCATGGTTAGAGAAAACAGCTTTAGTTCTCGGTGATGCTTTTCAACATGATGGAAAGACTCCTGTTTCGCATTCCACAAGACAAGTTTTAAGAGAGGCAATTATAAAAGCTAATAAAATGGGATTTGAGCCGATGTTAGGTTCAGAATTAGAATTCTTTCTTTTCAAGCAAACTTATGATGATATTCATTCTAGTCATTATAAAAATTTAAAAGAAACATCATGGTACATAGAAGATTATATGATATTTCAAACTTCAAAAGAGGAGCCTTTTAATCAAGAGTTAAGAAATAGTTTATTAGACTCCGGTATATATGTTGAGTGCACTAAAGGGGAGGCCTCACCTGGTCAACAAGAAATTAATGTAGTTTTTACTGATGCTCTTAGTATGGCAGATAACCATATTTTAATAAAAAATGCTGCAAAAGAGATTGCTTTTAAACATAATCGTGCAGTTAGTTTTATGGCAAAATACAAACAAGATTTCTGCGGAAGTTCCTGTCATATTCATAATTCTTTATTCGATAAAAAAACAAAAAAAAATATTTTCTCTGATACCAAAGACAAATATGGAATGTCTAAAATTTTCAAAAGCTATGTAGCTGGACAAATTTTATTTTTGAGGGATCTATCAATTTTTTTAGCTCCAAACGTAAATTCTTATAAAAGATTTCAAGAGTCCTCTTTTGCTCCAACATCTGCCACCTGGGGAATTGATAATAGAACCGCTGGATTTAGATTAGCAGGACATGGAAGTTCAATAAGAATTGAATGCAGAGTTCCTGGGGCAGATGTTAATCCCTACCTTGCTTTTGCTGGATTGATTCAAGCAGGTCTGTATGGAATTGATAATAAGTTAGAACTTGAAGAGCCATTATCTGGAAATATATATCAAAATAGAAAGGCAAAAAATGTTCCTGGTACACTTTATGAAGCAATTGAACTTGCTAAGAAATCAAAATTATTACCAAAGATTTTCCATTCAGATGTTTTAGAACACTATATTCATGCTGCAAAATGGGAGCAGAGTGAATATGATAAGTCTGTAAATGACTGGGAGCACCGTCGTTATTTTGAGAGAGGATAAATAGGGTTATAAATGCAAAATATGAATTGGAATTATCCAACAAACGTTTGGTTTGGAGTTGATAGATCAAAAGAAATACAAAAAGCTTGTGATACTTTAGGTATTAAAAATCCTTTAATTGTTACAGATCCTGGATTATTGCAAACATCAATTATTGATGAAATCAATAGTAGTCTGTCATCAAATACACAAATTTACAGCGATGTTCAAGGAAACCCAACTGGTTCAAATGTAACTAATGGTGTAAAAGTTTTTTTAGAGGGTGATCACGATGGTGTCATAGCCATAGGTGGCGGATCTGGAATGGACGCTGGAAAAGGAATAGCTTTTTTAGCTCATCAATCAAGACCACTTTGGGATTTTGAAGATATTGGAGATTGGTGGACAAGAGCAGACTCAAGTGTAATCAAACCTATAATAGCTATACCTACGACTGCAGGAACAGGTTCCGAAGTGGGAAGAGCGGCTGTCTTTTTAAACGAAGAGAATCATAAAAAGAAAATAATTTTTCACCCAAAAATGTTACCACAGATTGCGATACTAGACCCATCTTTGACATTAAATCTACCAAAAAGTATTACAGCTGGAACAGGAATGGATGCATTGGCACATTGTATTGAAGCTTATTCATCTCCTTTTTATCACCCAATGGCAGAGGGCACAGCTTTAGAGGGTTTAAGACTAGTCAAAGAAAATATTAAAGAGGTTTATCATAATGGAAATAATGTTGAAGCAAGATCCCATATGTTAGTTGCTTCTATGATGGGTGCAGCTGCATTTCAAAAGGGTCTAGGTGCTATTCACTCTGTTACACACCCAGTAAATTCCTTATACAAGACTCATCATGGAACAACAAATGGTACAGTTATGCCATTTGTTTTGAATTATAACCGTAGCGCTATTGAAAAAAAATTTACTAGATTGGCAAATTTTCTAGATATTAAAAATGGCTTTGAGGGTATCGTTGATTGGATTATTGAATTAAAAAAAGATATGGAGATACCTGAAACACTTAAAGATATGGGTGTTAATGAGGGAGATGAGATTAAATTGGCGCCATTAGCACAAGAGGATCCAAGCACTGGTGCAAACCCACTAGAGATGACAGTAGAAAGATTTCAAGAATTAATATTAAATTGTATTGCCGGAAAATATTAAATTTTTAGAAATTGTTGGTGTGCTTTTTTTGAAATTGATGCAACAACATCACCATTTGATTGAAAATTTAGAGGATTTCCTCTCCAATCACTAATTATACCTCCGCTCTCTTCTACAATATTTACTAAAGGGATATAATCATAAGGTTTTAAGAAAGACTCTACTACTAAGGGTATTCTTTTTTCAGCCAAAAGCCCGTATTGTACACAATCACCACCAAAGGTTGCATATTTAGTTTTTTTAATCAGAGCATTATATTTTTTATTCTTATTATTTGATTTGAAAGCTGTCATTCCAGAGGTACTAAAATATAATTTAGATAATTTTAAATTATTTTGAGATTTCTTAATTTTTTTTCCATTACAATAAGCACCATTGTCTCTAATTCCAATCCATGTTTTGTTTATATCAGGACAGTTAATAATTCCAATTACGGGTATTTTATCAATGCACAAAGAAATTAATGTGCCAAAATTACCATTTCCATTAATAAAATTTTTTGTACCATCTATTGGATCGATTACCCATACAAATGGAGAGTTATTTGATTTATTTTGGTATTCCTCTCCGTATATATCGTGACCAGGATATTTTTTAATGATCATCGATCGCAATTCTTTTTCAATTTTCATGTCTATTTTAGTTACTGGTGATTTATCTGATTTGAAATCTATTTTTAGTCGATGAGATGGTGTTTTCTTTATTATTCTTTCTGACGCATTAACGAGTTTTTTAGCAAAGTTTAAATATTGAGATAAATCTTTCAGTTTTAAAGGCATTTACAAAATATATAGAAAAAAAGCATTACTACTAATAATTTTTAATTTAAGCTATTTTTAAGCTTCTGAAAAATAATCTCAAAATTTTCTGATGTCTGAGCGCCATTTATAACAATTTGTTTATTTATTATAAATGTAGGAACGCTATTTATACCCATCTTTCTAGCTTGAATTTCTTCATTAGCGAGTGGTTCAATATTTTCTTGATCTGACAAATAACTTTTAAAATCTTCAGCGTCAATTTTATGTTTTATAGCTATATCCAACAATACATTGGGGTCACCTATGTCTTCACCATTTAAGAAATAAGACTCAAATAAACTATCTAAAACATTTTCCTGTACACCCTGTTTATATGCTAAAGCTAAAAGTCTATGTGAATTAAAGGAATTTGGGGTTGTCATAATAGAGTCAAAGTTAAAATTAATTCCTTCTACAAGTCCTTCATCATAGATATTGTCATAAATCGTCTTTGCTGCATCAGCACTTCCAAATTTAGAAATTAAATATTCTTGCCTATCCATACCATCAGGTGGCATTCCCGGATTTAATTGAAAAGGTCTCCAAGTTTGTTTGAATTTTGTATCTTTGTGATTACTAATAGCTTTTTCTAATCTTTTTTTCCCAATATAGCACCACGGGCAAACAGTATCTGAAAATATATCTAGTTCGATCATAAATTTATTTCAATATTCATGACATAAAAAAATAATAATTCATAGTCATTAAAGTTAAAAATCTGATAAAATAGAATTTGGGAGATTCATATGATAGGAAATTTTAACGGAATATTTTATTTAGTAATTTTTTTAATTATTTTAGTAATGAATGCTTTTTACGGTTATAACTGTTTGTTTAATACCAAAAACTTCATAAGCAAATATGGAATTGATGTAACAGCCGCATTTTTTGCAAGGTTTGCTGGAGCAGTAATTGTAGGTGCAGTTTTAATGCAGTTATATATTTTATTTAGAGGTACAGAGGCTACATGGGCATTCTTTAATTTTATGTTTATAATCATGACCATAATAGCAATATCAGCTTTTTACACTGGTGAGATAGATAAATTAGGAAGAACTGACCAATATTCAAGAGAGGGATGGCTATCAACAGGTGGTCTTGCACTAGGTTGGGCTATTCTTTGTTTTGGATTAGCAGATAAGATTTATATTTAGCGATTTCTTATAAAATAAATAAATATTAAAGACGTTAAGTACATTATGACGCTATAAGTAGCAGCAGGTATTATATATAGACCGCCACCAAAAACACTTGTGCCTACAAAAATAGCTAAAGTTCCGTTTTGAAGACCACACTCTATTGAAATAGCTTTTTGTTGTGAGGTTCCTGTCCCAAAAAACTTTGCCCAATAAAAAGCAATTATCATCATTAATAAATTGAGAGAAAAGACTACCAATCCAGTTTGAGCAAAATACTCAATTAAATTTTCTCTCTCAGCTAAAATAGCTCCAATCAATACTAAAACAAATAAAGCAGTTGAAAGTATTCTAGCAAACTTCTCAATTCTCTTCGTAAAAAAAGACAAGCTAGCTCTGAAAATCATTCCAATTAAAACAGGCAATGTCACTATCAAAAACATACTTATAGCTATTCCTGTAAGTGAGATTGAGCCTAAAGAATTGTCAGAAATTAATCCCATTGATATACCCAAAACTATTGGCACAGAAATTACACTTAAAAGGCTCATTACGGCAGTTAAAGATATTGATAGAGCAACATCTCCTTTGGCAAAAGATGTAAGAATATTTGAAGTGACTCCACCCGGAGCAGCAGCAATTAATATTAAACCTATTGCTAATTCAGGTTGAAGCGGCCAAACCAAAACAATTACTAAAGCAACTATTGGAAGAAAAATTAATTGGCTAATTAATCCTATAATAAAATTTTTAGGTGCTTTTATTACTCTTGCGAAATCTGAAAATGTCAAACCCAAGCCTAGAGTGAACATAATAAAAGCTAAGGCTAAAGGTAGAATTACATCAGTTATGAAATTCATAGATAAATACTAACAAAAACTCAAAATAATCATATCTCATAACCAAGACTTTTTTCCTCTAAATCAATCAATTCCTCAGGATACCCCTCAGCTCTAAATGCAGTATTGTATTTATTTTCAAGCCTTTTTACGACCATTGAGGACCATGCACGATCACCAAAAGTCTTTCTTGCATCTTTAATAATATCAAAAACTAAAGGTGATATTTCTAGTTCAATTCCAAGTTTTGAGGCGAGATCTTGAAAAAGTCCTACATCTTTCTCAACTAAGTCCATTGTAAAATTTATATTATATGAACCGTTCAATATTACTTGACTCTCTGTTTCATGGACAAATGAGTTACCTGAAGAAGCTGCAATTCCTTTAAATGTTTTGTTCAAATCAAGATTTGATTTACTCGCAATAGTCCAAGCTTCTCCCAATGCAACTAAGTGAACAGTAGCTAAATAATTTGTAATAACTTTAAGAATAGATGCACTTCCAAAGTCTCCAGTATACAAAATTTTTCTACCAAGACATTTTAATACTGGCATTGCTTTATCAAATCCCTCTCTACTTCCTCCAACAAAAATAGAAATGTTACCAGTTGCTGCCCTATGACAACCCCCACTTACAGGAGCTTCTAAAGCTATTGCATTTTTTTGCTGAATTAATGAAGCATGTTTTTTTAGTTGTTCATCTTCAGTTGTGCTCATCTCAATCCAAATTTGATCTTTTTGTATAGTATCAATAATACCATCTTTGGACTCTAAAACTTCTGCACATATCTTGGGAGAGGGAAGACAAGTTATTAAAATATCAGTATTCATCACAAGATTTTTTATTGATTTAGCTGTCTTAGCACCCTTTAAATTAAACTCCTCCATTAATATGTGATTTTTATCTAAAACTGATATTTGAAAATTATTTTCAAGAAGATTATTTGCTAGTTTTCCACCCACATTACCAAGTCCAACAAAACCTATTTTCATCACTACCCCCTTTATTTAATAAAATACTATTACTTTATTTTTCAATGTTAATATTAAATAATTCTTATAAAATTAGACAATGTCAATTTACCTTAGAACAGAAAAAATTATTTCAGACTGGACAGACTATAATGGTCATATGAATTTAGCCTTTTATATCCACTTGTTCGATCAAGGATGGGATGTGTTGCTTGATAGATTTCAAATGGGAGGAGAGTCAGCTAAAAATGAGAAAAGATCAACATTTGCTGTGGAATCCCACACTAAATATATTCAAGAGGTTAAAGAGGGAGATGAAGTTGATATAAACTTACTATTCTTAGACCGTGATAAAAAAAGATTTGTATATCAATTGGAAATTGTAAGTAAAAGTGGGAATTTTAGAGCAGCTACATCTGAAGTTTGCTCTCTTTATGTTGACTTAAGCATCCGCAAAGTTATTGAAATGGAAGAACATAAATTAAAGTTAGTAGATGATTTCATAGCTGAAAATAAAAATCAATTTTCACCAATAGAATTTTACCTTTTAGATAAATTAAAAAAGTAAATGAAAGTTGCTATCATTGGGTCGGGCATTGTTGGTCTCACAATTGCATATACCCTAAGTAAAGAAAATATCGACATAACAATTTTTGAGAAAGAGAGAGACTCACTATCACATGGAACTGGAAGAAATAGTGGAGTTATTCACTCTGGAATCTACTATCAACCTAAAACTTTAAGGTCAACTCTCTGCATCAGAGGTTCAAAGTTAATGAAAAAATTTATTAGTGAGAACAATCTTTATATCAATAATTGTGGAAAGTTATTACTTCCAAAAACAAAAAAAGATATCGAAACACTTAATTTATTGTATGAGAGATCGAAGGAGGTAGGAGTCGAAACAATCAAGTTAAATAGTTTCGATGAGATTTTAAAAATAGAGCCAAACTGCAATCCTTTATTTAATGAAGCTCTTTTTATTAAAGAAACAGCCATAGCTGATCCAAAAGAGGTATCAAATAAATTGATTGAAATTTTAAAAAAAAGAGGCGTGATAATTAAATACGATACAAAAGTGGACTCAATTTCATCTGATAATACAACTATTATATCAAATGATAAAATTCATTATTTCGATCTTATTATTAACTCCGCAGGTTTACATGCAGACTATTTGGCAAATAAATCAAATTTAAAAACTAGATACACATCTTTACCTTTTAAAGGTAAATATTGGAAAATTAGTTTTGGAGATAAAAATGAAATTCCAAATAGATTAATTTATCCAGTGCCAAATTTAGACCAACCTTTTTTAGGAGTCCACACTGTATACGATAAAGATGGAAACTTTTATTTAGGACCTAGTAGCACCCCTGTATTTGGAAGAGAAGCCTATAGGTCTTTTAGAAAATTTAATTTTTTAGAGTTTTGTGCCTTAAGTTATAAATTCATTTTGAAAATAATTTTTAATGAGAATAACCTTAGAAATTTAGCTATTACTGAGTTTAAAAATCTATTTTTATCTAGTGTCATGAAATCTTCTAATGTTTACTTTAAGCATAAACCAGTAAAAATTGAATTAAGTAGTAAAGTGGGGATTAGATCTCAAATGTTTGATAAAAATAGTAAAAAACTATTTAATGATTTTGTAGTTATTAAGCAAAATAACATTATACATATTCTTAATGCTATATCTCCAGCATGGACATCTTCTTTTGCTATGGCCGAATTTATATGTGAAAAATATACTATAAAAAAATAGAAATAATAATGAAAGCGCCTAATTTTAAGTTGCCAAGCACATCTGGAATATTTCAACTAAGTAATTATTTAGGGAAAAACATAATTTTGTATTTTTACCCAAGAGACAATACAAAAGGATGTTCTTTAGAGGCAATTGATTTCAATAATTCTCTCAAAGCTATAAATAAATATAATTGCATTGTAGTAGGTGTTTCAAAAGACTCAATTGAAAGTCATCAAAAATTTAAAAAAAAAAATAAATTAAAATTTGATTTGTTATTTGATGAAAAAATAAAGGTCTTAAAAAAATACAAAGCTTGGGGACTTAAGAAATTTTTAGGAAAAGAATATTATGGTATAATTAGAACTACAGTATTAATTAATGAAAAAGGCAAAATTGTAAAAACTTGGAGTAATGTCAGAGTAAAAGATCATGTAAAAAATGTAATTAACGAACTATCTAATATTTAATTTAATCCAAAATACTTATTCACAAATTATAAACAGAAAAATTTATTTTTTTATCTTTTGGTATTGTCAAAAAAAATAATTTATTTTAAAGTAATAAATGTAGAGGGTAGGAAACTTCCCAAAACAAAGAAAAGAGCCAAAGTAGTAGAGGCCTAGAGAAGGGAAACCGGAACTAAGTCGAGACAACTGAGGCTCTTTTCTGTTTTTAGCCCCAGATTTAATGATTGAATTTCTTACATTAAATAGTTTATCATTACACGTGAAAAAAATTTTCAAATACACTTTTATTTTTATTTTTGGTTTGAATTTAAACCTATTTTCTGGACCGTTTACAGATGAGTTTGCTAAGTGCATTGTAATGAAAACAACAACTCAAGAAAAAACTGATTTAGTAAGATGGATATATGTGACAATGTCATTTCACCCTCAACTGATGGATTTGTCTAATCTAACAGCTGATAATGTTGAAATGGTAAATATAAGAGTAGCTGACTACATGACCAATGTCTTTGCATATAAGTGCAATGAAGAGTTAAATATGGCCATAGATTACGAGGGTGAAGAAAGTGTTTATTATGCATTTGAACTCTTGGGTGAAATAGCAATGACAGAGTTAATGGAAGATCAAGGTGTTAGCGCTGCAAGTGAGCTATTTATTGATTATATAGATGTGTCAATTTTCGAACAAATACTAAATTACTAACTAATAAAATAATTTTAAAGAAATTTAACTTATGTGGTGCCGCCGAGAAGAATTGAACTTCCGACCCCACCCTTACCAAGGGTGTGCTCTACCACTGAGCTACGGCGGCATTTTTAGAATTATAGACTATTAATACATATTAAAAAACATTATCAAAAGACATCCAGCCGTCAGGTATTTAGAGATTTCATAAATAATTTTCAATTTACTATTATTTTGACTAACACGCCATGTAGCAAAAGTAATTGCCAAAAAAACAAATGATACAAACCACATTAAATTAGGATTTTTTATTAACTCAATGATAAATGACATTAATAATTCACAAGGTAAAACTTATCTACCAGATAGTTTATTAACAAGACTAATCCAATCATAAATACCCAATAAAGTTTTTTGTTGTTTCTAATAAAGGGTATCCCAATTGCACTGTATTTAAACAATTTATGAAGCCCCCATATTATTAAGGGGATTAAAAATAACCAAAAAGTAATCTCCCAAATCATTTTCTAACTTTATTTCTTTCTTAACAAGACTATCCTAATTTTAATATCAGAACCAAAATCTTTATTTTTTGGGAGATAATTTAAAGGTCTTGAAATATAGATTGAGTCGAAATCAGTTAATTTTTCTAAGACATTATCAAATTTTAATTTTTTCCATAAATCTACTCTATGTGTAAATATAAAATAGCCATTTTTTGCAAGATAATAAGAAACAAGTTTAAAAAGTGATTGATGATTTTTACAATATGTCATCGCACCAATAAGACTTACCACACTGTACTTATTTGCTATTTTAATTTTATTCTCAAAACTCTTTTTATAGAGATATCTATATTTTCCATTTCTTTTGGATATATCTAATATTTTTCTTGAAATATCTGATCCATCACAAATACAATCAGGATAAGCTTTTAAAAATTTATCAATAAAAAGTCCTGTGCCACATGCTAAATCTAAAATAAATTGTGGTTTTGTTTTGATATATTTCTTTAAGATATTAACCGATTGAGACGGCGCTTTGTAGTCCCATTGATACAATGTCTTATCATATGAGCTAGACCAGTTGTCATAATAGCTCTCAACGTCTTTTCTATTACCAATACCTTTACGAAGAGATTTCATTCAACACCAAAAACTTAACTAATTAACAATTATTTTTCAAATTAAATTCAAATTGTTGATGTTATATATAAATAATGATAATTAATATTTATGGATAACAATAAACCAAAACCTGACTGTGGTTGTTCTTGCTCATGTTGTTGCACTTGCGGTGACGGATGTTGCTCTTAAGGCTTAGTAATTTAGACTATTAATCTCGCAGTTAACGTAATCCTCTGCTTCATATAAGTAATTTTGTAGTTCGTAAATGTAATTTTGAACTTCATAATTATAATTTTGCACTTCATAATTGTAATTATCAATTTCCCAATCACTACATGTATGAGTATTTGTCCACTCATCCACACACCACGGCACCATTGGTTTAGAAGGTTTGGACCAAGGAGGTGATGGCTCATAACAAAAACTTAACAAAATTTGAGGGACAAATAAAAATAGAATGAAATAGAATTTCATTTATTTAATATATCATTTTTAAAAGAAATATTATCGCTAAAATAAATCCAAATAAAATATCTACGTATTTCCCTTTTTTTCTAGCCATCAAATAAAAAGAAATCAAGGCAAGACTGATTACTACAATACTTGATACGTTAGCTACAAAAGGAGAGGGTTCCATTTATTTATCTTCCCAATCAAAGCGATTGAAAGATTTAAAAATTTCAAATATTCCTTTTTCCCATTGTTTAGATATGTATTGATAATCATCATCATTAATTTCAAGAGATTGCTGATAAACTATTTTTGATAAATTATTTTTGTATACAACTAAGTCGATTGGCGGACCTACGGATAAATCTGCTTTCATTGTACTGTCCATGCTTATCAATGCACATCTTGCAGCATCACCTAAATATGTATCAGACTTAACAACTCTATCTAATATTGGTTTACCATACTTTATTTCTCCAATGACAAGATAAGGTTTAGATTCACTTGATTTAATAAAATTTCCTTGCGGATAGACTAAATATAACTCTGACTCTTGATCTTTTATATGTCCGCCAACTATAAAAGTTGAACCTAATTCAATAGTCTCTTGATTAATACCATCTGGTGAGGAATGTTTAACATTTAATCTCCCAATATATTTTGCTATTTCATTTAAATTAAATAAGTTATTTAAATTATTCCCATTTTTATCCTCTTCTAAATCTTTAGTAATCGAATTAAAGACTGCTTGAGAAGTAGCTAAATTTCCTGAAGTTAAAATTATTATATTTCTATCAATGCCTTTATGGACATACATTTTAGAATAAGAGTTAAAGTTATCTAGGCCTGCATTTGTCCTTCTGTCAGATGCAAAAACCATACCTTCATTTACTTTTATTCCTACACAGTAAGTCACATTTTAATTAAATAGCTAATTTTTTAAAAATACAAACAATTATTTACATACCTTCAATCTAAACTATGCATAACTACCAATAGGCATTTATAGTATTTTTATAGAATGAGTATAAATTGGAAAAATTACAATTCAAAAAACAGCTATGATGAGTATTTAACCCCTGAAAAAAGTCTAAGAAAAGAAGCTAAAGTAATTTCTAAAATATTAAATAGTTACTCAGTCAAAGATTTAGAAAGAATTGAACAAAATTGTCAAAGCACAATAAGTTCTCGCGGCATCAATTTTAAAGTTTACTCAGCTGATAAAAAAGCTGCAGAGGAAAAAAAATGGCCATTGGATATAATTCCTAGGATTATATTGAAATCTCAATGGTTAAAGGTAAGAAAAGGGTTAATACAAAGGTGCAAAGCTTTAAATTTATTTATAAACGATGTCTATAATCAAAAAAAAATATTTAAAGACAACATTGTTCCAAAAGATTTAGTATTTAAATCTCAAAATTATTTAAAACAATGTGAAGGATTTATGCCTAAAAGAAAAATTTGGTCTCATATTTCAGGAATAGATTTAATAAGAAATATTGATGGAAAATTTTTAGTGTTAGAAGATAATCTTCGCGTTCCTTCAGGTGTTTCATACATGCTTGAAAACAGAATGGTAATGGGAGAGGTATTTCCTGAATTATTTACACGTTATAGAGTTTCACCAATTAATCACTATTGCAATAGACTCTATCACTGTATGTTAGATGCAATACCTTATAAAAAAAATAACCCAACAATGGTTGTATTAACGCCAGGAGTTTATAACTCTGCCTACTTTGAACACTCATTTTTAGCACAACAAATGGGAATAGCTCTTGTTGAGGGAAAAGATCTTTATGTCGAAAATGATAAAATTTATGTAAAGACAGTAAAAGGGGGTTTGAGAGTTGATTGTATATACAGAAGGATTGATGATACTTTTTTAGATCCCAAAACTTTTTTTAAAGGATCTTTGTTAGGTGTAGCGGGTTTATACAAATCTTACAGAAAAGGCAATGTTGGACTTTTAAATGCTCCTGGTAGTGGGGTAGCAGACGATAAAGTTATATACTCATATGTTCCTAAAATAATTAAATATTATTTAGATGAAGAGCCTAAATTGGACCAAGTAGAGACATATTTATGTCATAATAAATCTGAGAGAGATCACGTAATATCTAATATTTCAAAAATGATAGTAAAACCAGCTGATGGATCTGGTGGTTATGGAATTATAGTAGGACCTAAATCCTCTAAATCTGAGAGAGAGGCATACATTAGAAAAATTTTACATAACCCAAGAAACTTTATTGCTCAACCTTTAGAAATATTATCAACTACACCAACTTTACAGGGTAATTTAATTGAACCTCGACATCAAGATTTACGACCATTTATTCTTTCTGGAAGGGAGACATATGTAACTATGGGCGGTTTGACTAGAGTTGCTCTTAAAAAGGGAAGCACGATCGTAAATAGCTCACAAGGTGGAGGTTCAAAAGACACTATGATTGTAGAAGATTAAATTTTAAATCTTTTGCTTCACAACTATTGTCTGATTTAAATTTTCAACCTCTAATGTTTCCTCATCCCCATTAGTCCATTTAATTTTAATTTTAAACTCATTTTCATTATCTCTAATTCCATAGTGAGCAACTGGCTCCATTTGACATAAATAACCTGATCCTGCATCGATTGTTTTAGAATGAGTTCTTTCATTTGTGTAAAGAGTTACAGTTGCTCCTCTTGCTGGTGCCCCATAGATATTTAAAGGCCTTACCCTTAAAAAAGATCTTTGCTCATCATCATTATTATATTTAAATAGGGTCAATGGTTGAGCACCGGATTCACCATGAGATAAAAGAAGTTCTAGTACTCCATCGTTATCAATATCTGCAACCGCTGCCCCTGTTCCAAGACCATTTGGCTCAAGAGCTTGATCAAGTTTTATTTCTTTAAAAACACCGTTTTCAATTATTTTATAAAGTCTATTTGGTTCACCTATGTTATTTAGAAACACTTCATCATAGCCATCATTATCAAAATCTGCTGAGATTACTGTTCTAATTTTTGACGGTTCGTCAAAAGAAGAGTTAGCAATATTTTTAAATTTATCATTAACCAAAACATAGGCTCTGTTAAAACCTGCCCAATTACCGTTTAAAATATCAAGTCTTCCTCGATACAGAATATCAGATAATGCCGTTCCTCTTCCATTTTGGTAAATATCTTTGACATTCATTTGACTAGCGACATCTGAATACTTTCCTTTTTGATTTAAATAAAGAAAATTCGGACCTCTTTCGTTAGCTGCAAACACATCTATTTGATCAGATAAGATATGACCAGCAACTACAGCTCTACCTCCTGTAACCTTGTCAAGTTCCAGGCTTGTAGCTAGATCCACAACTCTGTTATCAATAAACTCATAAAATCTTGTTGGACCTCCGTAATTAGCAACATAAATTCCGTAATTTCCATTACCAACTCTGTCGACACAAACCACTGATCTTCCTGCTGTTAAATTCAATTCACTTTGATTAATTTTTTTTTCAAATAAGTCCTCTATTTTATTCTGTGAATTTATTAAAAGCCTGTCTGAGTACCTTTTCATGCCACTGTAGGTATCGGTGTTAAGAAAATAAATTTCCTCAAGACCATCTTTATCTATATCACATGCAGCAACACCAATTGTAGACCTCTCAGGGTCAGAAAAAATATTATCAGTAATTTTATTTTCAAGTCTTTCTCCGTTAAAACCTAAAGCTAGATTACTAAATCTAAATCCGGTCACTATAAATTCGTCATTACCATCATTATCAAAATCGGTTACAGCCACCCCGTAACTTAGCCTAGGACTTTGATCAGGTAATAAATTACTGATATTTTTGAAAAAGCTTTTTTCTGCAAACACATTCATAGGTTGAAAAATAAATAAAAATAAAAACAAAATTTTATAAAATTTCATATAATTAATACTATTTTTTTGATGATCTAGATTTAGATATGATTTGTAACACTATCAAGTGTACATAAAATTTATAACTTTTATTAATAATAATATCATTTTAGCTGTTATCACTATCTTGTTTGCATTGATTGTTAATAAAAATTCTTACTCTATTGAAATTACAAAAAATGAATCTTACTACTATGATACACTTGCCGAAAACTGGAATAATATATTTCCAGATGGAAATAGGAATGCTGCAGGGCCAAAGTTTTTTAAATATCTCATTGATCAAGAACTTAATTTTGATGATTTTGTTGAATTTAATAAAAGATATTGCCCAGTTTCTGGTTCATTGATAGCGCCTGGATCTGAGCCAGCATTTATAAGTATGAATGAGGTTGGCTCAGATAATAAAGTATGTGGAGATATGTATAGATGTTGTTGGCCGTGCGTTTGTGACTCGATGAAGTATGCAAAAGCTATGGAAATATCACATAAATTTCAAGGTATTGAAAAAAGATTCACTGTTATGACTATTGATAACCCATGTGATAAAAAAGATTTCCCACTAGAAGTAAACAGGGATTATTTTTGTAATGGTAATCAAATGAATGAAAATCAAGTGTATACAATAGACCAAAAAATGGTCATTGGTTATTTACACAGCCCAACTAGCTGTAACAGCAGTGACCTTTTAGCTATAAATAATCATCCCGTCGTTGGTGAGCAATGTAAGATAAGAAATTCTACTAATGAAGATCAACTAATATCTGGAATGGGTGATATTTTTATAAAACTTTCGAAATAAACTAACGTTTTTAGTTTAGTATTTGGACTTAATACCCGGACATTCATCCATTAAATCATACATCGCATTTTCAAATCTAGAGATGTCAACTAATATTGGAAAAAATATTGTTGTACTTGGCCCAGGTTCTATACCAAAAATCCAAAGACCCTCTGTAGCATCTTCCCCATAAGAATCATATGCATATACTTCCTGAACACCAATTTCACCATTTAGAATAAAATATTCTCTTCCATCCTCACCTATTTGACTTGATGCTGAATTCCATAATGCTTTATTAAAATCATAAATTGCAATAAGGTTCATATCCCCGAGAGTTTGAACATATGTAGTTACACAACCATCAATTTCATATTCATTTGTAACAGCGCCCCATCCACTGTCCCCACCGATCATAAAACCAAGAGCATCATGAACGACATTCTCGTTTACTCTGGAAAAGGCAGAGCTAAAACTAAAAAACAAAAAAGTGAAAAAAACAAATATTTTTGTAAGCATACTGATTAATCGGTTAATAAATAATCTCCATAGACTATAGTATTACTACCTTTTAATCTATATTTTTTAACTAATTTTACACATTTATATTTTTTACGTAATTTTTTTAGTTCTAGTGAGGCTTCTTTTCTATATTTTTTGTTTTTCCACCATGATGAATTACCAATTTCTAAAGTAATTAATTTCTTCATTCAAAAAACAATAAATATTAAAAAAACATATCTAGATATCTTTGAAATACTTACTAATGTCAAAAAAGTTAAAAACCTTACTCTCAAAATCCCAGCTATAATTGTAAGTGGGTCACCAATAACGGGTACCCAGGCCAGTAGTAGAGACCAAATACCGTATTTTTTGAAATAAATTTCACTTCTTTCTATTTGCGTTCCACTTGCAGGAAACCACTTCTTATCTTTAAAAATTAATATTTTTTTTCCTAAATACCAATTAACTGATGAACCAAGAATATTTCCAAAACTTGCTACTACCAAAAGTAAATATTTATCAAATGAACCTGTTAATAGCATTGTTGATAAAATTAACTCGGAAGATAGGGGAAGTATAGTGGCTGCGAGAAAGCTAATAAGGACAAGTTGGAAGTATGAGATGAATATAATCAAATCAATATTACTTAAATATAGGTTTCAGCTTTTAAAATATCTAATATTAACATAAAAGTAAAATAACCTGCATTTATGAATACTATAAAACTAAACATATAAATAATTTCCTTTGAGACGTTTTCACTTACAAAATTAGGAAAGAAATATTTTCCAAGAAGAAAACTTATTTCTGAATATAATACTGTTATTATAGCAGCAATAAAAAGAACATAAGTAAATTTTCCAAAAAAATTTACAATTAATAAGCTAGCAAAAGTAATTAATAATAAAAAAAGAGAGGAATATATTGACAAATTTGAAATTGTTAATTTTTGATTATAAATTTTTCTTGTTAGGAGTAGTAAAAAGAAAATTATTGTTAATATTGATGAAACTAAAAAAACCTTAGTGTTATAAAGAGAGTCTGAAAAAAAAATGTCCAAAAATTATTTTTTTCTAATTTTTCTGATAGTCATCACTGAAAGGAACAATACAAAAAATATTAAAGCAAATGCTCCAATTAAAAATATCCATTTCATAGTTTAATTATACAAATTTTGCTTTAAGTTGGAAGTTATGATCTCAAAACCCTAAGGTTTTTATTAGCAATTACTAATCCGTATTTATCTTTAGTGAAAATTAATTTATCTTCAATATTCTCCCCAATATCTAAAATTACCTCGGATAAGGGGTTTAAAACTTCATCTTGCAGTAATCTTTTCAAAGGTCTGGCTCCAAATAAAGGATCAAAACCTTTTTCTTTCAAATAGTTAAAGGCTTCATCAGTAAAACCAATTGAAATACCCTTTGAGGAGACTCTTTTTTCGATTAGTCGAATTTGATTACTTAAAATCGCGCTAATATTTTCTTTTGATAATTTGTTAAACAAAATTATGTCATCAATTCTATTCAAAAACTCTAATCGAAAATGATTTTTAAGCTCTTCAAGGGCTAAGTTCTTTTTTGTTGTATAGTCAAAATTATCATCAACAGGGATTTGTGAGCCAATATTAGAGGTCATGATAATAAGAGTATTTTTAAAATTCACTATTTTTCCTTTAGAATCTGTTAACCTACCATCATCTAAAATTTGTAGTAGAATATTAAATACATCAGGGTGCGCTTTTTCAATTTCATCAAACAAAATTACTTGGTAGGGGCGTCTGCGAACAGAGTCAGTTAACTTCCCACCATCATCGTAACCAACATAACCCGGAGGAGATCCAATAAGCTTACTAACTGAGTGTTTTTCCATATACTCGGACATGTCAAGTCTTAGCATTTGCTTTTCGTTATCAAAAACATACTCTGCTAGTGCTTTTGATAATTCAGTTTTTCCTACACCAGTTGGGCCTAAAAAAAGGAAGGATCCCAAAGGTTTATTAGGATCTTGAAGACCTGCTTTTGAAATCTTAATTGCCTTAGAAACTTTCTCAATAGCATCTTGTTGGCCAATAACTCTTTTTTCTAACAGTGTTTCTATGTTTATTAACTTATCTTTTTCGCCTCCGATAATTTTTTCTAAAGGAATACCCGTCCACTTTGATACCACACTTGCGATATCTTCAGCATTAATAACTTCATTTATTATTGTAGCCTGCTCTTTTTTATTCAATTCTTCATACTCTTTTTGAAGACTAGGGAGCAAGCCATACATGATTTCACTTGCTTTTGTTAAATCACCACTTCTTTGAGCACCCTCGAGGTCTTCTTTTGCTTGATCAATTCGTTCATTTAAATTTCTTTTTGTATCAAGTATCTTTTTTTCTGACTCCCAAGTGCTATTGAGTATATTTAGTTTTTCTTGAATATCAGATATTTGACTTTCAATTTTTTCATTTTTTTTCTCATCTTTTTCATTATCTTTTGAAAGAACATTTTTTTCCATCTGTAGCTTAATAAGATCTCTGTCAAGCTGGTCTATTTCCTCAGGTTTACTGTCAATTTCCATTTTAACTTTACTCGCAGCCTCATCCATTAAATCAATCGCTTTATCAGGCAAAAAACGATCAGTTATATATCGATCAGATAATTGAACTGATGATAAAATAGCTTCATCACTAATTCTTATTCCATGATGGATTTCATATTTTTCTTTTAGACCTCTTAAAATAGCAACAGCATCCGTTGAAGAGGGCTCATTAACAAAAACTGGTTGAAAACGTCTAGTTAAAGCTGCATCTTTCTCAAAATATTTTTTATACTCATCTAAAGTTGTTGCACCAACGCAATGTAATTCACCTCTAGCTAATGCTGGCTTTAACATGTTGGATGCATCCATCGCTCCATCTGTCTTTCCAGCACCAACAAGCGTATGAATTTCATCTATAAATAAAATAATTGAACCATTTTGTTTATGAATTTCTTTTAAAACGTTTTGAAGTCTTTCTTCAAATTCTCCACGGTACTTGGCACCAGCAAGCAATAATCCAAGATCAAGAATACGAATAACTTTATTTTCTAATGAGCGTGGAATATCTTTATTTGCTATTCTTTGTGCTAAACCCTCTATCAATGCAGTTTTACCTACACCAGGGTCTCCAATTAATATTGGATTATTTTTGGTTCTCCTTGATAAAACTTGAATAGTTCTTCTAATTTCCTCATCTCTTCCAATAACCGGATCTAACTCTCTTTTTTGTGCCTTTTGAGTAACATTGATTGTATACTTTTCTAAAGCGTTATAATTATCATCAGAATTTTCGCTTTCAGATTTTACGTCTTTCCTAAACTCTTGAATTTTTGTTTTAACTAATCCAAGACTTAGCCCATTTTTTTTTAATATTTTTTCAATTTGGTCATCTGATTTTATACAACTTAAAAATAAAGAGTCGATCGATACAAAACTATCTTGATTAGACTTTGCAATTTTTTCTGCATCTTCAAAAAGACTCAATAATTTAGGATCAGCATAAATTTGACTACTGTTTGAGTTATTTGCTTGTTCTTTAGATAATATTTCAGAAATAGTTGTTTTAATTATACCGGTGTTAATTTTCTCAAAAATTTTATTTATTAATTCATGATTTGAATTTAATAATTCATTAAAAATATGAATAGGAGCAATTTTTTGATGTTTTTTACTTAATGCTAAATTTTGTGCAGAATTAATAATTTTTTTTGAACTATTAGTATATTTTTCAAAATTCATCATATAACTTATTTGGTAATAATTTATGAAGAAACAAGACCTAATAAAAAAAAATTTTGAACAACAAAAAAAAGATAAATTAGCTCAAAAATTAAGAGAAAATCTAAAAAAAAGAAAAAAAATTAAGAAATAAATAATGCAAACGGTAGTTATAAAAGGTCCTTCAACCTTGAAAGGGCAAATAAAAATCTCTGGTTCAAAAAATGCTTCTTTGCCTATTATAATTTCGACTCTGTTGGCAAAAGGTGAGTGTCTTATTCATAATGTACCTAACCTTAGAGATACAAGATTTTTAATCTCAATTTTAAAAGATTTAGGTTGTGATGTTGATTTTCAAAAAAACACTCTATTTGTTAGAAGTTCTGCTATTACAAAAAAATCAGCTGATTATGAATATGTTCGTCAAATGAGAGCATCTATTGTTATTTTAGGACCTGCGATTTCAAGATATAAAAAATTTAAAATAGCTCTTCCTGGTGGTTGCTCAATTGGTACTAGAGGAATTGATTTACATTTAAATGCTCTAAAGTTAATGGGTGTAAAAATCTCAATAAAAAATGGTTATGTAATAGCTGAGAGAAAAAAAAATAATTTAAGCTCAATTGACCATAAATTTCCAAAAATTAGTGTAGGTGCAACACAAAATATTTTAATGGCAGCTAGTCTTGCAAGTGGAAAAAGTACATTAAAAAATTGTGCCATCGAGCCTGAAGTCATAGATTTAATTAATTTTTTAAATAAATGTGGCGCACTTATAAAAGTAAAAAATAGGACAATTACAGTCAGAGGAGTAGAAGAACTAAAACTTCAGGATTACAAAGTAATACCTGACAGGATAGAAGCTGGTTCATATATTTTAGCAACTATGGCAACAAAAGGGAGACTAAAACTGAATAACTTCAATCCAAAAGACTTAGCTCTTCCTTTGAAACTTTATAAAGGAATGGGTCTAAAAATAAAAAAGCTATCTAATTCCTCCTATGAAATTTATTGTAAAACACTT
Source organism: uncultured Alphaproteobacteria bacterium (assembly GCA_902522155.1). Classification (GTDB taxonomy): domain Bacteria; phylum Pseudomonadota; class Alphaproteobacteria; order HIMB59; family HIMB59; genus HIMB59. The sequence goes on along the minus strand of CABYUJ010000001.1, from coordinate 55,874 downwards.
AAACCAATAAAAAAAATTTCTACTAAAGAATTTCCAGGATACCCTACAGATTTACAGGCTCAGCTAATAGCAACACAACTTAAGACTGGTTTAAAGTCGAAAGTAGTCGAAAATATTTTTGAAAATAGATTTATCCATATTCCAGAGCTGAGAAGATTTGGGGCAAATTTATCAATTAAAGGAAAAACAGTAACAATTAATAAAACATCTAATTTACTGGGCGCAGAAGTCATGGCGACAGATATAAGGGCTAGTTTTTCTCTTATAATCGCAGCAATGATGTCCAATGGAAAAACCGTAATAAATAGAATCTACCACCTTGATAGAGGATATGAAGATTTTGATTTAAAATTAAAAAAATGTGGCGTAAACATAGTTAGAAAAAAATGAATAATCAAAATTTAATAATTGCTTGCCCTAAAGGTAGGCTTGAAGAAAAAGTTGTAAAATTTCTATCCGAAAGAGGTTTAAAAATAGAAGATGCTTTCTTCAACGATAGTGTTAGAAAATTAACTTTTGATACAAATCTTAATGAGATAAAAGTGATTAAGTTAAAACCATCTGATATTCGATCATATATTATGCTAGGTGCAGCTGATATTGGATTTGTTGGATATGACGAGATTCTAGAAAATAGCTCACAAAATATCGTTCTTTTAAAAAAGACAAATTTAGGAAAGTGTAGAATATCTATAGCTTCAAATAAAAAAAAAATAAATTTTTCTGAAAAGAAGATTTTTAAAGTTGCAACAAAATTTAAAAATATTTCTGAGAATTATTTTAAAGATCTAAATATACAGACTGAAACAATAAAATTAAATGGTTCTATCGAGCTTGCAGTAAAATATGGAATAGCTGATTTTATCCTAGATTTAGTTCAATCAGGCAAGACATTAAAAGACAATCAGCTTTATGAAAATGTAGTAGTAAATAATGACATCTCAACTGTAATAATTAGCAGTTATTTTGCATACGATTTAAAAAAAAAATTTATTAAAAAAATTTTAATGCAAGGATTATAGTGAAAGTTGTAAATAAAAAATGGATTTTTGATAATCTCAATTCATCTGTAAATTCAAATTCCACTGTAAGTCTAACAGTTAAAAAAATTATACAGGACATAAAAAAAAATAAGGATATAGCTTTATTAAAGTATGTTAAAAAGTTTGAGAATAAAAAAGCAAATTTAAAAAGTATAATCATTCCAAAGAAAAATCTAAAGGAAGCTTATAATTCTCTATCAAACGAAAGTAAAAAGTCTCTAAAATTAGCTTACAAAAGAATTTTTTATTATCACTCAAAACAAAAAAAAACTTCATTTTCTTTCAAAGATCAACTTGACTCGAAGTTTTACATTGAATGGAAACCAATTGAAAATGTTGGTTTATACATTCCTGGTGGGTTAGCTTCTTATCCTTCAACTGTGTTAATGACAGCTATACCTGCAAAAATAGCCAAGGTTCCAAATATTATGATTTGTGTCCCTTCTCAAAATGGTCAAACATCAAAACTAACTCTTGCAGCCGCATATTTATGTGGTGTAAATGTTGTTTACAATGTTGGTGGCGCTCAATCAATTGCAGCTCTCGCTTTTGGCACAAAAATTATAAAAAAGGCGGATAAAGTGTTTGGTCCAGGAAACCAATACGTAGCTGAAGCAAAAAAACAATTATTTGGAGTTATAGGAATAGATTTACCAGCTGGTCCATCTGAGGTCTTAGTAATAGCAAATAATAATTCTAATCCCACTTGGATAGCCTACGATGTTCTCGCCCAAGGCGAACATGACCCTAATGCAAAAACGTATGTTTTATCTAAATCCAAAAATATTTTAATTAAAGTTAAAAATGAACTTAAAAGAATTATGGAAGAAACAAAATTTAAAAATGTTGATCAATCCATAAAAAATAATTGCAATTTAATTTTAGCTAAGAGTCAAAAAGAGATATATGAAATTTCAAATTTTATTGCTCCAGAACATCTTCATATTCATGAAAAATTTAATAAAAATATATTAAAAAATATTAAAAACGCTGGATCTGTATTTTTAGGTGAAAAATCCCCTGTTGCTTTGGGAGATTATACAATTGGAACTAATCACGTATTACCCACAGATCAAACTGCAAAATTTTCATCTGGCTTGGGTGTTGAAGATTACACTAAAAAAACAGTCTTCATTGACCCTAGAAAAAAAACTCTTAAGAAAATCGCAAATCACACAATTAATCTTGCAAGACAAGAGGGCCTAGAGGCACACGCATTATCAGTTGAAATTAGAAAGATCAAACCATAAGATACAATTATATGTCCAAGGAAGATGCAATAGAATTTCAAGGTGTAGTTTCAGAGTTACTTCCAAATGCTATGTTTAAAGTTAAGCTAGATAATGACCACGAAGTCATAGCCCATACATCTGGGAAAATGAGGAAAAATAGAATAAGAGTACTCGCAGGAGACCGAGTAACAGTTGAAATGACACCATATGATTTAACTAAGGGCAGAATAACATTTAGGTCGAAGAACTAATGAATAATTTTTTAAAAGGAGCAATGCCATGTCTACAAAACTTATTGTTACAAACTATAAAAATTTTAAGTGCGGAGTTAAACTAAATGAAGGGGAATTGGTTAATATTCGCTTTCAACCCAACGAAGATGTTCAAATTGGAGATATCTATAAGGTAAAAATTACAGAAATTTTACCTAATGATAGTGGAGCATTTGTCTCTTACGGTAACGGAGATCAAAGGGGTTTTTTTAAAAGAATTAACTTTCCTAATGGTGATAAGGCTCATGAAGGACAATCTTTATTACTTCAAGTAAGAAGTATAGGCTCCAAAGATAAAGTTCACCTTTTTACAAATAATGTCATTTTAACTGGTAAATTTATAAATTTATTACCATATGGTGACGAAATAATTTTAAGTAGAAGAACAAGAAAAAACTTAGACACAAATCAACAAGATAAAATAATGGATGCTCTGAGTGAGTCTGAAGTAGGATTGATAGCTAGGCATAATCTTATTCCTGAAAATATACAAATAGCTCAATCTGAGTTAAACGATTTAAATAATCAATGGAAAGAAATAGAATTAAATGCAAAAGAATTAAGCGATGAGGGCCTTGTTTTCCAAAATACATATTTTGATCAAAATTTTGTTTGTGATTACTCTGATAAAAATACTGATCAAATCATTTTTAGTGACAATGATCGTTTCGAGAGAGTAAAAAACTGGGATGAAAAGCTAGACTCTACTTTTGCAAATCTATGTGAAGAGATGTCCAATGAACAAATTGAAGAAGTGTTTAATTTAGGTGAAAAGATAGATTATTTAATCGGTCATAATTACGATTTACCTAGTGGAGGTAATATCATGATCGGTAAAACAGATGCTCTTACAGCTATTGATGTTAACACTGGCTCAGCAAAAAGATTTGATACAAATAGAGAGGCTATTCAATTAATTTCTAAACTCATAAAATTAAAAAATATATCTGGGAAAGTAGTTATTGACCCAGTAGCAAGTGATCAAAATACACTGAGAAAACTTGTAGGTATGTTAAAGAATGAATTTAGAGATGATTTAAGTATTACAAATGTTTACGGATACACTAGGGGAGGGCTTTTAGAGCTAAGCAGATCAAGAAATGACCGCTCAATTGATGAGTTAAACCTCCAATAGCCTTTCTAAGTGGTGGCCAGAGACGGAATCGAACCGCCGACACGAGGATTTTCAGTCCTCTGCTCTACCGACTGAGCTATCTGGCCGTAGCGCATAATTCTTATTACAAATAGTTTCTTTTTACTAGTAAAAATTAGTTATCTGTTGAACAGGACATATCATTTCCACAACAGGTTGGAGATTTAATTTTACCGTGATCATTTGGGCACTTGGATATTTGCACTTCTGATCCATTATCTAGCTTTAGCACATCATCAACTAAAGGTGCATCACATTTTCCACATGTTGCATTTACTGACATTCCACAATTTGAACATTCGTAAGTTGCCATATTTTCTCCTATAATAAGATCCTATAAATTTAAAATGAAAATGAAATAAAATTATTTTCAACTTTATATATAAAGATTAGAGGTTATTAATGACAAATTTTGAAAAAGTTAGGTTATTTATGAAAACATACGGTCAAGAGGTTAGAGATAAAGCTGGATTTAGTGACGCAAAGACCAACAAGTTGAGAATAGACCTTATCAAAGAAGAATTAGAAGAATTAACTGAAGCAATGCAGGATAAAAATTTACTTGAGGTGGCAGATGCATTGACTGACATACTTTATGTCACTTATGGAGCAGGTCATGCTTTTGGTATTGATTTAGATAAATGTTTTGAGGAAGTTCAAAACTCTAACATGAGTAAATTAGGTGAGGATGGGAAACCTATATATAATGAGGCTGGAAAAGTAATGAAAGGCCCAAATTATTTTAAACCAGACCTCTCAAAATTTTTAAATTAACTACTTTGGTATATTTGTAGCACCAGTTTCTAAAGAAAAAATTTTACCATCTTTGAAAGTGAATACCGCCATAACTGCCTGTGTGTTACCGTCTGAAAAAGTTACAAATGAGTGCTCAATCCCAATTTCATCATTTTCATAAATAATTCGAACTTTGTCTCTATTAATATCATCGCTCATTGCCCACTGTATGACATCTTGTTTAGTTAAAACTTTTCCAGAAGCATGCATTGTGAATTTATAATCATCATGAAGCACCTCATTCATTCCAGCTTCATCTTTATTCATAAAGACCTCATCATATTTTTTTAATATTGACATTTTTAATCCTTTTTTATTCGTCTAATGAGACTTGTGTTAATTCGAACAATTCAATGCTTTGTATACATTCATCATATATTGGCTTCATCACAGGGTTAGTCCCTTTAACGATGCCCATCATTTCCTCTTCATTATGAACATGAACTTTAAACATTATACCGCTTTTATCAGGTAAAATTCCAGGAACTGTTTTTTCTACATGAGCTGCAGCTTTCCTCATGGCCATCCCCTCTTCAGATTGAAAAAAGGCCATAAATTTTTCAAATTTACCTTCACCTTCTTTTAATCTACCAATTGCTAACATCATTTTTTCCATAAAAAAATCCTCCTTAGATTGAGTTTATTATGATTTAAAATATTTTTATTTCAACACTATGTAAAAAAATCATATTAGTTTTTATAAAAGTTAATTAGTTATCATCTAATAATTTGTTTAAAATCGTAATGGAAATATGAAAACTATACTAAAAATTGGTTCTAAAAGTCATACACTTAAATATCAAAGAAAAATGCCAGAGGGTGAAGTAAAAAAAATGAAATCCTTTGTTACATCCAAGGGCATAAAGTTGGAAAAAACAGCTAAGTTTAAGATAATTGATATTAGTGACCAGAAAAACTCCAGAACATTCAAAATTACTTTATAAAAGACTTTGATATATTTATATATTAGGTTTGTTCTGTATATATAGATTGTTTTAATCTTATTAGCACAATCAATATTTATTGACCATGAATAATTATTTTCCTATTTTGAACTGAATGGATTTATCAATAATTTTCTTTGTTATAATACTAATATTTTTCTCACCACTAATTTTAGGATTAATTTTTATGGGTGCTCAAAAGAAAATTAACCTTAAGCATACTAATTCTAGTTTAAATAAACCAGGTTTTGTCGGTTATTGTTGGACTTATTTCTTCTTCAGTTTTTTTGTTCCTATTTTTCGAGGAGAAATTTTAATTGGAGTGCTCCATTTAATCTTTTCAGTGGTAACATTTGGTCTTTTTCAGTTAGTTATACCTTTTCTTTATAACAAACAATTTACTAGTCGTATGTTGACAAGTGGATGGGAGTTAAGTGACACAGAAGAGAATATGCAAGTAGCAAGATTAAAGTTAGGTATAGGAAATTAGAAAGACATTCTGTTACCCAGCATTAATTACATACATAACTAACTAAGACTTTTAAAATAGTATCATCTTTGACATCAATCCAATCTGACTCTTCATTACCAACAAATGACGGCTCTCCTTCACCCATTGGTAATTTAAAGTAAAAATCAGTTAAATATTTGAATTTTAGATTTTTACAATCTACTTCATGATGAATTATGCTAGATTTTTCTCCGTAATCATTAAAATCTGAATAATCATGCATTTTAATAAAAAAGATTTTATCTCCTTTTTTATTTATCGAATTTTTATCAATAAAGAATATATTTCCCTCGTCAGTTTTAAGAATTTGTTCCCATTCAAATTCAGATGAAGAAGCATTTGAAATTCCAGAAAATAAAAAAATAAAAAAAATAAGTAATTTTTTCATAAAATATAAAAGGGGCGTTCTGTTGCCCGGCCGCCCCAAAGCCGCGCTTACCTAATTAGATTAAGCAGCGAGTGCTAATTCATTATCGTTAGCAATTATTTTAAGTTTCTATGTCGAAGAAACGCTTACAACGAGCAAAAACTATATCCTTCAGAGCACGTCAAACCTATATCACCCCCATAAAAATTTTTATGGTGGAGGTGTCGGGTACCGCCCCCGAGTCCGATACACCTATTACATATAGCGTTTATTGCTATAGTTGATAAACAACGAAGATAATATAGTCTAATAAATGAATCCTTTAAACACCTATGAAGAAAAAAATCACTAAAGTGCCAAAATTTAAAGATTTTAAAACTACAAGAGCCACTTCATCTGCTTTAGAAAAAATACTATATAAACAAATTCCAATTTTAGACCATGGTTTCATAAGGGTTATTGATTACATGGGAACAGATCAGTCAATAGTCCAAGCAGCCAGAGTCTCCTATGGTGAGGGAACAAAAAAATTACGTGAGGACCGTGGTCTTATTAGATATCTTTTAAGTCACTGGCATACAACTCCGTTTGAGATGTGTGAAATTAAGTTTCATATTAAACTTCCTATTTTTGTTGCTAGACAATGGATTAGACACAGAACTGCAAATGTAAATGAATACTCTGCGAGATATTCAGTATTAGATAAGGAGTTTTATGTTCCAGAAATGGATCAACTTGGATCTCAATCCACTACAAACAAGCAGGGGAGATCAAATACTTTAGATAAAAAGTTTGCAAAACAAGCCCAAGATTTAATTCAAAAGAATTCCGAACAACTCTACGATGACTACCAAAATTTATTGAATGGTAAGCTTTTGAATAATGATGAATACGTTGAAGGGGAGGGTCTAGCTAGAGAACTAGCTCGAACAACTCTTCCATTAAACTATTACACACAATGGTATTGGAAAGTAGACCTTCATAATCTTATGCATTTTTTAAGATTACGAGCAGATAGCCATGCTCAGTATGAAATACAAATTTATGCTGAAAAAATGGTTGAAATTTTAAAAAAGTGGGTACCCTTAACATACGAAGCTTTTGAAGATTACCGTTCGGACTCTTTCCAACTCTCTAAAGAGGCTTTGAAAATTGTTAAAGATAAATTAGCTAATAAAAAAATTAAGAAGTCTAATTACAAACTATCTCCAAGAGAGCTTAGAGAATTAGAAGCAAAGTTTAATATTAAATTATCTTAACTTTGAAATTTTTTTGTAATTGCGTTTGTTATATTTTCAAATTTTAGAGAATAATCATCTTTATAGTCAAAACAGTAGGGTTTTCCATCATCACAACTTTTAGGGATATTTAAATTAAAAGGAAGTTCTTCAATTAAATTTATATTTTCTTTAAGTAACAAAGACTTAGTCTTAGATTCACCAAAAATATATTTTTTTTTATTTTGTTCTTCTAAATAAGACATATTTTCAACTACACCAAGTATTGGAACATTAACCTTGATAAACATATTAATACCTCTTATTACATCTTTTAAAGATAGAAGCTGTGGAGTTGTTATAATAAGAGTTCCATCCAGTTTGAGTTTTTGGGACATTGATATTTGTACGTCTCCAGTACCAGGGGGAAAATCAACAATTAAAAAGTCTAAATCACCCCAAGCTGTCTTATTAATAAGTCCATCAAGCCCTTTAGCTAACATTGGTCCTCGCCAAACAATTGCTTGTTCTTCATTGACAAGAAAACCTATCGACATTGCTTTTATCCCAAATACTTCAAATGGTAAAAACTTTCCATCTTCAACTTTTGGTTCCTTATCTCCAATGCCGAGTAATGTTGGGACACTAGGTCCATAAATGTCTGCGTCTAAAAGGCCAACTTTGTATCCTTGGTTTGCTAAAGTTATAGCGGTATTGCAAGCAACAGTTGATTTACCAACACCACCTTTACAGCTTGATATTCCAAAACAAGTCTTGATATTCATATATTAAACACTACATATAATGTATCGTGAACAAAAACAAATTTAAAATTTTTGCACTTGATGGCCCATGGGGACCTTCATCAGGGAACAATAATAGAAGTTCTGGTGGTTTCTCAGGCGGTAACAATGACTCAATTGATGACCTTCTCAAAGATTTAAAAAATAAATACAAAATTAAAATGCCTTTCAAAGGTGGTTTTAAGGGTGTTTCATTTTTAATACTAATAGCTTTTATAATTTGGCTTGCTACAGGTTTTTATAGAGTTGAGCCTGATGAACAAGGGGTTGAACTACTTTTTGGTAAATGGAATGAAAGCACAACAGATCCAGGACTCCATTATTTTTTCCCAACACCTATTGGAAAAGTCTTAACTCCAAAAGTTGAAGCAATCAGGAAAATTAATGTTGGTTTTAGATCTAATGGTAATTCTACAAGAGATGTGCTCGAAGAAAGTATGATGTTAACATCCGACCAAAATATCTCTGATTTAGACTATACAGTGCTTTATAGGATTAAAGATGCTGGGCAGTTTTTATTTAATTTAAGAGACCCTGAAGAAACAGTAAAAGTTATATCTGAAAGTGTTTTAAGAGAAGTTGTCGGTCAGACTAACTTAGAAGGCCTACTAACCGTATCTAGACAATCAGTTGAAAGAGACTCAAGATCTTTACTACAAGAACTTTTGGATGAATATGAAGTTGGAATACTAATCCAATCCATACAATTACAAGATGTTAACCCTCCAAGAGAGGTTATAGATGCATTTGATGATGTTCAAAAAGCAAGACAGGATAAAGAGAGAACAGTCAACCAAGCAGAGGCTTATAGTAACAGAATTGTGCCTGAGGCAAGAGGTGAGGCTGAAAAAATCCTCCAAGAGGCAGAGGGTTATAAAAATAAATTAATTAAACAAGCTGAAGGTGAAGCAAGTAGATTTCTTCAAGTGTTAGACACGTATGAGCAATCTAAAGAGACAACCAAAAAAAGAATTTACTTAGAAACATTAAGAGACGTCCTATCAGGATCTAGCAAGATAATGATTGATCAGAATTCTGGCAACGGAGTAGTTCCTTATTTACCTTTAAATGAGTTAAACAAGAACAAGCAGACAGGTAACAACTAATGAAAATGAGAAATTACATAATTGTCGGATTATCATTCTTCTTTATTTTGTTTGCATCTGGCTTTTTCTTTGTTGTAGATCAAACAAAACAAGTAATCGTTTTACAATTTGGTGAACCGCGTGCTGTGCATCAATCACCTGGTTTGAAATTTAAGTTACCATTTATACAAAACGTCGTTTACTATGACAGTAGGGTGTTAAACCTAGATCCTGCTCAAGAAGAGGTAATACTTAGAGACCAAAAGCGTATAGTGGTCGATTCAATTGTTAGATATATGATTAAAGATCCTCTAAAGTTTTTTCAAACAACTAGAACAGAGTTAGCTCTTAATGATCGCTTGGGGAGAATTGTAAACTCATCTGTAAGAGGTGTAATTGCCCAGTATCAATTAAATGATTTGTTATCTGATGATCGTGATAAAATTATGGCTGAGATTTTTGAGAACGTTCGTGAAGATCAAGATACCTTTGGTATTGAAATTGTTGACCTAAGGTTAAAAAGAACTGAACTTACGCCAGAAGTTCAATCTAACGTGTTTGATAGGATGAGAACGGAAAGAGAGAGAGAAGCAAATTTATTAAGAGCGGAAGGTCAAGAGATCTCACAAAAAATTAAGGCAACTGCTGATAGAGAAAAAATTGAAATTATTGCTGAAGCAGAAAAACAATCTAACATCTTAAAAGGTGAAGGTGAGGCTGCTAGAAACCAAATTTTAAATGAGGCTTTTGCAAAAGACCCTGAATTTTTTGAATTTATTAGATCAATGGAAGCATACGCAGATACCTTTAAAGACGGAACAACTACCATGGTCATTTCTCCTGATAGTGATTTCTTTGAGTACTTTGAAAACTCTGAGGGCGCCAACTAAATAAAATTTTTAAATGAAAAGATACTTAGTTTTATTTCTTTTCAGTATATTTTTTATAATCCAAAGCGCATCAGCACAATTTGAGAGAGGTTATGCAGATTTAGTTGATGAACTTCTACCTTCAGTTGTAAGTATTGCTACTAGTCAAACCGTAGAAAGACAAACTAGGCAATTACCTGAATTACCAGAAGGCCATCCGTTCAATGATATGTTTGATGATTTTTTTGGCAATCAAATGCCAAAACGTGAAAATCTAACTGGTCTTGGGTCAGGATTTATTATTAGCGATGAAGGTTATGTAGTAACAAATAATCACGTAATAAGCGGAGCAGACCAGATTACTGTAATTTTTAATAATGGAATCGATGAAGTTCCTGCAGATCTTGTTGGTACTGACCCTAAAACTGACATAGCTGTTTTAAAAATTGACCCCTCATCTGTTGATATACAAAGTGTTAATTGGGGAGACTCAGATTTGTCAAGAGTTGGAGATATTGTATTAGCTATTGGTAACCCTCTGGGTCTAGGCGGAACTGTAACTTCAGGAATAATATCATCTATAAATAGAGATATAGGCGGCGGCCCTTACGTTGACTTTATACAAACTGATGCACCAATCAATAGAGGCAACTCCGGTGGACCTTTATTTAATTTAGATGGAGAAGTAATTGGAATTAATTCAATGATTATCTCTCAAACAGGTGGAAGTGTTGGCTTAGGTTTTTCTATCCCCTCTCAAACAGCAAAATTAATTGTTGAACAAATAATTTCATTTGGTCAGGCAAAAAGAGGAAGACTTGGTGTTCAAATTCAAGATTTAACTGAAGAATTTTCCGAGAGTTTAGGTTATGACTCAACGGAGGGAGCATTTGTTGCTTCTGTTGAACCAAATAGCCCCGCTGCGTTATCAAACATTCAAGCTGGAGACATAATAATCGAGTTTAACAATCAAAAAATCACATCATTTAAAGATTTACCTAAAGTTGTTGCAGAAACTCAGATAGATAGTGAAGTAATTGTTAAAGTTTGGAGAAACGGAGAAATTATAGATATACAGGTTAAGGTTGGTGAATTAGAAGAGGGTCGCAAACTTGCTAAAAATGATGGCGTTTATTTAGAAGAGTTAGATATTACTGTTCTTGAGTTGACAATAGATGCTATAAATTCTTTAGGGTTAGACTCAAAAACTAAAGGTATTTTGGTCACAGAAGTAGGAGATAATAACGAAAATCTTTTAAAGAATGATGTTATTATTCAAGTATCCAGTGAAAAAATTACAGATATAAGTTCTTTTAAGAAAATCATATCTAATAGTATTAATTTGAATCGAGATAAATTGTTATTAAGAGTTATTAGAGATGGTAATGAATTTTGGTTAATAAACCCATTCGTTATTGAATAAATTTCTTTTTGTTGTAGGTCCCACTTGTTCAGGTAAAAATGATTACACATATGAACTATCAAAATTAATAGATATAGAAGTTATTAATGCTGACAGTATACAAGTATATAAACAACTAAAGATTTTATCAAATAGACCCACAGAACAAGAATTAAAGATAGTACCTCATCATCTTTATGGACATGTCAATAATAAAGAATACTCAGTCAATCATTGGATAGATGAAGTTAAACAAGTAATCAAAAATATTCAAAGTAGAAATAAAATACCTGTATTTGTTGGTGGTACTGGATTTTATATTCAATCACTAATAGAAGGGTTATCAATGATGCCTTCAATTAGTCATAAATTTAAAAAACAAGCGGAAGATTTATTTTTTAGCAAAGGCCCAGATCATTGTCTAAATATTTTAAATAAATATTATAAAGAAAAAATTTTCCCAAAAGATAAACAAAGATTATTAAGCCGCCTAGCTTTTTGTATGGAGTATAATGATACAATGGAAAATAATTATGGTAGTAAAGTACCAATCACTCCTAATCCACTTGTTATTCAAGTTACAAAACCCAAGAAAGATCTCTACGAAAAAGCTGAATTAAGGTTTCATCAAATGATCAATAAGGGTGCTTTGGAAGAGGTTAAATCACTTTATGATAATAAAAAAATATCAAAAACTCTCTACAAAGCTCATGGTCTGCCAGAGTTGTTATCATGTGTTAGAAATAAATTAAGTTTAGATGAGGCTATGTACTTAGGAATTAAAAATACTAAGAGATATATTAAAAGACAGTTTACATGGTGGAATAACCAAAAATTTAGCCAACTTAATTTAAGAATAAACTATAAAAAAAGCTTCCCTAAAGATTCAATTGAAAATATAAGTATATACCTAAATGAACAATGAAAACGAATTCACGGGTGCAGATATTTTACTCAAAGCCCTTAAAGATCAAGAGGTTGATACAATCTTTGGTTATCCAGGTGGAGCTGTTCTTCCCATTTATGATGCAATATTTGGCCAAAACTTTTTAAAACATGTATTAGTAAGGCAAGAGGCTGGTGCTGTTCATGCAGCAGAAGGCTATGCTAGATCAAGTGGAAAAGTAGGTGTGTTGTTAGTAACATCCGGTCCTGGTGTGACCAATGTTGTTACTGGATTAACTGACGCATTAATGGATAGTATTCCAATTGTATGTATCAGTGGGCAAGTCCCTTCACATTTAATTGGAACAGATGCATTTCAGGAATGTGATACAACTGGAATTACAAGACCTTGTACTAAGCACAATTATTTAGTGAAGGATGTAAGTAAACTCTCGGAGACTATCCATGAGGCATTTAAAATTGCTAGCTCTGGTAGACCAGGTCCTGTTTTGATTGATATTCCTAAAGATGTTCAGTTTGCTAAGTCAAAATATGTATCAAAGAAAGATATTAGTTTTAGAGATCACAGAATAAAAGCTGGCTCCAAAAGTGTTGATAAAAATTTTGTAGAAGAACTAGTTAATCATATTAAAAAATCCGAGAGACCTATATTTTATGTTGGAGGTGGTTGTTTAAACTCAGGCCATCAAGCTAGCCAAGAGCTTATTAAACTTGTAAACAAAACTAATATTCCAATTACAACAACTCTTCATGGATTGGGGTGCTTTCCAGGTGAAGATAAAAGCTCACTAGGAATGCTAGGTATGCACGGTAACTATGAAGCAAACTTAGCTATGAACAAATGTGATTTGATGATTAATGTTGGAGCAAGATTTGATGACCGTGTTACAGGCAGATTAGATGCTTTTTCTCCAGACTCTATTAAATTCCACATAGATATTGATCAAAGTTCAATCAATAAAAACGTTAAAGTCAATTTTCATACAAATACTGACATTGCTCTAACACTTAAAGAAATTAACTCTTTTATAGACTCTAATAACATTGAATTTGGTAATAAAGATTACATCAATTGGTGGGATAAAATTAATGAATGGAGAAAGAAAGAATGTCTTCACTATGAACAAGGTGATGAAGTGATCAAACCACAACATGCTATTTCAAGACTTTACGAATTAACAAAACAAAAAGATACCTTTGTTACAACAGAAGTTGGTCAGCATCAAATGTGGGCAGCTCAATATTATAAATTTTCAAAACCAAACAGATGGATAACATCAGGTGGTTTAGGAACAATGGGATTTGGTATGCCTGCCGCAGTTGGTGCACAAATGGCAAATCCAGACTCACTAGTTATAGATATAGCTGGAGAGGCATCGTTTCTAATGAATATCCAAGAAATTGCTACTGCTGTTCAATACAAGTTACCAATAAAAATATTTATCCTAAATAATGAATATATGGGAATGGTTAGACAGTGGCAGGAACTATTACATGGTAGTAGATATTCAGAGAGTTACGTCGATGCACTTCCTGATTTTAAAAAATTAGCAGAGAGTTTCAATGCAGTAGGAGTTAGGGCAAAAAATATTTCTGAGTTAGATGATACAATTAATGAAATGATTTCAATTGACAGGCCAGTTATAGCTGATATTTGGGTTGATAAAAAAGAAAATTGTTTTCCTATGATACCAAGTGGAGCAGCACATCACGAAATGTTGTTATCAAAATATGATAAAGAAAATCCTGAAAACCAAGAAAAAGGAAAAGTATTAGTTTAATAATTTTTCATAATGTCCTCTACTTCAGTTTATCCCACACCCATAAATGCTTTTAAACAGTCTAAGAGAAGTGTTCTTTCTGTTATTGTTGATAACGAGCCTGGTATTCTTGCACGTGTGGTAGGTTTATTTTCAGGAAGAGGATACAATATTGAAGCACTAAATGTAACTGTTGTAGACGTTAAGAAAAATCTTTCTCGAATTACTATAGAAACTTTAGGAGAAGAAAAAGTAATTAGTCAAATTATAGCACAACTAGAAAAACTTGTTCCCGTTCATAGCGCAACTAATTTAGCAAACCTAAGTGAGTCTTATGAGGCAGAAATTTGCCTAGTTAAAATCGAATTTGAAAATGAGGAACAAGATCAAAAAATACTCAATTTTGCAGATATTTATCGTTCAAGAACTGTTCAAAAAAGACAAAATATTGTTGTTTATGAAATATCAGGCACAAGCGAGCGAATAAACAAATTTTTAGATGACTTAGACACAATCGGTGGTATAAAAGTCGAATTAGTTCGAAGTGGGCCTATAGGGCTCGGAATATAACGTTTTTAGGGGGTAATATGAAGGTTTATTACGAACAAGATGCTGATTTTAACATAATTAAGGACAAAAAAATTGTAATAATAGGTTTTGGATCTCAAGGTCATGCTCATGCTTTAAATTTAAAAGACTCTGGGGCCTCTAATGTAGTTGTGGGATTGAGAGAAGGTTCTTCATCAATTGAGAAAGCAAAAAATGTGGGCCTGAAAACTCAAACACCTGCAGATGCTGTAAAGGATGCAGATATTGTAATGTTCTTAGCTCCTGATGAAAATCAACAAGACATTTATCAAAATCAAATCCACGATAATATAAAGAACGGCGCTGCTTTAGCATTTGCTCATGGTTTAAATATTCATTTTCAACTTATCACAGCTAGAGAAGATTTAGATGTTTTTATGGTCGCTCCAAAAGGCCCAGGCCATACAGTAAGAGGAGAATATCTTAAAGGTGGTGGAGTACCATGTTTACTCGCAGTAGACAAAAATGTAAGTGGTAATGCAAAAGAAATTGGTCTTGCGTATGCTTCTGCTTTAGGTGGTGGTAAATCAGGTATAATTGAAACTACATTTAAAGAGGAATGCGAAACAGATTTATTTGGTGAGCAAACAGTTCTCTGTGGCGGATTAATGTCTCTAGTAAGAAACGGTTTTGAAACTCTTGTTGAGGCTGGTTATGCGCCTGAAATGGCCTATTTCGAATGTTTACATGAGGTTAAATTAATTGTTGATCTAATGTATGAAGGCGGCATGGCAAATATGAGGTATTCTATATCTAATACAGCTGAATACGGTGATTATACTAGAGGCCCAAGAGTA
Organism: uncultured Alphaproteobacteria bacterium; assembly: GCA_902522155.1. Classification (GTDB taxonomy): domain Bacteria; phylum Pseudomonadota; class Alphaproteobacteria; order HIMB59; family HIMB59; genus HIMB59. The sequence continues at coordinate 40,130 of CABYUJ010000001.1, read as the reverse complement.
GTTCCTAACGAAGCTACTAAAGCTGAAATGAAAAAAGTTTTAAGTGAAATACAAGATGGTACTTTTACAAAAGAATGGATGGCTGAGCATAAGTCAGGGCAAATTAAGTTTAAACAAATGAGAGACCAAGGTGCAAAGCACCAAATTGAAGAAGTAGGAGCTAAATTAAGGTCTATGATGCCATGGATAGCATCGAATAAACTTGTAAAGGATATCTAATATTGCCTGATAGAGTATTAATATTTGATACAACTCTTAGAGACGGAGAGCAGTCTCCTGGGGCTTCGATGAATCAAGAAGAAAAGCTCTCAATTGCTAGGCTATTAGAGGAGTTAAAGGTTGATATAATTGAGGCAGGTTTTCCAATAGCCTCAAAAGGTGACTTTAATTCAGTTCAAGCAATTGCAAGTGAAATTAAGGACTGCCAGATAGCTGGATTAGCTAGGGCAAAACAAGAGGATATTGAAACAGCTTGGAATGCTGTAAAAAAAGCTAAAAATCCAAGAATTCACACTTTTATTGCCACAAGTCCAATTCATATGAAGTTTAAACTCAAGTTAACAGAAGAGGAGGTTTTAGAAAAAATAAAAGATAGCGTATCATTTGCAAGAAATTTATGCCCAAATATTGAGTGGAGTTGTGAGGATGGTGGGAGATCCTCAATTGATTTTCTATATAAATGTATAGAGTTAGCTATTGAAAGTGGGGCATCTACAATAAATATTCCTGACACAGTCGGTTATACCTTACCATTTGAATTCGGAGAGATTATTAAAAAAGTAAAAAATAATGTTCCTAATGTAGATAAAGCAATTATTTCTGTTCATTGTCATAATGATTTAGGGTTAGCGGTTGCAAATTCTCTTAATGCAGTTGAAAATGGTGCAAGACAAATTGAATGTACTATAAATGGATTAGGAGAAAGGGCAGGTAATGCCGCTCTTGAGGAAGTAGTAATGGCTATGAAAGTCAGGTCAGATCTTTTAAAAGTCCAATCTAATATCAATACAAGTGCGATTTCAAAAACATCAAAACTTGTATCATCAATTACAGGTTTTCCCGTTCAGCCTAATAAAGCTATTGTTGGTGCCAATGCTTTTGCGCATGAGTCAGGAATTCATCAAGATGGAGTATTAAAAAATGTTCAAACTTATGAAATTATGTCACCAGAAACAATTGGTTTAAAGAAATCAAGTTTGGTGCTTGGTAAACACTCTGGTAAACATGCATTTAAAGAAAAATTAAAAATTTTAGGATATGAAGTTGGTGATAATTATATCAATGAGATTTTCGAAAAATTCAAGCTTTTAGCTGATAAGAAAAAAGATGTTTATGATGAAGATATAATAGCATTAGTAGATGACACACATTTTAATCAATCTAATACTTTAAAACTTAAAAATTTAAGTATTATGTCTGGCACTAACTCAAAGCATGTTGCCTCTCTCGAACTGAGCTTCAAAGATAATATAAATGAGGTTAGTGGATCCGGTAATGGTCCTGTTGATGCAGTATTTAGTTGTATTTCTAAAGTGGTCGGCTTTTCTCCTAAATTAGTTTTATATCATATAAATGCTATAACACCTGACTCTGACGCACAGGGAGAGGTCACTGTTAAACTCGAATATTTGAATAAAGAATTTATTGGTAAGGCGTCTGATATAGACATTATAGTAGCATCCGCAAAATCTTATATCAATGCATGCAATAAAATATTAAACTTTGAGAAAAACTCTAATATGAATGAGGGAGTTTCAGAGATAAGCATCTCAAATATTAAAGGAATATAAATGTTAAAATCTTTCAGTTCTTTTTTAAGTGAAGACATGGGCCTAGATTTAGGAACTGCTAATACACTTGTTTATGTTAAAGGAAAGGGAATAATATTAAATGAACCTTCTGTCGTAGCTATTGCTACAGACAACAAGAATAATAAATCAGTCTTAGCTGTTGGAGTCGAGGCAAAATTAATGCTTGGTCGTACTCCTGGAAGAATTCAAGCAATAAGACCAATGAAAGATGGTGTCATTGCAGATTTCGATATAGCTGAAGCCATGATTAAACATTTTATAAAAAAAGTTCATAAGAAAAGTTTTTTTGCTAATCCAAATATTGTTATTTGTGTTCCATCTGGAGCAACAAATGTCGAAAGAAGAGCTATCAAGGAGTCAGCAGAAACCGCAGGTGCAAAAAAAGTTTATTTAATTGAGGAGCCAGTCGCTGCAGCTATTGGAGCTGGATTACCTATATCTGAAGCTTCAGGCTCTATGGTTGTAGACATCGGTGGAGGTACAACTGAAATAGCAGTTTTATCTTTAGGAGGTGTTGTTCATTCGAGTAGCATTAAAGTAGGAGGAGATACTATGGATGATGCAATTGTTAATTTTATGAGAAGTGTTCATAAACTAGCTATAGGAGAGTCAACTGCAGAAAAAATTAAGACCCATATAGGGAGCGCAGGTAATCCTGATAATGGTGATGGTAAGACACTAACAGTTAAAGGAAGAGATTTAATAAATGGTTTACCAAGAGAAGTTGTTATATCAGAAAGACAAGTGGCTGAAGCCTTATCTGACTCACTTTCACAAATTATCACCGCTTTAAAAAGAGCACTTGAGGTTATCCCTCCTGAATTAGCTGCGGATATAGTAGATAAAGGTATCATGCTCACAGGAGGAGGGGCCTTACTTCTTCGTCTAGACGAAGCAATACGAGTCACTACTGGACTACCTGTTTCAATAGCTGATGACCCTTTAACTTGTGTAGCTCGAGGAACTGGTATGGCTTTAGAGGAGAACCAAAACCTTCAAGATGTGTTCTTAAGTGATTAATAACAAAAAAGTCCTCTTAATTTATATAATCTGTTTTTTTTTATTCTTAACATTAATATTATTTCCAAATTACAATTCTAAAACTAAACTTTTTATATATTTTATAAAAGAAAAAATAGAGTCCCCATTTTCTTATGCTGGAAAAGAATTAAGAGATTTGTTTTTGGTTCTTAATCTTAATATCGATTATATTAATATTATAAAAAAATTAGAAGACGAAAACAATTATCTTCAATCAATCAATAAGTATTTATTGACATTAACCTCAAGATACTCAGAGCAAAATAAAATTTTTCACCAGTCTAGTATTCAATTACCAATCTCAGTAGGTGTTCAGGTTTTAGGTGATAGGAATTTAGCTTATAATAAAAACTTTATTATAAATAAAGGTTCAAATAGTGGTCTTGTAATAGGTGATTACATAATAGACGGACTAAATATAGTTGGTAGAGTTGTTAGTATAAACTTTAATACATCCGAAGTTGTTACCGTCAAAAGTATTAATTATGGTGATGAAGTTTTTATTAATGGAAAGTCTTATATTGTAAGTGGTACAAATAATAACTATCTAAGTTTCTTAAGGCAAAAAGAAAGCACTGAAATACCAGATTTTCAATCAGGCGACATAGCTGTTGTTCATCTTGATAATGCAATACTAAGACTTGGCATAGTTTCTTTTGAGAATAATCAACCTATATTACTAACATCTGATATAACAAATTTAGAAAATTTAAGAGCAGTTACAAATGATTAGATTATTTTTTGTAATCATTTTATTTTTAATTTACGGAAACTTTAATTTTGTCACAAATGATATTGTTATTTTTTCATTGATAAATATAGCTTTTTATACAGTTCTAAAGGAAAAAAATATTAAAATTATTGATGTCTTTATTTTTATCTTTTCAACTTTTGTTGTAGAAGTTTTCGTAGGATTACCGATATTAATTAGCATTGTAGTATTATTTATACCTCTTCTACTATTAAACTATTTTATTAATAATTATAATTTTGCATTAATTATAAAATCATCAGTTATTTTTATATTGAGCTTTATCACTTTCCTTATTTTCGATCAAACAATAGTGTTTAGATTGCTAAATTTACAATATTTAATAAGTACAATGATCTTAATTTTAATTTTTTTAGGACTCTCAAAATATGGAAAAGAATAAGACTAGCGAAGATAGTATAAAAATAATAAATAGAAGATCATTCATCATAATTATATTTGGAGCTATTTTATCGTTCATTGTTTGTTTGAGATTATTTTCATTACAAGTCATAAACTTTAATTTTTATAAAAAAAAATCGGTTGAAAATAAACTTTCAGTAAAACTAATCCCTCCTTTAAGAGGAGACATTTATGATTCTAAAAAAAATTTATTAGCTGGAAGCTCCTCATTATATGAATTTGTAGTATTTAAAAATTTAAGTAAAGATCATTTTATTGAAATTAAAAAACTTGATGCACTTATTAAACTTAATTTGAATTATGGTGAAATATCAAAACAATTAAAAAAATATAATGATTATAGTGGTTATAGTTTAAGTAGAGCCTCATGGGAACAGATAGTAGAATTTGAAAAAAATAAATTTTTATTTACTTCTATAAAAATTATTGAGTCAAAAAAAAGATATTATCCTCATCAAAATTTTTCACAGATAATTGGCTATATGGGTCAACCAACTCAATCTTCTGAAATTCATTCTAAAGGTGTATTTCATTTAGAGAAAAGTTATGAAAATCATTTAAGGGGCACACCTGGTAAAATATTTAGTGAAGTTAACGCTAAAGGCAAAACTATAAGAGAAATATCTATTGAAAAATCTATTAAAGGCAATGATTTAGACTTAACATTAGATTTAACCCTTCAAAACTATGCTCAATCTCAGCTTCCGACTGACAAAAAAGGATCCCTTGTTGTTATCAGTGTTTCAGATGGATCTATCTTATCTATGAATTCCAATCCTACTTTTGATGCACAAATCTTTGAGAATAGAGAAAATACTAAAATTAAAGATTTACTTAATGATGATCAGAAACCACTTTTTAATCGTGCTTTTTCTGGTTTCTATCCGCCAGGTTCTGCCTTTAAACCTATCTCTGCTTTAGTAGGTCTTCAACGTAACTTAATTGACCCCCAAAAAGAGGTATTTTGCAAAGGCTACTCTTCACTAGCTGATAGGAATTATTATTGTTGGAAAAAAGAGGGACATGGAAAAGTTAATCTTAAAAAAGCTATTAAAGAGTCTTGTGATGTATATTTTTATGAATTAGCGAAAAAAACTAATATTGATGATATTGCTAGCTTATCTACTAATTTAGGTTTGAATAAAGAGTACGATATTGGTTTATCAAACATTGGAAAAGGACTTGTTCCTAGTAAAAAATGGAAAAAAGCGTTTTTAGACGAAAGTTGGTATCAAGGTGAGACATTAATTACATGTATCGGACAAGGGTATAATCAAACATCCCCCTTACAGCTTGCAACACTTTATTCTGCTATCTTAAATGGAGGAAAATATCCAATACCTAAACTTGATAAAAATAAACCTACAAGATTTACTGGTAAATTACTAAATAATGAGCACAAAAAAATTATAATTAATTCCTTAAATGCTGTCGTTCAAGAACCAAGAGGAACTGCATATAAATTGAGTATTTCTAATCCGGAATATGTAAAAATTGGAGGTAAAACAGGAACTTCTCAAGTAATAAGAATTAAAGAAAGTGAAAGAAAGGACGATCAATACAAATCAAAGGAAATAGAGGAAAGATTTAAAGACCATTCAGTATTTGTAGGATATGCCCCTTATGATAATCCAAAATATATAGCTTCAGTGATTATAGAAAATGGTGGATCTGGATCAGCGGTAGCTGCACCAATTGCCCATAAGGTCCTAGATTTTGCATACAAAAATAATGTTTAGAGAATTTAAAAGTATATATAATTTAAATTGGATATACGTTTTTATACTTTTGATAATTTTTTGGATTGGAGAAATCAATCTTTACTCAGCTGCAGGCGGTTCTCTTGATCCATGGGCATCAAATCAGTTAATTAGATTTTTATTTTTTCTACCTTTGTTTTTTTTAGTAACAATGTTAGAGCCAAAGTTTATTTATAATTTTGCAGAGATTTTTTTAATTTTAGTTTTGATAGGGCTAATAACAACATTAATCTTTGGTTATACAGGGATGGGTGCCACAAGATGGATAAGAATTGCCGGATTTAATTTACAAGTATCAGAATTTACTAAAATAGCATTAGTCATATTCATGGCAAAATATTTTCACAAACTCAATGCAGAAAAAACAATAGGCCTGTTTAAATCAATACTACCTCTTTTCGTATCAATAATATTTTTCATTTTAGTTGCTATCCAACCAGATTTAGGAACTGCTGTAATTATTTTAGTTTTAGGTTTAGTTGTTATTTTTTATGCAGGTATTAAACTAATTTATCCTTTATTATCATTAGGTATTATTTTGTCTTTAAGTCCAATTTTATGGACATTTTTAAAGCCCTACCAACAAAATAGAATACAAATTTTTTTAAACCCTGACTTAGACCCACTTGGAAAAGGATATCATATTATTCAATCTAAGATTGCAATAGGCTCTGGAGGGCTTAAAGGTAATGGTTTTCTTGAGGGCTCCCAAAGTAGCCTGGACTTTCTTCCTGAAAAAGAGACAGATTTTGTTTTTGCAATTTTTTCTGAGCAGTTTGGTTTTACAGGATCCATACTATTAATTTCTCTTTTCTTTATACTTTTTTTAATTCCTGTTATAAAAACTTACAAACTCTCACAAATTTTTAATAAGATAATCTTATTTGTATTATCTTTTAAAATTTTTTTCGAATTTATTATAAATATTTCAATGACTATTGGTGTTTTACCAGTAGTTGGAGTTGCTTTACCGTTTATGTCTTATGGCGGTAGTTCTTTGTTGAGTAATTTAATTATTTGTGCACTATTATTAAACTTTATGTCAATTGATGAAAAAAAGAGAATGTTTGCATGACAAAATCTATTAAAAAGCCTTGGGGGTCGTACATTGTTCTAGGTAAATCTAAAGACTTTTTAATCAAAAAGATTACTGTTAAACCAGAGGGTGTTTTATCTTACCAATCCCACAATTTTAGATCAGAACATTGGGTAATTATTGAGGGTAAAGCAACAATTATCGTAAATAATCGAACATATTATAAGTTAGAAAATGAAAATATATTCATACCTAAAAAAGCAAAACATAGGGTAATAAATGAGAGCTCTAAAAAGAAACTAGTTTTTATTGAAGTACAAACTGGTAGCAAATTTTTAGAGTCAGATATTAAAAGATATTCGGATATTTATGGGAGAAAAAATTGAAAATATTAGCTGAAATTTCTGTTGGAGAGCTTTATGATAAAATTACTATATTAAATATAAAATTAAAAAAAATTAATGATCCTAAAAAATTAAATAATATTAAAATCGAGCTAGATGCTTTATCAGAGCAAAGTAATAAAATAATTTTAAAAGATAATGAAATATTGAAAGAATATATTCAAAAACTGCAAGATATAAACGAAGAACTATGGGATATAGAAAATACTAAAAGAGAGTGTGAGGCTAATCAAGAATTTGGAGAGATTTTTATAAAAATATCAAGAGATGTACATTTTAAAAATGATATTAGGGCGTCAATAAAAAAAGAAATTAATCTTTTGTCCAACTCAAAGATAACAGAAGAAAAAGAATACTCTAAGTATTAACCTTATTCAAACTTACAAGTTTATTTTTAACTTTTGCTCTTCCCCTTAGAAAACTTAACTCTAAGAGTACTATAATACCTTTAATTTTAGCTCCAGTTTTTTTGATTAGTTTCATTGATGCTCGTATTGTTCCACTCGTAGCAAAAATGTCGTCAATAATCACAACTTTGTCTGAATTTCTGATCATATCACTTTGAATTTCTAATTGATTAGAGCCGTATTCAAGTTTGTAACTAGTATTAAAGGTTTTCCCAGGTAGTTTCCCTTTTTTTCTAATCATTACTAACTTTTTTTTTAATTTGTAGGCAATAGCTGAAGCAAAAATAAATCCTCTTGAGTCTATCCCAACTATAGTATCAGCATTTAATTTAATAACTTCCTTTGACATTGAGTTAACAACTCTGTTAAAAACTTTAGGATTTGATAGTATTGTGGATATATCGTAAAAAGCGATACCTTTTTTTGGAAAGTCTTTTATAATTCGAATACTTTTTAAATCTTTATTCATGAAAAGATCAATTAAATCAGTATTTAACAAAAAAAACAAAAAAAAAATTATTTGTTTAACGTCTTATAGCTATAATTTAACAAAAATAATTGATGATCTAGTTGATGTAGTTTTAGTTGGTGACTCGATGAGCAACGTTCTGTACGGGATGGACTCTACAAGAACTATTGACGATCAAATAATGACAAATCATGCTACTGCAGTAAAAAAAGCTGCAGAGAAATCACTTGTTTTTTTTGATTTGCCTTACAATAAAGATTTTAGTGAGTCCAATACTGTAAAACGTGTTTTATCCGTTATGAAAAAAACTTCCTGTGATGGTGTAAAAATTGAGGGGAATACTGAATTAGAGGATGTTATAAAGTATTTGAAGAAAAAAAAAGTTCCTGTTATGGCACATTTAGGTTTACAACCACAGAAATTTAGCTCTACAAAAAAATTCAAAATATACGGAAAAAAGAAACAGGATTTAAATAAAATTATTTCAGACTCCTTATGTTTAGAAAAGGCAGGTGCTGTATCCATACTATTAGAAGGAATGTTAACAAAAATAGCAAAGGAAGTTACTAAAGTATTATCAATACCTACAATTGGAATTGGTGCATCCGAGTATTGTGACGGTCAAATATTAGTATCAGAGGATATGCTTGGGATGTATGTAAATAATCATCCAAAATTTGTTAAAAGGTATGATGATTTATCAAAAAATATCAAAATTGCTGTAAAAAAATTCTCTAAAGAAGTAAATAACAATAAATTCCCAAATAAAAGATATAGATATGACTAATAAGTTCTATTTATAGAACTTATTAGAAGATTTATAAAAAGATCTTTTTGATAACCCTTAAATAGTTTTAATATTTTCAAAGATTTTTTATTATATTTATTACAGAATTTTTTTACATCATCGCTAATTTTATACTTTTTCATTAAACTCATTATTTCCGTGTAATCATTTTTTAATCTTTTGCGTTTGCTGAATACTTTTTTAATAAAAATAAATTCAGTATTATTTGATTTCTTTAAAAGTAATATGATTGGTAAAGTAATTTTCCCTTCATAAAAATCTTTACCATTCTTTTTACCTGTTACTTTATCTCCAAAATAATCAAGGTAATCGTCCATGATTTGAAATATAATTCCAAAATACAATCCTAATTTGTTTAAACTTGATATTATTTTTAAATTTTTACCAGTTAAAATGGCAGGAATTTTCATTGATGCAGCAAATAATTCTGCAGTTTTTAAGGAAATAATCTCTATATATTTATTCTCAGAGATATGAATATTATTCTCATGAGTGAGTTGCAAAAATTCTCCCTCAGAAATTTTACTACTTACTTGAGACAGTGAAGACATTGCTTTTAAAGAATTAGTTTTTGTCATTAATTGAAACGACTTTGAAAATAAAAAATCACCAAACAAAACACTAAACTTATTACTCCATATTGAGTTAATACTCTTTTGACCCCTTCGTAATTTACCCTCATCGATAACATCATCATGTAGTAAGGTAGCTCCATGAATAAATTCGATTGCAGCAGACATATCAATATCGCTAGATATTTGTGAATAATTTTTATTTATCATTTTACTTGATAACAAACATATTACTGGACGTAATTGCTTTCCCCTTTTTTTAAAAAAATAATTACCTAATTTTGGAATAATGGGGACAGCACTTACTAGAAATCTATCTAGCTCTTTATTAGTTTTAACTAACTTTACATTAATTTCTTTATGAATTAACTTTATGGTTTGTTCAAAATTAATTTTTTGCATTTGCTATGAATTTATACTCCAAAGATTTTCTACTAGATGGTAAAATTGTATATTATCAATTAAAGAAAGGCTATAGGAGTGGTATTGAGCCCATTATCCTAGCTTCTTATGCAAAAAAAAAGCACAATAAAATTTTAGATATGGGATCTGGTTGTGGTTCTATTTCACTAATTGTTGCTTATAGAAATCCTGAGTCTGAAGTAATTGGTTTTGAAAAAAATGAAACACACCATCAAATTTCAGTTTTAAATCATAAAGAAAATAATTTAAAAAATTTAAAATTTAAATTTCATGACAATTGTATTTTTGATAAAAAATATGAGAATTACTTTGATTTAATTTTATCAAATCCTCCTTTTTATTTTGCAAATAAAGTACTAAAGTCAAAAAATCCTTCCATAAATGCCTCAAAATATATAACTGAGTCAAATTTGCAAAAATGGATTAACAACATAATTCTCTATCTAAAAATTAAAGGAACAGCGTTTATCATTAATAGATTTGAAAACATAGATTTTATGTTAGATATATTGAAAAAATTTAATTTAGAAGTGACCACAACACCTTTATTATCCTTTGAAGGGACAAAACCTAAAAATGCCCTTTTAAAAATCACTAAAAGTGATTATTTTATAGAGAAAACATCAAATGCAATTATAATCCACGATAATTTATCAAAGTATTCTAAATATATAGAAAAATGGTTTAAATAATGTTCAGTCCAAATAAAACAATAATCTCAATTGATCTCAAAGGAATGATTGCAACTGGTAGTAGATCACCATTGAATATGGATAATCTAAATGGACTTTTCTTAAAGGTAATGAAAATGAAATTTGATGCACTATCAATTGTTATTAACTCTCCAGGTGGTTCTCCTGTGCAATCATCTTTAATTGCACAAAAAATAAGAGAAATTTCAGATAAGAAAAAAGTGAAATGTTATTGTTTTGTTGAGGATGTTGCTGCGTCTGGAGGATATTGGCTTGCATGTGCAGCAGATGAGCTATACGCAGATGTAAATTCTATTGTTGGTTCAATAGGTGTTATATCAGGTGGTTTTGGATTTACTGATCTTATTAAAAAAATTGGAGTAGAGAGAAGAATATTTACAGCTGGAGAGAACAAAAGCTTTTTAGATCCATTTTTAAAAATTAATAAAAAAGATGAAGAAAAATTGAAAAAACTTCAAAAGTTAATTCATCAAAATTTTATTGATTGGGTATCCTCGAGAAGAAAAAAGAAAATTAGCGAAAAAAATAAAAAAATCATATTTTCTGGTTCCTTTTGGTTAGCTAACGAGGCAAAAGACTTAGGTTTAATTGATGGTATTGCATCTGAGTCGTCTTTTTTTAAAAGTAAATTTGGTGAAAAGACTAAAATTAAAAAAATAAAACAACCAAAGTCTCTAAAACAAAAGCTTGGTCTTGGTATAAACTTTTTAAATAGTGAAGATTTAATTACTAAATTAAAAGAGGAGCTTCTTTTTAACAAATTTGGCATCTGATCAATGACAACTGAAAATATGGAAGACTTAGTATCTCTGTGTAAGAGAAGAGGTTTTATTTTTCCATCAAATGACATCTACGGTGGCATGAAAGGTCTCTATGATTTTGGACCTATGGGGGTAGAGCTTAAAATAAATTTAAAATCAGCTTGGTGGAAATCAACAGTCTATGAAAGAGATGATGTTGAGGGATTGGACTCAACTATTTTAACCTCACCCACTGTTTTAAAATATTCAGGCCACGAGGATACATTTTCTGATCCTTTGGTTGATTGTAAGAAATGTAAATCAAGATGGAGAGCTGATCAGCTTGAAGACGGAAAATGTCCAAATTGCAAATCAACTGATTTAACTGATCCTAGACCATTTAATTTAATGTTTAAAACAGCTATTGGTCCTGTGGATGACGGGAGTTCATTTGCTTATTTGAGACCAGAAACTGCTCAGCAAATATTTGTAAATTTCAAAAATGTTGTCGACTCAACCAGTAGGGTGCCTCCTTTTGGTATAGCGCAAATTGGAAAAGCATTTAGAAATGAAATCACTCCAAGAAACTTTATTTTCAGAGTAAGAGAATTTGAACAAATGGAACTTGAGTATTTTGTTAAACCTGGTTCAGATGAGAGTTGGCATAAATATTGGGTAGATAAACGTTTAAATTGGTGGGCTGATCAAGGTGTAAAATCAGATAAACTAAAATTATTAGAGGTAGAAAAAAAGGATTTATCACATTACTCCAAAGCAACTTTTGACATTATGTATGACTTTCCACATGGCCTTGAGGAACTTGAGGGTATTGCAAATAGAACTGATTTTGATTTAGGATCACATTCTAAAAACCAAAAAGATTTTAATATTAAAGCTAAAGTTCAAGAAAATAAAAATTCTACAACAAAATTAGCTATTCAAGATTTAGAAAATAATGAATGGTTTATACCATACGTCATAGAGCCTTCAGCAGGTGTTGAAAGAGGTGTTTTAGCAGTTTTAAACGAAGCTTATACTTTAGAGGAAGAAAATAAGAGAACATTGTTAAAACTCAAACCTCATTTATCACCAATTAAAGCTGCAGTCATTCCTCTTAAGAGAAATAATTCTGACTTGGTCAATACAGCAAATAATGTCAAATCAGAGCTACAATCACTTGGTCTAGGCAGAGTTATGGTTGAAAATACGGGAAATATTGGAAAAAATTATCGTAGACATGATGAGATTGGGACACCTTTGTGTGTTACTATTGATTTTGAAACTTTAGAAAGTCAAACAGTTACGGTGCGAGATAGAGATACTATGAAACAAGAAAAAGTATCACTCTCTAAAATAGCAAATTATTACTCTGGATATTTTAAGTAATTTATTTATTAACTCTAGGCTCCCTAAGTATGTAATAATTATTTATTTGTAATAATATTTCTGAATTATTTGGAAGTTTTTGAGGTTTTTTCTCAAAAACTTTAATTGTAAGTTTTTTTTTATTTAGTTGTCGGTGTTTGACCCTTGAAACTACCTCTTGACCTACAAAGCATCCTTTCGAGTAGTCTACTAATTCATCATTGACTTCAGATGGAAGTAAAGAGGACTGTTTAAGCAGGTTTGAGTCAATTATTCCAGTTGAAAGTTGATCTAAAATATAATTTTTATCAAATTCTCTTTTATCAACCTTTTCAATACTGAGTTTTACGTCAGATAACAAGGCATATTTATTTAAGAATGTAGACAAATCATTTTGATCATTCGAGCAAACTAATTCATATGACTCGTCCGATTTAGTAATTATTATTTCATATAGAATCCTGCCTTGTGGAGATAATATATAGCTCTTTAACTCTTTATTTAATTTATTTAAGTCATTGGTAATTATATTCTGTAGGAAATCAAATCTTTCTTCCCCAAATACTCTAATTTTTATTGGATTAAGTGTTTCAATTTGCATGTAATATATTATCTATATGTATATATATGCATTTATTATTTATTTCTTCAAATAGAATAGGTGACTCCTTAATTAATCTTCAAGTTTTAAATAAATACATCAGAAAATATAAGAAAAATATCGAAGTAACATTAGTTTCTGGTCCTTTACCAATGCCTATTTATGATGATTATTCTATGATTTCTAGAAGGATTAATCTTACTAAACAAAAATATAATTTACATTGGTTAAAACTCTATAAAGAACTTTCGCCACTTAAATTCGATGAAATAGTAGATTTTAGATCTTCGATCATTAGTTATTTCTTGAGAGTAAAAAAAAGAAATATATTCAAAATGAAAAAGGGTAAAAATATTTATGAACAAATCCATCACAGATTTGACACCGATTTAAAAAAAGATTTTAAAATATTGATCGACAGAGTTCGTAATATTTTTCCAAATTCAAATTATGTGTGTTTAGCCCCATTTACAAATTGGCCTCCAAAAGAATGGCCTTCAGAACAATTTGTTAAAATAGCAAAATATCTAATTGAAAAAGGCATTGATAAAATATTTATTTTAGGCTCAGAAAATGAAAGTTCAAAATTTCATCATTTTGAGTCAGAACTGGGCGATAAAGTAATTAACAGATGTGGTAAGCAACATATTCTCAACGATTACGGTTTACTCCAAAAATCAAGGTTATTTATTGGAAATGACTCATCCATGATGCATATGGCTTCATTAAGTAAAACTCCAACTATTGGTCTTTTTGGTCCCACAAATGATAATATTTATTTTCCTAAAATCTTTGATCATTGTCATCTTGTTAGGTCATCAGAGTCATATGATAGCCTAGTTAGTAAAACTCAAAACTATACTTTAAATAATTGTTTAATGAATGATGTGTCTTATAATCAAGTAATTGATAAAATAAATAATATTTTAAATGCTCAAAATTTTTAAGCCTTGCGATTTTCACGTTCATCTAAGAGAGGGCCAACTTTTAAAAAATGTATTAAAAGAAAATAATAAAAATTTTCAAAAAATTTTAGTTATGCCTAATTTAACAAAGCCAATTACTAATAAAAATATTTTATCAAAGTATAGATCCTTCGTTTTAAAAAATAATAAAAATACCGAAATTCTTTTTACAATCTATTTAAACCAAGACTGCTCAATTATCGATTTAAAAAATATGGTTAAAGAAAAATTATTTTTTGCAGCTAAATTATATCCACTTCATGCCACTACTAATTCTTCATCAGGTGTAAAAGATATTAAAAAAATGTCTAAATATTTCGAATTTTTAGAAAATAATAAAATACCATTATGCTTACATGGAGAGCACATTCATAAAAATGATGATCCGTATGAGCGTGAAAAAAGATTTCTTGATTTTGAGTTATCTTGGTTAGTAAAAAAGTTTAAAGGTTTAAAGATAACTTTAGAACATATAACAACTAAAGACTCTGTAGATTTTGTAAAATCACACAAAAATCTTGCAGCTACTATAACAACACATCATTTACTCGAAAATACTAACACTTTTCTTGGAAATTTTTTAAGACCTGAAATATTTTGTAAACCTGTAATTAAAAGTGTAAATGACCAAAAATCATTATTAAAAGCCGCTCTTTCTGGTAATTCAAAATTTTTCTTTGGATCTGATTCAGCTCCACATCTTAAAAATTACAAATTTAATGAGTTTTGTTGTGCCGGTGTATATTCTACAAAATATTCTGTCTCAAATATATTGGAGCTTTTTTACACCTCAAAAAAATCAAATAATTTAAATAAATTTTTGACAATTAATGGATGTAAACATTATAACCTTAAGTTTGATAACACGCTAATTTCATATTCTAGAAAAAAAGATTTCATATTTAAAAAGTACTCTAAATTCAAAAACGATAGTTTAATAAACTATAATCACTTTAAAAATTACTGGTCTAAAAACTAGATTAGAACTTTTGTAAAATGGCCCATTTTTCTGCCAGTTTTTGACTCTTTTTTGTGATAATCATGAAAATATTCATTTTCTTTGAATGATTTCTCACGATAGTTATAAATATCGTCCCCAAGAATATTTATCATTTCAGATTTTGATTTTAAGGAGGGTTCTACCTTTCCAAGATTACATACAGATCTGATATGAGACTCAAATTGACTAACATTGTATGACTCAATAGTTAAATGCCCTGAGTTGTGAACTCTAGGAGCTATTTCATTTAATAATAATCTTTTTTCTTCAGTTATAAAAAATTCTAAACAAAAAGTTCCAACATAGCTTATTTTTTCTGCAAAATTATAAGCATGGTTTGTTGCTTCTTTAATAATCGATGTCTCTGATTTAGCTGGTGACAATGATTTGAAAAGAATTTGATTTTTATGAATATTTTCAATTGGTTGATAGGTAAAAATAGTACCATCTTTATACCTAACAGCAATGATAGAAATTTCTTGTTGTAAATTAATTTTCTTTTCTAAAATATACTCATTATTTGGTAAGTCAGATATGTCTTTATTACTATTAATTACTATTTGGCCTTTACCATCATACCCAAGTTTGCGAGTCTTTAATATTGCAGGAAAAAATTTAGGATCAACTAATTTTAAATCTGATGTATTGTTAATTTCAATATAGGGAACAGTAGGGATATTAATCTTATTTACAAAATTTTTTTCAGTTAATCGATCTTGAATAATTTTATTAATTTCAGAACTAGGTGAAATTTTAATCTTTTGTTCTATATATGATAAAGTTTTAAAAGGGATATTTTCAAATTCATAAGTCACAAAATCACATTTTTTAATAAAATTATCTATCTCGTGAAAATCATCATATTTTTTAATTAAGAAGTGATCTGCATATTTAATAGCTGGGGAGTCATCAGTATCAGAGTATATAAAAGTTTGAATATTTAATTTAATAGCCACTTGGCATAACATCATACCTAGTTGACCTCCACCTAATATACCAATGATCATTACCTAGGTGTCTTTTTAACTTTTTTTGTTTGAGCCATTCTCCATTTTACTAAACTTCTTTCAATATTGGGGTCATTATTACTAATAATTGAAGCTGCGTATAAAGCAGCATTTTTGGCTCCATTATCACCAATAGCCACAGTTCCAACTGGAATGCCAAAAGGCATCTGAGCTATTGAAAGTAAACTATCTAAGCCCTTTAGTGTTTTTGACTCAATTGGTACCCCAATTACTGGAATATGAGTTATAGCTGCTATCATGCCTGGTAAATGAGCAGACCCACCAGCTCCAGCAATAATAATCTTAATACCTCTGTCATACGCTTGTTCAGCATACTCATAGAGTCTTTTGGGAGTTCTGTGAGCTGAAACTATTTTTTTTTCATGGACAATCTTTAATTCTCTTAGAATTTTACCTGTATGCTTAAGTGTGGACCAGTCGCTTTGGCTTCCCATTACTATTGAGATTTTGGGGATAGATATTTTCATTTTTTTGAAAACTTTTTTTCAGTGATTTTGAAATAAAGTTTATAAGGTAATACTTTACCAAATTTCATTATAGAATTAAAAGGAAAAGGGAAGGATATCTCAAAACCTCTTTTATATATTTTACTATAAATTATCCTAGCTGCGTCTTTAGGTGACATTAAATATGGCATTTTAAATGAATTTACTTTTGTAGCAGGAGTTTCTACAAATCCTGGACAGATAAGTTTTACATTGAGATTATCATGCATTTCAGATTTTATTGCCTCGGCTAGATTAATTAAAGCCGCTTTTGAAGGTCCATATAAAATAGACTTTGGGAGACCCTTATATCCAGCTGTGGAGGACATTATTGCTAAGGTATAATTTGAATTTAACTCGAAATTTTTTTTTATTAACTCTATTGATAAATAAATACTTAAAACATTGGTATCAAAAGTTGCCTTTGCATTTTCAAAATTAAAATCATTTAGACTATCGGGAATATAAATACCTGCATTTAAAATAAATGTACTAATATTCGTATTTTTTTTAAATACCTCATTTATAATTAGCTTACTTGAGTCAAAATTTGATAAATCTGTTTTTACAAACTCAAATTTTGGATTATCAATTGTTTCATTAGGTATTTTGGTATCATCTCTAGCTAAGCCTATCACATTCCAGCCTTGTCTGAGATACTCTTCACAAAGTGCGTAGCCAATCCCACTACTAGCACCTGTTATAAAAACTACTCTATCTTGTGTATTCTTTGATGAATTTTTTTGCATTAGATATATGAGTACTAATTTTAGACTTGTCCATTTTATTTACAGTATAGTACATCATAGAGAGTCTCTGATTAGTTTTAAAATAATTTTTATTTTTATATATAAAA
Source organism: uncultured Alphaproteobacteria bacterium (assembly GCA_902522155.1). Lineage (GTDB taxonomy): Bacteria > Pseudomonadota > Alphaproteobacteria > HIMB59 > HIMB59 > HIMB59. The sequence goes on along the minus strand of CABYUJ010000001.1, from coordinate 22,472 downwards.
TTCCAATATAAACCATCTAGTGTTTGTGTCCAATCCCCACGACTATAATTGCTCATCTTTAGTAAGTAATTTGAACCGCATAAATATGGTTTTGTCGCAAAAATACCTCCATCGCTAAACATCCCCATTCCATAGACATTTGGTGTCATAACCCAATCAGATGAGTCAATGAATGTCTCCATAAACCATTTATAAACTTCAGATGGCTTTAATCCAGCTAAGTTCATTATATTACTAATTATCATCAATCTTGGGATATGGTGAACATACCCACTTTTTTTTAGATTTAATATCATGTCATTTAAAATAGGAATGTTTGTTGTACCCTCGTACCAATGTTTTGTTAATTTTCTATCATTTCCAAAAAAGTTACCTTTATTAAAATCTTTATAATAGTGAATATTTAAGTATCTCATAAATTCTCTCCAACCAAAGATTTGTCTAATAAACCCTTCGTAATTATTGATGCCAACTTTAGAATAAGAAATAGAGCTCAATTTATCGAGCACTTGTTCAGGGGTTATTAAGCCTATATTTAATGGTGCACTAATTAAGCTATGATTAATGTATGGATCACTGGTGCTCACAAAATCTTCGTAATGTCCAAAGTTTTCAAGTTTGCTACTAATAAAATTATCAAGAACTTTTGATGAGTCTTTAAAATTCATTGGAAATATAATTTTCTTTTCTAAATTTCCAAAGTGTTTTGAAAAAAATTTATCAATTAATTTTTTTATTTCCTCAAAATATTTTGACTCATATGTATAAGATTTTGGACTTTGATAACCTTTAGGAACTCTTTTTCTATTATCCTCATCGAAACTCCACTTATCTCCAATAGGTTTATTGTCTTTTACAAATATTTGAAAACTCTTTCGCACATTGCTATAAAAGTTAGCAAGTTGAGGTTTTTTTGTAGTAATTATATCTTTATAATCAGTTCTACTAACAAGGAACATAGGAGATTTATGAAAATTTAGTTCAATTTTGTTATTTTTACAAAATTGCTCAAATTTAATTCTGAATTCTAAGTCTTCTATTTCGAAGATATTAATTTTAGAAATATTTTTTTTACTTAAGAAGCTTTTTAGACCAGCAAAATAGTCCTTGAAATTAGAAATATTTTTATCAAGAGAAATATAATTTAATTTAAAATTATTTTTTTTTAGATAGTCCCTGTACTCCCTCATTGATGCCAAAAAATAATAAATTTTTTGTTTGTGGTGTTTAAAGTAACTACAAAGGCCCATATCCTCTTGTATAAAAAAATCACAAGAGTTTTTGAATTCTGTTAGGTACTTCTTATCAAATAGTTGATTTCCAAGAACTACAAAGCATTCCTTCATTTTGTTTTTATTATCTTGTGATTAAAGTTGATCTTCCACCGTCTAATTGGAAATTTTGTCCTGTAATCCATGATGATTTTTTAGACACTAAGAAAGATGCCAAATTACCTATGTCATCACCTGTTCCAAGTCTTGACATAGGGTGGAGTTTACCAATTCCTTCAGCAACCTTTTCATTAGAAACCATAAAATTTGACATTTTGGAAAAAGATAGGCTAGGAGATATAGTATTAAATCTTATCTTCGGAGCATAATCTGCAGCTAGAGAGTTTGATAAACCAATCAAAGCACTTTTTGCAGAGGAGATTGCTGTATGATTTTTAAAACCTCTAACAGCAGCTATTGATGAAAAAAATACCACTGAAGATGAGTCTGACATTTTAGTTATGCAATGATTAAGGAAATGAACGATATTATAAAAATTTTCATCCATAATTTTTTTAAAGTCGTCAACAGAGGTGCTTGAAAAAGGTTTTAAGGTTATTGAGCCAATGGCAAAAACTATGCCAGATATTTCATAGTTAATAGATTGTATGAAACTTTCTGTAATCGTGTAATCATTAATATCTAAAACATTTTTTTCAAAATTACCTTCAACATCACTATCAAACTCACTTCTTGATATAAGAACTAAATCATTATCATTTTTTAGGTTGTTAACACATGATTTGCCAACAGAACCGTTTGCACCAATAACTAGAATTTTACCCATGAAATTTATACAAAATGTAACCCTAATTAGATTTAATTCTTAAGTATTTGAAGGCTATAACAAGTAGCTGATACAAACAATAAAGTGCCTATTATTTGATGGATAGAACCTAAAGAGACTTGAACATTACTCAAAACAACAAAAACACCAATAAATAACTGAATTAAAACTAGAAATAGCACAATCAGGAAATGGATTTTTTGATATTTATTTTCAATTCCCTTAAAGTGTCTAAAGCACATATAAAGAATTGCTAAAAATGATAAATAAGCTAAGGCTCTATGAAAAAAATGTATGAAGACACTGTTATCAAAAAAACCAAAAAGTCTATCCTCAATAAAAATTAAATTCTCAGGAATGTAATTATCTCCCATTTTGGGCCAAGTATTAAATGATTTTCCTGCATCTAAGCCAGCCATAAATGCACCATAAATTACTGTAAAAAAAATTATTATATTAAAAGAAATAAAAAAAATTTTATGTGAGCTAAAATTATTTTTATAAATTCCAATATCAAGCCTTTTTAGGAAAAGATAAGCAATTAAAGATAGAATTATTTGAGCTATAATTAAGTGAACGGCAAGTCTTAAATGGCTAACGTATGGATTAACATCTAATCCACTTTTTACCATCCACCATCCGATAATACCTTGTGCCCCTCCAAGAAAAAGAAGAAATGAATAGGAGTATAGCTCTTCATTAGAAAAGTATTTTTTCAAAGCAAAGTAAATAAAAGGGATGATAAAAATAATTCCTATTAGTCTTCCCAATACTCTATGTCCATATTCCCACCAAAAGATGTATTTAAACTCTGATAGTGTCATGTTAACATTTTTTATTTGATATTCAGGATATTGCTTATAGTCTTCAAAAACTTTTAACCAATCTCCATGAGATAAAGGGGGTATTGTTCCCATAAATAATCTCCAATCAACCATGGATAAGCCAGACTCAGTCAATCTTGTTAAACCACCAACAATGATCATTAGCAATATAATTGACATGAGGCTTATAAGCCAAAGACTTATCTGAAAATTTTCGGATTTATACATCTAATCTAAACTTATAATTTTTTAGAATATATTTAGTATATTAATTTTAGTCGCATTAAGCCCGTTGAACTGATAGATCTTATAGTCTAAATATTAAAAATTTCAAAATGACATATCACATAAATTTAATCGATCGAGAGGGTTCTAATCATAAAATTGAAGCAACAGTTGGTTTTTCAATTATGGAGATTATTAGAGACGCTGGATTAGATATTGAGGCTATATGCGGGGGTTGTTGCGCTTGTGCCACCTGCCATTGTTATGTTGATGAAAATTGGTTAGAAAAAATATCAAAAGCTGATGACGATGAAGAATCTATGCTTGACCAAGCAATGGATATAAAAAAAAACTCAAGACTCTCATGTCAAATTCCATTTACAGAAGAGCTCAATGGTATTACTCTAACATTAGCACCTAAATTTTGACTGATTATAGCGCATATAAATCTTGGCCATTTATTGAAGCAAAAAAAATTGTAAAACGTTTTGAAAAAAATAATTCCAAAGACAAAATAATTTTTGAAACTGGGTACGGCCCATCCGGCTTACCTCATATAGGTACTTTTGGAGAAGTACTTAGGACAAACATGGTAAGATTTTGCTATGAAAAATTGACCGGTAAAGAGACAGATCTCATAGCTTTCTCTGATGATATGGATGGATTTAGAAAAGTCCCTGATAACATACCAAACAAAGAAAAATTATCTAATTACCTTGATTACCCTCTGACATCTGTCCCAGATCCTTTTGAGTTGTTTAATAGTTTTGGTGAACATAATAATTCAAAACTTAAAGATTTTTTAAATAGATTTAATTTGCCTTTTTCTTTTCAAAGTTCAACAGATGCTTATAAATCAGGATTGTTTAATGAAACAATAAAGAAAATTATAAAAAATTATGATGAAATTATTAATGTAGTTCTTCCGACACTTGGTGAAGAAAGAAGAAAATCTTATAGTCCATTTTTTCCAATCAGTGAAATAACTGGTAAAATATTGCAAGTTCCAATTGAAGAAATTAATAACGAAGAATTTTCTGTTTCATATTATGAGGACGGTGTATTGAAGTCTAAATCAGTTTTAGATGGCAATTGTAAACTTCAGTGGAAAGTTGATTGGGCTATGAGGTGGGCTGCTTTCGGTGTGGACTATGAAATGTGTGGTAAGGATTTAACGGAGAGCTATACCCTATCATCAAAGATATGTAAGATAATCGGTTCGCAGCCTCCTGAAAATTTAATTTATGAGCTATTTCTCGATGAAAATGCCGAAAAAATTAGTAAGTCAAAAGGTAATGGTATAAGCATCGATGATTGGCTCAAATATTCTATTGAAGAGAGTTTGGCCATGTTCATGTATCAGAGACCAACAACTGCAAAGAAACTTTATTTTGATGTAATTCCTAAAAACACCGATGAATATTTAACGCAAGTTAATAAATTAGAGTCCGATGATCTAAATCCAGATAACCCTGCTTGGCATATTCATAAAGCTGAAAATCCATCATATAAATCAAAAATTAATTATAGTTTAATCATAAATATTATATCAGTTTGCAAGTCTGAGGACCCTAATGTGATTTTTGGTTTAATAAAAAATTATCAATCTAATTTTAGCAAAGCGGAAACTGATCTTATTAATAGAATGATTGATTGTGGTATTAATTATTTTAGGGATTTCATACAACCAAATTTAAACTTTAAAATTCCAAATTCTGAAGAATTAATTATACTTAAAGAAGTTGTGTCTAAATTAAAAGAAGTAGAATCTTCGGCTGATGCAGATGAATTTCAAACTGCTATTTTTAGTGTCGGAAAAAATTCTGTCTATAAAGAGAATATTAAGGAATTTTTTAAACTTATTTATCAAGTTGTTTTTGGTCAAGAGAATGGACCAAGATTGGGCTCATTTACTAAAATTTATACAAAAGATAAAACTCTGGAGTTGTTCAACTCGAAGCTAAATGTATAATTTAGCTCATCGTATTCTAAAAAAGCTAGATCCAGAATTATCACATAATATATCTATAAAAGCTCTCAAATTAGGTATTTATCCAAAAATTATTTGTAAAAATACAGAAATCCTTGAACAAACAATATGGGGTAGAACTTTCAAAACTCCTATTGGGTTATCAGCAGGTTTTGACAAAAATGCAGAGGTGATAAATCCAATATTAAATTTAGGATTTAGTTTTACTGAGTTGGGAACAGTGACTCCTTTGCCTCAAAAAGGCAACTCAAAACCCAGAATTCATAGATTTCCTGCTCAAAAAGCATTAATAAATTCTTTAGGGTTTAATAACAAAGGCATGGATGTATTTGAAAGAAATATCAATAACTCAAACCTTAAAGAAAATTTCCAAGATAAAATCATTGGTATAAACATAGGTAACAATAGGGATACCGTAGAAATTTTAGATGATCTCAAAAAGCTTTTCGATAGACTGTATAGACTTGGTGATTACATTGTGATCAATTTATCTTCACCAAATACACCTGGATTGAGAGATAATCTTAAATCTCAAAATTTTGAAAAGATCGTTACACATATCCATAGGCTAAGAGATGAGAATAACTCAAAAATCCCTATTTTATTCAAAATATCACCAGATATTTCTGATCAGGATAAAAAGGATATTTCATTGATTTCACTGGCAAATGATGTGGATGGGCTAATACTGACTAACACAACAATTAATAAATCGATGGTTAATGAAAAATTAGAGGGAGGGGTAAGTGGTAGACCATTATTCCTTAAATCAAATGAATTAATAAGAGATTTTTATACTCTGACATCAGGAAAAATTAAAATTATAGGAGTAGGGGGTATTTTTGATGCTAATGATATCTTAACTAAAATGAAATTAGGAGCTTCATTAATTCAGATTTATAGTAGCTTTACATATGAAGGTCCTTACCATGTAAAAAAAATGACTTATGATTTGATGAATTTAATTCAACAACAAGGATTTAGAAGCATCTCCGAGGTAATTGGACAGTACTCTTGAAAAATATTTCATCTTTTAAAAATGTAGTTAGTAAATATGACTATTTTTTATTTGATCAGTGGGGGGTTCTTCATAACGGTCATAAAAAATTTATAGAAGCAGAAAAATGTTTAGAGTATCTTAAATTAGAAAATAAAAAAATAATTCTTATTTCTAATTCAGCTAGCCCCACTATTCAATCAGAGGCAAATTTAAAAAGATTGGGTTTTAGTGAAAAACTATTTGATTACTGTATTACTAGTGGACAAATAGCATTAAATAACATCAAAAAAGATATTTATAAAAAGTTTGGTAGAAAATGTTACCCTTTAGAGCTATCAAAGCAAAAAATTAAGTATTTCAATCTGGATTGCACTAAAAAAGTTGAAAGTGCAAATTTTGCTATGATTGCTGATCTAAAAGATGGATTATCTATTTTAGATTTTGCTGAACATCTAGATAAAATTATGAAGTATAAACTTCCACTACTATGTGCAAACCCAGATTACTTAGTACATAATAAAAATACTCTTTCTATGAGTGGTGGTACAGTAGCAGAGTTATACTCTGATTTAGGAGGGACTGTCTTTAGATATGGAAAACCTTACGAACCAATATATAAGGATATTTTTAAAAAAATGAGGATTACAAATCTTAGTAAGGTATTAGTTATTGGTGACTCATTGTGGCATGACATTGCAGGAGGTAAAAAAATGAAATTAGACTCGCTCTGGATTAAAAATGGAATTCATAAATCTAAATTGAAAAAAAAAGATGAGATCAACCCACTTTTAGAGAAGTACAGACCAAAATATGCAATAAGTCATCTAAAACTCTAAGAAACTATTACTTATTGTAAAAAAGGGACTTTTGTATTATAAACTCATTTCATGTCTAGATCTTGCGATATTACTGGAAAAAAACACCAAACTGGTCATAACGTCAGCCATTCTAATATTAAGTCTAAAAGGCGTTTTATGGTTAATTTAAACAGTGTCACTCTATTTAGTGAGTCTTTACAAAGAAAATTTAGACTAAGAATAGCCTCATCTACACTTAGAACCATAGATAAACATGGTGGTTTAGATCAATATTTAAATAAAACTAGCTCACGATCTTTAACTGATAAAGCCTTAAAAATCAAAAAACAAATCGAAAAAAACGTTAGCAAAAAAGCTAGCTAAATGTTTCAAGAATTATTTTTAAATTTATCAAATAACTTAAATAACTCTTCAGTTGTAATTATCTGGTTATTTCAAATTATATTTTGTTATCTTTCAATTTTACTCTCGCTTAAGTTCTTCGGAAAGACGGGTATTTATGTTTATGTAGCGATTGCAATCATATTAGCTAATATTCAAGTTCTTAAAGTTGTAGACTTTCCTTTCTTTCCTGAACCTATGGCCCTAGGAACTGTTTTGTTTATTTCTATATTTCTTTGTACTGACATATTGAATGAGTATTTTGATAAAAAATCTGCAACTAAATGTATATACCTAGGTATAGCAGCATACTTATTTTCAACCGTACTTATGTTTTTAACAATATCTATGGCTCCTATTAATCCTGATGAGCATCCTGCATGGTCTTGGAGCTATGGTATGCATGAGTCAATTATGACTATTTTCCTTCCACAGTTTCCAATAATAGTTGGAAGTATTTGTGCTTTTTTTATAAGTCAAAAAATTGATATTTTTATATTTTCATATTTAAAAAATAAAAATACTAACCTTTGGTTTAGAAATAATGCATCAACAATTGTATCGCAATTTATTGATAATATTATATTTAGTGTTCTTGCATTTAATATCTTATCTTCTAATCCAGTTCCTTTATTTGACCTAATTATTTCTTATGGAATAGGTATTTATTTACTTAGAATTCTATTAAGTCTATTTGACACAATATTTATTTATTTAGCGAAGATCTTTTTGCCATCTAAACTTGACTAATTTTTTTCAAGTAAAAAAAAAGTCAAAATTATCAAATGCTCGACTTGGATTAATTAATACATCACATGGTATAATTAATACACCTTCATTTATTTTTTGTGGTACCAAGGCCACTGTCAAATCTGTACTCCCCTCTCAATTACAATTAGCAAGAACACAAATTATTCTTTCAAACACATACCATTTAATGCTTCAACCGGGTCCAGAGATCATATCAAAAGAAGGAGGTCTACAGAGTTTTACTAATTGGAATGGACCTATGATGACTGATAGTGGGGGATATCAAATATTTTCATTAGGATATGGGTCAGTTTCAGAGGAAATTAAAGGAAAAAACAATTATGCAAAGAGAAAATCTCTTATAAAAATAACTGAGGATGGTGCATCATTTAGAAATTATATAAATGGAGATAAAGTATTCTTATCACCTGAGAGATCAATTGAATTACAACGTGACTTTGGCGCTGATCTGATTTTTGTCTTAGATGAATGTACGCCATTTAATGTCTCAAAAAAATATACAGAAAAGTCTATGCACATGAGTCATCGCTGGGCAGAAAGATGTATAAATTCTTTCGACTCAAAATTTAAAAAGTATAACCCAACTTTTGGTTCCTCAGGAAAACAGTCACTATATGGTATAATACAAGGTGGTGTTTATGAGGATTTAAGAAAGATTGCTTGTGAAGAAACATGCTCAAAAAATTTTGATGGACTAGCAATAGGTGGCTCTTTGGGGAGTACAAAAAATCAGATGTACGATATCTTTTCTATCTGTGAAAATTATATAGATAAATCAAAACCTATTCATATTCTAGGAATTGGAGGACTAGATGATATTTTGCATGGTGTAAGTTCTGGATATGACACATTTGATTGTGTATCACCTACAAGGATTGCTAGACATGGTATTATGATGTCAAAACTAAGTAGTAAAGGAATTAATTTAAACAACTCAAAATTTAAAGACGATCACTCTAGTATTGATGATGGATGTGAATTACAGGAAATAAATAAATTTTCAAAATCTTATATACATCATTTGTTTAAAGCTAATGAGATGCTCGGTATGACCATTTTATCAATATATAATATTTGGTTTATGAATAAGTTTTTTGAAGAAATAAGATTATCTATAAATGAGGATAGATTTGAAGAGTATAAGAATAAAATTTTGTCAAATTTAGTCGAATAATGACTCTATTTTTTCAAACATAATTCCACCTAACTCTTCTACATCATGAATGGTAATTGCTTTACTGTAATATTGACCTACGTTATGACCTATACCGATTGCTAATAGTTCAATGTTTGATTTCTCTTCAATCGCAAGAATAGTACTTTTTAGGTGTTTTTCTAAATAATTACTGTTGTTTACTGACAGTGTAGAGTCATCTACGGGGGCGCCATCAGATATAACAATTAGTATTTTCCTACTCTCTGGCCTTTTCGATATTCTAGAACTAGCCCAAAGAAGTGCCTCGCCATCAATATTTTCTTTTAATAGACCCTCTTTTAACATTAGGCCTAAATTTATTTTAGATTTTTTTGAGTTTTGGTCGGCAGATTTATAAATAATATGTCTTAGGTCATTAAGTCTTCCAGGATTTTTCTGCTTCCCATTTTTGAGCCAATGCTCTCGAGTTTTTCCACCTTTCCATGCTTTTGTTGTAAAACCAAGAATTTCAACTTTGATTTTGCATTTTTCTAAAGTAGCAGCTATCATATCAGTTGTTAAAGCAGCTATCATAATAGGTTTTCCTCTCATTGATCCTGAATTATCAATTAACAAAGTTACGGTTGTATCTTCAAATTTAATTTCTTTTTCTTTTTTAAAAGAGAGAGAGCTATTTGAATTTGTTATAACCCTGGTAAGTTTTGAAGTATCTAGAACACCTTCATCTAAATCAAAACTCCATGACCTATTTTGCTTTGATTGAAGCTTTCGATACAATTTATTTGCTAATCTTGATATTTGCTTTTGATATAAATCACATTTTTCATCGAGTTGCCTTCTTAGGGCCACTAACTCTTCATGATCACATAGTTTAATTGCTTCTATTATTTCATCATATTGATTAGTAGCTGCTTTATAATTCTGATTAAGGTTTCTATAACTATCAATTGACTTAAATACATCTTCAATTTGTTGGTCTGAAATTTCAATATCAATCTCTTCTCCTTGAACACTAGATTGACTATTATCTGAGTCATTTTCTGGAGTATGCATATTTTCATCTAATTGGCTTTCTTCAGGTTTTTGGGCTTGATTTTCTTCCTGGTTTTGTTGTTGATTAAAATCCTCTTCATCATTTCCCTCATCGAGATCTTTATCATCAGGTTGGCTTTCATCCTCAACTGATGGAAAAATAATTCTGAGTAAATCTACCGATAAGTTTAAATATTCTTTTTGGTCTTGAATATTCTGAGATAATTTTTGAAGTGTGTTATAAAATTTTGATATGTTGTCTTTAGAAGTTATATTCTTTAAATGACTATTATTTGATTTCCACATTTTACTGTTTACTAAATCAATGAAAAAATGCGTTAAGGTAAAATAAAATAAATCTTTAGAGTCTTTTTGTTTTTTTAGTTTTAATACCTCTAATCTTTTAAACCATTTATTCTCAATGTTTTTTTTAATACCTTTAAAAGGTTTTGAGCCATATGTCTCATATCGTAAACGCTCCAAGAAAATAATCTCTTCTCTAATATCTGTATTTTTAGATGTTATTTGGTTTAAGATTTTTTCATCATGATATTTTTTCTTAAGAGCAAATGAGTCTGCAGCTCCGCGCATATCTTCGTAATTGAAAATATTTGAGATTGAAGGAAGGTTTAAAGTATCATCTTTCTCTAAAACGATATTTGAATTTACATTTATTTTTAATTCTTTATTTTCCGATAAAGTTTTATTGACAGAATTGAGTGTATTTGAAATTTGCCTAGGAATATTTAGTTGTTTCTCGGACAATTAGATATCAACGGCAAAGGTTCTTTGAAAATATTCTTTATAAATATCTAATTCACTTTCATCACATTTATTTAAAAAAGTAAAATTCAAAGAGTTTTTAATATCTTTAATAATTTTATAATTTTCTGCCCACATGATTACCGTTCTGGGACTCATGACAATAGATATATCTTTTTGTTCAAAACCTTTTCTTGTTAAATTTGCCATTTGAACCATAGAGCTTATTATTTTCTTCTCTTCATTATTTGCAGAAACTTTTTTTGAAATAATTTCTATTTCTTTATTTTCATCAAGGTAGTTTAATTTTGCAACTATATTCCATCTGTCCATTTGACCTTGATTAATCTGATTTGTTCCATGATAAATCCCAGATGTATCCCCAAGACCTACTGTATTAGCAGTGGCAAATAGTCTAAAATAAGGATGAGGTGAGAGCACCTTACTTTGGTCAAGAAGAGTTAACTTTCCCTCAGCTTCAAGTATTCTTTGAATTACAAACATTACATCTGGTCGACCTGCATCGTATTCGTCAAAAACTAACGAAACGTTATTTTGAAATGCCCATGGAAGAATACCTTCCTGAAATTCTGTTACTTGTTTGTTATCTTTTAAAACTATTGCATCTTTTCCAATAAGATCAATTCTTGATACATGACTATCTAAGTTAACTCTTATGCATGGCCAGTTTAATCTTGCACAAACTTGCTCAATATGGGAGGACTTGCCAGTTCCATGCAAGCCTTGTAAGAAAACTCGTTTATTGAATTTTAGACCAAGCAAAATAGCAATTGTTGTACTCTCGTCAAATACGTAGTTTGTATCTAATTTAGGGCAATACTCACTAGCTTCATTAAATTTTGGAACTTTTATATCTGTTTGAATGCCAAAGACTTCTTTGGATGATACATCAGAAATTTGTAAATTATCCTTTTTTTTAAGAGCCTCGATATTATTCATTTTTTGTATCTTTCAATTAAGTAGTTATATGCTTCTACTATTTCTCTAAATTTATCAATAACTTTTTTACTATCACCCTTTACATCTGGATGATGCTCTTTGACCAGTTCTTTATACCTTTTCTTTATCAATTTTAAGTCTGTATTTATATCTAATTTTAAAATACTAAGGGATTTTAACAATTTATTTGATTGAGACTGAAATCCAGCAGGGTTATCAAATGTGCCCATATCCTCACCATTGATCGTAAAATTATAAAACTTTCTCCCCGATCCAAAAGAGCTTGTGGGTCTTCTCCAGATGGTGTCAAAACGAATATCGTTTTCAATTTCATTTGCGTCCATTTTCTTATGGTAATTCCACTTTTTATTAAATTCTTTAATATGTTCAATACAAAACCACTGATAATTACCTAAATTATCATAGTCTAAAGGTGCTTTATAAACACCTTCCTCTGTACAATTTGGATGATTGCATAAATTTTCTATTTTATTTTTTTTATTCATTTAAGATTTAATGATGAATTTAAATAATATTAAAATCCTTTTACAAGATATTAATGAATTTAAAATTTTAGAAATTATTGATAACAGTGACAAACATATGGGACACGCTGGTGTTGAAAATACGTACGCCATGTTAACTCATGTTGAACTCAGAATATTGAATAAAAATAATCTGAAGAAAATTGATATTCATAGAACAATACATGAAAAATTAGAACTGGCTTTTAAATCTGGCCTACACTCTCTAGAAATAAAAATATCAAATGGATAACTTAACCTTATTAATTTTATTAATTGATCTAGAGATAATTTGCAATTTCACGTCCTCAATAAAGAAAACTTTTCCAACTTTAGGGATTTCTTTTGCTAAATCATGAATTAAACCTGATAATGTTACAAATTGATCAGGTAAGTTAATATCTAGACTTCTATTAATTTCTCTTACACTTGCATTACCATTAAATAAATAATTGTTAGAGTCAATTTTCTCTAGATATGTTTCATCAGTGTCAGTTTCATCAAAAATTTCTCCAATTATTTCTTCAATAATATCCTCTAATGTAATTAAACCTTGTATTTCTCCATATTCATCAACTATCAAAGCCATATGTTCTCTTGAAGATTTAAAATCAATAAGTTGTTTCATCGCAAGTTTGTTTTGGGGAATAAAAACAGGCTGAAAAGTATTTCTTTCAATACTTTCATTTGAATCCTCTAGAGTAGAGTCTTTTAACAGATCTCTTATATCGATAATACCAACCAGATTATTAAAGCTTCCCTTAATAACAGGTATTCTTGTGAATGTTGATGAACTTATTGTTTTAAAATTTTGTTTATAGGGGTCATCTAGGTTAATGAATAGAATTTCATTTCTGTGAGTCATTAGCTCATCAACTTTTAATTTTTTTAATTCAAGAATATTACTCATATAATCAGCTTCATATTCACCATCTTTTGAGTATTGTTTTTGCAGTTGTACAGCTCCTTCAAACTCCTCTTCTATAATTTTTGATTGGTCTGCATTTAAATTTAATCCAATCAATTTAATAATTTTGTTAGAAACTTTATTAATAAGATTTACAATCGGTTTAATTAATTTCGTGTAAAAGTAAAAAAACTTAGAAACTTTTAGTGCAAAAGTCATAGGTTTGTTGATAGCAAAAATTTTAGGAGTAACTTCAGAAAATATAACAATCATTAATGTCATAAAAATTGTAGCAACAGAAACCCCTAAACCACCAAATTCTGTGACAAGTAATTCTGTCATTAAAGCTGTAGCTAAAATATTAAATAGGTTATTAGCAAGTAAGATGCCTGTAATAAATTCATCTTTGAATTCTTTAATTTTTAAAATGAAATTCGCATTTTTAGCTCCTTTATCTTTTTGTCTATGAGCTCGCTGTTTCGATACTGCAGTTAAAGCAGTTTCCGAACCTGAGGAAAGGGCTGATAACAGGAGTAAAATAATTATCGCTAAAATTTTTAAAATAACAATTAAAGTCATTATTTTATTTGATTTAAAATAGATTTAAGATCTCTAATTGAAATCTTTTTTATAAAACCTCCATTTTTTCCGATGAGAACAATATTAACATCTTCGTTTATAGCTTTTTTATCAAATGTAATTTTTTTTATTAAAGATGGAATAGTTTTTTTATTTACATATTTGCTGTAGTTAATAGGTAAATTATATTTTTTTAAAATTTCAATTAAACTATCTACTGTTTTAGGATAATAATTTAATAAACTAGAAATTTTTAATTCTAAAATCATTCCTAAAGATATTGCTTCTCCATGTTTTAGATTACCTTTATAAAAATTTGAATTTTCAATAGCATGACCAATTGTGTGTCCAAAGTTTAGAATTGCTCTAGAGTTTTTAGATTTTAATTTTTCCCTAAAATCACTGATATATTTAAATTTCGAATAAATTGATAGTTTAATAATTTTATTTATGTCACCCTTAGATCTTTTAATAAGAATTTTATGAAGTTGGTTTGAGTTAATAAGGCTATATTTAATTATTTCTGCATATCCACATGCAATTTCCCTTTTTGGTAAACTTTTTAGAAAATCTGGACATATAAATACTTTTTTTGGGAGATAAAAAGTTCCAATTAAATTTTTACCAAATTTGCTATTAACTCCTGTTTTACCACCAATGGAGCTATCTACCATAGCTAAAAGAGAGGTGGGTATCATAACGTGCTCAACTCCTCTTAATATCGTGGATGCTAAAAAACCAGAGAGATCTCCAATTGTTCCACCACCAAACGAATAAATTAAAGTTTTACGTTGAACTCCTAATTTAATTATTTTCTCAATCAAAGACGAATAGTTTTGTATATTTTTAATTTTTTCGTGGCCCTTAATAAAAAAACATCGTTTTGGAAATTTTTTTAAAAGTTTTTTAATTAATCTATTTTTAACAATATTCCTATCAAATATTAAAATATCGTGATTTGAAATATTATTAATTAATTTTTTTTCTAATTGATCTATTTTTAAAAATTCAATTTCGTGTATGTGTTTATCAATTATCTTTCTTATTTTCATTAATTTAAATGTTCTAATATAGTTTTTATAGTTTGTTTTGTATTACTAGTTGCTTTAATAGTAAAATCAGAAACTTCATTGTAAATTTCTTTTCTATCATTGAAAAGTATTTTTATATTTTTCTCAACATTATTTTTTAATAGGGGTCTATTTTTATTTCGTGAGGTTCTCTTAATTAAAGTTTCTAAATCACATTTTAAATATATATTAAATGTTTGCCTTAACAGGTCTTTATTTTTTAGAATTATTCCCCCACCAGTAGAAATAACTATCTTTTTCTTCAAAATCAATTTTTTGAACATTGATCTCTCTACTTTTCTAAAATGTTCTTCACCCTTTTTGTTAAATATGTCTTTTATTTTTGATTGATTTTCAATTTCAATTAGTTCATCAGTATCATAAAAATCAAATTTTAAGTGATCAGATAAAGCTCTACCAATCGTAGATTTACCCGAGCCAGGCATACCAATCATACATATTTTTTCAAAATTTTTTTTCACCATTGTTATTTGATATGTTTTAAATATATAATATTAAAAACCAATAAATTAATAACTATGAGAAAAATAGCATTACTATCAACGATTATTGCACTAATTTTATTAGGTTTTGTTTTAATTAACTCTATAAATATACCCGCACCAACAAAAGAAAAGGTTTATAACATTCCAATAGATCAATTCATATGAAATATTTTATTTTTTTTTTGTTAATAATAGGTCTTCCATTAAAGGCAAATGAATATAATGAGGAAATTATATTCCAAGAAAAATCATTCTCACAGAATAATATTATCTCATCAATAGAATCAGAAGAAACTCTTCTAAAACTTATAAACTCAACAGAAAATAATAATAATTTTTTTTACTCTTTATTTGATCCACTAACAAATAATATTATTTATCCTGAATATTCAAACGAAATTGATTTTTTTTTCGAAAAAATAAATTTATTTAATAAAAAAAATTATAGATACCAAATCAACTCAAATTTGTTTGAAAAAGTTATTTTTGAAGAATTCCAAAACCCAAATAATAATGACTCATATTTAGCTTATTTATATGACTCAAATGATTTTGATGAACTGTGTCGATATTTATTTGTATTGGATAATAATCAAAAAAAATTTGATGATATTTTGATCTATAATATCTTATGCTTAATATATGATAATCAATTTGAGCAGATTAATTTTATAATTGAAATTTATGATCAAAATGAATTCGATAAACTAAATACAAAATTCTTACTGGACTTCCTTAAAAAAAATACAATTGAAATCAATTACAACTTAAGCGAATTAGGATTAATTGATAAATATATCGCTTTGATTTCTGATAATATAAAAGTAAATGTAGATGAAATAAATAATGTTCTTGAATTAGAAATATATCTAAAATCAAATACAATAGATCTTTATCAAATAAATTATCTTTTTAAAAATAGAGTTATTAACAAATCGCAATATTTATCTATGTTAGAAATGTTAAAAGTTAAGCCTAAAGAATTGCTAATGTATGAAGAAATGCAAAAAAATATTAACTATAATAAAAAACTTGAGATTTTAGAGAGCTATATTCCTTTTCTACAATTAGATTTATATGATGTATCTAGGCTAATAAATGATCAATTCAGTGAAATGAGAATCACGTCAAGAAACTTAAACTATATTAATGGTTTAATGCTTCTATCACTTTATGAAAATTCAAGTTTTTTAGAAAATCTGTTAATTTTATTAAAAGATGTGCCTAACGGTGTAATTGAAAACAATGATATAGGAAAAGCTTTGAAGAATTATTTGATTAAAAACTTTGATAACAAATACTATGCAGATAGCAATGAGCATATAGATAGTCCTTTGATGAAATTTTTATTTTTAAATAGAAATATAAATTTTTTAGAGAGTGATAATCTAAAAATAACTGATACAGATACAATTTCAGTTAATCCTGTTTATTTGGCTAGTTTAGCAGAAAATTTAAATTTAATTGACTCATACATTTATTATGTCAATTTAAGTGAAAAATTTTATTCTATAAATGAATTCGACTTATACTTTTTAAATAATTACATAATAGATAATGAATATTTAAAAAATGAATTGATAAAATTAGCCTTTAGAGCACATTTAATTAATTTATGAAATATGAAAAATATAAAGATTTATACACACAATTTTTAATCTCTGAAAAAAATCTTTCAAGAAACTCTGTAAATAATTATTTAGTTGATTTAGATCAATTTTTTTATACTGAGGATATAAAACCAAGTGATCTCACTGCTAAGATTAAATTATATATTACTAATTTAAGAAAAAAGAATTTGAAAATATCGAGTATAAATAGAAAAATCTCAACTCTAAAAAATTTTTTGAAGTTTCTACAAACCGAAAAAATTATTGCAAAAATTGATTTTCAAGAATTTGAAAGCTTTTCAAATTTAAAAAAAATTCCTAAGGCCATATCAAAATTACAAATGGAGCAAATATTCATAAATTTGTATAATTCAAAACAGACTAATAAAGAGCTTTACATTTTAGTGCTAAAATTAATTTATTTATCAGGTTTGAGGATATCAGAGGCACTGAATTTAAAATGGTCTGATATTAACCATCAAGATAATTCTATATACATATATGGAAAAGGCTCTAAAGAGAGAAAAGTATTTATAACTAAAGATTTTTTGGAGCTTTTGAAAAATTTAGGAAAAAAAAACCAATTTGTATTTGCGTTAAATAATAAAAAGATTTCTGCTAGATCGGTAAACAAATTTCTTGAAAATTGTCATAACGACTCAGTAATTAAAGATAAATTATCTTCTCATGTTTTTAGACACTCATTTGCTACTACTATGTTAGAAAATAACGCCGATATTAGACACATACAAAAACTTTTAGGTCACTCAAGTATTTCAACTACAGAAATTTATACTAAAGTCGCAAAGTCAATGAAAAAGAGAGTTTTAGACTCTTATCATCCATTAAAAAATAAATTATAGTTTAAAAATGTTTTACTTAGATTTTGAAGAAAAATTGGAAAAATTTGATTTGGAAATACAATCTTTAATCAAGCTTTCAAAAGAAAGTGATATAGATGTAGATGGAAAAATTAAAGATATTGAGAAAAAAAAACAAATAGAGTTAAAAAGAATTTACTCTAATTTATCTCCTTGGCAAATTGTCAAACTTGCAAGACATCCAAATAGACCCAAAACAAAAGGTTATATAGATAGTATTTTCTCAAAATTTACACCTCTTTATGGTGATAGACTTTATTCTGAAGATAATGCCATTATCTCTGGTTTTGCTTTTTTAGATAACTTACCTGTCATCATACTAGGCACAGAAAAGGGTAATGATATGAACACGAGATTAAAGCATAATTTTGGCATGGCAAAACCTGAAGGTTATAGAAAATCCCAAAGAATTATGAAATTAGCCTCAAAATTAAATTTACCTTTAATTTGTTTTGTGGACACATCCGGTGCTTACCCTGGTAAGGACGCCGAGGAAAGGGGACAAGCTGAGGCAATTGCCCAATCAATGAAAGTATCCCTAAATTGTGAAACACCATGTATTTCTATAGTCATAGGTGAGGGTGGATCAGGTGGCGCAATTGCTCTAGCTACAAGCGATATAGTCATAATGCTAAGTAATTCAATTTATTCTGTTATTTCTCCTGAGGGTTGTTCCTCAATATTATGGAAATCCTCAGATTTTGCTGAGACAGCATCAAATTCTCTCAAAATAACCGCAAAAGATTGCCTAGAATTAAAAATTATCGATCAAATTATCGAAGAGCCAGTAGGAGGAGCTCATAGGCATTTTGAAAAGGTCTCAAATGATCTTAAAGTTGCTTTGATAAAAAGTATTGAGGGTCTCAAATTACTACCGAAAGATGAATTGATAAAGAAAAGAAATAATAGATATTTAAATTATATTGTTTAATTAATTGCTTCCATGACACTGTTTGTATTTTTTTCCTGATCCACAAGGACAAGGATCATTCCTTCCAATTTTTTTAGTAATGGGTTCAATTTTTTTGTCCTCTTGATTTTCACTCTTTTTTTCAACCCTTATATTGTTTAAGACTAACACCATTTGCTTTTGTATTTCATATATTAATTGATTGAATGCACTCAAAGAGGCCTTACGAAATTCATTAACTGGATCTTTCCCTCCATATCCGCTGAGACTAACAGACATGCGTATATTTGTAAGCTCTTGAATATGGTTATGCCAATTTTTATCTAAAATAGAAAGGCTTACTTGTCTTAGTATAAAAATATAAGCATTTGTATGTTTTGCGTAATTTTCATCTTTAATTTTTTTAAATGAAGAAAGATAATGGTCTTTATTACCATTTTCTTCTGGTTTAATGAAAGACAACAAGTCCGAGAAATTCTTAATTTCTTCTTTTTCACTTTCTAACAAATTAGATATAAATTCATCCTCAGTTTCTTGAATAAAATTTATTATATCTTCATTAATAATAGTTTCTCTTTTGGAGTAAATTATATTTCTTTGTTTATCAATAATATTATCAAACTCTAATAATTGTTTCCTAATATCAAAATTATGACCCTCAACTCTTTTTTGTGCTCTTTCTATTGATGAAGTTAACCATTTATGTTCAATAACTTCTCCTTTTTTAAGACCCAATGTCGAAAGCATAGATTGAAGTTTTTCTGATCCAAAAATTCTCATCAAGTCATCTTCTAAAGAGACAAAAAATATACTTTGTCCAGGATCTCCCTGTCTTCCAGACCTTCCTCTTAATTGATTATCTATTCTTCTACTTTCGTGCCTTTCAGTGCCTAAAATACATAACCCACCCAAATCAATTACCTTTTGGTAATCATTCTCATTAAAATTTTTATCTATTTCTGGATTACCACCTAATCTAATATCGGTACCTCTACCTGCCATATTAGTAGCAACCGTTACTTGTGACGGTTTGCCCGCTAAAGCAATAATTTCAGCCTCATTCTCATGATTTTTTGCATTTAAAACATTGTGAGGAATATTGTTAGTTTTTAATATATCTGAAATAAAATTTGATTTTTCAATTGAAGTTGTACCTACTAATATAGGTTGACCTTTTTCATATTTTTCCTTCACTAAGTCTAAAACAGCTTTGTATTTTTCGTCCGGAGTTTTATAAATTTGATCATTTTGATCAATTCTGACCATAGGTTTATGAGTAGGTATTTCTATTACACTCAAGCCATATATTTCCAAAAACTCTTCTGACTCAGTGAGAGCGGTACCTGTCATTCCAGATAACTTTTGATATTTTTTAAAATAATTTTGAAAAGTTATACTTGCTAAAGTAATACTCTCTTCTTGTATTTTAAGATTCTCTTTGGCTTCCAAAGATTGATGAAGACCCTCACCAAACCTTCTTCCTTCTGCTAATCTACCTGAGAACTCATCTATGACAATAATCTGACCATCTTTTACAACATAATCTTTGTCTCTTTCATACAAAAAACGTGCTTTAAGTGATTGATTTATGATTTGATAAGCCTCTAAATTTTCATTATCAAACAAACTATTTCCTTTTAAAAAATTAATTTTTTTTAGGTTGAATTCTATTTTCTTAATACCGCTGTCTATAAGCAAAACATTTTTTCTTTCTTCGTTTATCTCAACATCGCTTTTTAGGAGGTCTTGAGTAATTTCATAGCATAATTTAAAAAGTTTAATGGGAGTCTTCACAGGTCCTGAAATACCTAAAGGTGACCTTGACTCATCGATTAGTACAGAGTCAGCCTCATCAATTAAAGCTATATGATGCTCATTTTGCATTTTTGGTTGATTGATTCCTCTTAAATTATCTCTCAGATAATCAAAGCAAAATTCATTATTATTTCCATATACGACATGAGATTTAT
The DNA here is from genome assembly GCA_902522155.1 of uncultured Alphaproteobacteria bacterium. Lineage (GTDB taxonomy): Bacteria > Pseudomonadota > Alphaproteobacteria > HIMB59 > HIMB59 > HIMB59. The sequence continues at coordinate 1,538 of CABYUJ010000001.1, read as the reverse complement.
AGCTACTTACTTTTTCTTCAACAGTTTGGCTGTTTTGAATGTATGAACAGCTTATGTTTAAGTATTCAAAAATTGGTCCCATCCAAAGAGAGTCTCTTTTCGCTAAATAATCATTAACAGTAATTAAATGAACTTTTTTATTTAAGACATAATTTAATATGATTGGAATTGTTGCGGCAAGTGTTTTGCCTTCTCCAGTTTTCATTTCAGCAACAAATCCATGATAAAGAGCAATACCTCCAATTATTTGAGAGTCATAATGTCTGAGTTCAATAGTTCTTTTTTATTAAAAGGGAGTCTTACTAAACCTATACCCTCATCGACCAATTCTTGACTTTCTTTTTCAGTTGCCTCTCCATAAATAGGTTTGTCTTTCGCTTCACCATAATGAATTTTTCTAGCTTCTTCTGGAAATTTTTTTCCAACATAAGTAAAATTTTTTTCTATTTCAGATTTAATTTTATTTAATTGTTTATTATAATTTGAAAATAATTTCTTTTTTTCACGATTTATTTTAGCTGAACTTGTTGATTTACCAGAAATGTTTGGTGCCATAACTGATTTTGATATTGTTGATGAATTACAGAAAGGGCATTCAATTTGTTTTTTCCTTTTTTGTTTTTCAAAAGAGTTTGAGTCATCAAAACTAGCTTCAAATATGTGTTGATTTTCGCAAATTAAATCAAATTTTATCATTCTTTATATTTGGTCATTCAATGATAATTTTCAATAATATTAATCAAAATTTCTATCATTATCTAATACAGGTATTGCGTTTTGACACTCTCTAACTCTATTTAAATCAAGTTCAGCAGCAATGATCATTTCACCATCTTCAGCTTCAGCTAATGTCTCTCCCCAAGGGTCTACTATTAAAGTATGCCCATAAGTTACTCTTTTTTCATTATTTACTCCCCATTGATTAGGTGCCAATATAAAAACTCCATTCTCAATAGCCCTTGCTTTAATAAGAGAATGCCAATGAGCCTTACCTGTTGTGTGCGTAAATGCTGAAGGGACAACAATAATTTGTGAACCTTTTTTTGCCAAAGCTCTGTACAATTTAGGGTACCTCAAATCATAACAAATAGTATGACCAACTGAGTGACCCAATACTTTAGTGATTTTTAATTCACTTCCAGGTGAGTAAAAATCACTTTCTTTGTATGACTCACCATTTTTTAAAGTAATGTCAAACATATGAATTTTGTCATAAATTGAAATTATATCTCCATCAGGATTAATTAAAATTGACCGATTAAATAATTTATCATTTTCGGTTATGGGAATTGATCCCAATAGTAAATATACGTTATTTATCTTTGAAAAATTTTTAAAATATTTTACAGAGTCATGATTCATTTCAATTAAAATTTTTGATTTACTTGATAAAAAGAGAAAGCACTCAGGTAGTAAAATGAAATCTGGGCTTGAGTTTAAACTATCTTGTAAAAATTTTTTTGATTTTTCAAAATTTTCATCAAAGTTTGAACCGACTGTAATTTGAATCAGTGCAACCTTCATTTAATTATTTAATT